>NZ_JBIIKX010000089.1:0-22415 GCF_044232965.1 Prosthecobacter sp.
GGATCTACTCAGACGACGATGGGACGACATGGCAGGAGTCGGCAAGCTGGTGGGCCTTGCCCATGCGTAGCGGCACGGGCTTGCAGGAGCCGGGCATCGTCGAACTCGCGGATGGTTCGCTCTTTTCCTGGGCGCGCACGGATCAGGGCGCTCAGCATGGATGCCGCTCCACGGATGATGGCAAGACGTGGACCCCGCCTGAGCCGACGGAGTTGCAATCGCCCGTGTCGCCAGCGAGCATCCGGCGCATTCCCGGCAGCAATGATCTGCTCGCGCTCTACAACGACCATTCGGGCAGGTTCCCCTTTCCGAAGGGCAAACGCACTCCGCTGGTGGCAGCGATCTCCAGTGATGGCGGCAAGACGTGGCCGGTGCGCAAGTTGATCGAGGGCGATCCCGATGGCTGGTATTGCTACACGGCCATCCACTTCGTCGGCGACAGCGTGCTGCTCGGTCACTGTGCCGGTGACAGCAAATTGGGCACGTATCTCGGCACTCTGCGCATCCGGCGCATCAGCCTCGACTGGCTGCGGCAGCCGTAAAATAGGCTCCATCTTTCGCATTCAATGCCACCCAATCAAGACTCATGAAAATCACACTGCTTCTGCTCCTTCTCTCGAACACTCTTCACGCCACGGAGTTCTTCGTGAACAAGCAAGGCCTCGACTCGAATGCGGGCACGAGCCGCGCGGCGGCGTTCCTCACGATTCAGAAGGGCGTGGATGCTTTGCAGCCGGGAGACACGCTCTCCATCGGGCGCGGCGAGTATGCGGAGGCGGTCGCGAGGAAGGGGCTCGGCGGTGCGGAGAAGGAGACGACCATTCGGGCGGAGATGCGGGGCACGGTGCTGCTGCGCGGGGATGTGGATGCGCCGGTGTTCAAGCCGGTGCCGGGGACGCGGCAGACTTTCGTGGCGGATTTCACAGGCGATGTGCAGGCGGTGTATGAAGTGGACACGCTGAAGCGGCTCGGTGCCCAGGCCACGCGGGCCGAGGTGGAGTTTCAGCCGGGCAGCTCCTTCTATGATGCGGCGGCGAAGCTCTATGTCTCCAGCACGGACCTGCGGCCGGCGGATCAGCATCGCTACAGCATTCCCGTGGCGGGAGCACATGGGTTGATGCTGGAGCAGCCGAAACGCGTGGTGTTGGATGGCATCGCGGCGCGGGGGTTTGAGAAGGCGGTGATGCAGACGTGGCACACGGAGTCGGGCACCTGGGGCATCGTGTTCAAGGAGGCGAAGGATTGTGTGATCCGACACTGCACGGCTTTCCTCAATGGCGGTGGTATCCTCACGCGCAGCGAAAAGGAAGGCGGCAACTTGATCGAAGAATGCATCGCCTATGGCAACAATTCGCCGCATGGTTTTGAATGTGGGGGCGTGGTTGCCGTTGCTGTCCGCAATGACACGCTGCGTCGCTGCGTGGCCTACAAATGCGGCGTGGGGGTGAGACTTTATGGCGGTGAAGGCTACGGGCTGATCGAGAAATCACTGGGCTGGGGCAACGTGCTCGATCTCGGCATCAAGGGTGGGAAGATGGGTGAAATCTCCGACGTGCGCGAATGCGTGGCGCTGAGTTACCTGCCCTCGCGTCGGGGTGGAGTGCGCTCGATCATTGGCTTCAAGAACATCTACTTGGACGATGTGAAGGCGGGCACAGACACGTCGATTCGCTTGAATTTCGAGCGCGTGATACGAGACAAGGAGTTCGCCGACCCGCTCAACTTCGATTTTCGCCTGCAAGCGACTTCCACGATGCGCGGCAGTGCTCCCGACAAAAGTGATCGCGGGCCATTCCCGTATCAGGCGAATGTCTTTTTTGTGAAGCCGGATGGTGACGATGCGGCCGATGGTCTCTCGGTGAACGCCGCGTGGAGGACGCTGGCACGAGCGGCGAGGGAGCTGCGCGCTGGCGACACTGTTTACTTTGAGCAGGGCGTATATGATGGCGATGTCACCCTGAAGGGCGACAAGGAGGGTGCCGAGCCGATCTCATGGCGCGCCCGTGGCACGGCGCGCGTCTTGATGCCGGGCGCGATCCAAGTGGCGGGCAGTCACGGCATCGAGTTTGAGCGGCTGAACTTTGCCAGCACCGTCAGCGTCACCGCGAGTGAGAAGGTGCGCTTCAACAACTGCCGCTTCTTTGCGAAGGACAAGGGATTGCACGCGAGCCAGTGCGACGGATTGACGATCACTCACAGCGAGTTCACGCGCTTTGCACACGTCGGCGTGCAGCTTGAGGGCTGCTCGGGCGTGGAACTGAGCAGCAACGTCTATGACAACCGGCAAGGCCCGGCGGTGGCGTTTCGCAGTGCCGCAGAAGTGGCTTCGGCGCTGCGCTACAGCGACTACAACAGCTACGCCGACGCCAGCAAAGCGTGGATGGCAGGCGGCAAGGCGATCTCGCTGACGGATGCGTGGAAGACATCGCAGGACATCTACGCTCGCGAGTTGCAGCCCGTCCTGGCGATGCGCGATGGCATTCCTGAAGTGATGGATCGCATCGCACTCGCCAGCGGTGGAGCCTTGGGCAAGAGCCTCGGCATTCACCAGGATCTGATGTCGAACACGCTGAGCATGACGGCACCAACGCTGCACTCCGTCACCGCCACCACGGCAAACGTCGAGTGGCAGATGTCGCGCGGCTCGGTGTCCGGCATCGCGTGGGGTGAGACTCCCGCCTGTGAGACCCAGGGCAGCTACAAGGTCACCAACGATGAGGATACATTCCGCACCTACAGCCTCACCGGCTTGAAGCCCAACACAACCTATTACTTTAAGCTCACCTCGGCCAAGCTCATCTACCCGCTGGATGCCCAGGGCCCGGGCGAAGTGGTTGACCCGAAGTATGAAGCCATCTCGTTCACGACGAAGGCCGCCGATCCCGCGCCGCGCACGCTCTATGTCGCCACCGACGGCAGCGACGCTGCCTCGGGCCTGGAGCGCGGGAGCGCCTGGCGTTCCATCTCTCATGCGGCATCGCAGGCGCTGCCTGGAGACACCGTGTTGGTCGCGGGCGGCACTTACATTGAAAAAGTCCGCGTGCGCACCACGGGCACGGAAGCACGCCCGATCCAGTTCAAGAGCATCCCAGGTGAGAAAGTCATCCTTGATGGCAGCGGCAGACGCATCGAGACCGCGTTCGTCATCAACGGCAAAAGCCACATCGCGGTGGATGGTTTCTATTTTCGTGACTTCCGCATGGGCGGCCAGGGCAACGTCTCACAACGCGTGATCAATGTGAATCAAAGCAACCACATCACGCTGCGCCGCCTGCTGTGGGATGGACGCGGCGCGGGCTACTCCGGCGGCCTGCTCATGGGCGCAGACAGCAGCGACGTTCTCTTGTCGAACTGCGTGATGATACGAGGTTCAGACGGCTTGGAGGTGAGCAGTTGTCCTGGCTTTCGCGTCGAACACTGCGTCTTCATCAGCCACATGATCGAGGCCGTGAAGCTAGGCTCACCCGCGACGCTGAGCAGCAACATCATCTGCGACAGCAGCGCCTTCAAAGCGAAGAGTAACATCCACTTCATGTCCTTCGGCAACCAGGACACCATCGTGGATCGCAACAACTGCTACTTCCTGCGCACGCCCGAGACCGAACGCACACTCTACTGGGTCCTCAACTTCAAGGAAGACGGCAAGGTCCTCGGCCACACGCGCATGACCTTGCCCGAATACAAAAAACGCGTCGCTCCCACCGACTCCGTCGTGCTCGATCCCCAGTTCGCGATCTTCCAGCGCCTCGACCCCGCCAAGGTTCCCGAGTTCTGCATCGACCAGTTCGTGGACACCAAAGTCCCGCTCGATTTCCCCGACCTCTTCGCCACGAACCCTGAAGTCATCAAACGCGGCATGGGCCTGCAACCCGAAGCGTTCGCGGACATGATCAAAAGGTAGAACCCTCGCCCCCATGAACACGCGCCGCCAATTCATCGCCACCATGGCCTCATCCGCAGCGGCTTCATCGCCCATCGGTGTGCTCGCTGCGGAGCAGCAGGCTGCGCGGAAGAACAACACCTCGCTCTCGGGAAGGAGCGGGCCGGAGTTTGGATCTGTGAATGCGGTGATCCAGAAGCTCAAAGGCGGGCCGGATTTGCCGTTGTCGTTTCTGCATCGCGATCACCACGACCTCGCTGCATGGAAAGCCAAGGGCCGTGCGAAGATGCTGGAGCTGCTACAATACGCGCCCGCGAAGTGCGACCCGAACGCGGAGGTCGTCTCGCGCAAAGACTGCGGCGACTACATCCGCGAGGAGATGCGCTTCAATACCACGCCGGTGTTTCGCGTGCCCGCGACCGTCCTAATTCCAAAGAACGCCGAGTTCCCCGCGCCTGCCGTCGTCGCGCTGCATTCCCACGGCGGCTACTACATGTGGGGCCGCGAGCGCGAGGTCGAGACGAGCGATGCGATTCATCCGACGCTCCGACAAATGCGCGACGTTGGCTACGGGGGCAAAGCCTACGGCATCGAGCTGGTGCGGCGCGGCTATGTGGTTATCTCCATCGACATGTTCTATTGGGGCGAGCGCCGCGTGGTGCTCGACGATGACCCGCCCGAGTGGAAAGATCGCTCATTCACGCTCAGTGATGAGCAGTTGAAGGCCTATCATAACCGCTGCAATCGCGATGAGGAAATCATGGCGAAGACCCTGTATTGCGCCGGAGTGAGTTGGGCGGGAATCATCGCGTGGGACGACATCCGCACCGTGGACTACCTCATCACGCGGCCCGACGTGGACCCGAATCGCATCGCCTGCGTCGGCCAAAGTGTCGGCGGCCTGCGTAGCTCCTATCTTGCCGCGCTGGACGATCGCATCAAGGCGGCCGTCGTGAGCAGTTGGATGTGCTCCTTTCCAAATCAACTCGAAGGCCACATCCGCGGCATCGGCTTCACCAAGATCATCCCAGGTATCTATCACCACATGGACCATCCCGACATCGCATCCCTCGCGATGCCGAAGCCGCTCATGGTCATCAACGGCTCGCAAGACCGGCTCTTCGAACTCGCCGGTGTCCACGCCGCGCACGAAAAGCTCGCCCAGTGCTATGCCAAGGCCGGCGTGCCCGATCACTTCAAGAGCATCATCGAAGATGCCCCACATCAATTCAATGCCGAGCGCCAGGCGGATGCTTGGGAGTGGTTTGAGCGGTGGGTTTGAGTCGCGAATGAATATCGTCAGCCATCGCAATTTGCATGAATCACATCCAAACTTTTGATGAACTCGAAGAAGCTTTGAGCCGCCCGACTCAGGGTGTGTTGGACACACTGCGCGCGCTGGACGGCGATGTGGTGGTGCTTGGCGCTGGGGGCAAGATGGGACCTACACTGGCGCGGATGGTACGGCGAGGCTTGAATGAGATCGGACAGCAGCGGCGGAGGGTGATAGCGGTGTCGCGGTTTTCTTCGGTGAGCGCGGCGCAATCGCTTCAGCGGCATGGCGTGGAGACGATCGCGTGCGACCTGACGGATCGTGCGGCGGTGGCTGCGCTGCCGGAGGTGCCGAATGTGATCTTCATGGCCGGACAAAAGTTTGGCACCAGCGAGGCACCGGAACTGACCTGGGTGATGAACACGCTCGTGCCCGCCATCGTGGCGGAGCGTTTTGCGAAGTCGCGCATCGTAGTGTTTTCGACCGGCTGCGTTTATCCGCTGGTGCCTGTGGATGGGCCGGGCTCGCGTGAAGACGATGTGTTGGGACCGCCGGGTGAGTATGCGAACTCGTGCGTGGGACGTGAAAGGGTGTTCACCCATTTTGCGAAGCAGCATGGCACGCGCGCGTTGATGTTCCGGCTCTGCTACGCCATCGACCTTCGCTACGGTGTGCTGTGTGATGTCGCCTCGAAGGTGGCGCAAGGCTTGCCGGTGGATTTGACGATGGGCGCGGCGAATGTGATCTGGCAGGGCGATGCGAATGCACGCGCGATTCAATGCCTCGCGCACACGGCTTCACCATCAATCGCTCTGAATGTCACTGGCATCGAGCGCGTGTCGATTCGCTGGTTGGGGCAGCGCTTTGGCGAGTTGCTGGAGAGCGAACCTGTCTTCACCGGCATGGAAGGCGAGGCGGCGTGGCTTTGGGATGCCTCGCGCTCGTATGAGTTGTTCGGTCCGCCCACGGTGTCCTTGGACGAAATGATCGAGGCCACCGCGCAATGGCAGCGGCAGGGCGGAGCGACCCTTGGCAAACCCACCCACTTCGAGACGAACGATGGACGCTTTTGATTTTCGCCAACAGCTCAACTTGGGCCTCGCCATCCCCGCGCATCCGCTCGCGCTCGCATCGTCGCGCAAACTCGATGAGCGGCGGCAGCGGGCACTGACGCGTTACTACATCGCTGCTGGCGTAGGCGGGTTGGCTGTGGGTGTGCACACCACGCAGTTCGCGATTCGCGATGCGCGGGTGGGCTTGTTTAAGGCGGTGCTGGAGCTTGCGGCTGAGGAGATGAATGTTGCTGCGCCTTTAGCAGCATCGGATTCGGCTAAAGCCGAAACTACTTTCTCCAATCACCTCGTGCGCATCGGCGGGGTGTGCGGCGTGACCGCCCAGGCAGTCACTGAGGCGGAGTTGCTGCATGGACTCGGCTATCACGCCGCACTGCTGAGTCTCGGTGCGATGCGTGACGCCGATGAGGATGCGTTGATCGCCCACTGCCGTGCCGTGGCGGAGGTCATTCCGGTTATCGGTTTCTACCTCCAGCCCAGCATTGGCGGGCGTGTGCTGCCTTATGCCTTCTGGCGGCGGTTCGCGGAGATCGAAAACATCGTCGCCATCAAGATCGCGCCCTTCAGCCGCTACCAGACGCTCGATGTGGTGCGTGCGGTGATCGGAGCCGGACGCGATGACATCGCGCTCTACACGGGCAATGACGACAACATCGTCGCCGACTTCCTGACACCGCTCCGCATTAAGGGTAAAGAGCGCCGCATTGTGGGTGGCCTGCTCGGTCATTGGTCGGTGTGGACGAATCGCGCGGTCGAGTTGCACAAGCTCTGCCGCAACGCCGCTGCCACGCCGGACCTGCTGCGACTTGGCGTCGAAGTCACCGACAGCAACGCCGCCTTTTTTGATGCCGCGAACGGCTTCCGCGGCTGCATCGCCGGTCTGCACGAAGTCCTGCGACGCCAGGGCCTGCTCGAAGGTGTCTGGTGCCTCGATGAGTGCGAAACGCTGAGCCCCGGACAACCCGCTGAGATTGACCGCGTCTATCGCGCCTACCCGCATCTCCACGACGACGACTTCGTCGCCGCTCATCGGGATGAGTGGCTGAAACCATGACCCAACACTCCAACCATGAAACCACTTTACCATTACATCGCGTCTCTCCTCTGCCTGCTGCCAGCGCTCAGCGTTCAGGCCCAGAATCGCATTCCTTTACTGATCGACTGGCCTGTGAAGGCTGATGTCGCCTTTCCTGTTTATTGCGGGTTCTCTTGTCCCAAGGGAACCATCAACGAGACCGCGCAGATCAGCGTCGTCGATGCTGCGGGGCAGGCGGTGGCGGCAGAGGCTGAGCCGCTGGCCCGTTGGCAACCGGATGGCTCGCTGAAGTGGGTGGGGCTGCACTTCATGGCGAAGCGTGGCGTGGCGTATTTCGCAACGGCAGTGCCAGCGACAACGAAGGCGGGTGTGATCGTGAAGGATGGGGCGGATGCCATTCTTATCGACACGGGCGCTGCGAAGTTTGAGCTGCCAAAGAGTGGGGCTCTGCTGGGTCGGGTGATGATTGGTCAGAGTGTGATCGCGCCTGGAGGAAGTGCGTGTCTGACGGTGAAGGATCAGGCAGGACGTGTGGCGGATGAGTTGAAAAGCGATGTGCCCAAGATCGAGTATCAGGGCGGCAACTTCGTCGTCGTGCGGCGCGAGGGTTTGCTGAAGACGGCGGCGGACGAGACACTGGCGAAGTATGTGGTGCGGCTAGAGTTCCTGGCTGGCAGCGCGACGGTGAAGATGCAGCATTCATTCATCGTCACCGAGGACACAAATAAGACGCAGTTCGCTGACATCGCGGTGAAGGTGCCGTTGGTGAAGGCGGCGCAGCGGCGGGTGATGTTTGATGCTGATGAAGGAGCTGATGATACGCCGATTTCTGACACGCTGGTCGCCGGAGAGTCGGCCTACATGTTGCAGAGCGATTACTGGCATCACGGACAGAAGACGAGCAAGCGTGAGGTGAAGCTGCCGCATGTGGAGTTCAAGATGACGGCGGTGGGCACACCCGAGAAGCCCGTGGCGATTGGGAGCTACGCCGCCGCTGAAACAAATGCAGGCGGTGCGCTCATCGCCATGCCGAATGCGGCGAAGTTGTTCCCGAAGGAGTTCGAGGTCACGCCCGATGCCATCGTTGCGCACCTGTGGTCATCGCGGGGCCGGCGGATGCTGGATTATCGGGCCGCGGAGTTGGTAGATTACTGGGGCCGTGATTGGGTCGCAAAAAAGCATCCCGGCGGGGTGGCGGCGATGCAGGCGAAAGACACGAATGCGCAGGGCTCGGCGCGGACGCATGACTTGTGGCTGCATTTCTTTGATGCGAGCACCGCGAAGGATGCCGCGGGCATCGGTGCGCTGTGCTCGCAGTCGCCCGTGTGCGTGCAGGACCCGCAGTGGATGCGCAAGACGGAGGCGCTGGGCTTTATCCATCCCTATGATCCGCAGCGCTTCGGCAAGCTGGAGAAATTCCTGCGTGATGCGGTGGAGACGTATGTCGTCGGCGGGGAGCGGCGCTGGGGCGACTACGGCTTTCTCGATTACGGCGCGGGCATGCACACGTATGACAACTACGGCGGCCTGCCGGGCGATGAGATGCCGCGGCTGAACTACCGTTATGCGGACCACATGTATCATGCGCAGACGGCGCTGTGGCGGGCTTTCGCACGCAGCGGCGAGCGCATGTATCTCGACTACACAGCGGCGCTGCATCGACACCTGTCGGACTTTAAGTTCGCGCATGTGGCGGGCAAAAATCGCAGCCTCGGTTCGCGTGTCGGCTTGAATGGCTCGGAGGACAATCCGCATTACTGGAACGGCACGGAAGACCGCTTTGGCGGCGGTTTGCTCAACGGGCACCAGGGCTTCGATCCCGAGGGCTTTTTGCTGCATCGCTATCTCACCGGCGACCGCTGGAGCGAGGAAGTCATCGTGCGCAGCGGCGAGACGTTTTTGCAGCGCTTCGATTTCGACGCGCTGCCGCAGATCGGCGCATCGAGTGATGGTGCGCAGCCTTTCCTGCTCGCGGGACCGCTTTACATGCACACGGGCGACAAGCGCTATCTCGACGCGCTCGAAAAAATCCGCTCGCGCATGATCCGCCTCGATACCGGCACCGGCTGGGCAGACCCAGACTACTTTGGCGCATGGGAGAAGTATCACATCAAGATCGCCGGCGCGCTGATGGACTGGCGAGCGACCGGCAATGCCACCACGCAGAAGGCGCTCGTCGAACGTGCCTTTCCCATCTGGCTGCGCGATGTGCCGCCGGTGGATTTTGGTTACCAGGACCAGAGCGGCTACTTTGCCAATCACGCTTGGCGCATGACGGGCAACGTCCGCTATGCGGAGCTGGTGGAGGAGCGTTTCAATCGCGTGCTTTTCGAGTATTACGATGGGCAGGGCCAGCGGCGCAATGTCTCGGGCATTCGCGGCTCGCCGCATCGGGGCGGCAATCACAGCTTCAACTTCCTGGAGACCGCCTACTATGGCATGGACCTGCTCGCTGCCACCGAAGGCCAGCGCGGGCACTACGTCGAGGCCGACACCGGACCGAAGTGCCACGCGGTGGAGATTCACTTTGCCAAGGATCGTCATGAGCCCCTGCGCTTCGATCTGCGCTTCAGCGTGGGCCACGACATGCAGGTAACGTGGACGCCCACCGGTTACGGGCGGCCCGTGCGCGACTACGATGTCGGCCCGGTGCATTGGGACAGTCACACGGATTACTATACCAAAGAAGCGCCGGGCCTCGGTGGCGGCTATGCCTCGCTCGAACTGGGCGCGGAGACCGTCGAGGGTGAGTATCGTTTCCTGAACGTGCCCTACGTCTTCAAGAACAATGCGAGACGCCTCGTGCTCGTCGCACGCGATGGCATCATCCTGCGAGCCATCCACGACGAGCCGCCCGTGTGGCACTTCCAGATTCCTGCTGGCAAATCCGGAGCGATCTACGCGAACAAAACCATCACGCTCGCCGTTGGCGGAAAAGTCATGGAGGTCAAAGGCGGCGAATGGCTCGATCTGCTAGGCACCACGGCCGATCAAATGGCTTCGATCAAAACGAGCGGCCTCGTCTTTGTCGCTTTTCGCGGCGGCATCCCGCCGGTGCTCGCGCAGCATGATGCAGGGCGCTACTTCGTGCCGCGCGTCATCCTGGAGGAGATGCCCGCACGCGAAGCCGCCGCCAGTGCAGTCACCGCAAACGCCGGTGATTATGTCGATGGCATTGCCGGGAAGGCGTTGCTGATTTCCGGCAACCGCAATCTGAAAATCCCACGCGGCAACAAGCTCAGCGAGGGCGTGTATGAGCACATCGATTACCGTGAAGGCACGTTCGAGTTTTGGTTCCAGCCACGTCAAAGCACCGGCATGGGCGCGGAGAACTCGGAGAAATACTTCATCGCGGGCGGCATCTGGCCCATCACCCTGAAGCGTTACGCTGGCGACGACGAAGACCCGCGCGCCGGCAATGTCTTCCGTTTCGATGCCACCTGTTCCATCAAAGCTCCGCCCTCGGCCAAACCAGCGCCCTATCCCTATCCACCGCAGCAATTGCTCAACCTTTCGCCGGTTGTGCAATCGCGCTGGCATCACCTCTCCGTGAGCTGGACCACGGACCCGAAGCGCGGCTGGATCAGCGAGTTCTACATCGACGGCCAACCCTCCCTCGGCTGGGCACGCTTCGACACCGGTCACGGTCGCTTCCTCGAAGCCGACAACGCCGACAAACAGTTTCCGCCGCGCCCCTGGCCCATCGATGAGCCGAAAGGCGAGTTCATCACCCTGCTCGGCAACGTCCTCGATGCCGCCGTGGATGAACTGCGCATCAGCAGAGTGGCCCGCTATCCGAAGCCCTTCCCCACGCTGCCGACGCGCAAGCTGGAGAAGGACGAGGACACGCTGTGGATGATGCGATTTGAGGGCAATGAGGAGGCGGAGCCATGAAACGGTCTGCACAGTCAAAGTGGTCCGCACAGTCAAAGTGGTCCGCACAGTCGTCTGTGCGGTTCGGTGTTAGAGGACGTTCGTTCCGCACAGAGGACTGTGCGGACCACTTTACTGCACAACCGAGAACTAAAAACTAAGAACTAAAAATGCAACGCTATACCTCACTTCTCCTCGCTGCTGTTGCCTTGTGTGGGTTCGGATCGCCCCGCTTGTTCGCCGCCGAACGGCTCCAGCCGCTGCTCGTGGGTGAGGGCGGGCAGCCTATCACTTCCGCACCGGCGTGGATGAAACGGCGCGACGCTGTGCGTGCGGAATGGCAGACCTTCCTTGGCGAGTTTCCCAAGGAACGCGCGCCATTGAAAGTGGAGGTGCTGACCACCGAGACGCTCGCGGAGTTCACGCGGCAGCATGTGAAGTATCAGGTCGAAGAAGGCGTGTTCACGGATGCTTACGTGCTCATTCCAAAGAACGCCACCGGGAAGCTCCCCGGCGTCGTTGTGTTTCATCAGACGGTGAAGACCCATGCCCAGCAGGCAGCGGGTGTGGATGCTTCCGTGCCCGAACTGATGCACGGTGTGCAGCTCGTGAAACGCGGCTACGTGGTGGTGTGCCCGCGTTGCTTCATCTTCGATGAGGGCGCCGGTTATGCCGAGCAGGTGAAGCGCGTCCAAGAACGTCACCCGACGTGGACAGGGATGGCGCGCATGACATGGGACGGCATCCGGGCGGCGGATTATCTGGAGTCGTTGCCACTGGTGGACCACGAGCACATCGGCTGCTTGGGGCATTCGCTGGGCGCGAAGGAAGCGCTCTACGCCGCCGCGTTCGACGCGCGCTTCAAGGTCGCCGTGTTCAGCGAAGGCGGCATCGGACTCACCTTCAGCAACTGGGATGCGCCCTGGTATCTCGGTCCGCGCAGCCGGACGCCGGCCTTCAGTCACGAGCACCATGAACTCCTCGCACTGATCGCGCCCCGGCCGTTTCTCCTGCTCGCCGGCGATTCGGCCGACAGCGATCAAAGCGCCGCCTTCATCGAAGCCGCCCGCCCGGTCTATGAAGTGCTGGGCGCGCGGGACAACGTGCGTTTGCTCAATCACCGCCAGGGACACCGCTACCCGGCAGAAGCTCAGGCTGCCGCCGAGGAACTGCTCGACCGGCATCTCAAAGCGAAATGAATATCCACTTTGTCGCACCTTATTTTTCTCACTCAATGATTCGCCTCTTTATCTTCGCTCTGCTCTTCACCACCGGTCTTCGCGCGGCCGATGCCGTGGTGGTGCGCGGCACGGCGATCATCAATGGCGCGTTGGAAGAGTCGTTCTGGTCGCAGGCTTCCACGCAGTCCGACTTCACGGTGTTTCCAATGGGCAAGCAGACGGAGGAGACCACGTTCCGGCTCGCGCACGATGACGCCTGGCTTTACCTCGGCATCGAATGCCGGCACGAGTCACTGAAGTTCTTACAGCCCACCGTGAAGGGACATGATCGGGGCGCGATGAAGGATGAGTCGATCGAGGTGTTCCTTGCTCCGCGAGTGACGGAGCCTGCTTACTTTTACCATTATGCGCTGAGCTTCGGTGGCGCGCGGGACGAGCGGATCATCACCGGTCCGAACGTGAAGGAATATTGGGACGTGCCCTGGCGCTCGGCCACTCGACGCACGGAACGCGGTTGGACGGCAGAGATCGCGGTGCCGCTTTCCCTGCTGCGCTCCGGCGGAGGATTTCACGACCTGCGGCTCAACCTGGCGCGCAATCGGCGCGTGCCGGTGATTGACTCACAGAACGTGGTCATCAGCGAGTCGCGCGAGAGCAGCAGTTGGTCGCCGGTGAAAAGCAGCTTTCATGAGCAGGCTGCGTTTCGTGCGGTGGCTGGATTTCCTGCCGAGCTGGAGATTCGTCAGGTGCCGCTGGTTGGCTTTAGCAAGGCGAGTGCTGAGATGTCGGCCGCTCGGGTGAGCCTGCAAAATCATGGAGCTGCCGCGGTTAAGGTGCGCCTGGCGATGGGCACAACTCGTGGAGAGGTGTTGTCGTTGGAGCCGAAGCAAATCCTCGAAACCCAGCTCGCCTTGCAAGATCCCAGCCCCGAGCAAGCGGAGCTGAGTTTGCTCGATGCCACCACGGATGAAGTGCTTGGCACCGAGGTCATTGAGGACACCCGCGCCTGGCGACCTCTCACGGCCTTCCTGGATCGCAACTACTACACCAGCGAAGTCGAGGCGGTGATTTACTACCGAGTCAACCCGGGCGCAGGGCTGAAGCTGGTGGCTCGTTCGTCGGAGGGAAGCGAACTGGGAAGCGTCTCTCCCGTGCCTGTCAGCGGTCAGCTCAGGGTTCCGCTGAGCGACTCCATCACGCTGCAGCTTCAGCGCGCCGAGCGGGTGATCTTTGAACTCAAGCTTCCCCTGCGGAAGCTGCCGCCGCAGCCGGAAGCGGAATGGAAGATCGATCAAGCCCGGCGTCTGGTCTTGAACAACGGCAAACCGTTTGTGCCCTTTGGCATGATCATGTCCGGCGTGCGCGACGACGATGAAGCCGCGTTCGAGCAGCTTGCCGCTCATGGATTCAATACCTTTGTCGTTTGGAACAAGACCACGCCACAGGGCATGGCGAACTACCAGCGGTTGGCCGCGAAACATGGTCTCGCACTCGTCAGTTGCCCCGACGAATGCGCGGAGCCGATCCACTGGGACGCGCACGCTCGCTTTGACGGCGAGCTTTTGAAACAAGTGCGGCGCATCACGGACTCGCAAAACCTCACCCAGCTCAAGAATGTGCTGACGCTGCCGGTCTCGCTTCCTGAACGTGAGACGATCTACGGCGAGTTCTTCCACAAGAACCTCGATCACATGATTGCCGGAGTCGAAGCCGTGAAGCGCGCTCCGAACCTCGCCGCGCACTTCATCATGGACGAGCCGCTGCCCAAGGAGGCCTTCAACCAGGTGAAGTTTGGCCAGGAATACTTTGCCCGCGTGCGACAAGCCGATGGCTATCATCCCATCATCGTCAACTACTCCAGCCACATCCCCGAAGGCACGGACTACACCAACTGGTGCGACATTCTCGTCACCGATCCCTATTGGCATCCGCCCGCGGGAGACGAAGTTCGCAGCACTCCGAATCACGTCGCCAAGGTCGCGTGGCTGACCCGGCAACGAGCCGAGGCCGCCCGACAGCCGGTTTGGCAAATCCTGGCCTGCCCGCGTTGGAGCCGCCTCTATAAGCGACCTCTGACGTCCGCCGAGATCCGCTGCCAGACCTATCTCGCGCTCATTTATCGGGCCACGGGCATCGTTACCTTCGCCTACAGCAACATGCGTGAGGCCGACTGGCAGACCTGCCAGCAAATCGGCAAGGAGATTAGCCTGCTCACACCGTTCATCGCAGGGCCGGAGCCATCGACGGACATCCGCTACGACCGCGCTGTGCTGGATGTTTTGGAGTGTGTTCCCAGCTTTGTTGAATCTCCCTTTGATCCGAAAGCCGAGCGCTACCCAGACGTCCACGTCGGCATCTTCCAGAACGATCAGGGGCAAACCATCCTGCTGGCCGCCAACGCTCGTCATCACCCCGTGCGTTGTCGCTTAGCCTTCGATCAAATGACCGCAGCGAGAGAAGTGTTCGGCACGCAAGACATGGAGATCAAAGACCATGGCTTCAGCGACACCCTGGAGCCCTATGCGTGTCGCGCCTGGCATGTGAAAGGCACCGTTGATCATTCACTGCGCGTGCAGCAGATCGTCTTGAAGCCCGACCTCATGAGAGTGGAACCCTTTCTCCCCGGTGGCTTCAGAAAGGGTCGCAAGAACGTGCTGCCCAATCCCAGCTTCGAACACAGCACCGCCGCAGGTTGTGCCGACTACTGCCTCATGACGCCCGGGGCGACGATACGCGAGGACGGAGCCCGCTTTGGTAAACGCTGCATCCAACTCACCAAGATCACCAACAGCGGCTACGAGCAACTCATGTTGCGCTGCGATCCCGTGAGCGATGCCGCCCGGACTTACACCCTCTCGGTTTATCTCAAAGCCGATCAACCCGGACGCGATGCATGGCTGCGTGGCATGAAGATGAACGCCGAAAAAGTGCACGGCGAAGCCATTGCGCTCAAACTCAGCACCGAGTGGCAACGCTACTCCATCACCGGTGTCATCCCCGCCAACGTCAGTGAAGCCAGCTACGAAGTCCGCCTCCGCGAACCCGGAACCATCTGGGTGGATGGAGCGCAACTCGAAATCGGCGCAACGGCGACTGAGTTTGAGGAATCTGCGGACCACTCCAACCCTCATCGACCATGAACACACGCCGCCATTTCATCGCCACTGTTGCCGGTGCCGCTGCCATCTCATCGAAGGCGACCGCTGCTGAGCCGAAGCCCGAGATTCGTTACTCGATGAGCCCTCCGCCGCCGAAGACGGGGTCGCACACCGGCACGCTCGATGTCTTCATTCAGAAACTAAAGCCACAGGGCGAGGTGCCGCTTTCGTTTCTCAAAGAAGAGCATCGTGATCTCGCAGCGTGGAAGGCGAATGCTCGCGCGAAGATGCTGGAACTGCTGCATTACTCGCCAGAAAAGTGCGACCCGCAGGCCGAGGTCGTCTCGCGCAAGGACTGCGACGACTACATTCGCGAGGAGATTCGATTCAACACCACGCCGGTATTTCGCGTGCCAGCCACGGTCTTGATTCCGAAGGCGGCAACGAGGCCAGCGCCTGCCGTGGTGCTACTGCATTCGCATGGCGGTGCCTACCTGTGGGGACGCGAGCGGGAGATCGAGGGTGACAACGTGCATCCCACGCTGCTCGACATGCGGGACTACTACGGAAAGAAGGCCATCGGCACTGAGATGGTGAGGCGAGGCTATGTGGTGATCAGTATCGACATGTTCTTCTGGGGCGAGCGGCGCATGGTGCTCAATGATGATCCCGAGGAGTGGAAGACAAGGCCCGCGAGCATCAGCAGCGAGTCGGTGACGAAGTTCAATCAACGCAGCAGCGCCAGCGAGCAGCTCATGGGCCGCACGCTGCTCAGCGCGGGCACGACATGGGCTGGCATCATCGCGTGGGACGACATCCGCACGGTGGACTATCTCATCACGCGGCCCGAGGTGGACCCGCAGCGCATCGGTTGCGTGGGCCACAGCGTCGGCGGCCTGCGCAGCGCCTATCTCGCGGCCTTGGATGATCGCATCAAGGCGGCGGTCGTGTGTGGTTGGATGTGTTCGTTTCCGAATCAACTCGCGAAGCACGTGCGCAGCACCATCGGCCACACGAAGCTCATCCCCGGCATTTATCGCCACCTGGATCATCCTGACATCGCCTCGCTAGCGATGCCGAGGCCGCTCATGGTCATCAATGGCATTCAGGATGCGCTCTTCGAGCCGGACGGCGTTCGTGCGGCGCATGAGAAGCTGGCGAAATGCTACGCCAAAGTCGGCGCGCCCGATCATTTCAAGAGCATCATCGAAGAACGCCCCCATGAGTTCAACGCCGAGCGCCAAGCGGACGCGTGGGCTTGGTTTCAAAAATGGCTGTCATGAAGCGCCTGATCCAATTCCTCCTCCTCTCAGGTTTCGTCCACGGCGGTGAAACGCTGCCCAACGGCATCGTCCTTCCCGTTGAGTGGCCGCCGCGCATCGGTGGGGACGCAGGTAAGCCGCCGCTGGAGACGTTCTCGAAGCCCGGCGATCCACCGGAGCCGCCGTATTTGAAAACGAAGCCTGCGGTGATCGAGATCGACCTGGGCCGGCAATTGTTTGTCGATGATTTCCTCATCTCGGAGATGACTTTGAAACGCGTGTGGCATCAGCCGGTGAAGTTCGCGGACAATCCCGTGCTGAAGCCCGAGAAGCCGTGGGAACTCGGCACCACGCGCACACCGATGGCCGCGCCGTTCAGCGATGGTTGCTTTTACGATCCGATGACGAAGCGCTTCATGCTCTGGTATTCCTCGGGCTGGTATGATTCGACCGCGCTAGCGGTGAGTCGCGATGGTTTGCAGTGGGAACGGCCCGAGTACGATGTCTTTCCCGGCACGAACAAGGTCATGCTCAAGGTCAACGACGACTGGCGGCGCGACACGGTGTCCATCTGGCTCGATCACGATGCAGCGAGGCCCGACGAACGCTTTAAGGCCACGATGTTCTGCCGCAGTGGTGCGCTCGGCACGAAGCTCGACAACTACCATCCCGGCCTCCTCCTGCTCGCCTCGCCCGACGGCATTCATTGGACCCTGCGCGGCCAGACGAAGCACTCGAAGGACAACACCACGATGTTTTACAATCCCTTCCGCAAGGTCTGGGTCTTCAGCCATCGCATTCACATCAAGCACGACGACGGACGCTATGAACGAGCGCGGGCGTATTGGGAGACGAAGGACTTTTTCTCCGTAGCTGGTGAAGCGATGAAGGAAAGGACGCCGGTTTACTGGATGAGCGAGCAGGCCAGCGACCTTCGCGAAACGACGAAGCAGGGTTCAGCAGCCATCGAACTCGGCAATTCCACGCTCGCGCAAATCTACAAGATCGACGCCACACCGTATGAAAGCCTCATGCTCGGCTTGTTCGAGATTCTGAGCGGCCCGACGAACGACGAGTGTGCCGCCGAAGGCAAACCGAAGCGCACCGATTTGCAGGTCGCCTTCAGCCGCGATGGATTCCATTGGAGTCGGCATCGCGAAACCTTCATCGGTGGCACGGGCAAGTCTGGTAGTTGGGATCGCGGCTACATCTCGTCCGTCGGCGGCGGATGCCTCATTGTCGGTGATGAACTGCTCTTTCCGTATGGCGCGTTTGCCGGTGATCCGTCCAACACCGAGAAATACTACGTCTGGGGTGGCCTTTACGCGAACGGTGCCACCGGCATTGCCAAGCTGAGACGCGATGGTTTCGCCTCCATGCGCGGTCCCGGCACACTCACGACGGAACCGGTGCGTTTCAGCGGCAAGCATCTCTTTGTGAACGCCAAAGGCAGCCTGCGCACCGAAGTGCTCGATGCCGATGGGAAGCCCATCGTCGGCCTCACCGCTGCGGAATGCACCGCGTTCAACGGAGACAGCACCCGTGCCCGCGTTAGCTGGAAAGGCAACCTCGCCTCTCAAGCAGGTAAGCCAGTGCGCTTCCGTTTCCACCTCGCCGAAGGCGATCTTTACGCCTTCTGGATCACCTCCGACGAGCGCGGCAGTAGCGGCGGTTACGTCGCAGGCGGCGGACCGGATTTTGACGGTGGCAGGGACCAAAAACGCACACGCCCATGAAATCACTCATCCTTCTGATCCTCTCGCTCCTTTCTTCGCTACCCCTTCTTCACGGTGCCGATGCGCAGGAGCCGCGCCGCATCGGCAAAGCGCACCAACTTTTCCTCGATGACCACATCGTTGCGAACACCGAGCACCTCACGCGGCGCGTGCAGCAGGCGCGGAAGCACGAGGCGAATCCGCTGTTCGTGAAGGAGCATGACTGGGAACCGGAGGGCTATGTCGCGCCAAGCGTAATCTATGATGACGACGAGAAAATCTTCAAAGCGTGGCTCGATGGCTACGGCATCGGCGTCTTCTACTTCACCAGCAAGGATGGCATCCACTGGGAGCGGCCCTTGATGCGGTTGTTCCCCGAGTTCGACAAGGAGCCGACGAATCGCGTCATTCTCACCGCCGCTGAGATCGACACCAAAATCGCGCCACCGGAGAAACTCGACTACCTGCGCTCTCGCGAGGCTGGGTGGAGATTTTTCGGTCACGCCAGCGGTGTGATCAAAGACCAGCGCGATCCCGATCCGCAACGCCGCTACAAGATGGCCTATCTATGGATTGATCGGGCCAGTGGGAAACCCACGTGGCATTGCACTGGCATGGGCGTGGCCTTTAGCCCGGACGGCATTCATTGGACGCCGATCAACGAACCCGTCACTCGCGCCACCGTGGACATGCCGTTTCACATCAACTACGACGAGCAACGCCAGCGCTGGGTGCTCTATGGTCGCACCATTGGCGTGATTGCACCCGAGAAGAAAGCCGCGCACGCCGCCGATCCGAATCTCCAATACAACCTGGGCCGCGCCGTCATCCGCTGCGAGAGCGAGGACTTCATCCATTGGACGCCGGAGAAGGGCGACCTCGTGCTGGCGAGCGATGCGCAGGACAGCACGATGACGGAGATCTACGACATGCGCCGCGTGGCCTACGAGGGCGTGAACATCGGCTTCGTCCACATGTATCACAACGACCCGAGCGTCGTCACCCTGCCCATCCAGCTCGGCATCAGTCGCGACAACAAAACGTGGCAGCGGCTCAGTGATCGCTCGCCCTTCCTCGCGATGGGAGGACTCGGCGAATGGGACCGCGGCGTGATCTCACCGCCCGTGGCAGATCCCATCGTCGTCGGCGATGAACTCCGCTTCTACTACACGGGCCGCAATCAAATCCACGGCACGCGCTGGAAGTTTGACGACGAGCCAAAGCTCCTTCCCCCGATGCCGTCACCGCGCGGCGCGCTCGGTCTCGCCACCATCAAGCGCGACCGCTTTGTCGCCATGGAAGCCAGCTTCAAGCCCGGCATCCTGCGCACGAAACCGTTCATTCACGATGGCGTCACGCTGCATGTGAATGCCGCGATCAAGTTCGGCGCACTCACGGTGAGCCTGCTCGATGAAAACGGCGTCTCGCAGCAAAAGACCACGATCAGTGGACGAGATGAAACCGATCTCGCCATTCCCGAGCTGACGAAGATCGCAGGCCACAAGGGCCAGCCAATGCGCCTGGAGTTTGCCGTGCAGAACGGGCGGTTGTTTTCGTTTTGGATTCAATGACTCAACCCATGAAGCGACTCTTAATCATTGCCCCCCTGCTACTTGCGTCACTCCACGCTCAGGAAGCACCTGCGATCCAGATCACCGACCGCACGGTCATCTTCAAACACACGAGCACCGATCCGAAGGACCCGGCGAATACCTCGGGCTACAATCTCGGGCCGAGCCTCGCGCTGCTGCCGGATGGCCGGTTGATGGCCGCGTGGTTCTCGTCGCCATCGGAGGGGGCGGAGTCGCAGCGGATCGTGCAGGCGTTTTCATCGGATCAAGGCCGCACCTGGGGCGAGGCGACCGTCTTGCAGGACATCGCAGGCAGGGCCGACTTTGATCCCGCACTTTTCGTCGCCGGCAAAGAGACGTTCTTGTTCTTCTCCTGCTTCGATCCGCAGATCGACATCTATTTCCGCCGCAGCAGCGACTCGGCCCAGACATGGACCGCGCCGGTGAAGCTCCACCAGCCAAACCACACCACCCGCTCCAATGGCATCGCGTTGACCACCGGCGAGCTGCTCGTGCCGCTGCACACACGCGGCACCAAGGCCGGTGGCGTGATGAAATCACGCGATGGTGGCCAAACATGGACACGCTTTGGAGCAGTGGCCAATCCCGAAGGCCAGGGCGGCGAGCCGACCATCGCGGAGGTGAAGTCCGGCAAGGTCCACATGATCCTGCGCACAAAGGACGGCCAGCTCTGGCGTTCCATCAGTGCCGACAAAGGCGAAACGTGGAGCGCGGCTGAAAAGACCGGCCTCACCGGGACCTCGAGCGCCTCGCACCTGCTTTGCACACGCGATGGCACACTCGTCCTCACCTACAATCCCGGCCCCACGCCTCTGCGCTTTCCACTGCTCATTCGCACCTCCCGCGACGAAGGCGCGACGTGGAGCGAGCCAACACTCCTCGCAGATCGCCCCACAAAAGTCGGCGGCTGGTCCATCTGCTATCCCACCCTGACCGAACTCCCCGACGGCACGCTTGGCGCCATCTGGGCACAGATCAAAAGTTCGACCGGTGAGCTGTATGGCGACATCCACGCGGCACGGATCGTCTTGAAGAAATAGGCACCCTTTCAATAGCAAGGCCATCTCATACGCACTCGTTGTGATCATCACCCATGAAATCCATCCTCCTCGCACTTCTCATTCTGCCACTCGCTGGTTTTGCGGCAGACTCCACGCGCGAGGTCGGCGCGGCCTCGGTGGACATCACGCCGGATTATCCGGTGCGGCTCAGCGGTTATGGGGGGCGTCGTTTGCCGAACACGGGCGTCTCACAACGCATCTTTGCCAAAGCGCTGGCGATTGGAAGTGATGCCGAAGGGCCGGCGGTGCTTGTCACGGTGGACAACTGCGGCGTGCCTGCGGCCATGCGCGAGGAGGTGCTGAAACGGCTCGCGACCCAATCGAAAGTCACGGACGAGCGCTTTGCCATCTGCTCCAGCCACACCCACTGCGCTCCCATGCTCATCGGCATTCTGCCAAACATCTTCAGCATGGACATCCCGGCGGAACACCTGCCGGCCATCGAGCGCTACACGCGTGAATTGACCGATCACATCGAGAAAGTCGCCCTGGCTGCGCTCGCGGATCGCAAACCAGCCGCGCTGGCCTGGGGAGTGGGAAGGGTGGGTTTCGCTGCCAATCGTCGCGCCTTCCCTTTAAAGCCGATAGACCATGATTTGCCCGTTTTGCGTGCCACCGACGCGGACGGCAAGGTGCGGGCCATTTTCACCAGCTACGCCTGCCATTGCACCACCATCGGCATCGATGAGATCCATGGCGATTGGGCGGGTGTCGCTCAAGAAGCCCTGCAACGCGAGTTTCCCGGTGCCATTGCACTCACGGCGCTCGGTTGTGGCGCGGATCAAAATCCGAATCCGCGTCGCACCATGGAACTCGTGAAGCAATATGGCGAAGACCTCGGGGCCGAAGCCAAACGGCTCGCGCAGGGCGAACTCAAGCCGGTGAACGGCGCGCTGAAGTGCCAGGCAAAGGAGATTCATCTCGCCTATGACAAACTGCCAACTCGCGCCGACTGGGAAGCCCTCGCAGCCTCAACGACGGCTTCGATAGCCTATCACGCGAAGAAGAACCTCGCCCGTCTCGACCGCAACGAGGCGATCCCCACTCATCTCCCCTACCTCGTGCAGCGCTGGAGCTTTGGTGATGACATGGCGATGGTTTTCCTGCCCGGTGAAATCACCGTGGACTACTCGCTGCGCATCAAGCGTGAGTTTGATCGCTCCCGCATGTGGGTGAACGGCTACGCCAATGATGTGCCGTGTTATGTGCCATCGCGTCGGGTTCTGGACGAAGGCGGTTATGAAGGTGCTGGCGCGATGACCTATTACGATCGACCCACGAAGTTCGCGCTCGATGTCGAAGAGCGCATCATGAGCGCGGTGCATGCGGTCATGCCAAAGCAGTTCCTCGCCACGACAGCTCAAGCAGAGC
>NZ_JBIIKX010000027.1:0-70633 GCF_044232965.1 Prosthecobacter sp.
GTGCGAGTTGCGCCCTTTGCGGTTGGGGTTGTAACCTTTGGCCGAGCCTTCCTGACTGCCATCGCGCGTGATGACCGTGCTATCGAAGTCCACCGTCACCGCGCCCACGTTGATCTGCGAGAAGAACCACCTCTGCAATGGCGGGAACACGGCGGTGTTGCGTGCCTGCGAGAACTTGCCAAAGAACCGGCGGTAGGTGCTTTGGCTCGGCAGGCTCTCATAGCCAAAAATGGCCGCTAGCGTTTGATCCTGGCGCAACCAGTCGCAGTGGATATAGCGGCTGGCTCCCGTCCAGATGCCGAGCCAAAAGCTTTCGATGATCTGCACCGGATCATAGGCACGGTTCGATCCACCTTGAGGCAAATCCAGGGTGGCCAGATGCTCCCGGATGCCGGTCTGGTCGATGAAGCGTTTCATCAGCGCCATGCCGCCAAAGGGCGTCACCAGCTTGTCAGAGTATTCAATCGGTAGGTTCACCATCCCGGTGATTCTTGCATACTCGTCAATCCCTTAATCTGACATGCGACACGCCGATTGGCCTGTCTTCTATTGCATGATCAGGGTTCAACAAGCGGGTGCAGGGAGCGGGCGGCAGTCACTTTGTCACGGTGTCCGAGTCCAGGGAGGCCCATCACTGAACCTTCATTTTAAGCACTTCTGCCTGAACTCGCGTTTAATTCAGCCCCGCCTCGGAGAGGCGCTCCTTGAGGTCGCTGGCGAGGAGGGCCTGGAGCATGTCGGTGATGCGGCCTTCGACGAACTGGTCGAGGTTGTAGAGGGTCAGCTCGATGCGGTGGTCGGTGACGCGGTTCTGCGGGTAGTTGTAGGTGCGGATTTTTTCCTCGCGACCGCCGCCGCCGATGAGGCTCTTACGGTTGGCGGAGTATTTGGCGGCCTCTTCCTGCTGCTTCTTTTCGAGCAGGCGTGAGCGCAGGATGCTGAGGGCTTTTTCCTTGTTCTTGATCTGGCTGCGGCCGTCCTGGCAGCGCACGATGGTGCCGGTGGGAATGTGGAGCACCTGCACGGCGGAGTCGGTGGTGTTCACGCCCTGGCCGCCAGCACCGGAGGAGCGGCAGACTTCGATGCGAACCTCGTCAGGCTTGAGCTCGAAATCGACCTCCTCGGCCTCCGGGAGCACGGCGACAGTGGCGGCGGAAGTGTGGATGCGGCCCTGGGCCTCGGTGGCGGGCACGCGCTGCACGCGGTGGACGCCGCTTTCGTATTTCATGACGCGGTACACGTCATCACCGCTGATTTTGACGATGACTTCCTTAAACCCGCCGACTTCGGAGGGGCTGGAGTCGAGCTGCTCGATTTTCCAGCCCTTGGTTTCAGCAAAACGGCTGTACATGCGCAGCAGATCGGCGGCAAAGAGGCTGGCTTCATCGCCGCCGGTGCCGGCGCGGATTTCGAGGATGACATCGCGGCCTTCGAGCGGATCGGGCGGCAGGATGGACTCTTGGATAGCCTTTTCGAGATCGACGAGGCGCTGCTCCAACACGGGAATTTCTGCGGCGGCCATCTCGGCGAGTTCCTTGTCCTCCTGGGACTTGGCCATGACGCGGTTCTCGGCCAGTTCGGTCTGCGTTTTCTCATACGCGGCCCAATCGGTGAGGAGTTTTTGCAGGCTGCGGTGCTCGCGCAGCATGTCGCCAGCCTTTTTGGCGTCGTCGTAGAAATTGGGGCGGCCGATGATGTCTTCGAGGTCGGCGAAGCGGGTGCGTTTGCCGGCGATGACGGCGGAGTAGTCCATGGGTGGCTAAGAGCTGAGGGCGAAGGGCGGGAAAATGGAAGCAGGCAAAGAAAAACGGTGCCCAGCACGAAGGCGTGGGCACCGTTGGTCTAAAGTGAGAAATTTGAGAGCTAAGCTTCGGCGGCGGCAGGAGCAGCTTCGGCTGCACCGAGCTTCGGAGCGGTGCGGCGGGCGCGGGTGGAACCGTAGCGCTGGGCGAACTTGTCCACGCGACCGGCGGTGTCGATGAAGCGCTGTTCACCGGTGAAGTAAGGGTGGCAGGCGGAGCAGATGCCGATGCGGAGGTTTGGCACGGTGGAGATCGTGTTATACACAGCACCGCAGGTGCAGGTAATCGTCGTCTCGGAGGTCTTTGGATGGATGTCAGCTTTCATGATATTGGAGGCCACGTGACCAGACGAGGCGCATGAGGCTGCTTTCGGCGGGGCGTGGGGCGCGGAGGGTAGTGGCTTTTGCCGGAGGGTCAAGAGCGTCTTTGAGGGGGGCTTGTCGCCCAAGTCAGGAGACTTGAAATTGCTTCTTTGATTTTGACCCGGCTGGTTTGGATGGAGAAATCTGCCTGTAAGGGTGGTTCAAAGGTGTCCTGCAGGCCGGTCATGCCAGTCATTTGCGAATTCGCAGCCTTGGCGTAGAGGCCTTTCACATCGCGCTTCATGCAGACCTCCAACGGGCAGTCGATGTGGATGAGGCGGACGTTTGTGCCGAGAATCTGCCGCACAAGGTCGCGGTGATGCTCTTTCGGAGTCACAAAAGCGCAGATGACTCTCTGGCCTTGCCTGGCGAGCAATTGGGCGAGGCTGGCGGCTCGGCGCAGATTCTCGCAGCGGTCGTCATCGCTGAATCCGAGGTCTGCGCAGAGGCCGGAGCGGAGTTCATCGCCATCGAGAAGGATGATGGATTCACCTGAGGCTTGAAAATGCCCGCGCAAGGCAGCCGCCAAGGTGGTTTTACCTGAGCATGGGAGGCCAAAAAGCCAAAAAACTGGTTTCATGTGAATTTTAATCAAACCCGACTAACGCATAATTCATATCGTAGACTATAGTAATAAATGTGGCGTGAAACGCCACATTTATTAGGGCGATATCCTGATAACAGGGAGACAAAATGGTGCCTGAAGCATTTTGTGTTTCTCTGCTGGCTTGTGTTCTGCTACCCCATGCAGACCTAACATTAGTTACTCATGAAACTCTCCTCCACGCTTTCCGCCTTGATCATGCCGTTGCTGCTTGCTGCCTGTGGCTCCGTTACCATGGCACCCTCCGGCGCTCCCAGTATCGTGGTGGGCCAGAATGAGGAGCGTGAGTGCGGTCAGGGGCGGATTTTGTTTCCTGCTGGTGAATACAAGGCCGAGGTGGCTTCCGCCGAAGGCACCTACTACAAAGCGCCGAAACGTCTGCGCACACTGGGTGTCCTGATCGGGCGCTCTGAAGATGGCGGCATTTTCGTGTCGAATGCCGCAGGCCATCCGCAGGCTGCATGGTTTGGCGATCCTAAGAATGAGGTCGATGAAAGCCCGGGCACCCTGTTTGGGGCCATCGGACTGAGCGCACCGAAACTTTGGCCGTACAAGCCGCGCATCCCATACACCCCAAAAAAGTAGGAAGTAGGTTGTTCAGTTCTTAGGCTGGCAAAACCGGTCAAATCGTAAGGACTTTGTCACGGGAGGGGTTTTTGTTGCGCGAGGGATTATAAAAACTATAATTCCAACCTCATGAATAGCCGCCTCATCACATGGTCCATCGCCTCTGCCGTTCTGCTGGCAGGAGGAGTCGCCGCGATGAAGGAGGGCTGGTTGGAGGGCTGGAAAATGCGCCTTTCAGAGATGACAGCCAGCCCGGCCTCACAGTATTCAGTGCCCAGGTTCCGCATCGACCTCGTGGATCAGTTTAACTACGCTCGCATGGCTGCGAAAACGCCCATGCTGCGGGTGGATCCCGAGATGGAAGCTTGGCTGGAACGGGAGTTTCCTCAGATCGACACCGCAGACCTGAACAAGGTCACGGAACAGGTGCAAAATGGCATGCCACGCTACTACCGCGTATCTGTGTGTTCCGCCAGTAGCCCCAGTCTGCGGGAACTTCTGCAGCGCTTTCATGAGTATGCGCATCGTGCCCAGCCGGAAATGACCCACATGGCTGTGGCACTTCGCCCCCGTGCCAGTGGTCTGATGCATGAGGCACTCCTTGTCATGGGGCAGCGGTTGCGAGAGTTTACTCCTGAGGCGTTGTCAAAATCGGCGGACGAGCCGTTTTTCAGCAGTTGTGCGCATTGCCGCCAGCCGCACTTCATGAAGCTGTCCAATGCCCGGCGCAGCATGGCGCTGGAGTGCCCGAAATGCCGCCGCAAATACGCCGTGATCGCCGCCGACAGCGCCGGCAAATTTCGCTATGTGAACGAGTTTCTGACCGGCTACGCGCCGCCTGCGGTCTTCTCCAAAAACCAGTCCCGTGTGCAGCAGCTTTTTACCATCTGGTCTGCTGTGAACGCCAACTGTCGTTACGCCAACGACCCTGGTGCGAAGGCTGGCAGCAGCTTTGCCAAAAAAGACCAGATGGACAGTTGGCAGTTCGCCGATGAGACACAGCGGCTGCAGCGGGGAGACTGTGAAGATTCCTCGATTTTCCTGGCTGACTGGCTCATGTCCCGTGGCTTCCAAGTGCGGGTGGCCCTGGGCCGTTATGGCGACCTGGGCGGGCATGCTTGGTGCGTGGTGAAGATCGACGACAAAGAGTACCTCATCGAATCCACCGAAAGTCGTCCTGATCCGACCGATCCGCCGCTGGCCAGTCGCGTGGGCAGCCGCTATGTGCCGGAAGTGCTGTTTGACCGTTTCGCTCTTTATGTGCCGGTCAGCGCCAACCGTGCCTGGAAAGGGGATTATTGGTCTGCGAACACCTGGACGCGCATTGAGCCGCGCACTGAGCTGGGCGGCGATCCCATTCTGACACGTTCGCCAGTTGGAACACCGCTGAAACCGGTGTCTAAGAATCTGTTGGAAGCCTCAGCCACAGCAGATCCCTCCCGTCTCGCTCGCACCAGCTTCGCCAGCCCGGCCTCCCCGACGTTTCTCAATCTTGGGGACATCCCGCCCGGTGCCAAAGACTGGACGCAGACGATGATGCCCTTGCGCAAGCCTTGAAAAGCGGAGAATGCGGCACCCACATGACAGGTTGACGCCTTCTCGCGTCACGTTCAGCATTACGGCATGATCGCCAGCATCGCCATTCTCACGTTGTTCGGTGTTTTTCTCCTCATGCTGGAAACATTTCTGCCGGGAGGGGTGGCTGGCGTATTGGGCACCATTTCTATTCTTGCCGCTTTGGGCATCACCTTGTTTTCGGATGAGCTGGCAGGCTGGTCTTCGGGCCTGCGGCTGGCGTTGGCCCTGGGGATCGTGGTATTTTCCGCCGCTGTTTTGATGGCCTGGCTGCGCTGGTTTGCCGTGAAGTTTTTTCACCGCTCGCTGACTCTCTCTGCCACGGTGGGAGGCACCCCGGTCTCCGATGTCCCGGTTGGCAAACAGGGTATTGCATTGACTGAACTGCGGCCGCTGGGGCGTGCTGAGATCGCCGGCAAGCGCTACGATGTGCGCTGCCAGGACGGTCCGGCGGCTGCCGGAGCTCAGGTGGAGGTTATTTCTACCGAACCTGGGAATTTGCTCGTTCGTACTATTTAATTCATCCCTTTAACCAACCCCCGCATCCCTCCAGCCATGTCCACCCTCGAAATTTTCATCACAGGCGTCGTAATCATCCTCGCGCTCGTCCTGTTCCTGATCGTCGCCAAATTCTTCAATCTCTGGCTGCGTGCTCGCATCGCCAACGCTCCCGTCAGCTTCACCACTCTGCTCGCCATGTGGCTGCGTGGTGTGCCGAATGCGCTGATCGTCGATACACGCATCACGGCCGCCAAAGCGGGCATCCCCATCGACACCGACCAGCTTGAGGCGCACTTCCTGGCCGGTGGCGAAGTTACGCATGTCGTGCTCGCCCTCATCGCTGCGGACAAGGCGGGTATCCCGCTGGACTACAACCGCGCCTGTGCCATCGACCTCGCCTGCAAAGGCACGGGCAAGACCGTCCTCGAAGCCGTGCGCACCAGCATCAATCCCAAGGTCATTGACTGTCCGCACCCGGACATGGGTCGGGGCGGTAAGATCGATGCTGTCGCTAAGGACGGCATCTCCCTGCGTGTGCGTGCCCGCGTGACCGTCCGCACGAACCTCGATCGCTTCGTCGGTGGTGCCACCGAGGAAACCGTTGTGGCCCGTGTGGGTGAAGGCATCGTGACCTGCATCGGCTCTTCCGACTCCTACAAGGCCGTGCTCGAAAATCCCGACAGCATCTCGAAGCTCGTGCTGCACAAAGGCGTGGATGCCGGCACCGCTTTTGAAATTCTCTCCATCGACATCGCCGACATCGACGTCGGTGAAAACGTCGGTGCCAAGCTCCAGACCGAGCAGGCCGAGGCTGATAAAAAAATCGCCCAAGCCATGGCGGAGATGCGCCGCGCCGCCGCTGTCGCCCTTGAACAGGAAATGTCCGCCCGAACTCAGGAAATGCGCGCGAAGGTGGTCGAGGCCGAGGCGCTGGTTCCCCTGGCCATCGCCGAGGCCTTCCGCAACGGCCAGCTTGGCGTCATGGATTACGCGAAGTACAAGAACGTCCTCGCCGACACCGACATGCGCAGCAAGATCGCCGGCGACTCGCCCGGCTCGAAGTAGTTTAGCGCTCCACCATTCTTCCCATGCAGCCTTTTCTGATGCGCGGTGGTGACTTCGATCCCTTGCAGATCGCAATCATCGTCATTTTTGTGCTCGCCAGCTTCATCAAGTGGCTCTGGGAGAACTGGCAGTTGAAGCGTGATGCGTCCAAGCGTGATCTGCCAGCCGATCCCGAGGAGCAGCGGCTGCGTGAGGCCGCCTGGCGCAAGCAGGCCGGCCAGAGCGGCGGTCAGCCGCCGCCGATTCCGCCTCCTGTGGTCGCTGCTTCGCCGTGGGAAGAGCTGCGCAAGGCCTGGAAAGAGTTGCAGGAGGCTGCCAAACCGGCTCCACCTGTTCCGGTGGCGCGTCCTGCAAGGTCCGCGCCGTCTCCGCCCCTGGTATCGCAGCAACGTGCCCAGCCTGTCCGCAGCCCGACAGTGCCAGCCTCTACCCCCCTGATCGCCGCCACGCCTGCGCCTGCGGCGGTGGCCAAGGAAACTTACTTTCCGCAGCAGAAAACCACTTCCGTTTCCGTGCTGGCCGCTTTGCACAATTTACGTCGAGATCCCGCCCTGATGCGGCAGGCGATTTTGATGCAGGAGATACTTGGACCGCCAAAAGCCTTGCAAACCTCCGGCGATCTCGCTATTTAAAAGTCGCTTCTTTGAGACAAGCCGGTGTGGTGAAATTGGTAGACGCGCTAGACTCAAAATCTTGTGTCCGTGAGGACGTGTCGGTTCGAGTCCGACCACCGGTACCAAAGAAGCTCGCAGGAGACAGGGCTGAGCAACGTTTTACTCCCGCATGAAACCTCCCCGCGCCGCCAAAATCCTCGTCGCAGCCCTGGTCTTGGTTGGCTGTCTCGTTGTGGCTGTGGAAAATGAGGAAATTGGCGGAACACCCGCAAATTTCGGCATCAAGGACGGCAGCATGCCCGAGAATCCGCGTGAATACCGCCGCAATGGTTATGATGCCTATCCCACTTGGCCGGTGAGCAAGGAGTTGCCGAACGATGTCTTCACCTTCGCCCGCATCCGCTACAACTCCGCTTATGGCGGGCGTGGTGGGTTCGGACGTGGCGGTGGGCGGCAGTGGTCCACGGATTATCCAGATTCGGATCTGAACATGTCTTACCGGCTCCAACAGCTCACATCACTCCAGGTGAATCCAAACGGAGCCGTCGTGGATATCGACCCCGAACAGATGCGGCATTACCCGTTTTTGTACATGATCGAGGTGGGGCACATCAACATCACCGATGAGGAGGCCAAAACGATGCGTGACTACATGCTCAACGGTGGCTTCATCATGGTCGATGACTTCTGGGGCACCGAGGCCTGGGAGAATTTTGAGGCCGCGCTGAAGCAGATCTGGCCGGATCGTAAAATTGAGGAAATTCCCCTGGAGCATGAGATCTTCCACATGGTCTTCCCGCTGAAGGTGAAACCGCAGATCCCGCACATCCGCTACGCCGAGTACGTCATCCAGCAGGGCATCACTTGGGAGTTCGACAAGCCTGGCTCAGAGCATGTCCATTATCGTGGCGTGTTCGACGACAAACGTCGCCTGATGATGGTCATCTGCTGGAACACGGACACCGGCGAAGGCTGGGAGCAGGAAGGCACCGATCCGTGGTACTTTCGCGAGTTCTCCGAGAAGTACGCTTATCCGCTCGGCATCAACATCATCTTCTACGCGCTGACGCATTGAGCCTGCGGCTCGGGCTGTGTCAGCGGCGGTTCTTGTCGTTGAAATGGGCCACGACGCGGGCGGCTTCGCGATTTTCGGCCTTTTCTTTGAGATCTTGGCGCTGGTCGCCGTGGCTCTTGCCTTTGCCGACGCCGATTTCAAATTTGATGCGGTGGCCCTTCCAGTAGGCACGGAGAACGGGAAGGGCGAGACCCTTCTGCTGCGTCTGGGCTAGCAGCTTCATGATTTCGTTCTTGTGCAGCAGCAGGCGGCGGGTGCGGCGCGGCTCGTGGGTCTCGTGGCTGGCCTTGTCGTAGGTCTGGATGTCACAGCCGTAGAGCCAGACCTGACCACGATCGACGCGGGCGAAGGCGTCGGAGATGTTCAATTTACCGAGGCGGATGGATTTGACCTCGGTGCCACGCAGTTCGATGCCAGCCTCGTATTTTTCGAGGATGTGGTAATCGCGCGCGGCTTTGCGGTTGGTGGCGATCTCGGTGGAGGTCATGCGGAGGGGCGCTCGGTACAAAAAATGGGTTCCATGTGTCGCATGGAACCCACAAAAGGATCAGACTGCCGGGTGGATCAGAGGCTGTCGATGGTCTGCACGGTGATCTTGCCCTGGATGATTTCCAGCAGGGCGAGATCGGCCTCGCGAAGGCCGGGGCGGCGCTCGACGAGCGGGGCGCGGCCCTGGGCGATCTGGCGGACGCGCTTGGAGACCATGTTGATCAGGATGGGCGGGTCTTTAATGATTTGCGCGGCTTGTTCGACGAGGTCAGCTCTCATGGCAGGAAAACGGGGTCTGGGATTGGGGGGCGGAGAATAAGGGAAGCGGGGCTGGGCGCAACTGATATGTTCCTGGTTTTCCCCTTGCGGAAGCGGGGGTGGTATTGTCTCATCGGCGCTCGATTTCAACCATGAAGAAAGCACTCATCACCGGCATCACAGGACAAGACGGCTCGTATCTCACGGAACTGCTGCTGGAGAAGGGTTACGAGGTGCATGGGATCATCCGCCGGGCGTCGTCCTTCAACACGGGGCGGCTGGAGCATATCTACCAGGACACCAGCAAGCCGCTGCACCTTCATTACGGTGATTTGATGGATTCGGTGGCGCTGGTGAAACTGCTATACGATCTCAAACCAGACGAAGTGTACAACTTGGGGGCACAGAGCCATGTGCGGGTGTCGTTTGACGTGCCGGAATCGACCGGAGACATCGTTGGCCTGGGCACGCAGCGCATTCTGGAGGCGATCCGCGAGACAGGACTGGTGGGCAAAGTTCGGTTCTATCAGGCGTCGTCTTCGGAGATGTTTGGCAAGGTGCAGGAGGTGCCGCAGGTGGAGACGACGCCGTTCTGGCCGCGCTCACCGTATGCCTGCGCGAAGGTTTACGGCCACTGGCTGACGGTTAACTATCGCGAGAGCTATGGCCTGCATGCGAGCAGTGGGATTCTTTTCAACCACGAGTCCCCACGACGCGGGGAGACCTTCGTGACGCGCAAAATCACGCGTGCGGCGACCCGTATTAAGGTGGGCCTGCAGGACAAGTTGCTGCTGGGCAATATGGATGCGAAGCGCGACTGGGGCTACGCCAAGGACTATGTGGAGATGATGTGGATGATGCTCCAGCAGGACGAGCCGGATGATTATGTCATCGCCACGAACGAGACGCACAGTGTGAAGGAGTTCGTGCAGGAGACCTTTGGCCTGCTGGACATGGACTGGGAGAAATTTGTGAAATACGATGCCCGCTATGAGCGCCCGGCGGAAGTGGACCTGCTCATCGGTGATCCGGCCAAGGCCCGTAAGAAGCTGGGCTGGGAACCGAAGGTGAAGTTCAAGGAACTGGTCAAAATCATGGTAGATGCTGACTTGAAGCTGGCGCAGCACGAACTGGCAGTGAAGAACACCAGGGTAGCTGACTGAAGCGAGAACCTTTTGCCCGAAAAGACATGAAAAAGATCGGTATTGGTATCATCGGAGGCGGCCTCATGGGCCGCGAAATGGCCAGCGCCTTCGCCCGCTGGTGCTCCCTGACGGACGTGGAGGTACAGCCGGAACTGGTGGCGGTGGCCGACCTCGTGGAAGATGTGCGGAACTGGTTCCAACGCATTCCATCCTGCGCACAGATCACGGCGGATTATCACGCATTGCTGGCTAATCCGGCGGTGGATGTGGTTTATGTGGCGGTGCCGCATCACCTGCATGAGGCGATATACTGCGATGTGCTGGCGGCAGGGAAGGATCTGTTTGCGGAGAAGCCCTTTGGCATCGATCTAGCCTCGGCACGCCGCATTGCGGACGCGGTGAAGGCTTCGGGGTGCTTTGTGCGTTGCAGTTCTGAGTTTCCCTACATGCCAGGCGCTCAGCGTGTGATCCAGGCGGTCGCCGTAGGGAAGCTGGGCCGAGTTCTGGAGGTGGTTTCAGGATTCCATCACAGCAGCGACCTAGACGCCACCAAACCAGCAAATTGGAAGCGCAAATCAGCCTTCTGTGGTGAGATCGGAGTGCTCGGTGATCTGGGCATGCATGCCTGCCATATTCCACTCCGCCTGGGCTGGCGTCCGCAGCGGGTGTTTGCCCAACTCCAGAAAGGCTATCCTCAGCGTCCAGACGGTAAAGGAGGAATGGCGGATTGCGACACCTGGGACAACGCCTTGCTGAACTGCTGGACACAGATCGGCGGCCATGAGGTACCTTTGCGGCTGGAAATGAAGCGCATGGCACCAGGGGAGACGAACACTTGGTTCATCGAAGTGCTAGGCACTGAGGGCGGGGTGCGCTACAGCACCAAGGAGCCGAAGACGCTGTGGATGTTCGAGAACGGCAAAGAACAGTTCTGGAAAAAGACCGATCTCGGCTTTGGCATGCCCTTCAAGGCCGTTACAGGGAGCATTTTTGAACCCGGTTTCCCAGATGTGATCCAGCAGATGTGGGCGGCCTACTTGATGGAGCGTGCTGGTCTGCTCAACAGTCGTTTCGGCTGCGCCACAGTGGAGGAGGCTGTCGCCACCCAGGAATTCTTCGCCGCAGCGTTGGAATCCCACGCCAATGGAGCCGTCATAACTCTATGATACTTCATCAGGCGGTGATTTCGCCGGACTGGATGATCTGGGGGTAGTTCGCCAGTTGGATCAACTGAATGCCGTAGCGCTTCGCAATCGCGTCTGCTTCGGATTCCGGGTAATCTTCACGAAAATAAACTTCCTTCACGCCGTAGGCACAGAGCATCTGCATGCAACTGGTGCAGGGTTTTGTGGTGCAAGCCACGAGACGGACGTTACCACGAGTGAAAAGGCTGCAAAGGTTCACTTCAGCATGTAGCATGTATTTCCGCCGGGCATCACGATCTGCCCAGAAGTCGGGATCGGCGTCGTAACCAGGAGCGAGACCGTTGTAGGCGGTGCCGATGACTCGGTTGTCAAAGTCGATTGCAACTGCCCCGACTTTACGAAACGGGTCTTCGGAACGCAGACTGGCCACATGAGCGAGTGCCATGGCGTATTCGGGTATTGTCAGGCGGCTGACGGCATCTGCCGAACATTGATTCTCAGTCATGGCCGCACATGCCCTTAGGGAGTGGCATCGTCAAGTTTTGCTCCAAGAAGGAGACGAACAGAGTTAAATCATTTGAACATGTTATAATGAACAGTAATAAGCTGGATGAACAATTGCTCGTGTCCCCCCTCGCTTCGAAAGCTTATCAGTAAGCTGCGCAACATCGTCCTGGCACCTTCTGATCCAAACAGCCCTCGCAGGTCATGGGAAAAAGCTTCGACACGAGAAATTCAACTAGAACTTGACCTGAGTAATTGCTGTAAAGAGTTCCAATCTTCATCTAGGCGGGCAGTGAAGGTATGCGCTACAAGGTGACGTCTTTCTCGCAATTTAGTGCCAGATGATTGATTTTGAGGGAATAAATGTGTCGAAAAGGAATGTATTTTAGGATGGACAAAGGTGTTTGGAATTGCTTCTATCGCAAATTAACCTCCCGACCTTGCTCTCCTGCCATGCTGATCAGCCACTCCCGACCCACTCATTTTGGTGTTTGTTCATTGCTGCTATTATTCGTGGCGGCCTTGTCACCGCAAACCGCAAGCGCTCAGTTTGGGGTCTCGCCTTCCCAGACTAGCAATTTTTTCAATGATTTTCGTGGGCGTTCCAGCAAAATGAAAGCCAATGCCCCTGCCGCCCGCAGCGGAGATGTGGTTTATGACTATGAAAGCGGTGCCTACAAGAGCCAGGAAGACCAAGAGGGCTTCCAAAGCCTGCAGCAGCTTCTTCGATCCGATCGTGAAATTTCACAGCCATCTATCCGGAGTGGCAGTTCTGCTTTCGCTGCGCGTGCGGTTGGTGACTACACGAGCTACTCTGGCCAGTATTCCCAGTCTTTGAGCTACTTTGCGCCGAGTTACACCTCGGACCCATTTCTCTCTGGCAAACGCAACATGAAGCTGGGCCCGGTCAATATTGGACTGGGTCTATACCAAGGGTTTGAATACAACAGCAATGTTCAGCGCGCTCCTGTCCCTGTCTCTGATTTCATCAGCAGCACCATGTTGAATGTCAGCGCCAATTATAGGCTCACACAAAACAATGTACTGAGCGTCACAGCGGGCATTGGAGTCGATCATTATTTTGATCATCCTGAGTTCGCTGCTTACGGGAACGGCGGCTACCTGTTTAACATCCTGCCTGGAAGTACCCTGGCCTTCGATATCAAAGCTGGGCCTGTTTATATCACCATTTATGACCGCGTTTCTGTTCGTCCGGCTGTTAACAATGCTTTCGTTGGCGGTGCAAGCACAGGCAGCTTTGGTGTGTTTCAGAATGATTTTGGGATTGCAGCTAATTGGCAGATCAATTCCGCATGGGCACTGTTGCTGAATTATACGAACACATGGTCGAACGCGCTCGGGAATAACAACAACCAGTTTGATCGTACCATGAACTCGCTTCATGCATCGCTGACATATAGCCCCACAGCGACATGGATATTGGGCACAGAAGGTGGCGTTTCCCTACTTGAATATGCCCAGCCCACTCTGAATGACGCAACTCTCTTCAATTGGGGGACATTCATCAGTATGCCGATTGGCAAATCCACCACCATAAAGCTTTCGGGTGGCGTGCAGATGTTCGAATTTAAAGATCCCACCGTTTTGGCGCCGTTGGGTCCCGGAGATGCTACCGACCTGAGCAGCTACTATTACAACTTGAGCATTACGAATCAGCTCAACGCACGTTTCAGCCACACAATGACAGTTGGGCATGAGTCGTCGATCAACCTGTCCTCCAACTTTATTACCGCTGATTTTGTCAATTACGGTATGTCCATGGTGGCTTGGAAGGGGGGGCGCTTCTCAGTGTCGGGCTACTTTGAACGAGCGGAGCCATCGTTCTTCAATCCCGCTTTTGCTGGTGCACAGGCCGACGTTACCCAGTACGGTTACGATTTTTATTACTCGCACCAAATATCTTCCAAGTGGAGGACGGGGGCTGGCTACCATTTTGGCCGCTCGGATTCAAGGGCTGTCGGTCAAGACACCGATCAGCATGGTTTTGCTGTCGATTTGAACTACATTATTTCTGCGAAAGCGGGTATGAATCTGGGGTATCGTTACTTCATCACAGATGCGAAAGGTGCCAACACGGATTCCACGCAAACCCGCCTCATCATTGGGTTCAATTACAATTTCTAACGTTTGGGACTCAAGACTGTCTCAAGACAGACTGGGTTTGCATCCAAACATGCAGTCCCTCATATTGGCTGCTGCTTTCCATGAAAAAACTTTATACTCTATTCATCCTTTTAGCGGCTTCATTGGCTTCCTCCAATGCACAAGATGCTGGTTTTCGATCTGCGGAGCCATCGAAGTCTTCCCGTCCAACCGCGCAGACGGGGGCAGTTAACGCCGGGGCGACTGTTTTAACATCAATGGAGGTTTTGGACAACAACCGTCCTATCTCCGTCGGGGACACTGTCAGCATTAGGATCGTGGAAGATCGTCGTGAGGCGTTGCAGCAGAAAGTCGCCGTGACGGGCGAGGTCCAGGCTCCGTATGTGGGTTTAGTTAATGCCAGGGGCAAAACCAGCCGCGACTTGGCCTACACGATCAAACGGGAGTTGGAGAAAAACTTCTTCAAGACTGCCACTGTTCTCATCGCCATCGACCAACTCAACGAGAAGGATCAGATTGCGGAAGGCGCGATAGATTTGGAGTTTTATGTGATGTTTGGCATCGTTGCCAAACAGGGTAAATACGATCTACCGACTAATGAGGATATAACCATCAGCCAGGCCATTTTGCGCGCCGGGGGGTTTGCCCAGTTTGCGAACAAGGAAAGAGTGAAAATCGTTCGCAAGACACCTCAGGGAAACAAAACCATTCTGGTGAATGTGGATGGCATCATGCGCAAAGGCGACTTGGAGCGCGATATTTTCATTCGTAAGGATGACGTGATCATTGTTGAGGAATTGAATTGGAACTTTTGAGCATTGTCGGCGCTGCGAGAAACAGCCGAGACGATCTCAAAATAACCGTCCCCCGCCTAATATCGAACATGCGGCCTGTTTAAAAATCCAATGGCTTTAACCGCCGCTTTGAACGATTCTGTGTGCCTCACGGGGCCCAGGCAGTAGCAAGGCGTGTGGTCGATATTTTCCGCCCTTTAATTCCCCCAACATGGAAAACACTCTCAATCTCCCAGGTCAGGCACAATCGAGTACGCTGAGTCGCATTCACGAGGCCTCGGCCAAGTTTCAGCGTTACAAAATCTTGCTGCGCCGTCGTTGGTGGTTTCTGTTGCTGACCGCCAGCATAGGTGTGTGCGTTCAGGCACTACGCATCACTGGTCGTCCCCAGGAGTTCCGGTCCCTTGCCAAACTTGTGGCAGGCGGGCAGATGGTGGCAAACGACAACTACACATGGAGGGAGCAGCAGGCGGACTTTTACGGTACTATCATTGAGACCGTGGAGAGTGCGGAAATGAAGCGCCGTGCGTTGGAGCGTGTGCGTGCGCTCAATCCTGACCTGAAGGATTCCGAAGTCGATATACGGGTCGCACAAACCAAGGGGTCGGCGATTTTCAACATTCTCGCCACCGGTTCCGAGCCGAGATACACCAAAATCTTCCTCGACTCTCTATTGGACGAGTTCATCGCGTTCCGGCAGAGCATCCGGGAGCAGGCGCAGGGCAAGGTGCTGCAGCAGTTCCTCCAGGAGGTGGTGAACAAACAAAAAGTCATGGAGGAGCGTAACGACCGGCTGACCAAGTTCAGCGCGGCTAATAACGTGATTACCATTAGCAACAGCAACAACACTGCCGCGCAGTTTTTGAACAACTTGCAAGCACAGCGTGAAACTCAGCGCACCATTCAGGCTGAGTTGAAGCTGGCTCTGGCAAATGTCGATGCCGCGATGCAGTCTCGCGAGCGCTTGTTGAGTTCGGCTGCGGCAGCTTCTCCGGGAGCCGTCCCGACGCCTGCTGAGGCAGCTCCTCCAGGCGGGGTGAAGTCGGAAAATTCACCTGGCGGCATGGGCATGACCATGGCCGAGCAGGATTACCTGCGCACCAAATCAAAAATCACTGAGTTGCGCACCAAATTGGATTCTCTTCTGCTTCAATTTAAAGAGCAACATCCGATGGTGCAGGATGTGACGGAGGAGCTGACGACTCAGAAGGCTCTCTTGGCTTCTTACTCTCAGCAAATCCAGGACGAAATGCGGGCACAAATGGCTGATGTTGAGCGCCGTGTGCAAGTGCTGGAAGCACAGATTGTCGAGAAGGAAAAAGAAGCCCTCGATTTGGGTGCCAAGCTCGCGCAATACAAACAGCTCGAGGAAGACGCCAAGGCGGCCAAGCTGGCCTGGGAAAAAATGTTCGAGAAAGTGGAGCAGTTCACCATCTCGGCCAACACGCAGGCTGACTATGTGGCCATCCAGGAGCGTGCTACCGCCGCTGCTGAGAACGTCGAAGACTGGGTCATGCCCATCGTCGTGGGCTTGGTGGCTGGTATTGGAGCGGGAATTATCATTCTACTGCTTTTTGACCGTCTGGATGACCGAATGAACTCCTTCAGCGAGTTTCAGGCATTGTTTCCCGGCGAGGCTGTGCTCGGGCAAGTGCCGGAGCAACGTAATCGTGGCGATGTGGCGCTACTGCGTCCTAATGATGATCGTCACCTCTATGCCGAGGCTTTCCGTAACGTGCGTTCTTCCATTCTCTTCAAGAACTGGCAGGGCAAGCCGCCAAAGACCATTCTGATCACCAGTGCCGTGCCGAACGAGGGCAAGACCACCGTCACCTCCAATCTTGCGGTCACCATGGCCTTGGCTGGAGCACGCGTTCTCCTGGCCGACTGTGACCTTCGTCGCGGCGGTGTGAGCGAGTTATTCAAGCTGCCAGCCACTCCTGGGCTCAGTGAGGCTCTGCGTGGCAAACTCCACTGGCGTGATGCCGTTCAGGAAACCAGCACGCGCAATCTGGATCTGCTGGCCCGTGGCGAGGTGTTTGACCAGACCTCGGAAATGCTTCTTTCAAAGACCGCCGAGGAGATGCTCAAGGAGATGGGCGAAGAATACGATTACGTCATCTTCGACAGTGCTCCGGTTCTCGTGGCCGACGACACCGCGAGCTTTGCTCCGAAGCTCGACTCTGTGTTGTTTGTGGTCCGCATGTCCTCCACCATGGCTCGCCTTTCGGGTAAGGCGCTCGACCTGCTTTACGAACGCCAAGTGAACATCGGTGGTGTCATCCTCAACCGTTCGAGCTCGAACTTGAAAGAATACACTTACTACAACTACGCCAGCTACTACTACGCTCCGGTCAAAGGCGCTGCTGCTTCGGCAGAGCCTGCCGCCGCGAAGTCCTGAGCTTAAAAGTCACAAAAAAGGCGCGGGAGCATCTCCCGCGCCTTTTTGATTTTAGATGGATTCAGTTTCAGGCCAATGTGGCCAGCTTGGCTTTAACAGCATCGAAATTGGGCAGATCCTTCGGGGTCGCGGTTTGTTCGGCGTATTGGATCACACCGTTTTTATCGACCACGAAAGCAGCGCGGGCGGAGGTATCACCGATGCCAGCCAAGCCTGGGAACAGCACATCGTAGGCTTTGGTGGCCTCCTTGTTGAGGTCACTGACCAGCGTGATGCCGATCTTTTCCTTCTGCGCCCAGGCTTCTTGAGCGAAGGGGCTGTCCACACTGATGCCGATGACATCGGCATTCAGATCACTGTAGCTGCTGAGGCCGGCGGTGATGTCACAAAGCTCCTGGGTGCAGACGCCGGTGAAGGCGAGCGGGAAGAACAGAATGACGGTGTTCTTGCCACCTGCGGGCAGCGTGACATCGGCCAGGCCGGAGGCGGATTTAGACTTGAGGGTGAAGCTGGGGGCTTTGGAGCCCACGGTGAGTGCCATAGAAGTGTTTGTTGGTGGGTTGCGTTCAGGCCTGGGCGGCCTGGAGTGCTGTTATCAAGGCCAGACTGGCCTTCGGGTCAATCTAACGTTGCTTCAGCTTCAAGGGATGCCCTTCTGGACTATGCCAGGGCCATCAGCTCTCGAATCGGTTCGCCGGAAGGCAGGATGGGCATTGGACGTCCTTGGAAATCATCAAACGTGTCGTTGGGGTCGATGCCAAGGTGCTGATACACGGTGGCCCAGAGGTCGTTCGGGCTGAGCGGTCGCTCGATGGGAAATTCGCCGCGCGGATTGGTGGCACCGATGACCTGCCCGGTCTGCATGCCGCCGCCGCAGACGATGAAAGACATCGCGCTGGGCCAGTGGTCGCGTCCTGGCTGGCTCACGCCGGTTTGCGTGCCGATCTGCGTATTGATCTTCGGTGTGCGGCCGAATTCGCCGGTGATGATGACAAGCACGTCCTTGTCGAGGCCGCGCTGATGGATGTCTTCGATCAAAGCGGAGGCGGCCTGGTCATAAACGGGCATTCGCCAGCGGGCGTCGGCATACATGTCGCAGTTCACCGCATGGCTGTCCCAGTTGTAGGTGCAGTTTTTGGGGATTTGCGTCGTGAACGGGTTCTCCCAAACCATGGTGACGAAACGGCAGCCCGCTTCGACGAGACGACGCGCCATGAGGCCGCGCTGGCCGTAGGTGCTGTAACCGTAGCGCTCGCGCACTTGGGCGGGTTCCTGGCTCAGATCAAAGGCATCTCGCACGGCGGGTGTCGTGAGCATGCCGAAGGCGCGCTGGCTGAAGCTGTCCATGGCTTCCATGAGGCCGCCGCGGTCCATCTCGCGTTTAAGATTGTCCATGCCACGCAGCAGATGCATGCGGTCATCGAGACGAGACTCCATGTCCGGCGTGAGGCCGATGTTTTCGACTTTGAAGTCTTTCGCACTTGGATCGCCGACGACCATGAAGGGCGAGGCCGATGGTCCAAGATAGGCGGAGCCAAGAGAAAAGGTGTCAATGCCGCTGCGACCACGATCCACGCCAGCGACGCAGGTGGGCATGGCCTGTCCCTGGCGCTGGAGTTTGCGACTGATGATCGACTGCACCGAGGGCGCGTCATTCACAAAACCCACAGGCAGCGCGGGATTACGCCCGGTCATGAAGCGCTTGTGCCCGCCGCCATGATCCGAGAACTCATGATGCACGCTGCGGATGATGTTGAACTTGTCCGCCATCTTCGCCTGCTTTGGGAACAGTTCGCAGAGGTGCGTGCCGGGGACGTTGGTGCGGATGGGATTGAGCACGCCGCGATACTCGACCGGCGCATTCGGCTTCATGTCGTAGCTCTCCAGGTGCGACATGCCGCCTGGCAGCCACACAAAGATCACCGACTTGTCCTTCAGCTTCCTTCCCGCTGCTTTGGCGATGCTTTCAGCGCGCAGCGTGTCACTCAGCGACCATCCAGAGAGGGCTAACGAGCCCAGGCTGAGAAAACTGCGGCGTGAAAGCGGACCTGAGCAGCGATGTGGGGACACGGGAGACATGAGACGCCGAGATTACGCCTGCGGGCGAGGCCTCATTTCAGGCTCAGGATAAATGCCTTCACATCCGCAAACTCTTGCGGTTTGAGAATGAGGTTCATCGGCGGCATCGGGGAGATCGGCGTGGCGGTGTAGCCTTCGGCGAGTTTCGCGTTCGGGTTGATGAGACTTTCGAGGATGTAGGCGGCATCTTTGCGCGTGGCGATGCCGTCGAGAGCGGGGCCCACGGCGCTTCCCTGGCCTTTGAGCATGTGGCAGTTCTTGCAGGCGGCCACGGGATGCTCCCAGAAGATCTTTTCGCCGGTCTTCACATCACCGATGAGCTTGGATTCATCGTCCTCGGTTTCCATGATGAGTTCGCACAGCTTCACGTCATCGAAGTAGGTGTCGCCTTTGCCGACCTGAAGCAGGTTGATGCTGGCCTTGGGGCGGTCCTTGCTGTTGAAAGTCACTTCGACTTCGGTCCAGTCCTGATTACGGGTGAGCTTGGTCGTCTCGGCGCGACCGATGTGGTCGTTGAGGCTGGCTTTGCCTTTGAATGCGTGCGTTTTAACCCAAGCGCTGAGTTTGTACTCGGTGTTGGGCTTCAAAGCCACGTCAGCGAAGAAACTGGTGTCTCCATCCTCTCGCGTGATGACACGGAAGCCGTGTTTGCCGCTGTGAACCATCTTTGGGTCGATGACGATGCCCCAGGAGGCTCCTTTGTTGCCGGGCTTCGTGCCGTAATCACGGCGCTTCCAGCCCACAGGCGTTTTCTTGTCGGCGGCGAGTTCTTCAAAGCCGGGATTGGGTAGCAGGTTTGGCCCTTCCTTGTAATTCAGGGCCTTGTGTTTCTTGCCGAGCATCTTGGCGGCTTCTGCCAGCCATTCGTCCGCTTTGACGACGGGATCAGCCGCGAGTTTTTTGACGAGCGTCTGGATTTCCGGCGTGGTGGGGAAATCCGCGAGCTTCACGAAGGCCGCGAGACGCGTGTGGAGATCGGGATCAGAAAACACGCCGGAGCCGAAGAAAAGATCCTGCGCGGCTTTGTCACTGCCGAGGGCACGGACGGCGTTGCGGCGGAGTTTGGCGTCTTTGGTGATGAGGGCTGCTTGGTGGGTTTTGGCGTCAAGTTTGCCGAGAGCGTGTTGTGTCCAAAGATCATGGACTCCATAGGTCGAATGGGCCTCATAGGATTTGTTCTCGACGGCCAAACGCTGAGCTGTGAGCCGTCCATACAGCGAGTCAGTGGCTTTGGGGGCTCCTTTGCTCACGATTCGATAAATCCTCCCCCGTGAGTGATCCCGTAGGTCATTTTCATGTGCTCCACCGACGCCGGTCTTGGCTACGAAGCCGCCGCGTTCTTTGCTGGGCGTGGGGTTGTGCTGAATGATGAAGTTTTGGAAATCGGCCACCCACACGGCACCATCGGGGCCGACTTCGGCATAGACGGGCGAGTTCCACTCGTCGCTGCTGGCGTAGAGGTTCATGTAGTCGAGCGCCTTCCAGCCTGCGCCGTCGGGTTGCACATCGAAGAGCGCCACAACCTTCATCGTGGGTTCGCAGACCATGGCCTTGCCTTGGAAGCGCTTTGGCAAGGCATCGCTGTAAACAAAGCTGCTGCCGCAGGCGGCGGTGTAGCCGCCAAAGACATCCACCTGACGGAAGTTCGGGGTGATGGTGTGGCAGGTATCGACCACGTTGATCTTCTTGGCGGTCATGCCGCGTGAGCCTTCGGGATAAGCCGTGGCAGGGATGCCGCCGAAGAAAATGGGGGCACCGTTCGCGGTGCCGCCGAATTGATCGCCCGCGTCGTTGGTGCTGTGCGCCCAGGCGTTGTTGGTGAACTGATGCAGGAACTCGATCACGCTTCCGTCCGGTTTGAAGCGATAGGTTCCCATCGAGAACTGCTGTTTTTTGCCGCCGACCAGGCCTTCGATGCCGCTGTAGCCGACGCAGCCGTAGATCCAGTTGTCGAAGCCGTAGTGCAGGTTGCTGGCCTGCGCGTGCGTGTCCTTGATGCCCCAGCAGTCGATGATCGTCTCGCGCTTGTCCGCCTTGTCGTCGCCATCCGTGTCTTCGAGGTAGATGAACTTCGGTGGTGCGGCGATGATGATGCCTTTGCGGGCAAACACGATGCCGGTGGGCAGATTGAGCTTGTCGGCGAAGACGGTGAACTTGTCGGCCTTGCCGTCGCCATCGGTGTCCTCGCAGATTTTCACGCTGTCCTGGCCCTCGCCCTTGGTGCTGACGCCGTGCGGATAGTCGCGCGTCTCCACGACCCAACAGCGCCCGCGAGCATCCCAGGCAAATGCGATGGGTTTGGCGATGTCCGGCTCACTGGCGAAGAGTTTCAATTCGCAGTCGGCAGGCGCCTGCGTGCGTTCCATGCTGCCTTTCACGCTGAAGGGCTTCTGAAAGGTCAGCGGTTCCTTGCGCTTCTCGTAATTGGCCACCTGTGGGTGCTTTTCGCGCTTTTCGGCCTCGCGCTGTTTCAAGAAAGCGGCGTGCTCGGCTTTGCGTTCGGGCGAGACTTTGGAAAGCAGCGCTTCACGGCTCAAGTCGCTGCCGGGCTTGACGATCAGGTCGTAATTCTCGGCGGGCAGTTCCTCCTTCGCGTAGTCAAACCAGATCGCGTCGCGTCCGAGATCACGCATGGCCTCATGCAACTTGCCGACGGCGGTTTGTTCCTTGCCTTCAGGATCAAGGTAGAGCACGCGAATGGGGCCGGTAGGTGCGGCGTGGGCCGTGATGGCGGCGAAGAGAACGAGGATGGCGGCTTTCATGGTTGTGAGATCAGTGTCGCCGAAAACAACGCGGCTTGGCGAGGCTGCTGTGCTGACAACTTTTGGGAGGAATCGGCCACAGCCAATGATGATAAAATGATGGATTGCAGGTTGGCTTTTCGGGTGATGACGGCATCGTCCCAGCCCGTGACCGACTCGAAAAAACTGCGCCTGTTTCTGTTCCTCGCCCCGCTGCTCAGCGGGATCATTCTGGTCTTTGCGTTTCCAGGCTGGAATTCCGACCTGGCCATGTGGGTCTGGCTTTTTCCTCTGCTTGCGGTGCTGTGGCCGTGGCGGGATGCGGAGGGCGTGCAGGTGCGTCCGTTTTGGCGCGGGTATCTCGCGGGATTGGCGTTCTTTTTGCCGAATCTGTTCTGGGTGCGGCATTCCTCGCGTGTGATCGGCGGCGCGGTGGATGACTCGTGGGTGGGGTGGGGGCCGGAGTTGATGGGATTTGGCGCGGTGATCGGCCTGTCGGGCTATTGCGCGTTGTATTTCGGCCTGTGGGCTTGGTTCACGCATCGCTTTGCCCGGCCCAATGTGAAGACGCTGACGCAGGACCTGTGGCAGGTGAGTGTGATGCATTCGTTGAAGTGCGCTTTCCTTGCGGCGGCGGCATGGGTGGCGTGCGAGTGGCTGCGCAGCACCACGGTCTTCACCGGCTTCGGCTGGAACGGTCTCGGCACGGCGATGCATCGCAATCTGGTCCTCATCCAGGCGGCGGATCTGGTGGGCGTGATGGGTTTGTCGTTTCTGCCTGTGTTCGCGGCCTGTACGGCTTGGAACACGCTCATGCGCCTCGTTTTCGCGTATCGCGGGGAAGGGACGTGCAAGACGCGGCTCGACTTCACGGTGGCGCTGGTGCTCATGCTCGTCACGGCCGGGTATGGCATGCTGAAGCTGACGGAAGGCAGCAAAGGCGATCTCAAGGTGCGCACGGTGCTGGTGCAGCCGTATGTGGCGCAGGCGGACGCGTGGACCGGCAGGCTGGCGCAGCAGATTTACGAGCGGCTGAACAAGTTCACCCGCATGTATGCCTCGGCGCGGGAGGGCAAGAGTCCCGTCGATCTCGTCATCTGGCCTGAGAGCGCCCTGCCGGTGAACCTGCATGACAAGTTCGAGCAATTGCCGAAGGGCTGGCACACACGCTACTTTGACGATCTGCTGCACAGCGGTGAGTTCAGCCTGCTCACTGGCACCGAGATCCTGCGTGACGATGGCAAGAGCCATGTGTCCGCCGTGTTGTTTCACGGTCATGCGGCGAACCGGCAGGAGCATCACAAGGTTCACCTCGTTCCGTTCGGCGAATACCTGCCGCTGCGCGACATTCCGCCGTTCTCTTTGCTGCAAGGCGTGCTGCCGGGCGACTTCACTCCTGGCGATAGCACCGAGCCACTGCAACTCATCAAGCCCGAGGTACAACTCATCCCGCTCATCTGCTTTGAAGACACGGTGGGCCGCGTGGCGCGGAAATTTGTGCGCGAAGCGCCGCAGATGATCGTGAACCTCAGCAACGACGGTTGGTTCCTCAACAGCATCGAAACCGAGGTGCATCTGGCTAACGCGCTCTTCCGCGCCATCGAACTGCGTCGTCCCATGGTCCGCGCCACGAACAGCGGCGTTACCTGCTTCATCGACACGCACGGTCGCATCACCTCCCGCCTCAACGATCCTGAAACCGGCACCTCGTTTCTCGAAGGCGTGCTACCCGGAGAGGTGAGTGTGCCACGCTCTGGCAAGCTGACACTCTATGCGCGGTTTGGAGACTGGTTCGCGCTGACGATGTCGGTGAGCTGCGCCGCCGCTTGGTTGGTGGCACGTTTTGCCCGCAAAGCTACTTTGTGATCTGGATCAAGCCTGCGCCCACGGCTTCTTTGGAAGCGCTGAGCGGCTTTGCTGTGCGCGTGAGCAGAGGGATGATGTTCGGGCCGTAATAGCCGCGTGCGAGAAGTGAGGCGACGACACCGCTGGTGATCGCCGTGGCCTGGGAGGTGCCACTGCCGATGACGAGCTTGTTTTCCGCGTAGCCGGAGACGATGCCGACGCCTGGGGCGGCGAGGGTGAGGCCGGGGCCGGAGTTGGAAAAATACGCCTGGGTGCCGGTGGCATCGACGGCACCAACGCTGAGGACACCAGGCATGCCTGCGGGCATGGAAAGGCTGCTCTGCTGCTCATTTCCCGCCGCCGCGACGATCAGCACGTTGCGGCTCTGCGCATAGCGTACGGCTTCTTCGAGCACGGGTGAGGAACCTGCGGAGCCAAGGCTGATATTGATGACACGAGCACCGAGATCGGTGGCCTTGACGATGGCGCTGGAGAGCAGGGCGGTGTTGCTGTCGCCGTGGGTGTCGGCGACGCGGATGTCGAGCAGCTTGGCGGCGGGAGCGACACCGCCGACGCTTTCGCTGTTTCCGGCGATGAGCGAGGCCATCGCGGTGCCGTGGCCGTTCATCGCGCTGCCGTCGTTCACGAGGTCGATGTGGGTGATCTGCGCGTCTTTGAGCGAAGGATGGGCTGCAATGCCGGAGTCGATGACAGCAACCGTGATGCCCTGGCCCCAGCCGGAGCGATTGGCAGCGGCTCCGATCATGTCGAGGCCCTGGCTTCTCAACGGCTCACGGCCTCCGGCATTGGCGGTGTCGGGCTGTGCGGTCGGCTCCGGCAGACCGGGGATGCGAACGAGGTAATTCGGGCCGACGTGGGTGTAATCGTCGGCATGCGCGTTCAGATCGCTCTCCAGGCCGCTGGTGTCGCGAAAGCGGATGCGTGCGCTACGCAGTTTGAGATCGTAACCGAGCACTTCGAGCCCGAGGGCGGAGGCACGGTCACGAAACGCGGCGAGTGCTTCTGGCGTGCGGAAGGTGAGCAAGGCTTCGTTCGGCAGAGAACCGGGAACGTTGAGCGTGGCGATGGCGGGAGCGGCGGATGCCCCGGCCGGTGCTGCGTCTGGCTGTCTGGGCACTGACAAGGGCCTCGGTTGCGGCATCTGGGTGGTGGCCGGGGGCTTGCGTGAAATGGAAGGCGAAGCCGTGACAACCAGGGCAGGGGAGCGCCGCGATTCCACCATGAGCCAGACGAGTGATGTCATCATGAGCACAAAGCAGGCGCTGAAGATGATCCATGGCAGTCGGCGTTTCATGAGCGCGGTATTTAACACAGCGAGCGTTCTTTGCACCCCAAGGTTAGGCAAATCTCCTGTGCCGGCCGGTTAGGCTATTTTGATTTTTGTGCATGGATTGTGAAAAAGGCTCCTTTCCATGGCGTTTGTGCGCCCATGAAGAACCTCTTCGCCTACCCTCTGCTTGCGCTGTGTTTGATCTCCTCTGCGCGTGCTGCTGGCAAAACGGACATCACCTCGTCCGCACGTCAGATCGACTCTATTCTTGAGGCCGACTGGCAGAAACACAAACTTCAGGGCAATCCTGCCACGGATGACAACACCTTCGTGCGCCGCATCTACCTCGACATCATCGGGCGCATCCCGACGACGCGTGAGTCGGATGAGTTCCTGGCATCCAAGGACGCCGACAAGCGCGCCAAATTGATCGACAAGCTGCTCGCCTCCGAGGCTTATGTGCAGCATTTCTTCAACTACTGGGCCGATGTGCTGCGCGTGACCTCGGCCGGGAACCAGACCGGTCCGATCACCGGCGCGGCTTATGCGGAATTCGTCAAGGAAAGCCTGCGCGAGAACAAGCCCTATGACGCGTTTGTCCGCGAGATGGTCGCCGCCCAAGGCAAAGCTTGGGACAATGGGGCGATCGGCTACTACATGCGCGACCGTGGCATGCCTCTGGACAACATGGCGAACACCGTGCGTGTCTTCCTCGGCACTCGCATCGAGTGCGCCCAGTGCCACAACCACCCCTTCGACAAGTGGACGCAGATGCAGTTCTACAAGATGGCGGCCTTCACCTACGGCGTTGAGACGCAGGACTATTATGGCGGCACGATGACGGGGGTGCGTGACCTGCTCCGCGAGCAAGAAGAAGCAATCCGCACCTCCTTTAAAGAGCCACAGCGACCGCAACGCCTGAAGAACAATGGCAAAATGACCAAGGAGGAAAGGGTCAAGGCCGAGCAGGAATATGTGCGCCAGCAGAAGGCTTATGAGGAGCAGATGAAGTTGGTGAACAAGCAGCGCAACGAGGCGCGTGAGAAGATTCGCCGTGAGCAGCGCGGCTACCAAGAGTCGATGAACGATGTGCGTGACACGATGCGCTACACTTCCGTCAGCAGCCGTGACCGCAAGCCGAGCCTGCCGCATGATTATCAATACAGCGACGCTAAACCCCGTTCCGCCGTCGAACCCGGAGCGATGATGGGACACGAGTGCATCACCCAGCCCGGCGAGACTCCGTTGCAGGCCTACGCCCGCTGGATGACCAGCGCTGAAAACCCACGCTTCACCACGGTGATTGCCAACCGCCTCTGGAAGCGTGTCTTCGGCCTCGCGCTCATCGAGCCGCTGGACGAGCTGATGGACACGACCGTGCCGATGATTCCTGAGATGGAGAAGCATCTCGAAAAGCTCGTGGTGGACCTGAAATACGACATGAAGGCCGTCCTCCGCGTGCTTTACAACACCAAGACCTATCAAGCACAGGCCACGCGCCAGGAGCACTCCCCTGGCAATGTCTATCACTTCACCGGGCCGATGCTCCGCCGCATGAGTGCCGAGCAGATGTGGGATTCCTTCGTCACGCTCATCAATCCCAGCCCGGACATGATCAATCAGGCCAATCGCGAGCAGATGGAGCAGCGCATCCTTCAGGCCAAGAAGATTGCCGATAGTGTGGATGCTCTCAGCCCTGAGGAAGCTCTCGTGGGTCTCAAGAAAGCCGCGGAAATCTATGGCAAGAATCGTGAGCGCACCGAAGTGCAGCAGAAGCTCTACGCTGAAGCCCGCACCGCGGCCAAAGATGCGCGTGATGCCGCTGACGCGATGCCCGACGGCCCTGCCAAGGTGGCAGCCATGACCAAGGCGGACGAACTGAAGAAAAAATCCGACGCCATCCGCAGTGAGGTGAACCGCATCCAGAACGAAGGTCGTCGCGTCACTTACGCCGAGGTCATCACCAGCGGTCAGAAGAAGCTCTTCGAGAAAGTCACCGGAAAACCCTACCAGACTGTGGCGATGAACACCTCTGGCGGTTCAGCAGGCGCTCCGGCCATGATGAGTGGTGGGGAAATGATGATGATGGCCAGCGGCGTCCGAACGGAAAAGATCAACATCCCCGGCTACGACCGCAAGGAGCTGACCAAGGAGGAAAAAGAGGCCGTGGCGGAAAAAGCCCGCGCCGCCTATGCCGAGGAGGCCGAGTACTTTGGCATTCCCGAAGGCAAAGATCGCAAAAATTACATCAACGCCCGGGAGCAGGTCGCCCGCAGCACGCTGCGTGCCGCCGAGCTTGAAAGCCCCGCTCCACGCGGCCACTACCTCCGTGAGTTCGGCCAGAGCGATCGTGAGACCATCGAAAACGCCAACAACGACGCCAGCGTGCCCCAGGCGCTTGCGATGATGAACGGCAGCCTTCTTCCTCAGATCACCAGCCGTTACAGCCAGCTCATGCTCACGGTGAACAAGGCCCAGTATCCCGATGACAAGGTCGAGGCGATATACAAGACGATCCTGTCCCGCAAGCCCTCCGCGCGTGAGAAGGAAGTCTGGCTCAAGGCCCAGGATAGCGGTCTCAACACGATGGAAGACCTCGTGTTCTCCCTGCTGAACACCCAGCAGTTCATTTTCATTCAGTAAGACACAACCAACAACACCACGCGCATCCATGAAACAGGAACTCGCATCCTCACTCCTCCGTTCCGGCGAAATCACCCGCCGCGACTTCGCCGCCAAAACCGCCAGTTCCCTCCTCGGGGTGGGCCTTCTCGGCAACTCGCTCACCAGCAAGTCCTTCGCGGCCTTTGAAGGCTCTTCGAAGCTCAAGCAGGCCGCCACGGCGAAAAACGTGATCTACCTCTACATGAGCGGCGGTCAGTCCCACATGGACACCTGGGATCCCAAGGAAGGCGTCGAGACTGCCGGTCCGACGAAGCCGATCAAGACCAGCGCCGACGGCGTCCGCATCTCCGAGTATCTGCCGCTCACCGCGAAGCAGATGCACCACGCCACGGTCATCAACTCCCTTACCTCCACTCAGGGTGCGCATGAGCAAGGGAACTACATGATGCACACCAGCTACGAGCTGCGTGGCACCATCCGTCATCCTGCCATGGGAGCCTGGCTCAACGTGTTCCAGGGCGGTGGCAACAGCACCCTGCCAAACTTCGTCTTCATCGGCAACGACAGCCGCCATCCCGGCGCGGGCTTCTTCCCCGCCGCGCAGGCACCGCTGTTCGTCAGCAATCCTGAGAACGGCCTCAAGAACATCAAAAACGGCGCTCCTGAGGACAAATTCCAGGCCCGCATGAAGCTTGCCGATGAACTCGACAAGGATTTCCGCACCACCTTCCCGCATCGCAACGTGAAAGCCTACGCCGACATGTATGACGATGCCATGGCCATGATGAAGTCCGAAGACCTCAAGGCCTTCGACCTTACCGAGGAACCCGGCGAACTCCGCGCTGCCTATGGCCGCGAAGCCTTCGGCCAGGGCTGCCTTCTCGCTCGTCGTCTCGTAGAGCGTGGTGTCCGCTTCGTCGAAGTCTCTCTTGGCGGCTGGGACACGCACAACGCCAACTTCGTCGCCGTGCCTGAGCGCTGCGAAACCCTCGACAAGGGCCTCGCCACTCTTGTCAGCGACCTGCACAACCGTGGTCTGCTGGAGGATACCCTCATTGTGCTGACCTCCGAGTTCGGCCGCACACCAGACATCAACCAGAACGTTGGTCGCGACCACTATCCGAAGGCTTTCTCCGGCGTCATGTTCGGTGGTGGTGTCAAAGGTGGCTTCACCTATGGCAAGACCGACAAGGAAGGTCGCGAAGTCGTCGAGGACAAGGTTAAGATCATGGACTTCAACGCCTCCATCGCCTACGCCCTCGGTCTGCCGCTCGATCAGGTCATCTACAGCCCCAGCAAGCGTCCGTTCACGATTGCCGACAAGGGCCAGCCGATCACCAAACTCTTCGCGTAAGCGACGGAACTTAATCTTCACCACAAGCACGCGACGCCTCACCAGCGTCGTGTGTTTTTTTGCGTACAGATCACTTCTGCAGCTTGCCCAGAGCCTCGGACAAGTTGTCCACGGTCAGGATTTCCGGCAGGACGAGGGGTTCCTTCACGCCGGGAATGTACAACGCGTTCACTGGCACGGCACCACGACCCAGGGCGGTGAAGGCTTGCTTTATCGGCTCGTCCTCGTTGGTGTAGTCGGCTTTGACGGCCACCACACCGTACTTCTTGAAGAGTTCTTGAATCCTCGCGTCTGGATAGACGCGCTTGTTCACCTGGCAGGTCAGGCACCACTTGGCGGTGAAGTCGATGTACACCGGCTTGCCTGCGGCGGTGAGTTCCTTGATCTTGGCTTCGGACCAAGGCTCCCATAGCAGGCCATTTTCAAACTTCGCGCCATGCGCTCCGGCGGGTTGTTTTTCGATGTGCGGCCAGCCGAGCCGCAAGCCGCCTCCAATCGCCGCCAGCGCCAGCAGGACCGCGATGAGTCGTGTGCGGGCTGGCTTGTGCGGCAGCGACCAGCGCCCGTAGATCCAGCAGCCGAGGCCCACCAGCACCAGGCTAAGCATGAGCCAGAGCATCGGCAGTCCCTCGACCATGCCTGTCAGCACCCACAGCATGTAGCAAACGGTGCCGAAGAGCAGGAAGGACATGCCCTGCTTGAAGCTTTCCATCCATGCGCCGGGCCGTGGCAGCACGGAGACGAGCTTGGGAAACGCCGAGAGCAGCAGGAACGGGCTGGCGAGGCCGAGGCCGATCAAACTGAACAGTAGCATGGCCTGTGGCGCTGGCAGTTTCACCGCGAAGCCGAGCGCGGTGCCGAGAAATGGCGCGGAGCATGGTGTGGCGACCACCGTGGCCAGCAGGCCGGAGAAAAACGAGCCGCCCAGCCCGTGCTTGGCCTGCAAATTCGCGCCCACGCCGACGGCGGACGCGCCGATCTCAAACACGCCGGCCATGTTCAGGCCGAAGATGAGGAAGAACGCGGCGAGGGCGTAATTGAACCCGGCGGATTGGAGCTGAAAGCCCCAGCCCTTGCCCAGCGCGACGACGAGGCCGCCCAGCGCCCAAAACATGACCAGGACACCCAGCGTGTACACGAGGCCGTGCAGCACAACCTGCTTGCGGTCCTCGCCTGCCTGCTGCACGACGCCGACGACCTTGATGCCGAGCACGGGAAACACGCAGGGCATGATGTTTAGGATCAAACCGCCCACAAAGGCGGAGAACATGATGAAGAGAAAGGTCGGAGGCACTGCTGCCGCTGCTTCGCCGCCGGCTGCTTTCGCTGGAGGTGTTTCAGCAGCCGTTTTCTCCAAGGCTGGCAGCTTGTCAAAGATCGCGGCCTGTTCCGCGTTCACCTGCGGCATGGCGGCAAGGGCAAGATTGATTTTGGCCTCCTGTTTGAAGGGCATGCAGCTTTTGTCATCGCACACCAGCCCGTCCACCTTCACCTGAAGTTCTGCGGTTGAGCCGATGGCACCATTGGCAGGCGGAATGATCTTCGCTGGCAGATAAACCGTGCCCTCATAGCCCTCGCTGGCCGTTCCATCGAGCCCCTTGAACGGATGCACGGCAGGCCAGGGCAGTTCCTCCATCTTCCAGCCCTCCGGCAGCATCCAGATCAGCTTGGTGGGTTTGCCAATGATCTCTGGTGGCAGAACCTTGCCATAAGTATGGGAGCCTGCCGCATGCACCACTTTCACGGCCACACGAAATGCCTCGCCCGGCGCGGCAGCACTGACCTCCGAGAGCAATGAGGCGCTGACCTGAGTCTTTGGCCCGTCATCCAGGCCCGGCAGGCCGATGGATTGCGCATTCAATGAAACTGCGGCCAGGAAAAGGCCAAGGGCGACGGGGAAGGATCGGAAACTCATATCAGACAGGCTTTGAAGTGCGGATGAGAGAACGCGTCGTGCGGGATATTCCCATCACGACGCGTTCAGCGTGATTGTGTGCCGGCGAGGCGATGTCAGGGCTTGTTTACAGCGCCTTGTGCGAGCCGTCGCAGAAGGGCGGGTTCTTGCTGTGCTTGCAGTTGCACAGCCAGACTTTCTTGGCCTCGGGCAGGTTGAACTTCTTCGGGCCGAATCCGGTGCCCTTGTGGCTGCCATCACACATGGGCTGGTGACCGCTCAGGCCGCACGCGCACCACCAATGGTCTCCGGCTGGCAGTTCGACGGCGACGGGCTGTTTCTCGTGAATTTTGGGGAGTGTTTCCATGGGTGCGAGTTTGGCAGAGATGAGTGAAGCGTCAAGGTGGTCAAGAGGTGATGGCGTGCGTCTTGAACAGTCCTTGACGAATCCTTGACTACTTAACTTGTCCCAAGATTTCCCGCACCAAACCCGGGCCGCGATAAACGAGTCCGCTGTAAACCTGCACCAATGCGGCCCCTGCCTTCATTTTCTCCACCGCGTCAGCACCACTCAGAATGCCGCCGACGCCGATGAGGGGCACGGATTCCTTCAACAGCATGCGGAAGGCCTGGAGCACGAGATTGGAGCGTTCGCGCACCGGAGCGCCACTAAGTCCGCCGGTTTCCTGGGCCAAAGCGTGACCTGTGACAGCTTCACGGTCGATGGTGGTGTTGGTGGCGATGACGCCGTCGATGTTCTGCTCGTTGAAGACACGGGCCAGAGCCTCGATCTGCATGTCATTGAGATCCGGGGCGATCTTGACGAGCAGCGGCACGGTTTTGCCATGTTCCTTCTGCAAAGAGGCCTGCTCTTTCTTCAACTCAGCGATCAACTGCCGCACGGCTCCTTCGGCTTGCAAATCACGCAGTCCCTTCGTGTTCGGCGAGGAGATGTTCACCGCGATGTAATCGGCCACAGCGTACGCGGCCTTGAGGCAGTGCAGATAGTCGTCCACCGCTTTCTCGTTCGGCGTGTCGAAGTTCTTGCCGATGTTCACGCCCACCACGGCCTTCGTTCGGCGGCTCTTGAGTTTTTTGACGGCGGAGTGGATGCCGGGGTTGTTGAAGCCCATGCGGTTGATCAAAGCCTCGTGCTCTGGCAGGCGGAACAGGCGTGGCTTGGGATTTCCCGGCTGCGGGCGCGGTGTGAGTGTGCCGACCTCGACAAAGCCAAATCCGAGCGCACCCCAGGCATCGACAGCGCTGGCGGACTTGTCCATGCCGGCGGCGAGGCCGAGCACGTTTGGAAACGTCAGGCCCATCACCTTGCGCGGCTGCTGCGGCGTGCTGACCACGCTTTTGAGCATGCCCAGACGATGAGCGATGACCATCATCTTCACCGTGAGCGTGTGGGCACGTTCCGCATCCATGCGAAATAGCCAGGGCTTCATCACTGGGTAGAATTTTTCGATCAAGGTCATGCGTCGGGTGGGAGCAGGGATTTCACCGCCGTGGCGACCGCCTTGCCGAGGATGGCGTGCGCCGTCGCGTCGAGATGGATGCCGTCGCTTCCTGCGGTGATGAGTGTTTGCGTGTTCAAATATGCGCAGCCGAGTGCGGCGGCGAGCGCCTCGTAGTGCCGGGGCAGCTCACGGCTGTCTTTGAAGGCGTTCGGGAATTTGGCCGCAATGTCTGGCAGGTGATTCTGCTGGCCGATGGCGGGCGGGCAAAGGAGGAGCAGCCTCGGTGACTTCGCCGCACGTCCGGCATCGCTGCCGAGGATCATCTGGGCCAGAATTTTAACACCCATCGCAATCTCACCTGGGGAGACGCCGAAGACATTCTTCAAATCGTTCGTGCCCAGCATGAGCACCACGAGATCGAGCGGCTTGTGGCTTTCCAGGATCGCCGGCAGCACGAGTTTGCCATTACGGGCGGTGGCAAAAGGGTCGTCATGCACGGTAGTGCGACCGTTCTGACCTTCTTCGATCACATGCGCGTTCGGGCCAAGTTCGCGGCCTAAAATTCCGGTCCAGCGCACATCATGCGGGTGGCGGACAGGGAAGGGGGCGGTGATGCTTTCAGGGATGAAGCCCCAGGTGTTTGAGTCACCGAAGCAGAGGATGTTTTTCATGAAGCGCCTATGATGCCGTTCATCGCATGCACGGCAACTGCTCTCCGCAGTTGTTCAGAAGGCCCTCAAAAACCGGTGTAAAACTGCAAAAATCCAGCTTGCGCGAGTTTTCGACTGTGTTAGACATCACGCCCCCCGCCGCCAAAGCGGGGTTTTGAGTTCCCCCAGACTCACCTTCTTTACCTCCTAAGTATGCGTGTCCGTACCTCCGTTAAACCCCTCTGCGAACTTTGCCGCGTGATCCGCCGCAAAGGCGTTGTCCGTGTTGTCTGCAAAAACCCACGCCACAAACAGCGTCAGGGTTAATCCACTTTTCTCACCACCTAATACTGAATTATGGCCCGCCTGCTTGGAGTCGAAATCCCGAACGAAAAAAAGATCGAATACTCGTTGCCCTACATTTATGGCATCGGTCTTTCCCTCAGCCGCAAAGTTCTTGCTGCCACCAACATCGACCCTAACATCCGTGCGGGCGAGCTGACCGACGAGCAGATCTCCGCCATCACGCAGGCCATCCAGGGCATGAAGATCGCGATCGAAGGCGACCTTCGTCGTGAGATTCAGATTCACATGAAGCGCATCCTTGGCATCAACTGCTACCGTGCTCATCGTCATCGCCGTGGCCTGCCTGTGCGCGGCCAGCGGACCCACACCAACGCCCGCACTCGTAAAGGACCGCGCAAGACCGTCGGTGCCCAGAAGGCCAAGTAATTCCAATTCACGCAACGATCCGTTCCCCCTACTATGGCTGACGAAACGACCCCCATCGCACCTGCCGCAGCGGCCCCCGCCCCTGCAGCGCCTGCTACCCCCGCCGCCCCTGCCGCACCCGCAGACCAGCGTCCCTCCACCAGCGGTGACAAGCAGGTTTCCCAGAGCGTCTGGCTCGAAATCGGTGGCGAGGCCGCCGAGCAAAAGGTCGTCAAGGCCAAGGGTTCCAAGAACGTCTCGGCTGGCATTGTTCACGTTTACGCCACGTTCAACAACACCATCGTCACCATCACTGACCGCAATGGCGGCGTGATCGGCTGGTCCACCTCGGGTAAGATGGGTTTCCGTGGCTCACGCAAAGGCACCGCCTACGCCGCCCAGGTCGTGGCGCAGGACGCCTGCCGTCAAGCTATGGGACATGGCCTCCGCGAGGCTGAAGTTCGTCTTCGTGGCCCAGGTTCGGGTCGTGAGTCCGCCGTGCGCGCTGTCCAGGCCCTTGGTGTCGAAGTCACCACCATCAAGGATGTGACTCCTGTGCCGCACAACGGCTGCCGTCCGCCCAAAGCCCGCCGCGTCTAATCTTTTTCAGCCTCTTTCTACTCACTCACTATGGCTCGCTACACTGGTCCCCGCGAAAAAATCAACCGCCGCTTCGGCATTGCTATTTTCGCCCCCTCCAAGGCTCTCGAAACCCGCAACTTCCCGCCCGGACAGCACGGTGCGCGCAACACCCGCCGCAAGACCTCGGAATACGGCACCGCCCTCGCTGAAAAGCAGAAGCTGCGTTTCCAATACGGCCTCATGGAGAAGCAGTTCCGCCGCTTCTTCGCCGAAGCCCAGCGCCGCAAGGGCGTGACCGGTGAAAACCTCCTTCAAATGCTCGAACTGCGTCTCGACAACGTCGTGTACCGCATGGGCTTTGCCAACACCCGTTTCGCCTCCCGCCAGCTCGTCAGCCACCGCCACATCACTGTGAACGGCAAGGTCGTGAACATCGCCAGCTTCCAGTGCAAGCCCGGTGACGTCGTCGCCGCCCGCACTACCAGCCAGCGCAGCCAGCAGCTCATCGGTCGTTTCCTCGAAATGACCCAGGGCACCCCGGCTTCCGACTGGATGACTGTTGATCGCGACAAGATGAGCGGCGTCGTCAATCGCGTCCCCGTGCGCGAGGAGATCAACCCGATCGCCAACGAGCAGCTCGTCGTCGAACTCTACTCCCGCTAATCCTTCACGGATCAGCTTAAATCTTCAAAAGGGACGCTCCAAAGGCGTCCCTTTTGCTTTTCAGCCTCGTTATTCGTCGATCGGAACATCTAACTGCTCACCTCTAACATCTCACTCCGTCATGTCCCCAACACGTCTCGAACTCATCGGCACCGAAGTCGCCATCGTCTGGAGTGACGGCTCGGAGCAGTACATCGCCATGGAAAAACTCCGCGCTGCCTCACCGAGCGCCGAAAACACCGGCGAGCGCGATCTCCTCGGCAACAAGATCGGCGGCACCAACCAGAAAACCTTCCCCGGCGTCACCGTGAAGGACTGGCGCATGGTCGGCGGCTACGCCATCCAGTTTGACTTCAGCGACGGCCATAACACCGGCCTGTACACGTTTGATTACCTGAAGGCGCTCGGCTGAACAAGCCATGCCTTCACGTTGTGATGTTGATCCCGAAGGGATCAGAGAAATTAGCCAGGGGTAAGCTCGCGCAGCGAGCTCCACCCCTGGAGAGTACGAAAAAGCCACACCTTGTTCAAGGTCGCATCCCGGAGGAATGCAAGAAGCGTCCAACGATTCTTCGTTCTCGAATGATTCATGAACGCCTCTCGCATGCCTCCGGCATGCGGGCATCACCGGGCGAATGTTTTGCCATGTTCCAGGGGCGGCATCTGCTTCGCAGACTTGCCCCTGGCTACCATCTTCTGATCCCTCCGTGATCACTCTCCCACCACGCTGACGACGATGCTCCGCGTGTGCGGAGCGCGACGGTGCTCGAAAAGGAAAATGCCCTGCCAGGTGCCAAGCGCGAGTTGTCCGTTCACCACCGGAATCACCTCCGAAGTTCTTGTCAGCGCCATGCGTAGATGACTCGGCATGTCGTCCGGGCCTTCATGCGTGTGGACGAAGTAGGGCGTGTCCTCCGCCACGAGATGATCAAAGAAGCTGTGCAGATCCGTGCGCGCGGACGGATCGGCATTCTCGTAGATCACAAGGCTCGCGCTCGTGTGCTGCACGAAGACGGTGGCGGTCCCGGTGCGGATGCCGCTGGCCTTCACGATCTGCTGGCAGCGCTCCGTGATCTCGTAAGTGCCTTTGCCTCGGGTCGGAATCGTGAATGAATCGGCGTTAGCGGCCATGGGGGCAGTGTTAGAAGCGGCCTTCTTTTAAATCAAGCAACGCGGCGCCGAGATGGGCCGCCACATCGTTCGCGCAGACGGCCTCGGCGGCGATGAAATCGCGTATAAGCGCGATTTCAGCCGCACGACCGCATAACCACGCGGCAAGACCGGCGGCGCGATGCAACGGCACGTCCTGGGCGGCGAAAGCGGCGCACACACCGGTCAAAACATCGCCCATGCCGCCACTGGCCATGCCGGGGTGGCCGGTGGTGTTGAACAGCGTCGGCTGGCCGCAGGTGGCGATGACCGTGCGCGCACCTTTGAGCAACAGCGTGCGTCCGGACGCTTGGTCGGTGAGTGATTCGACGACCTTGCGGCGGCTCATGCCGTGCCAGCCGGGAAAGTTGCGCAGCAGGCGGTCCAACTCGCCGGGATGCGGCGTCAGCAGGCGCGGCAGCTTGGCCGTCTGGTCCAGTACCTCGGGATGCTGGGCCAGCATCGTCAGCGCGTCCGCATCGACGACAGTCGACGTCTTCGACTGCCTCAAGACCTCGATGATTTCCTTCTCGTCATCAAAGCCCAGTCCGGGGCCGATGCCGAGTGCGTCGAAGCGCATGTCTAAAACGTCGCGGTAATCATCCACCGGCATCACCATCACCTCCGCAGGCACACGCGGCGCGATGAGCGGATAAACTCCCTCTTTCACCAGCAGCGTGACCAGGCCCGCGCCCGCTCGGATCGCGCCTCGGCACGCCAGTTCCGCTGCGCCGAGAAATCCGCGTGATCCGGCCAGAATGCCAACTCGTCCGGCCTCGCCCTTGTGCATGTCATTCGCTCGTCGCGGCAGCCAGGTGCGCAAAACACTCGGTGTGAGCGTCAGCGCCGTCGGATCGCCCTCGCACTTCGACAATTCTGCCAGCGGCACCAGCGCGATGCGGCCGACGTGGTGATCCGCGCCGTCTTCGAGCAGGCCCGCCTTGATCTGCGCCACCACGGCGGTCACATCTGCCTCCACTGCGTCCTGGCTGGCATCGCCATGATCACCGTCGAGGCCGGAGGGAATGTCCATCGCGATGGTCAGCGCGTGCTTGTGCTCACGCAGTGCGTTCATCTCACGCGCCAGCACCTGCAGTTCCGCTTTCATCGGTCCCTGCGCGCCGATGCCGAGAAGGCCATCAAGACTCACCAGCGGTCCGGCAGGGAAATCAAAGGTCGTCGCGTCTTCAACCACGCGCAGTCGGCCTCCCAGCGCGGCGAAATGCTCACGCGGCAGCTCCTTCATCGACTCCGGTGCGCAGCACAGCCGCGCGTGCAACTTCCAACCATCCGCGATGAGTTCCCGCGCCGCGACGAGCGCGTCGCCCGCGTTGTTTCCTTTGCCGAGAAACAGCACCAGCGATCCTGGTCGCGGTGCAAACTGCCGCACCACGTTCGCGATGCCTCGCCCCGCCTCCTCCATCAATGCCGCCGCGCTCACGCCGCGTGTGAACGCGGCCTCCTCGCATTGCTGCATCTGGCGGCAGGTGGTGATCATGGCCGTTCGGCTGCTTGCAGCAGCATTTCTTTGAGTGTGCGGGCGTGGGTGAGCGTGGCCTCGGCGTTCTCGCCCGCAGGGCAGGGGAGCACACGCGTGCCTCGGGCTTTCGTCTCCAGCACGGTGTTGATTTGGTTGAGCGTGGCTTCGTTGGGAGAACCTAGCACCAGCAGGTGCATCAGACGTTCTTCCTCGTTCCGCATGCCTTCCTTCAGTTGCTTGAGCGCTTCCTCGCTATTCGGGATCACCGCGTAGCGCAATGACCTCGCCACCGCTTCGCCCGTGGTTTCATGCGCCACGTTGAGCAGCTCAGCGATGGCCTGCGTGCTGCTTTCGAGCCGCGTCTTGTCCGCGTCGTAAAGCGCCAGCGCCATCACGATCTCGCGCGGCCGCGTCTTGCCCGTGAGTTCCGCGTCGATGTTCGACTGCTCGGCCCCGAAGCGCGCCCGCCGCACCGTGTAGCCCATGTTCTCCGCGCCCATGGTCGATTCGAGATAGCCAGGGATGCTCAGATGTCGGTCCTCTTTGCCCAATGCCTCGCGGATGATGCCCGCATGCCTCTGGATGCCTTCGAGGCTGATCGTGCGCCGCAGCGCCATCGCATACTTGAAGGAGCGATCCGCCGCCTGGTCCTTCTTCCACTGCCAGATGCCAAAGCTCGCGATGCCCAGAAGAATCGTGCCCAGCGGCAGCATGACGAGGGCAAAGCGAATCCAGCGTCCAGGGGCGGTGTTCGGTTGGGTGGCTTCGGTCATGGTCGCTCACCTCATAGCAAGATTCGGCAGAAAGCGAAGGGCGAAGATGGGAGGCGTGAGAAGTCCGTGATTCTGAGCCTTTGAACCTTCTTCCCTGCGACGCTTCGCAAAACTCACGTTCCATCCCGCGTAAACAACCCATGCTCGAAACCCGTCGCTCCATCCTTCATCGCTCCGCCTACGGCATCGGTGGCATTGCCCTGGCCACGCTGCTGCAAGAGCAAGGTCTGCTGGCGACTTCGGAACGCGCCGCGGCGCAGCATTTCGACCTCAAGCCGAAGATGCCGCACGGTTTCGGTCAGGCGAAGGCGATGATCTCGATGTTCATGCAGGGCGGGCCGAGCCACATGGACCTGTTTGACCCGAAGCCCGAGCTGATGAAGCTCGATGGCAAGGAATTTCCCGGCGAGGTCAAATACGACGATGCCGCCGGTGCCAGCCGCGAGGTCATGGGGCCGCAATGGAAGTTCAAGAAGCACGGCCAGTGCGGCATGGATGTGAGCGAACTGCTGCCGCACTTCTCCCGCATCGTGGATGACGTCACACTCATTCGCTCCATGCACACCGGCGTGAACAATCACGGCCAGTCCATCTACGCCCTGCTCAACGGACAGGTCACCGGCGGTCGCCCCACGCTCGGAAGCTGGCTGACCTACGGCCTCGGCTCCGAAAACCAGGATATGCCCGCCTACGTCGCCCTCACCGATCCACGCGGCGTTCCCGTGCTCGGTGTGGACAACTGGAGCAACGGCTGGCTGCCCTCGCTCTTCCAGGGCACCGTCATCCGCCCCAAAGAACCGCGTATTCCGAATCTCGACGCGCCTCTGAGCCTCAAAGGCGATGCTCAGGCCCGCTACCTGAACTTTGTGCAGCGCCTCAACCGCGAGCACCTCGAAGCCCGCCCCGGCGAGGCTGATCTGGAAGCCCGCATCCAGTCTTTTGAACTCGCCGCCCGCATGCAGACTGCCGCGAAGGAGGCGCTCGATATTTCTCAAGAAAGCGCCGCCACCAAGAAGCTCTACGGCATCGACAATCCCGCCGCTGCCGAGTTCGGCACGCGTTGCCTCATCGCCAGACGTCTTGTCGAGCGTGGCGTGCGCTGCGTGTCATTGTTCACCGGGAATCAAACCTGGGACCACCACTCCAGCATTCTCTCCTCGCTGCCCGCCTCCTGCCTTTACGTCGATCAAGGCGCTGCCGCCCTCGTCACGGATTTGAAGCAGCGCGGCCTGCTCGACACCACCATCGTTCACTGGGGCGGTGAGATGGGCCGCCTGCCCGTGATTCAAAACCGCGCCGGTGCCAAGGACCGCAAGTCCGTCGGCCGCGATCACAACACCTACGGCTTCAGCATGTGGGTGGCTGGCGGCGGCTTCAAAGCCGGCCACATGCACGGCGAGACCGACGAATTCGGCCACCACGCCGTCAAAGACGTGGTCAACCACTACGACTACCACGCCACGCTGCTTCACCTCTTCGGCCTCGATCCGAAAAAGCTCAGCTACAAGCGCAACGGCGTCGATCAGATCCTCGTGGAAAACCCGCAAGCCCGGGTGGTGAGCGAGATCCTGGCGTGACATTCTGCGAGGCACATTTGGTTATCGAGCGCAGATTTGATGCCGCGATAGCTGAGCCTCGCCACGATTTGGCATTTCCATGGCCTCCTGTGCATTCAAGCTTGTTGCTTGTTTACTCCACGCCCAATCAGGGCTTTATGACGCACTCTCACGGTCAGCGTTGAACGTGCTTTCCCAATCAATCACGACATGAAGATCCCCACCTCCCTGCTGTTACTTTCAGCCTCGTTGCTTTCGGCTGAGCCTGTTTTTGTCCCCTGGTCCTACACGGAAAAAGATCTTTTCCCCAGCGCCATCATTTCCACCGCCACGGTGGACTGGAATGGAGATGAAGAAAACGCGGAGGATAAAAAAACCGAGGAGGACCCCAAGCTCAAAAAGCAGGAAACTCCGATTTATGGTGATGAAAACGCCTGGCTCGCTGTGGAAATGACCGGTCTGCCGAAAGGGGCGGCGGTCGAGGTGGAGATCGCTGTCGATGGCTACATGAAGCCGTCAAAGTGGAAAGGCACGGTCAGCAAGACCACCCGCGATGGTGAGGCTCTTATTTTCCCCAAAGCCGCCTGGGACTACGAGGCCCTGCTCAAGGTGCGTCAGCAGCGCCCGGTGAATGTCATCTTCAAGGTCAAGGTCAACGGCGAGGAGCTGCCGGATCAAACTGAGACCTGTATTTTGAAGTCCATCAACGAATGCCCGTTTTATGTGCTGATGGATGAGGATGGCGAGGATTTCGACGACTTCTCATGGCTCTTCGCCGCCTATGTGAACGAGAACCACCCGCTGGTGGACAGCATCCTCAAAGAAGCGCTGCAAAGCGGGCTCGTGTCGGGTTTCACAGGCTATCAGTCCGATGATCCCAAGGAAGTGATGATGCAGGTCTTTGCCATCTGGAATGTGCTGCAACGCCGAGGCATCAAGTACAGCGACGTTTCCACCACGACGCCGAGCAAGTTCGTCGTCAGCCAGACTGTACGGTTCATCGATGACTCTGTCGCGGCCACCCAGGCGAACTGCGTGGACGGTTCCGTGCTGATGTCCTCCATCCTGCAGAAGATCGGCATCAACTCCTACCTCGTCATGGTTCCAGGCCATTGCTTCCTGGCCTTCGATACAGGCGAGGGCGAGGACGCCCAGACGATCGGCCTCGAAACCACCATGCTGGGTGACAATGAGCTCAACCCCGTGAAAGACCTGCCCAAGCTGCCGCAAAAAGCCCGCCTCAAGGAGTTCCAGGCTTCCTACAAGACCTTCAGCAGCGCGGTCGAGACCGGGAACGAGGCTCTGGAAGAGCATGCGGAGGCATTTGAGAGCGAGGAAGACCCCAACATACAGTTGATCTCGATCTCTGACGCCCGTGAGCTCGGCATCATGCCCATCGCCTCCGGTCAGGAAAAGTAGGCGATACTCACTTCATTGACCGCACATGCTTGAAAGCCGACTCCTGCATGAATTTGGAGGCGGCAGGTGTGTTGGTGTGGCCGGCTAGAACATCGGGGTGGATGGACTTGGTCATCGTCAGCGCGTTGTAGGCCGCATAGACACTCGTCGGCGGGCAGGTCGTGTCGATGAAGCCGACGGTCACAGCCGCGCCACGGCATTTCGCCTTCGCGGCAAAATTCACGCAATCGAAGTAACGTGACGCCTGCAACGCGGCGGCGTCCGGTTTGCCCTCGGCGTCATTCGGCACGATTTTCGGCCAGCCGCTGATGCGATTGGCCTGGCTGCCGGTGTGATCGCAGCCTGCAGGCACGCCAGCGCAGATGAACGACACACGCCCATCGAGTCCTGCTGCGGCAAAGGCTTGGAAGCCGCCCTGGCTGCTGCCATAAACGATCAGCGTCTTCCCATCCCACTCCGGCTGCGCGGTGAGAAAGTCGATGGCGCGGATCAGGCGCAGGAACATGCCTTTGAAGTAGCACTGCTCGCGGTCCTTGTTGCCAAACTGCGGATAGCCCTTCAGCTCTCCATTTGTGAGCGCGTCGTAGAACTCTTTGGGCTTCCCGTTCGGAATGCCGTGAGCGTTGATGTCCAGCGACAGCATGCCGCCCTCGTTCGCTGCCCAGGAAACGCTGGCCAGGCCTGAGCTGCGCACGCCCGCGCCATGAACGTGCAAAATGGCAGGCAGCGACTTTGGTTTCGCGTTTTTCGGGCGGCCCAGATAGCCGGAAACCGGTTTGCCGAGGCAATCCACTTGCACATCAAACGCGTCCACGCCCTTCACCGTCGTTGTCACAGGCGTGAGCGTTGATTTCATCGGCACCTTGGCGAGCGCGGCCTTCTGCGCGGCCCAGAAAGAGTCAAAATCCTCCGGCACCGGCATACTGGGCTTGAGTTGCAGCGGATCGTAACCTGCGGCAGCCATCGCCGATGTCTTGCCACTGCTTGCACGCAGCAGCAGGAAGCCGGGTTCGTCGAGCTTGCCGATGATTGTCGCCTTCCCGCCCTTCACATTCAGCGTTTGCGGCGGCTGGGGCTGCACGCCGTCTTTGGACAAAACACCGGAGATTTTGCCGTCTGCCAGCGGCTTGCCGTCCTGCGTCACCTCGATGGTGAACGTGACTGTCTCCCCAGTTTTGTAGAGCGCGTCAGGGCGATCCGTGGCGGCCTTGAGCGTGAGAACAGGTGTCTGCGCATGCAGGCTGAACGCGGCGAGAAAGAGAGCGGCGGCGAGAGTCTTCATCATGAGGCGATGCTCGGACAAAGTGACGAATGAATCAATCTTCATCTGCGGGCGGACATATCGCGCTTGATCGTCATTCTGAGTGCTCCATTCTGCCCCACCCTCATCATGGCTGGAAAACGTGGATGCTTAAAAACGCTGCTGCTGCTCGCTGTACTCAGCTTGCTGCTGGTGTGGCTTGTCGCCGAGGTGTTTTTCAATGTGAACAGCAATCTGGTGGCCCTGAGCGTGCGGAACTCCACCCAACCCCTGCAAATCCTCTCCAAACGCGGCGAGTGGAAATCCGCCAACGCCCTGACCACCGCCGACCTCGCCGCCGCGATGATCAAACGGCACGATGAACCCGGCATGAGCTGGAACACACTCAAAGTGCGGCGCACTGGCGGCTCCTTCGCGGACATGGCACAGCGTGTGTTCGGCGCGGAGGTGCATGTGGTCACGCTTGCGCCCGACCGTTTTGATTTCATGACCACCTTCCTGCCCAAGTTCGCGCTCACCACGGCCCGTGAGCGCATTGGGGAGGAAAACCTGTGGTTCGCCATCACGGCCAATTTTCGCGATCCCAAGGGGCGGCCCATGGGCTGGGTCTATCACGAAGGGAAACAGGTCAACTCGCCCTTTGGCGACTGGAGCGGCTGTTTTTTTGTCAAAGACGGCCGTCCGTGGTTCGGACCGAAATCGCTGCTCAATGAAGTGCCCGGCCTGATTCAGGAAGGATCACAGGTTTATCCCTCCGTCATGAAAAACCACACCACCTTTTCCTATGTGGAGATGAAGCCGGATGAGTTCTTTGACGGCTCCAAGATCAGCTATCGTGCCCTCGGCGGCATGCGCAAGGACGGCACCATCGTCTTCGTGCTCTCCGGTGACGGCGGTGTGATGAATGTGAGCGAGGTCACCGAAATCGCCCGCAAGCTCGATGTGCAGCATGCCACGCTGCTGGATGGAGGACGTGCGCTGCAATACTCGATCCGCACCGACGACGGACCGTGGCACTTTCATGCCTTTAACACCGAGTTGCCCTTCCAGCACAAGTGGCTGGAGAGGCAGCGTTCGCCGGTGTACATCGGCGCGCGCCGGAAGGCACCACTGATTGTCACCGGCACGCCTTGAGTCAGTTCGCGCTCGCGGTCTTGGCAGGCTCGACCTTCTTCAGCACTTTCTCCAACTTCTTGGCGAATTCCTTCGGAGAAGAGCCGCCTTCCTGCTGGTCGATGGTTTTGCCGCTCGCATCAAGGAACAGCAGGTGCGGCACGCTTTCGAGCTTGTGGCTCTCGAACAGCTTCAGGTTGGCATCCACATCGATGTCAAGGTAGGCCCAGTTGAACTTGTCATGGAAGGGCTTCACCGCCGCGCTGGGATAGACTTCCTTCTTCATTTCCTGGCACGGGCCGCACCAGGAGGCGGAGAAGACTAGAATCGTGGGCTTGCCGTTTTCCTTGGCCGCCTTGGTCACGACATCGTTGGCAGTGGCGAATTTCGGGCTGCCTTCGGGGAAATCAGCCGCGTGGAGAGTGACTGCAAAGGCAGTGGCGAGAATAAGGAGGGTTTTTTTCATGGTGTGCAAAAGCTAAACGCCGCATGGGCAGGACTAAGACGCGCCGTGCCGTGAATTATTCCAGTGGGAATCAATTTGCCGCTGACTTCGAACACAACTCCTGCGCCAGCACAGCCAGACGACGCCAGCAGGTCCACAAGCCGCCGAAAAAGATGAGTGTCAGCGCTATCAGAATGCCTGTTCGGTCCCATCCCGCGAGATGCTGGATCATTTCGATCAAAACGCCGCCACAAAGCACCGCCATGCGATGCTGTTTCGCCATCGGCCCCCGATAATCATGCTTCGCGGTCAATGAAGCGCCCAGCACGCGAATGTAGGCCGCCCACACTGCCACGACGGCGCAGCACCAGCCCAGCGGGATCACGTCAAAGAGCTTCACCACACCTGGATCACCTGCGCCGCTGTAACCGGCGCCGACCAGAATCAAAACATCCGCCACACGATCCGGTGCATCGTTGTAGATCGCGCCCACGGGCGATCCTTTGCCACCTTCCACCGCCACCATGCCGTCCATCAGATTGCACACCAGACGCATTTGGATGCAGGCGATAGCTCCGAGCCAGACGCCCAGAATGCCAGCCGTGCTCGTTTGATCTCCTGCCACGAGGAAGCAAGCCATCGCGCCAGCGGAAAAGAGCACGCTCAACACCGAGATCACGTTTGGAGACTGGCCTGATCGCGCCAGCATTCCAGCCAGCGCATGCGCCCAGCGTGTGTCGCGGGATTTAAGCGCACGACGTGAGGCCAGATGCTCTTCAGGAACGCTCATGAAGCATGCGAGAGAGGCTTCAGCGTGGCGACGCGCTCCAGTGCGTCACGCGTCCCCGCGTAAACTCCACCACACCCGCCGTGTAGGGCACATACATCACGGTGGGACCACCGCCCATGTAAGGATAGCCGCCCCCCCAGCCATACGGGCCGCAGCCGCCGTAACCCCAGCCTCCAAAACCAAAGCCCATGTTCATGTTGTAGCTGCGCACCGGGCGCTCGCCGAGGTAGGTCCAGGACTCGATTTCCTTGCCCCGGCTGGTGCCCACCGAGACCTGATCCGGCCTGCCCCAGGCCAGAAAGACCGCGTCGCGGTTCATGCCCTCGCGGATGACGCCGCTGGTCACGAGTTCGCGTTCGCGGCTGCTAAGCTGGTTGAACATCTGCGGATTGCGTTCAATGCGGCTCTGTGGACCGACAGCGCACTGCGAAAGCAGCACGACAGCCGCAAGGCCTGTGAAAAAGCGGAGGATCGAATGATTCATGGTTGTGTCCTTAATACGTCGTGAAACTGACAACTGTCGAGTAAAGCTACTGACGGCCATGGCCCTCCGGTTGTTCATCCGCATCAGAGGAAAACTGCCGCAGGGCCAGCCACAGGCCTGCCACCACCAGTGTACCCACAAACCACCACGGCCAAAGCGTCAGCGCTTTGGCAAAGACCTGCGGATCATCCGCGCTGAGGCCCAGATTCCCGCCCACCCAGCTCGTCTGCCAGCCAAACAGCAGCGTCAGCACGCCATAAGCCAGATTCGTGGTCAGTCCGCGAAAGCTCAGAGCCGTGGCCCGCTGCTCCGAGCTCACGATCTCATTGAGGTAATGCGAGAGGAAGAACTGCAAAAAGCGCATGCTCATGAACAACGGCACCACCAGCGCGATGCCCGCCCAGCCCGGTTGCGGATGCGCCGCCGCCATCAATCCAGCGAACACTGCCACGCCCAGCCACAGGAGATTCTGCCACGAGTTCATCACCCGCGTGCTTTTCTCCATCAAGCCCGCCGTCACCAGCCCCAGCAGCGACACGCCGGTACCGATCACGCCGTACCAGGCCTCCTCGATGCCCACGAGCCGGTAAAAATTGCTCGCCACCGTCAGGAACAGCCGGATCACGCTGTCAAACACCACGCCGAACAGCAGCAGCGCGAACGCCGCCCGCGTGCGCCAGATCCAGCCGCCTGTTTTCAAGATCGAGGCCCAGGTCTCGCCCACGCTTTGCCAAAAAGAGGCTGCCACCACGGGAACGCGCGGCTCCGTCATTCGCAAAGTCACCATGAGGCAGGCCAGCGCCGTGCCCAGGCATAAAAACAGCGGCAACTTGATTGCCACGTTCTTCGCCACGACCACATTCAAGCCCAGGAATTGCATCGCGGCTGTCAGGCTGTGATGATCATAGACCACGGAGCCGGTGATTGAGGACACCACAAAGCCCAGCGCCATCCCGCGTGACAGCCTCGCCATCACCTGCGGCCACAACTTTGAGCGCTCCGCCTCGGGCAGCGAGTCATACGCCAGCGCCTCATCCGCTCCGCTGGCACAAGCCTCCGCCGCGCCGCTAAGCACGCGGTTCAGCACAAACAGCCACAGCACGATGTCATGCCGGCCCGGCGGCATGGCGCAGAGCACTGCCATTTCCAACACCATGAGCACACCTGCCGCCACCACCAGCGGCCTGCGGCCAAACCGGTCCGCCAGCGCTCCTGACGGCACCTCCAGTACCACGCTGGTCAACGCCCACACCACATTCAACGCCGCAAACTCTCCGATGCTCAACCCCAGGTCGAGAAACAGAATCGTGAACACCGGGTAATAGAACCGACAGTTGAACAGGATGCGGAACCAGACAAACAGGCGCGCGTTGGAATGCTCGGACATGACGCGTGAATACGTCTGGAAAAGACTCCGGGCAAGAAATGCCAAGAATGAAGCCTGCTGATGCACTGTCTGCCTTCAAAAAAGGCTGGCGCATCAGCAGGCGCAGGTCAGCGCGAACGCGGCGGCTACTTCTTCTCAGCGTCCACACGCGCCTTGGCGGCGGCCGCCTCGGCTTCGACTTTCACTTTCTCAGCGTCGAGCCGGGCCTGGTCAGTGACCTTGCCGGCCTCGATGTTGGCCTTGTCGATTTCGGCATTGGTGTTGGTCTGCTTCAGAGCCTCTTTGGCGGCAACGTCCACGGCCTCTTTTTCATGATCGATCGCGTTTTGCGTGGCGTCGGCACGGGCGTCGATGGCGGCTTTCTGTTTGTTGCAACTGCTGACAGCAAGGGTGGTGAGGGCGAGGAGTGCGAAGGCGGTGAGTTTCATGGTGTGCTTGGGTTGGTGCGGTTTCACCCAGTGATGGAACGCGCAGCAGGATATTGCGCCATGCGGCCGGCCCGCGCCATGGGGTGAATACCCACCTGTCATCCAGCGTGAAACCATCGCATGATGATGCCCTCACTAATGAAACGACACACCATCATCCTCCTGCTGCTGCTCCTCGGGTTGCTCGCCTGCGGCGTCACCTCATGCGGCAAAAAGACTGCGGAGGCCCGAGCTAAAACTGCCGCGCAGCATGAAGCGGATCAAAAAGCCATCGCGGTGAGGGCTGCGGCAGACAAAATCATCGCGGATCAAAATGAAGCGGCACTCCTCAAGGCCGCTGCATTGAAGGAGGCGGCGGCTAAGGAAGCCACCACGCCACCAAAGTAAGGCCGCCCCATTTCGCGGCTCACTTCGTTCCCAGCGAGGCGTTGCGTTCAATCTGGTCCGTGATCTCCAGCGCGATGCGCACCGCCTCCGCGCCTTCCTGGCCGGTGACGACCGGACGGCGGCCATGACGGGCGCATTCGACGAAAGCGGCGATTTCGAGCTTTAGCGGCTCGCCTTTCTCCACCTCCACCTCCTCACGCACGATCTGCATGCCGTCCTTGCGGTAAATCCAGCCGCTCTGCTCCTGGTAGTCCAGGCTCAGGTAGCTGCTGCTCTGGAAGACGCGAATCTTGCGCATCTTCTCCGGGCTGATGCGGCTGGCGGTGATGTTGGCGATGCAGCCGTTGGCAAACTTCAAACGCGCGTTGGCGATGTCCTCGCGCTTGGTCAGCACCGGAATGCCCACGGCATCGATCTGGATGAGCTCGGACTTCACCAGATGCAGCACGATCTCGATGTCATGAATCATCAGGTCGAGCACGACTCCGATGTCGATGCTGCGGTTCGGAAAGGGCGAAAGGCGGTGCGCCTCGATGAAACGCGGATTGTCCATGCGCTCCTCAAGCTGGCGCAGCACCGGATTGAAGCGCTCAATGTGCCCGACCTGCAAAATGACGCTCTTGGCCTTGGCTAGCTCGATCAATGCCTGCGCCTCGGCATAGGACTCGCTGATCGGCTTCTCCACCATCACATGAATGCCGTTCTGCATCAGCGGCTCGGCCACTTTGCGATGGAAGATGGTCGGCACAGCCACGGTGGCCGCATCGACGCGTTGGGCGAAGTCCTCCAGGTCGCTCGCGGCATGCGTTTGATACTGGGCGGCAAACTCGGCGGCGCGGGCGGGGTCCGCGTCATACACACCGGCGAAAGTGATCGCGCCATCGCTGTTCGCGGCGATCTCCGCCATGATGCGCGCGTGATTTTTGCCAATGGCGCCGACGCCGGCGACTCCGATGCGAAAGGGTGTGTTGCTCATGTGGGTCTCGTGAAGATGAATTAGAATTTGCCTGGGAACTTCATGCCTGGCGGCAGCTTCGGCATCTTGCCGCCGCCACCGCCGAGGCCGCCGAGCAGGCTGCCGAGGCCGCCCATGCCGCCCATGCCGCCGCCGCCACCCGCGCCGCCCATCATCGCGTTGGCCATCTGCATCATCGCCCCCTGGTTCTTCATCATCTTCTTCATCATCTCAAACTGCTTGAGGAGCTGGTTCATCTCCATCACGGGGCGGCCCGCGCCGTTGCAGATGCGCTTGCGGCGCTGGCCGTTGATGATCTCCGGGCGCTGGCGCTCTTTCGGTGTCATGGAAAGGATCAGCGCCTCGGTGTGCTTCATTTTTTTGTCGGCATCCGGGCCGATGGCATCCTTCATCTTGCTCATGCCGGGCAGCATGCCCAGCAGGCCGCCCATGCCGCCGCCGGAGGTGAGCTTCTTCATCATGCGCATCTGCTGGAGCATGTCATTGAAGTCGAATTTGTTGCTCTGCATGCGCTCGGCCAGCTTCATGGCCTCCTTCTCGTCGATCTCCTCAGCGGCTTTTTCGACGAGGCTGACCACATCGCCCATGTCGAGGATGCGCTGGGCCATGCGGTCCGGGTGGAAGACTTCGAGCTGGTCGATCTTTTCGCCCACACCGAGGAATTTCACCGGACGGCCCGTGACCTGGCGCATGGAGAGCAAGGCGCCGCCACGCGCGTCGCCATCGAGCTTCGTCATGATCAGTCCGGTGATGCCGACCGCGTCGTTGAACTTCTGTGCCACGCTCACGGCCTGCTGGCCGGTGGCGGCATCGGCCACGAGCAGGGTTTCGTTCGGCTGCACGATCTCGCGGACTTTTTTCAGTTCGGCGAGCAGTTCCTCGTCGAGATCCTGACGACCGGCGGTGTCGAAGATGGCCACGCCGCTGCCCTGCTCCTTCAGCCAAATGAGTGAGGCCTTCGCCGCCTTCACCGGATCGGTCTCGCCTTCCGCCGGAGCAAACACCGGCACATTGAGCTGCTGGCCGAGCACCTGGAGCTGCTTGATGGCCGCCGGGCGGTACAAATCGAGCGCCAGGAGCAGCGGGCGACGGCCTTGCTTCTTGAGCCAGGAGGCGAGCTTCGCGGAAGTGGTGGTTTTGCCCGCGCCATTGAGGCCGGTCATCAAAATGCGCTGCGGCGGATCGACATTGAGCGCCACCGCCTCGCCGAGGATTTTGACCAGCTCGTCGTGGAAGATTTTGACGATCTGCTGGCCGGGGGAAACGCTGCGCAGCACCTCCGCGCCGACAGACTGCGTTTTAACGGCCTCGACGAGTTCCTTCGCCACCTTGAAATCCACATCCGCCTCCAGCAAGGCCATGCGAATGTCCTGCATGGCGTCGGAGACGTTGGATTCGCTGATGCGGGCCTGTCCGCGCAGCTTTTTAAAGGCGAGTTCGAGTTTTTCGGTGAGGGAGGAGAACATGAGGACTGATGAGAAAAGTATTCGGCGTCACTGCGCCGGGAGATAGGAGGCTTTGAGGTCGATTTTGAAGCGCCAGCTCACGACTTCGGCGGGCTGGGCGGCATCGCGCTGGAAGCTGAGGCTGAGGGCGCATTCCTCGTGACGCAGCTTGTAGGGGAACTGATAGCGCACGGTCATGGTGGCGGGATCGTAGGTGGCGGGCACGGTGCCGAGGCCGGCGACGCGCAGTTTGATGCTCTCCGGCACGACGGTGCCGAGCTTTTTCAAACCGGCCTCGATGAGCGGCATGCGGTTGGCAGTGACCGCGTCGGGCTTGGGACTGAGGTCGATGAGCTGCTCGCCTTTGTCGTTCTTGGCGTCGGCGACGAGGAACTTGTTGGAGCCGACATCGCCGCGGCCGCGGAAGCTGGTGGCGAGCTTGAAGTTCGTGTCGCTGTCCCCATGGATGATGTAGCGGCCGAGTTTGCCGTTCGGCGTGTCCCAGGTGACTTTCTGGCCGTTGACGGTGACGAGGGACTCGTAGCCGATCTGCAAACCGGTCTCCATGACGGCCTCATCGAAAATGCCGAAGGGATAGGCGAAGGAGGTGCATTTGATCTTGAGGTTCTGCTCCAGAAACTCACGCGAGTCCTTCAGCTCAGCCAATATCCACTGCTGAGTGTCAGCGTCGTTTTTGGCACCTTTGGGACGCTTTTTGAGACTCTCGTGAGAGACGCTGTGGCTGCCGACCTCGCAGCCGTTCTGCATCATTTCCTTGATCTGATCCCAGCTCAGCGAACGGCCGCCGATGTTCACATACTTTTTGTAGAGGTAGATGGTGAAGGGGAAGCCGAAGTCACGCAGGACAGGATAGGCGAAGGTGTGAACGCCTTCCCAGCCGTCGTCCATGGTGATGACAATGGATTCTTCCGGGATGTTCTTTTCGCCCTTCTTCCAGGCCATGACATCGCTGAGCGTGATGACGGGAATCTTGGAGTCCTTGATGGCCTGCATCTGCTCGCGAAACTTGGAGGCCGCGATGAGCATGGGACTGCCGCCACGGTCACGAAAGTCGTGATAGCCGAGGATGGAGACGACGGCGGATTTGTTCAGCTCGAACACAGGTGCCTTGGGCACATCCGGCTCCGGGACGGCGGCGGTGAGCATGGCCGACTCCTGCAGCTTCTTTTCGATGGCCTGCTCTTCCGGGGTCAAAACGGGTTCGGCAGGCTTCGGCTTGGGCGGTGGTGGTTTGGGTGTGACACCGCTCTGCTCGGCAAGGCGGCGCAACTTGTCCTCGATGCGCTTGCAGCCAGGCAAAGCGCCCAAGGCGAAGACAGCGAGGAGGATGAGAGTGAGGTGGCGCATGCAGGTCAGTTCGCGGGCGGGCGAGGTTTGGTGATGAGAAGGCTTTTGAGGACGAGCTTGGCGGCGTTTTTGTCACCGGCGGTGAAGCGCAGTGTTTCGCCGCGATGATCCCCGGTCAAGGTCAGGCTGCCGAGACGCAAGATGCGAAACGTCTGGCCGTCCTTGGTGGCGCGGTCCGACTCCAAGGTCTTTTCGATCTTTTGCCCGGCAAACTCGACACTGAGGGCCAGCGGTGTGGCGAGTTCCTCGCAGGAATAATGGAGCAGCACGTCATAGGTGCCGGCATTGATGGCGGCGATGCGCCATTCCGCCTCCCCGAGCGTGGCGGCGACCGCGTCGGGCGGTGCGGCAGGCACAAGGCTCTGGGCAAGAGCGGGGGAGAGCGCGATAAGCGCCTCTTTGCGCTCCAGCGGCACAGCCATCGGCGCGGGGGCCGGCATGGGCATCTCTCCTGACTGAGATTTTTGCAGGGCGATGAGATCCAGGGCACCGCCGGAACTGATGACCTGCTGAATGCGGGCGATCTCAGCGTCGTAAAGCTTTCGATCTGCCGCCGTGGCAGCCAGCCTTTGCAGTTCGGTGAGGTATTTGCCCAGCAGCGGGATGTGGCGCGCGCTCAATTCCTTCTGGTAGATGCTTTCCATCTGCTGAAGTCGCGAGACGGCCGCGGGAGCGGCGGGCTGCTGCGCCCAAACAACCGCAGAGTGCAGCAAGACAACGATGCCGAGAATGCGGGGTGTCATGGCCTGCCTCCTTCCGCGTTTTCGGGTTGCAACGCCCAGGCTCCGGGCGGCGGCTTGCGCTGTTTTGCGTCATTTTCACGCGCTTCAAGCATGGAGATGAGCGCCTTCTCCGTGGCGTTGCGCTTGAGATCACGCGGCGGCGGGACGACGGCGGCGAGCCCGTGATCGACGAGCACGCTTTGATAGAGACCGACATCTGGCAGGAACAACAGCGCTGCCAGCGTGCCGTCTTTGTCACGATCCGGGCGGACGAGCAGGCGCAGCGACTTGTCACGCAAGTATCCAGAGGTGAACTCCCGCGCAAAGCGGCCGATGGAGATCACATCCTCGTCGGCGATCTTGAAGTGGCGGGCGAGATTTTTCATGCCCGCGTCTTTTTCATCCGGCGGGGCGCATTTGACCCACAGCAGACGGATGGACAGCTCACGCCCTTCGTGAACGACCTTGAAGCGGTCGCCGGAGACAGGCTCGGCATCGGCCAGCCGTGCGTCGGAGATGTCCTCGAAGCCGTTGAGCCCGCTGGCGGCGGTGGCGATGGCGCGAACGCCCGTGGGACCGCTTTTTTGGTCCAAAAGACGACGAATGCGACGTGACTCAGCCTCGGCCTGATCCTTCAGCGCAGGCTTGTCGGCCGCCAGCTTCTGCAAATCGGCCAGATAGGTGTCTGTGGCGGTTTTGCGGACGGATTCGAGAGAGCCGCGCAACTGGGCGGTGGCCTGCTGCAAGGTGGCGCTCACATTGGCCGTGGTCGTGGTCGCGGGCACTGAGGCGGCGGCTTCTTCCGTGATGGGAGCGAGGCGGAAATTGCGCAGGCGGATGATGTTCGCAGGATAGCCGGCGGTGCTGGTGAAACGCAGCGTGACCGGACTGCGGGCAAACGTCAGCGGGCCGACGCGCACCGTGGTGAAGGTCGTCTCATCCGCGCTGCGAGCGACCTCAAAACTACGGCGGTTTTCCGAGGAGACTCCGAGGAGGTTGACCTCGTTAAACTCAAACATGGCGGTCTGCTGCGGCTGGAATTTGGAGGAGGCGTAGATGCTGCCCGCGACGGGGGCGTCGCTCATATTGGCCTCGAATTCGAGGTGGTAGCGTCCTGGAACGAGGCGGAAGTTCAACCATTCGGCACCACTGCCGTTGGAACGCCAGCCGCTGAGCATCTCGCCGGAGGATTGCGCGGAACCCGTCAGACGCGCCTGGGACAATAGCAGCGGCGTGGCGAGGCTGGAGGCCGTGCCGGTGTAAAGCGCCTTCAATTGCTCACGACGTTGACGAATGGCCCTCGCCTCTTCGTAGTCGCCCGAGGCCGCCACTTCGGTCTCCGCTTTGGCAAGGGCACGCTCATACTGCTCGGTCAGGAGCTGTGAGTCAGTCATGATCTGGCGCAGCAGCGCGGATCGAAGAGTGATGAGCGTGGCGGGCTCCGGTGGCGGGGCGGGGAGGGGCGTCTGGGCATGCAGGCCCAGGCAGGCCCAGGCAGGCAAAGCGGCGATCCAGATTGGCAGACGGCAGTTCATCATCTCGACGCAGGCACGAGTTCCACGGCCAGCAGTTGCATGAGGTTGTTGGTGACGAGCGACTCCACCACCAGCGTGAAGGTTCCGGAGCCATCGCTGATTTTGAGCGTGCCCGCGTTCCGCTCCTCCGGGCCTTTGAGCGTGGACTCGATGGTGGCTGTCAGGCTGTAGCGCGTTTCTTTGACCAGCAGCGTGCCGCCCTCCGCCGCTCCACAGCGGTAACGCAGGAGCACCTCGTAACCACCGGCGGGCAGCGACGGCAGCTTCCAGGTGGCGGCGGCGCCGGTCTTCGACCAGCCAGTGATCGCGCCACCTTCAAAACGAAGTTCCTTCAAGGTGGCTGATTCGAGCGGCAGCTTGACCCGGTCTGGCAGCAGGGCGGTTTTAAGAGCCTGCTCACGGGTTTGCAGCAGCAACAGATCCTTGTCCAGACGCGTCAGCTCACCTTGGAGGCGCTTGCGCTCGTCACGCGCGGTGATGGCGGCATCGTAGTCGCGTGCGGCGGCAAACTGTTTTTCCAGCATGGCCAGGGTGGTGATCTGCTGCTTGACCGGAGCCAGGCTGGATTCAATGAGGCCGCGCTCGTAGCCGAGGCGCAGCAGGGAAATCTCCGGGCTGGCACCCGGATCGTCTGCACGCGGCTCCTCCGCCGGGGCCGAAAAAACAGGCCCCGCAAAAACGAACGCGCATGCAAGGACGAGACCGAGTTTCACACTGTGAGGATGAAGGAAGAAAAATGTCGCCGGATGCTAGCCGCAGCCACCTGCGAAACAAGCCCGAAGTCAGGCTTGGCACGATGTGGAAGCCGCGCTCTGATGCGCCGATGAACTGGCCTGTGATCAAAGCCGTCGGGCTGCTGGTGACGTCGAACATTTTCATGACTTTCGCCTGGTACGCGCATCTGCGGGACCTGAGGGCAAAACCGTGGTTCATCGCCGCCCTGATCAGTTGGGGCATCGCGTTCTTTGAATACATGCTACAGGTGCCGGCGAACCGCATCGGCAGCACGGCGCTGACGCTGCCCCAGCTCAAGATCGTCCAGGAAGTCATCACGCTAATGGTCTTTGTGCCCTTTGTGGTGCTGTACATGAAGGAATCGCTGAAATGGGACTACCTTTGGGCCGCCCTCTGCATGTGCGGCGCGGTGTACTTCGTTTTCCGCAAGTAAGTTCTGCCAGCCGCTCAGTCGGGTTCATCCAGGGAGTGGATGCATGCATGGAGCAAACGACACGGCGAAGCGCCCCTCACCTAACCTCTCCCCGCCCGGTCATTACAGAGCTTGGGTCATCCACAGCGGGGAGAGGGACTGAAAAGCGGGCGCTCAGGCCACAAGGCATGCTTGTTAGTTCCTCTCCCCGCTTAGTGCATGCGCTTGCTTTGCCATCGGTTGCGGGGCTAGCGCAGCGCCGCGAAGCGAAAGGTTAGGTGAGGGGACAGTCGCCGCGTCTGTGTGACCCGGCAGAGGCCGCAATCACTCCTCGGATGGCCCTCAATTCGGCCGCAGCGTGATGGAGCTTGAGTCCTTGATTCTCAGCCCGCTCGGGGTCCGCGTCATCTGCTCGAACTGCACAGCCCAGTCGCGCATGGAGTTCACCGCGTGGCCGTAGGGCTGGTAATCACGCGTGTTGAGGAAGGTCAGCTTGTCGGACTCGTGGTCAGCGAACTGGAAAAAGACGCGGCCTGTGCGGGAATCCACCACTTTGCCCTCGATCGCCATGTTTCCCTTCGTGAACCAGCGTCCCAGCACCGCCGCTGGTGTCACGGCAAACTTCAGCAGCGTCATGATCGCATTGCCCTTCGGGCTGGTGGGGCTGAGTTCGATGACCGCCAGCCGCAATGTCAGCGTGTCCGCCCCCGGCTTGTCCACGATCTTATACCGCGCCTGCGGCGAGCGGCGGAAGGCCGCCACGAACTCCTCCCGCAGGCGCGTGGCGACTGCGGCCTCCTGGCGATGCACCCCCCAGGCGATCTCCCTTGAGGCCAAAGCCTTGCTCACCGGACGCAAATACGCCAGCGTCACCGGCGCGACGTGGAGTTTTTTGCGTGTCGTGCTCTCGGCCAGCACACGCGGGTCCGGCGTGGTCCACACCACCTGAAAGGGCAGGTGGCCACGGGCATCCTGCGCGAGTGAAGGTTGCTCAAAAAAAGGTGAGAGCCCCGCAGGCCGCGCTTTGAGAAGGCGGTTGGCTGAACTGCATGCCGCCAAAGTGACTGAGAGCAGCAGCATGAATAAAAAATGCGGGAAACGCATGACAAGACGCGTCATGACAAAGACACAACCCGGCCAGATTCCAATTTTCATTTTCCGATTTCCATCTTTCTATCCGTTCACATGCCAGCTGCCGTCCATCTCGTCATCCCGTGCTACCACGAGAGCGGACGCATCGGCCCCTTCCTCACGGAACTCTGCGCCGTGACCCAGGAACTCGGCGGCGTGACGATCCGCGTCGTCGAAGACGGTTCTGACGCGGCTGAAGTGCGGCGCATGCGCGAAATTCTCGCCCCGCTCTGCCAACGGCACTCACACCTGCTCGATCCGCTCTTTCTGCCAGACAATCGGGGCAAAGGCGGTGCCGTTTACGCTGGCTGGAATCTCGAACCCACCGCCGAATGGATCGCCTTCGTCGATGCGGACGGCTCATGCTCCGCCGCCGAGGTGGCCCGGCTCATCCGCCTCGCGCGTGAGCAGCCCTCGCCCCAGTCCGCCCTGTTTGCCTCGCGCCTGCATCAATTCGGCGGGCAGGTACACCGCCCTTGGAAACGCCGCCTCATCGGCAGTGTGTTCGGCCTGCTGGTCTCCACCCTGCTGAGCATCCGCATCCACGACAGCCAGTGCGGACTCAAACTTGTCCCGCGTTCCGCTTACGCACGCATCGCCCCTGACTTGCGCATCCAAGGCTTCGCTTTCGATGTCGAACTCCTCGCCGCCTTGCACGACAGCGGCTGCCCCGTTCAGGAAATTCCCATCACCTGGCATGAGACCCCTGGCGGCCATGTGCATCTGATCCGCGACTCCCTGCGCATGGCGCGTGATGTGTGGCGGGTGCGTCAGTGGCGTCTGGGGCGGGAACATGCCTGACCATGAGTTCCTGGCTTGGTCGTTGAGAGCGTGTCCGTTCGGCGGCGACATTGTTTGAGCCGGGGCGAGGGCTTGCGGCTTGCACTCGTGTTGACCGCTGGCAGGATGGCGCATGCCGAAAAGCATCGCTATTTTTGGAGGGAGCTTCAATCCACCGGGGAAGCATCACGCGGCCATCGCCTTGCGGCTGGCGGAGATGTTTGACGAGGTGCGGGTCATTCCGTGCGGGCCGCGGCCGGACAAGCCTATGACGGGCAGCGTGCCGCCGGTGTATCGTGCGGCGCTGGCTGACATTGTGTTCGGCGGGCTGCCGAAGGTGGTCGTCGATTTGAGCGATTTTGAGCAGGAGACATTCACCCGGAATCACGAACTACAGACACGTTTCGAGCGTGAAGGCGAGGTGTGGCATGTGGTGGGCGCTGATTTGCTGGAGGGTGGGGCGAGGGGGGAATCCCCCATTCAGCAAACCTGGGCGCGAGGCGCGGAACTGTGGCAGACGGCGAATTTCGCGGTGCTGCGCCGTCCAGGTTATGAGCTGGACGCGCGCGACCTGCCGCCGCATGCGCGTGAGGTGGATTTGATCGTCGAGGGAGCGAGCACGGTGATCCGTGAGCGCTTGAGCAGCGGGAAATCGGTGACGGAGATGCTGCATTCGCGGGCGCTGGCCTACATTGAGCGCTATGGCTTGTATCGTGCCCCGATTCCGGGCAATTGGGCGCGTGGCACGCTGGAGGGCGCGAAGTTTTTCCTGCAAGCGGACGCGGCAATTCCGAAAGTGCGGGAACTGAGCGTACCGCTGGTTTCAAGGCATGTTCCAGCGCCTGACGCAGACTTTATCAGCGTGGTGGGCGGTGATGGCGCGATGCTGCGCAGCATCCGCGAGCACTGGCGGGCACGGCTGCCCTTTTTTGGCATCAACGCGGGGCACATGGGCTTTCTCTTGAACGGGCCGGAGCAGGTGAGCGCGGGAGCGTTTCCGCCTTGTGACGTGATTTTCCGCCAACTGCCGATGCTGTTCCTGGAATTCGAAGATGAGAGCGGTCAAACACGCACGGCGCATGGATTCAACGACGCCTGGCTGGAGCGTGCGACGAGCCAGAGCGCGTGGCTGGAGATCACCGTGAACAACGTGCCCCGGATTCCGAAACTGGTGAGTGATGGCGCTTTGGTGGCCACGGCGGCGGGTTCGACGGCCTATGCGCGGAGCATGGGCGCTTCGCCACTGCTGGCAGACACGCCTGCCTGGCTGCTGGTGGGATCCAATGTGCTGGAGCCTGCACATTGGCGCAGTGCGCTGCTTTCTCCCGACACCACGGTGGAAATCCGCAGCCTGGAGCCGCGCAACCGGCCGGTGCAGGCGTTTGTGGATGGTCTGAGCATGGGGCGCGTGGTGGCGCTGCGTGCGCGGCTGTCACGCGCTGCGGCGGTGGAACTGGTCTTCTGCGCCAGCCATGACATGGCGGAAAAAATCGCGGCGATTCAATTCGGAGCATGATTCCAGCCGCGCAAAAAGACGAGGTGTTGCTGGCTGACATCGCAGCGGCCTCGAAGGATGAAAACACGCTGCATGTGTGGTGGCTGGGACAGAGCGGTTTTCTGGTGCAATGGGCGGGTGAGCGGTTGCTGTTTGATCCGTATCTCTCGGATTCACTGACGAAGAAGTACGCGCAGACGGACAAGCCGCATGTGCGCATGACGGAGCGTTGTGTTGATCCAGGAAAACTGACCGGCGTCAGCCGGGTGACGGCGAGTCACGTCCACACAGATCATTTGGACGGCGAGACGCTGGTGCCGCTGGCGCGGGCGAATCCAGGTTTCCGGCTGTATCTGCCGCATCCCATCATCGCAGAGGCGAACAAGCGTCTGGGAGACGCGGAGGTCACGCTCTGTCCCATCGGTGATCACGATTCCTACCATGAAAACGGCTGGGAACTGCGCGGCGTGGTGGCGAAGCACAACGAGGTGCTGCGTGATGAGCACGACAACTGCCATTACACCGGATTCCTGGTGAAATGCGGCCCTTTCACTCTCTATCACAGCGGGGATACGCTGTGGCATGACGACATCGTAAAAATCCTGCGTGAGAACCACTGCGACATCGCTTTTCTGCCCATCAACGGCAACCAACCTGAGCGTCGTGTGGCGGGGAACCTCAACGGTACGGAAGCGGCGGCGCTGGCAAAGGCGGGGAAGGTGAGGCTCGTGGTGCCATGCCACTACGACCTGTTTGAGTTCAACACAGAGACGCCGGATGAATTTGCCACGGCTTGCGGACGGCTGGATCAGCCCTTCAAGGTGCTGCGTTGCGGTGAGAAACTGGAACTGCGGAAAGAATGCGGCTCCGCTGATTATTTTGCCACGGCCTGACCGCTGGCGGTCCAGGCGTTGAAGCCGCCCTTGAGCAACAGGATGTTTTTGAAGCCGAGTTTGTGCATTTCCAAGGCGATGAGCTTGGCTCGGCCTCCGATGGCGCAGTAAACGATGCTGGGCTTGGATTTGTCGAGCTTGGCGAGAGCATCGTGCGTCTGTTGTCCGTGGAAGTGGTCGATGTGCAGGGAATTGAGGATGTAGCCGTGTTTCTGGCGCTCCTCCTCAGTGCGCACGTCGATGATCTGGGTGTCGAGATGCTCCACGAGATGGCGCTGAACGTCTGCAGGCGCGATGACGCCTATTTCAGCGGGAAGAACGACTGAGGGGGGCGCTGTAGGTGGCGATTCGGAGCGCCCGCTCTGGGGAAGCAGGGCGAAAATGAGGATGAGTAAGAAAGAGGTGCGCATGGCGTGGAGAGGAATCAATGGCCTGAAAAGCCGGTCAGGGAAGGAGGTTGTGAACGGAAATGTCAGAAAATTGTGATAATTATAAAATTTATGTTGAATCAATTTCTGATGACTGATATAAATACCATAATTCGAGGCTGAACAACTCAAACGGGCTGCTCATCTCGAAGTTAACACCAACAGCCAAACACAAAGATAACACTATGAAAAACATCAAGCTCAACACATCCCGCAAGGCTGGCTTCAGCCTCGTTGAAATGCTCGTCGTCATCGCCATCATCGGCATCATCGCCGCGATCGCGATTCCAAACATCGGCAGCCTGAACGACAGCGCTCGTGACGCTGCCGCAAAGCGCAATGCCCAGACCGTGGCTTCCGTGCTCAACGCCGCTGTCGCCGCTGGCGCTGACCTCGGTTCTCCTGCTGACGGCCAGGCCCTCCTTGACCTCGCCGAAACCGGCGTGAGCCCAACGGACGGCGCCTTCCAAGGCAAGACCTTCACCTCCGGCCCAATCGACGACGATGAAGAAGCCAAGGCTGCTGCCTACCTTAGCTGGGACTCTGCCAACAAGCAGGTCAAGTATGACGCGGGCAACTAATTGCCCTGATCATTCGTCGCCCGGCACTGTGGTTTGATCAACAGCATCGGACGAATCTCGTCCGCCGGGGAGGTGACTCCCCGGCGGATTTTTTGCAAAAGGACAACAAGGCTGCCAGGACATGAAAGCGACGTATCACAGGAACAGACGGAACGGATTCAGCTTTGTGGAGGCGATCTTCACGATCGCCATCATCGGGATCATGTCATCCCTGGTGGTGGCGGCGATTTCCAATGCCTCGCGTGACGCGCATCGGGTCATGGCACGTCAGCAGCAGGCGGCAGTGAACAGCGCGCTCACCGCCTGGGTGATGGCACAGACCCGCGTGGGCAGCACGGCACAGGTTCGCGGCCTGGAGAGTGTGCGCACCACTTACAACGCGCTGCCAACCACTTCGGCACGGTTTAACCTCCTGGTGCCGAATGCTTCCTCGCCGGATCCGAATTTGCGGGCCGGTTTTTTGGATCAGACCACAGCGGATCATTTTCTGGACTACACCACCGGCACGGACCGGTTGAAAACCGCCGCCATGGACAATGCGAAACAGTATCTAAGCCTGCCCACCTGGCAGAGCGGTGATTTTCCACGCGTGGAGCTGGTCAACGAATGAGTTTGCTCATGAAAAACTCCTCAAACAGCAAACATCGCACGTTTCCAGGATTCTCCCTGGTCGAGATGATGGCCTGCGTTTCGATCATCGGCATCATCGCTTTCATGGCGATTCCTTCCGTCACCCGCATGCGGGGTGACAGCGAGCGCAATCTCGCCATCGCGCGCGCCGAGGCGCTGAACCTGGCGCAGGCGAGTCTCATTCAGGTGCGCGGACGCACTCAAGCGGCTCTGGATTGGTCCGGTGCGGCCACGGTCGAGGCGAAGTACACGCTGCTGCGGCCTTACCTGAGTTTTTCGGAGACGACGCTCGCCGCCTTTCTGCCCTCTGGCTACAGCGTCACATTTCCTCCGTCCATCACCAGCATGACGAAGGCCGCGCTGAGCGGCCCGAGCGGGACCATTTACTACTGATCTCCTTATCCAGGCCTGATGACCACCATTAATCATAAAAGCGGATCTGCCGCCAGTGTGCTCAAGCATGACTGGCGCGCGGCTGGCTATTCGGTTTCGGAGCTGGTCATTGTGATCTCGATCATGGGTGTCTTGTCAGGCATTACGGTGGGGGCGTTTCATCAGTTTCTGGACGGCAGCAAGGACGCGCTGGCCACGGCAAGGCTCGAGATGCTCAACCAGGCGCTGCACAGCTTCGCCCAGTATAACAAAGAACTTATTTACACCAGGCAGGACGGGGCTGCTGAGGATGAGAGGACCGTGCTGCGCGTGCTTCAGTACCGTGGGCCGTCAGAGGACAAGGCGGCCATTGGCTCTCCATACCTAGACCCGATGTACAATCCGCTCACCTCCAGCTCTGACTCGTCTTACCGCCTGCGTTGGACGGGCCGGATGTATGAACTGCTCAAGCCACAGACGCCCGGAACAGGCCTGCTCATGAACTTCGAAGGCACTGACTTCAAGGGGCCGCCGCGTCCCGTGGACCCCGCAGACATGCTGGGGTTCTGACGCCATAGACCTGAAACCTTTCGGACCCGCCATTCATGCCCGCCACTCTCCAGATTCCGGCCTCGCCCACACCCAAATCTTTTGGGGCTGCGAGTAATCCGCCAAGCGCGACAATCGAGGCCCGGCACGCGGCAATTCTTTCTATCGAGGGGCTGGCGTTGCAATATAGCATGCTGCCGGTGACTCTGCTGCGCGAGAGCTGCTCGCCCGACGCGGAGCGGCTCATCCGCAAGCTAGGGCGCGTGCCCTATGTGGCTGATCCGTGGCTGCCAGTGACGACTATCGGGCCGCTGCTGGTCATGGCGCATCACAACCCGAAAGCCGGGGATTTGTGGGGCGTGCCGCCATTCATGACCATCCGCGTGCTCATCACGCCGGAGCAGTATCAAAACACCCGCAAAGACCTGGTGCAGCGTTTCGGCCAGATGCCGATCTCGCAGTCGAACACCATGGAGCAGTTGCAGCCGCCGGTGTTTGCCGATCTCGGCCTGGAGGGCACTTTCAACTGGCTGCTGGAAAATTACCCCTACGAGCCGGCTGAGATCACCAAGCTCAAAGGCTTCTACGAGGCGCAGAAAGGCAAGACGGACACACTTGGGATCAATCATTTCAACGTGGTGCAGCGCAACATGGGCGTGGCCCTGCAGCATCTCGTCAGCGGCGGCCGGGTCATGGTGTACAGCGCCACCGAAGCGCAGCGGCAAACCTTCTTCCCCATTCCGCTGCTGGAGCGTCACAGCGTTTATCCGCTCTACATCGGCAAGCATGTCGTCTTCTTGCTCAGCGAGAGCAGCGATTGCTACGCCTTCGAGGACGAATGGCTCTCCATGGGCCATCCGGCGGTCAAAATCGTGCCGGTCATGGCCGATTTGGCGGGAATTCGTGACGCGATCAATCGCGCTGGAGCCACGTTTGACCCTGGGGCCGTCGCCTCAATGGACGGCGCTTCGCTTTCCGTGGCCGATGACGCCACGGTGGTGGAAATTTCTCCGGAGGACATGGCCCGGGTCAATCCGCAGAATCCGAATCACGAGCCGGAACAATTGGTGCAGTGGGCGTTGTTCACCGCCATCCGCTGCCGGGCTTCTGACCTTCATTTGGAGAAGTTTTACAGCTTTACCCGCTTCCGTGCCCGCATGGACGGCACCATGAAGACGATCATGACGGCACCGGAGAGCCAGTTGAATCGTTTCGTCGCGCTGCTCAAAAACTACGCCGGCATGAATCAAAGCCGTGCGGAGTGTCAAGACGGCCGCATGGCGCTCTCCGTCGGCCGCCGCCGCGTGGATGTCCGTGTCGCCGCCATTCCCACACGGCGCGAGTTCCAGAAGGTCATCATGCGCTTCCTCGACAAGCAGGACGGCGTGAAGCGCCTCTCGGACTTCAATCTCTCGCAGCGCCAGATCGACATCCTCACCCGCACCATGCAGCGCGACCAGGGTCTTGTGCTCGTCACCGGTCCCACAGGTTCTGGTAAAACGACCACGCTCTACGCGCTGCTCAACAGCGTGAATGATGAAGGCGTCAACATCCAGACCATTGAAGATCCCATCGAATACGAGATCGAAGGCATCAATCAGACGCAGACGAACAACGCCCGCGGTCTCGACTTCGCCAATGGCCTGCGCTCCCTCCTGCGTGCTGACCCGGACATCATCCTCATTGGTGAATCACGCGATGCGGAAACCGCCATGGCGGCGGTGAACGCCTCGCTCACCGGCCACTTGGTGCTCACCACGCTGCATGCTAACGACTCGCTGCGCGCCGTGTCGCGTCTCCTCTCCATGGGCGTGGAAAAATACCTGCTGGCCGATTCTCTGGCCCTCAGTCAGGCGCAACGTCTCGCCCGCCGTCTTTGCGCCTACTGCAAGCAGCCCATGCAGGTGCCCCAGGACGTGCAGGAACTGATGGCGCGGCAGGCCGTCATCACCCAGCCGATCACCACGCCGATCTACAACGCCCGCGGCTGCGATGAGTGCCACGGCACCGGTTATGCCGGTCGCGTGGCCCTCATGGAGCTGTGCGAGGTGAACAACGAACTGCGCGATCTTGTGGAAGAGGGCGCGCCTCTCAGCGCCATGCGCGCCGCCGCCTTCAAAAACGGCTTCCGCTCCCTTTATCAAGAAGGTCTGCAGCAGGTCATCGGCGGTCATACCTCGCTCGATGAGATCAAGTGCCTCAGTTACACCGCGATGTGACGACCATTTTCATTCCAACCACGCAACTACCTTACTGCCATGTCCCATTCCACCCAGCTTCTCCCCCGTGAATTCTCCACCCGAGCGACGGTTCGTGTGCTGATCGTTGATGACGAGCCGCATGTTCTCGCCGTGGGCAAGGCCGTGCTTGAAGCGCATTGTTTTGAAACCCTGGCTGCCCGCAGTGGCGAGGAGGCGCTGGCGATTGTGCGCCGTGGCATTGAGGACGGACAGCGTGTCACCGTGGCCATCCTTGACCTGACCATGCCCGGCGGCGCATCCGGCTTTGAAGTGTTGGAATGGCTGCGGGCCTGCGATCCCGAGCTGCCTGTCATCGCATGCAGCGGTTATTTTCAGGAGGATGTGCGCGAGCTTTGCCAGGCCATTGGTTTCATCGATGTGCTGCACAAGCCCTTCAACCTCGAAACACTCGGGGTTTCCGTGCGCCGCGCCATGGCCCAGGGAAACGAAGCGGCGGCATTAGAGACCACGCTCAACCATGACGCCGCTTCATGAGATTTAACTTCCAGATCGCCAACCGGTTTACTCTGCTGGGCATGTTCGCCGTTCTCGTCGGTGCGGGTGCCACGGCGGCTGGTTTTATCTGGCAGGAGTTCATCACGTTGCGTTTTGTTCAGAACTCCTATCTCGGCGCTGTCGCTCTGGCGGGGCAAATGGAGCTCAATCGTCAGGCTCTTTCAGAGGGTGAGCTGACCGGCGTAGCCCCCTTGAACTGGGAGAATGAGACACGGATGCGCATGCGTCTCCAGACCGTGGAAATTCCGCCTGCATTGCAAGACCTCGGCTTGGAAGTCGAAGTCGTGGCACCGCGTCAGAGCGCCAGCTCCGGCGCGCCCGTCGTGAAGTCGCCGCCCATCTCGATCCTGCCCATCTGCCAGAAATGTGCCGTTCAGGAGCCTGATCCGGCGCATATGGACAATCTCATCTACCGCGTCATGGCCGGCACCAGTCTGGTCATGGATGACACCAGCGACAGCCGCGACCTGGAGGTCAACGGCGGTGATCACTGGCTCATCAGCGCCGCGCCGCTCTATGGGCGTGACGGGCGTGTGGCGGGCGCGTTCATCGCGCGTCAGCCGCTGGTGCAGTTGCGTCACCTCGTGAACACGCAGCGCCTCGTGGTGCCGATTTTCGGAGCCTGCGCCGGCTTGGCGCTCGCCGTGCTCGGCTTCTACTTCATCGGCCGCAGCATCACCAGCAAGACTCGCGCGCTGGTGGACGCCTTCCGGGCGATGCGTGCTGGCAACTTGAACGTCCGCCTTCCCGCCTGCGGTGGCGACGATCTCGACATGGTGCAGGAGGAGTTTAACACCATGATCGAGCACATCCGGGACGAGGATCATCGCAAACACGCCCTGCTCATCGAATACGAGGGCGCCAAGCGCCAAGCCGAGGTGGCCACCGCCGCCAAGGGCAACTTCCTCGCCAACATGAGCCACGAAATCCGCACGCCCATGAACGGCATCATTGGCACCACCAGTCTCCTTATCGAGTTGGGGCTCGATCCTGAGCAGGAGGAGCTTGTGCGCATGATCCGTTCCAGCGGTGAGTCGCTGCTGCATGTCATCAATGACATCCTCGACTTCTCCAAGCTCGAGTCCGCCAAGATGGACATCGAAAAACTTCCCGTCGATCTCGAAAAGCTCCTGGGCGACACCACCGACGTCTTTTCCCACAAGGCCGCCGAGAAAAACATCGAGCTCAACGTCCACCTCGATGCCGCCCTGCCGCGCAAGGTCATTGGCGACTTCCAGCGCATCAAACAGGTGCTCGTGAACCTCGTCGGCAACGCCATCAAGTTCACGGAGAAAGGAGAAATCCTTCTTCTTGTCCGCCAGGTCTCGCGCCAGACCCCGCAGGGTGATCAAACGCTCCTGCATTTCTCGGTGCGAGACACCGGCATCGGCATTCCTCCTGAAAAAATCGGCCAGTTGTTCCAGGCCTTCAACCAGGCGGACGCCTCCACTACCCGCAAATACGGTGGCACCGGCCTGGGCCTGGCCATCTCCAAAAAACTCGTCAAGCTCATGGGTGGGGAGATCAGCGTCGTGAGCGAGGATGGCAAAGGCTCGGACTTCTTCTTTGAACTGCCGCTTCAGGTCGCCGCGGACGATGAGTCCCGCGATGAGGAGATTGTCTGGCTCGACGTTGTCAAAAACCGCCCCGTCACCATTTACAGCGCACATCCCACGACGTTGCAGGTGCTCAACCAGTCGCTCATGCAGTGGGGCATGAGTGTCACGGTGCTGCGTGAGCGTTCCGTCGTTGATTTGGAAAACCACATTGAGGAAGCCGGACTGTTCATTCTTGATGTGTCCCGTCTGCGCCAGGAAGAAGCCCAGCCTCTCCTCAATGCCGCCGCCGTGCGTGGCACCGCTATCGTCACCCTCATGCCCATCACCCATGCGAAGCTGGACCGCGATCGCTTCGCGCCGCCCGCAGGCAGCAGGCATCTGCGGCTCTCCAAGCCGCTCAAGCGCCGTGATCTCCTCCGCAGCATGTCCGAACTCTACCGCATGCCGCGTCGTGTCGTCGTGGCAGGCACGGCGCCGGTTTCTCCGATGCTGGCACCGCAAGGCATGCCCATGCTCATGCCCCAAGGTTTCCAGTCAGCTTCCTATCCTCAGCCGATGATGATGCCGCCGCCTGTCATCCAGCCCATGATGATGCCACAGCAGGCGGTCGCGCCAGTTGCCAGCGTTTTTGTTCCAGCGCCTTCGGCCGGTCCGAGCACCGCCGGCTCTCACGCGGCCTCCGGCGGTCATGACGCCCAGGTGTCCAACTCCACCAACCGTGCCATCGCCAACGCCGCCAAGGCGGATGCCAACAACTTTGCCAGCCAGAACCCCGCGCGCATCCTGCTCGTCGAGGACCAGCCCTTGAACCAGAAGATCGCCGTCATGCTCATGCAGCGCCTCGGCTACACCAAGATCGACATCGCCAACAACGGCGAGGAGGCCGTCGAAATGTCCGCTCAGGGCACTTACGACATCATCTTCATGGACTTGCAGATGCCCGTCATGGGAGGCATCGAGGCCACCCGCCGCATCCGTGGGAATTTCCAGCTCAAGAACCAACCTGCCATCATCGCGATGACCGGCCACGCCCTCACCGGCGTCAAAGAAGAGTGCCGCGAGGCTGGCATGAACGCCTTCCTGACCAAACCCGTCAGCCTCGACGACTTCCGCCGCGTCATTCCGCCAGCGCTGTCTGTCGAGGCCTCGAAAATACCGATGAGCCTTTGATCGAAAGGTTTTCGAGCCTTACTTCATCAGTTCAGCCAGCTTGGGGCTGATCGCATCCGCCCAGATCTGGTAACCCGCAGCTGAGAGGTGCAGGAAGTCGGGCATGATCTCCTTGGTGAGGCTGCCGTCGGGCTGGAGGAATTTATCACCGATGTCGAGGAAGTGGATGTTCTTGCCGTCGTCGAGCTTGGCGATGATGGCGTTGACCTGCTTCAATTTGTCACGGCCTGGATTGGGCGTGGCTTTTTCACCACGCGGGAACACGGCCAGCAGGAGGATCTTGGCCTGCGGCTGCTTGGCGCGGATGGTTTCGACGATGACGGTGACGCCTTTGGCGATGCCCTCGGCAGTGTCTGTGCTGACGTTGTTGGTTCCAATCATGAGCACGGCAGCCTTGGGTTTGATGCCATCGAGCTCACCATTCGTGATGCGCCAGAGCACATGCTGCGTGCGGTCGCCGCCGATGCCGAAGTTCGCAGGAGTGTATTGGCCGAAGGCCTTGTCCCAGATCTCTTTTTTGCTGCCCCAGCCTGCGGTGATCGAGTCACCCAGAAACACGAGCTGCGCCTTGCCCTCTTGGGCGATTTTCACGAAGCGCTCGTGCGCGGCTGCGAAGCCAGGGTTTACCTTGCCATCGGGGCCATACTTCTGCGCGGCCACATCCGGTGGTTGCGGCGGCATTTTGACTGCTGGCGCGGCAGGTTTGACGGCGGGGGCCGGAGTCTGCGCTTGGGCAGAGATGGAAAGAAGCAGGAGGAGGGAGGCGGCAAGGTGGTTGAATTTCATGCGTTGCGATTGTGAGCGGCGGTGTCCAACCACACAATCATAAAATCACGGACAGGCCGGCGAAGCGCCGTTGTTGCCAAACCTGCGACCCCGCCTTGTAATGGCGGCATGAAACATTGCTTCCATGGATGCCTGCTGTTCCTGCTGCTGGCGCTGAGCCTTGGCGGTCTGTCTGGTCAGACGCCCGTCCCCACGGCTGCTCCCGCGCCTTTACCAGAGATGGTCGGACCGCCGGACAAGAAGGAGACATTGCGCCGTCTCTTGAACACACGCGACGCTCTTCGCAAATCGCTCGATGAATTGCGCAAGCGTCTGCCCAGCGAGACCAGCGACTCCGCCAAACGCGAGGTGCAGGAGCAGATCGACGCGCTGGACAAGCAACGGCAGCAGGTGGAGCGGGACTTTGCGGTGCTGGCCACCGGTTTGCAGGAACAGCAGACGCGAGGCGACAAAAGTGGCCCGGTGGCGCCTCCTTCATTGCAGGAGGAGATCAGCCAGCTCCTCACCCCTGTGTTTACCGATCTGCGGCAGCTCAGCCAGAAGGCGCGTCGTGTGCAGGAGCTGGAGGATGAGATCGCTCAGCTTCGGGATCGCGAAAACCAGGCCAGTCGAGCCATGGCGGAGATCGACAAGCTGCTGGCCGAGGTAAAAGCCGCCAAAGCACCGGATGCCGGCCTGCGCACGGCTCTCAACGACTCGCGCAAGACTTGGCAGACCCGTCTGGACGAGTCGAAAAACCGCATCGCCGCGCTTCAGCATCAACTGACCGAGCTGCGTGTCACGGGCATCGACTTCTGGACGGAGCTGGGCTCGAACGTGAAGCGTTTTGTGTTCATTCGCGGCACCAACATTATTCTCGCGGCGCTGGTGTTCATCGTGGTCTTCTTCGGGCTGCGCACGGCTTACTCGTATGTGTTGAAGGTCGTTCCGGTGCGCAAATATCAGCGTCTCGGCTTCACTTTACGCGTGCTTGATGTGGGGCATGAGGGCGTCAGTCTGTTGCTGGGCATTTCCGCCGCGCTGCTGGTGCTCTATGCGCGGGGCGACTGGCTGCTCGGCGGCCTGGCGCTGCTCGCTCTCGGCGGCCTGCTGATGACGGCGAAGACCGGCATCGCCCGGCATCTGACGCAGTTGCAGTTCCTGCTCAATCTCGGGCCGGTGCGGGAAGGGGAGCGCGTCATCATTCAGGGCGTGCCCTGGCGTGTGGGCGCGATCTACATGTTCACCCAGCTCACCAATCCGGCCATGGGCGGCATCGGGCTGCGCCTGCCGCTGGAAATGCTGGCGGGCCTGACCTCACGCCCCAGCAAGCTCGATGAGGCGTGGTTTCCGTGTGAGAATCGTGGCTGGATTCTGCTCAATGCCACCGCGCTCAATGGCAGCATCCTGGCCCAGGTGACGGAGATCACGCCGGACCATGTGGAGATTACTTATGATGGCGGTTTGAAGCGCTGGATACCGACCGCCACCTTCATGACCATGGATGTGGCCTCTCTCAGCGCCGGCTTCACCCGCAGCGTCACCGTCAATCTGCCCGCCGATCCTGAAGCCGCCGCCTCGCAGGCCATCGTGGAGCGCTTGAAATCCGACCTCCGTGCCGCGCTGCTGCAACTCATGCGCCCGGAGGAACTGACGGATCTGGAAGTCGAGTTGCTCGAATCACCCGGTTCATCCCTCAACTGCCTCATCACCGCGTCCTTCACCGGTTCGCAGGCTCCGCATTACCATCGTCTCTCGCGGGTGCTGCGTCGGGCGGGCATGATGCACTGATCAAGACCCGGCCTTCAGCTTTTCCGCGATGAAGTCCGTCATGCTCGGCAGCCCGAAGGCGTGGTTGCCGTATTCGTTGTTCGGAATCCACGCCTGCGCCTGCTTCGGGTCCAGCGAACTCTGCGGCACGAAGGTCATCACCCAGCGCAGCCGCGTCGATTCGCGTGAAACCGGGTCCGCGCTCCTCGGATCGGCCATGTCCGGCGCAAACCCCAGCCACAGTGCCGTGAACCCGCCCGCCGAGCCGCCACAGCCGCCGATGCGCTCCTTGTCGATGCGCCACTCCTCAGCAGCAGTCGTGGATCGATCCAATGGACGGCGAAAGCGCACGCAACGTTCAAGCAGAGAATCAAAGAGATCACCCGCCGCAATCGCGGCCACGCCATCAAGGACGTCATCGACGAACTAAGACGCTACGCCGTGGGGTGGATGAACTACTTTGGCATCAGCCGCACCTACCGCGAAGTGCTGGAGCTCGACGACTGGACCAGGCGGCGTGTGAGGCTTTACTATTGGAAACAATGGAAAAGGCCGCGCACCCGCAGGCGCAATCTCATCAAACTGGGAGCCAATCCCGATGAGGTTCACATGGCAAGCCGAAGCCGAAAGGGCTACTGGCGCATGAGCCACAACCGCATCGTGCAACAGGCCCTGAGCAACCAACGGTTAAAAGAACAAGGAGTGCCCGAACTGAGAAGTATCTGGATCAAGCTGCACTACGGAGAAGCTGTGAAGCCTATCCGTTAGTCTGATTGGAACCGCCCGGTGCGGAGCCGCATGCCGGGTGGTGTGGGAGGGGTGACAGGCGCAATCCTGTCACCTCCACCCGATTAGGCGGTGTCTTCGCAAATAAAACGCCTTTCTGGCAAGGTGCTGGAATGGGCGGGAGTTGAGAAGGAGCCATGTTCAACAAACTGACCCGGAGTCTGCAAACCGCCCTGCGTG
>NZ_JBIIKX010000090.1:0-21738 GCF_044232965.1 Prosthecobacter sp.
GGTGGCTGCGGGAAGTTCTCCGGCGACTATCCAGAGTTCCTGCTGGCGTTGCTTGGTTTGGCGTTGCTCAAACATGCAGGGTTGTTCTCATCACCCAGGAGGAGAGGTTTTTCAACAGGCTGCTAGGCAGCCATCCGCGCGTCGCCGACAGTGACAACGACGGCGTCACCGATGAAGTGGAACTGGCCGCTGGCACCGAACTCAGCGGCGGTGTCTTAGGCCAGGGCGAGGGAGCTGCGCTGGACGCGGACGGTGACGGCATCCCCAATGCCTGGGAGATAAGGCACGGCCTTGATCCACGGTTTTCCAATGCCTACGCAGATTGGGACTGGGACGGCTTCAGTGATGCCGAAGAATACCGCCTCGGCAGCAATCTGTTCGACCGCAGCAGCAGACCCGCTGCCGCTATTGAAATCCGGCAGAAACACTAAGGCTGCAATTTCGACCAATACACCTCCCAGAGCAACGGGCCCGTGATCAGCATGTTTTTTGGCGAGGCTGGACTTTATGATGGTGAAACCTACCTGTATGTGGACGGTTTCGACGGCTCATGGCCGATCATCGACAGTCCCGACCGATCGCAGGAAATGCGCGTCGCCTACGAGCTAGGCGGTTATGAGGCGCTCAACCCGGAGAGCGGCTGGCCCGGCCTGTTTTCACCCGAAAGCTATGCCTGGTCGTGTGTTGAAACCAGCGGCGCCCCCGGCGGGCCGACTTGGCATAAGTCCTCCAGTGGCAATGCCATGGAATTACGAATCACCGAACCCACCATTCCAAACGCCCCGGCACAGGACTGGAGCCGAACCTACCTGGTGGTGGAATACATGGGTGCCAATGATGCTTATTCCAGCTTCCTGGACCTGCCATTCAACAAGGTGCTGGGCAGCTTGTTGTTCAGCCGTGATGCCGCAGGCCGCAAGAACGTGAACTTTTCAGGTGCCGCCGAGGTCCAGGTCAAAATTTCCGGCAACGACCGCGTCGAAATCATCCCGCGCGAGGAGATGGGCCAGTCGATCAGGATTGCATTGCATCCAATTGAGTTTGCCGTGCCTGACGTGCCTGTGGTTTATGCAGATCAGCCGCCTCCTATGCCGCCGGCAGAACCTCTAGCCGCAGAAGTGACTCCAACGGCTTCGGGACTTGTGGGAGATAATTATGATGCCACGCAGGCCGTCATTGAAGACACCAGTTTCAAGACTGCCACTGAGTTGAAGATTGCGAAATTTATCGGAGAGAACGACGCGTTCAAGTATGTGAGTGGCACCAATCCGCAGGCTTTCACACTCGACACAAAGCTGGAACCCGACCAGTTCGTCGTGCGGCTGCCAGGCATCCGACTGCCAGCCCCCGGCAAATTGAGTCTCGTGATCGAGACAACAGATCCTTTCTCAGTGCATAATGACAACGCCACCGAGATCCCTTTGCAATGGAAAGAAAACCTCGGCTATGTGACCCCCAGACAGATCCTCGTCGCTCACGATGCGGATGACGACTATCCCGTTGGAGTGGAGCATCACATTGCCACTCCTCCTACCCTGGACCAGTTGTTCGGTCTCGACGACACCGACCAGGACGATCCTGATGCCACGAAAGCCAGCGACCGCACGCACCTGGCGGCCTTGGGCGGTACAATCAGGATCAGGGAGATTCGATATAGACCCACGGATACACTCAAACCAATGCAAGTTCGTGATCCCCAGCTCCAGCAATTGGTCAATGCGAAGCACAGCCTTCGCGTCAAAGCGTACTATTTCCCGGATTCGGGAGCAACTCCAGAACGGATCATTAACGATGTGCGGATCGCAAATGACATTTACGCCCAAGTGGGTGTGAGGATACAACTGGAGCCGGGTTATCCCAAACCCCTGCCATTGCCGACTGGTGTGACGGACTCGATTGTCAGGGCTCATGAGTTTGCTCCACCCAATATGGATGAGCAAACCCGCCGTGCTATTGTCGGAACCCCTGCGTCAGAAGGGCAGTCACTGATCGAGGCATGTGATCGAACGCCCGCAGAACTCAGCATCATCTATTGTCAGCAGATACTCGATGACCGCAGGGAACCTACATATGCTGGTTATGCTTACCCCTCATATGCCTGCAAGCTGCCCAACCTCAGCAACTCAGCGCTTGTGGCGGGATATATCGAAAAAACCGATGATCAAAGCATCATCAGCACTGTTGCAAGCGGCATGGTGATGATCTTAGCCCATGAATTGGGTCATCTGCTGACCAATGAAGGTCATTTTGGAACGGATTATCCTCGTCGGAATGACAATCAAAAAGCGTTGATTCCGATGCGGCCGCTTCGTACCTACCACAATCTCATGAAGCAGGGCAATCCCAGCCGCATGCCTGGCATCGGGTCAAACTGCCGCCTTGACACCCTGTATCAGGAAGGGCGAATTCACGCGACGGCACGTTTCATCAAATCAAAACGCAACGAGTGACCATGAACACACCTCTCACATTCCGGAGCCACACGTTGCCAGCCGCCTGGTTCTGTCTGACTGTGGCAACTACCTGCGTGTGTGCCCAAACGGCCTTGCCTCCGCCCATGCGACCCGAGGTTCGTGCATTGATCGAAGATTACGATACAGATGCACCCTATGGCAATGTGGAGCGCTGGACCAAGGTTGAGCAGGAACTCGCTACGCGTCCGGACATCAAACAGGATTTGCTCAATGATCTTCAGCGCTCCCTCATCAGCGCCCGGCAGACACCTGGCAAGGTGGTGTCGCCTATGTCCATGTCTGCGTTGCCATTGCGATCAGACCTGACCTCTGACGAACAGAAAATCATCACTGACGAACTGGAACGAGTTATGGATATAACCCACCAGAATGGTGTCAGTATTGATGGCCTGTTTGTATGCCCAGCAATCCTTTTACTCAGTCACTATCCAAGCCATGAACACGAGGCGCTAGTGCTGCGATTCTTGGAACGTGAAGATCGTCAAGTTCATACCCTTTTGTCTGCGTTCCAGACTTTGTCCGCCATCGGCAGCCAGAAGTCGCTGGAGGTCATGCGCCAGATGAAGGCGCGATTTCAGGCCAAGAATCCCAAGTATTGGTTTTTGAAGGAGATGAATGAGCACATCGGCACCTTGGAAACCCGGTTGAAGCAGGAGGCTGCCACAGGCCGCACGCCAACCGTGCCTGCTTCAGTTCAGACAGCCAAGCCATCCGCCGCAACCACAACGGCACTCCCATTGCCTGAAAACCCTGCCCGTACGACAGACTGGCGTGTATGGCTGGGGCTGCTCGCTGGATTGAGTCTGGTCATTGCTCTGTCCTGCCATCTGTTTCACAACAGGAAAGGGAAATGACGTCAGGCTACAACGGCCTGACAAAATGAACCCAGCACAATTCGGAAACGATTTCTTTGCGAGCAAAAGCAGGAAAGGGTCAGCAAAAGCAGGAAAGGGTCAGGAGCCGATAGTTGACAGAATACTCCGTTTGTCATGAGGCGACTCTCTGCCTTTCTTTCCCCACCTCGCCGCGGCAGTTCAGAAGATGAAAAGATGCCAGGCATTATCGGAAAGGATTCCGACTGTACATTGATTGCTAAAGGGGGGAAGGTGGTCGAGATCGCCTGATGGGCGCGTGGCAACGCTGTTCTACGACCGCCTGGGCTGCCCTCCCCCCACTGGGCTGGTGGCAGCGTGGTGCGGATGACTGGCAGCTCGTCAACCTGGGCCAGTTGAAGCATGTGTTTTCCTTCTGAGGCCAGGGGGCGTCCCTCCATGCTACCTGACCGATGATGAGGAGCTGTGGACCTGCCACACCAAGCCTGAGACGGCTCCTTTTCTCCATCCGGCAGGCTCACAAGGCTTGCCCGGAAGGCGGTTCTCTGAAACAGTGCGGCTGAATTTACATTTTCCGCCTGTGAAACCCAAATCGGATTCCCCCTCTCCCGCTGATCCCAAGGAAACGCCTTCGTTCGACACGGGGAACCTCACCCTGGGACCGGAGGATGTGACGATCGCGGTGCCCAACCTCAAAAAAGGCCAGCCGCCCCCCACCATGGGCGCACAACAACCTCCGGCAGAAATGCCCACGGGTGCCATGACGCTGGGGCCGGAGGATCAGACCATCGCCATTCCAAATCCGAGCCGCAGCCTGCCAGCGGCCACGATGGGTGGGAAATCCTACGCTCCGCCGATGGACACCGGCAACATCACGCTCGGGCCGGAGGATCAGACCATCGCGATCCCGACGAACCGGCAGCCGACCATTCAGCCCACCATGCCTGGTGCCGCGACGATGCCGAGTCACGGTGGCCTGCCCGCTGCGACGGCCTCATCCATGGCCTCCATGGGCACAACCTCGAAGCCGCGCTCCCACATGGAGTCGCTCACCGGCAACGACGGCTGGATCGGCGATCGCTACCGCCTGCTCGACAAGCTCGGTGAGGGCGGTTTCGGCGTCGTTTACCGTGCCGAGCAGGTGAAGCCCATTCACCGCATCGTCGCGATCAAGATTGTGAAGGCGGGCGTGGCCTCGGCGGACATCCTGGGCCGCTTCGCCATCGAGCAGCGCACGCTCGCCATCATGGAGCATCCCAACATCGCCCGCATTCTGGACGCGGGCGAGACGGACATCGGCGCGCCTTATTTCGTGATGGAGATGGTGAAGGGCCGCTCCATCACCAGCTATTGCAAACAGAACGAGCTGGACCTGCGCCAGCGTCTGGCGCTGTTCATTCCTGTCTGTCGTGCGGTGAATCACGCGCACCAAAAGGGGATCATCCACCGCGACATCAAGCCCGGCAACATCATGGTGATGGACGAGGCTGGAAAAGCGGTGCCCAAGGTCATCGACTTCGGTATCGCGAAGGTTTTGGAAGGCGAAGGCTCCGGCCACACCATCGCCACGGGCGTGGATCAGCTCGTCGGCACGCCGGGCTACATCAGCCCGGAGCAGATCGAGAACGGCAGCTCGCATGTGGACACGCGCTCGGACGTGTATGCGCTGGGCGGCGTTTTCTTTGAACTGATCTGCGGCAAGCCGCTCATCACACCTTCGGACATCGCGCAGAAACCGATCCACATCCTGCTGCGCGATCTGGCGGAGAAAGATCCGCCCAAGCCCTCCACCATCGAGCCATCCGTGCAGGGAGATCTGGACTGGATCGCGCTCAAGGCGCTCGAACGCGATCCGAACCGCCGCTACGGCAGCGCGGACGATCTTGCCGACGACATCACGCGCTACCTGAGCTTCGAGCCGATCACCGCCCGCCCGCCGAGCCGTGGTTACCTGATCGCACGCTTCGTTCGCCGTCACCGCGTGGGCGTCGCCGCTGCTGTGGCCATCGCTTTCGCCGTCATCACCGGCGGCATCACCAGTACCGCGATGTATTTCAAAGCCGAGCGCAACCGTGTCGAGGCTGAAAACGGCCGCGAAAACCTGCGCAAGTCCTACAGCCGCTCCGACGAGCAGATGGCCCGCCAGCGCATGGACAACGGCCAGCACGATGACGCCGTGGCCTACCTCGCCCGCTCTCTGCGCACCGATCCGGCCAACGACATCGCCGCCACCAACCTGCTCTCCCTGCTGGGCAACATCCATCTCATCCGCCCAGACACCCCGCCGCTCAATCTGCCTGAAGGAGCTGCCGAAGCATCGAAAGTCGCCATCAGCCGCGAAGCGGGCGTGGCGCTGGCCGTTTGCGGCATCATCCCCAAGTCTATGCCCGCGCCTGTGCGCGAGGCCCCGCCGCAGCGCGAGGTGGTCTCCATTTGGAAACTGAAAACCGGCGAGCGCACGGATCATCCCATGCCGCCCGGCGTGCTGGTTGCCTGCATTGAGGTCACTCCTGACGGCATGAGCGCCGTGATCGGACGTGACGACGGCGGTGTCGAACTCTGGTCCCTCAAGGATGGCAAACGCCGCAATCTCCAGCCACGCATGCCGAATATGGTCACCTGCGTCGCCTTTTCAGGCAATGGTGAGAAGCTCCTCGTCGGCAGCGAGATCGGTGCGGACGGCATGGGCGGCGTGCAGGCCTGGGATCTGCGCCAGCCGCAGGACCCGGCCCGCGTGATGAAGCAAAAAAGCGGCATAGTCAGTGAGATCGCGGTCGATTACGAAGGCATCTTTGCCGCGTCTATCTTCGGAGGTGATCCCATCAATGCCGCAGGCGCGGACGGCTCCGCCACCACCTGGGATTTACGCCTCGGCCAGCCAGTTGGCGATCCCATCGAGGTGGAGAAAGGCCTCCTACACGTCGCCATCGAGCCCAAGCAGGAAATCATCGCCCTCGGCATGAACAACGGTCTCGTCTTTGTCGGCAACTTCCGCAATGGCGGCGAGGTGCTGCCACCGCTCTCGCATCCATCCTCCATCACCGCTCTCTCCTTCAGCACCGACGCCAAGTCGATCATCGTCGGCGATGGTGCCGGTTATATCTACGACTGGAAGCTGGAGGACGGGAAGCTGCGCTTTCCTTCACGCTCACATGGCAGTGAGATGCTTGTTGCAACCACCGTCCGTGACACCAGCCTCGTCATTGGCGTCGCCAAAGAAGGCGAGGTCAGCGTCTTCGACAGTAAAACCGGCGCGCTTCAGCGGGCGCGCCTGCAACGCACCCTGCGTGATGCCGAAATCAGCCACGACGGCTCCCTGCTGGCCTTCGCCCCACGCGGCATCGCCGCCGTGCAGGTCTGGAACATCCACGAGCGCATGTCGGGCCGCCGTTTTGTCGATGTGCTCGAAAAAGAGCTCATCACGCGCATCAAAGGCCCGGACAACTCTCCGCAACAGCTCCGTGAGTCCGAGGCCGGCGGCGCCAACCGCCAAAAATCGCTTTATGCCGCCGCCGATGAAGACGGCACCGTGTTCATCTACGATGCCAAGACGCTCAAGCCGATTGGCGATCCGTTTTATCATCCACCCGCCGTCGGCGCGGTCACTTTGACAATGGATGAGAAGCTCCTCATCACCTCCGGTCGTGACCGTGAGGTGCGCGTGTGGGACATCCAGACACGCAAAAACATCGTCCGTATGCGCCATGACTCGTTTGTGTCCGTGATCGCGCTCAGCCCGGATGACGAGCGCCTCGTCACCGTCACCGACGATGGAGAACTGCGCGTCTGGAACTTCCGCACTGGCGACTGCCTTACCCCTGGCATCCGCGACACGCCGCGTGAAAGCCTCGAAAAAGAAGGCATCGTCGTCGCCCGTGTCTCCGACGATGGCAAAAGCCTGCTCTTCCGCGTCTCCGAGCACGGCTTCTTCAGCGTGCCCATGCCGCCGAAGGACACCCGGTTGCCCGAGTGGTTTCTTCAGTTGGCGGAAGGCCTCGGCCGCCGCCATCTGACTGCGGACGGCCGCCTGGAGTCCCTCACGCTTGAGGACTTCGAGAAACGCGTCGCCGCCATTCCGAAAAAACCTGCTCCAGGAGAAGAAGTCGCCACGCTCTGGGCCAAGTGGATGCTGGCTCCGACCGACACACGGCCGCTATCCCCTTACGACGAGCAGCCCTTCAACGAATACCTGCTTTCCCTCAAAGACCAGGGTTCCCCCGCCGCCGCCCGCGAATTCCTCCGCTACCGCCCGAAAGACCCCGATGCCATCAACCGCGCCGCGAAGTTCGTTCCCGCGCCGCCGAAGTGATGTCGTACGACGGGCACTCTTTTGCCCGTCGTTCTTATCCCGCGATGACTGCCGCACGCGCGTTCTCCTCCGCGCCGGTTTTTTGCAGGTAGTAGTCGTAGTCGCCGGAATAGGCGGTCACCTTGCCTTCCGTGATGTGCAGGACCTTCGTCGCCAGGGAGCGGATGAAATGCACGTCATGGGAGATGAAGACGAGCGTGCCTTCGAACTTTTGCAGCGCGAGGATCAAGCCTTCGATGGCCCAGATGTCCAGATGCGTTGTCGGCTCGTCCATCAGCAGCAGGTTCGGCGGATCGACGAGGAATTTGACCAAGTTCACGCGGCTTTTCTCGCCACCGCTCAAGACACGGCACTTTTTATGCACGTCCTCGCGCTTGAAGAGGAAGGAGCCGAGAATGCTGCGGGCCTCGTCCTCGCGCAGTTCCGGCGCGACGCGTTTCAGCTCCTCCAGCACGCTGCAATCCGGGTCCAGCGTATCGGCGCGATGCTGGGAGAAGTAACCGAGCTTCACATTCGTGCCCAGCTTGCGCTCGCCCTTTTGAAACGGCACCTCGCCGGCCAGAATCTTGATCAGCGTCGATTTGCCCGCGCCGTTCGGCCCCACGAGCACCGTGCGCTCACCGCGCTCGACTTCGAGGTCGAGACCGGTGTAAACCTGCTTCGTGCCGTAGGCCTGATGGATGTCCGTCAGCGCGATCAGGCGCTGACCGCTGCGCTGCGGCTGCGGGAAGTTGAAACGGAAGCCTTTGCGCAGTGGGCGCGGCTTTTCGAGCTTGTCCATCTTCGCCAGTTGCTTCTCACGGCTCTGCGCTTGTGAAGCCTTGGAGGCCACCGAGCGGAAGCGGTCGATGAAATCCTGGATCTGCTCGATCTCCTTCTGCTGGTTCTTGTACGCCTGGTTCGCGCGTTCCCAGTTCTCCTCCCGCTGCTTGAGGTAGTCGCTGTAGTTGCCCTGGTAGGCAATCAGCCTGCTTTCCTCAATCTCATAGACCGACTGCACCAGCTCATCCATGAAATCACGGTCATGCGAGATGATCAGCAGCGCACCGGGGTAGTTCTTCAGATAATTACGAAACCACATCAGCGAGAGCAGGTCGAGGTGGTTCGTCGGTTCGTCGAGCAGCAGCAGATCGGGCTCCATGACAAGCAGCCGTGTCATGTGCGCGCGCATCACCCAGCCGCCGCTGAACTCCCGTGCTGGCCGAGTGAAGTCGGATTCCTTGAAGCCCAGGCCCTTGAGGATGCGTTTGGCCTTGGCCTCGGTTTGCGGGTCTTGCAGCGCGTCATGCTTGGCATGGGCCTCGAAGTACTCCGGGCTCGAAACATCCCCCGTGGCCTCAAACTCACTCAAAATCTTTTCTAGCGCCTGGATCTCACCCGCTTTGCCCGTGGCGACGTCCATCACGCTTTCCTCGCCGACCGGTTCGCTCTCCTGCGGCAGGAAGCCGACGGTCGTCCACTCGTCACGGATGACCTCGCCGGCGTCCGGGGTGTCCGTTTTGAGGATCAGAGAGAACAGCGTTGATTTGCCCGCTCCGTTCGGCCCCACGAGCGCCACGCGCTCCCCGTAGTTGATGGTCATGGACGCGGCGCTGAAAAGCGTGCGCGCATTGAAGGTTTTGGTGACGTCGCGGATCGTTAGCATTGCCTCTGCGTATCACCGGGCCGCCACCACTGCACGCGGTTTGTGCTCGGTGAGAATTTTTGACGTCGGCACCTCCACCGCGTTCTCCCGGCCCAAAAATTCCAGCAGGATGCGCACCCGGTCCACGCCGCTGAGCATCGCGTTCACGATGCCCTTCAGCCCGCGCATCGGCCCCTCGGTCAGTTCCACGATGTCCCCCACTTTCACCCCCACCTGCACTTCGCAAATCTCCACGTCCTTCATCTCCGCTTTCAACTCCGCGATGGCCCGGTCCGGCACGGGCGTCAGGTTGCCGCCGAAATCGACCACTTTGATGACACTCTGGGAGTATTTCACCGCTCGCAGCGACTCCGCCGGGGCAAACCGGGCGAAGAAGTAGCTCGGAAACAGCGCCTCCACGAACCACACCTTGCCCCGCCGGGTGTTTCTCTGGAAACGGATGCGCGGACACCACGCCTCCACGTTCTCCAGCCCCGCCATGAGCGCGGCGGCGATGTGCTCGCATTTGGGTCGTGTGTGGACGACATACCATGCCGGGGTGGTGTCTTTGTCTTTCATCAAGGTCTGATGGCATAAGCTGTAGCGTCTGACCGCGCCAGCAACCTCAATCCTCCGAGCGGAACATCGCGTTTGCGCTTCCCGGCGGTCTGCGCCACCTGTGCGCCCGTTTTTCCCGGACCGACGCATGTTTGCGGATCTCTACGACTACCTCTACCACCAAAATCCCACCGGCGGCATCCCGCTGAAGGGCACGGGCATCGTCGTGGCGCTGGCGCTCATCCTTTCCCATGTCTGGGCGCTCAAAAACACCGCCCAAACCCAGGCCTTCCTCAAAGCCTTCCCCCGCGCCTTCCACTGGGGCGTCATCTTGCTGACCATTGATGTAATCTGGGGCGTCTTCGCGCTCTCGAACATGGACATGGGCGAGTTCTTCAACATGAGGCGAACCTTCATCATGATCACCATCGGCGGCTATGTGGCCGTGCTGGTCTATGTGAAGGAATTCCTCGCCGTCCGCGCCCTCGGAGCGTTGATGTTGCTCGTCGCCGGTCCGGTGCTCACCGCCGCCTTCCTCCAGCCGCAGACCAGCCGCCTGCTGCTGCCCATCCTCGCCTACCTCTGGATCATCGTTGGCATGTATTTCATCGGCATGCCCTTCCTCATGCGTGATTGGATCAACTGGCTCCTCGCCAAGCATCAGCGCTGGAATCTGGCGGTGTATTCCGGCATCGCCTACGGCGTGGTGCTGCTCGTGACGGCGCTTCTGTTCTATTGATGAAACCACCGCCCCGTGTCCTCGTCATTCGTGGCGGTGCGATTGGCGATTTCATCCTCACGCTGCCCGCGATCCGCCTGCTGCGCGAAACCATCGCTGGATGTCACCTCGAAGTCATCGGCTACCCCGCCATCGCCGAGCTCGCCCGCGCCGCCGGTCTGGCCGATTCTGTCCGCAGTCTCGAACATCGCACGATGGCCGCGCTCTTCGCCAAAACCGCGCCCATCGACGAGGCGCTCGCCGAGCACCTGCGCGGCTTCAATCTCGTCGTCAGCTTCCTTTACGATCCGGACGGCCTGTTCCGCGCCAGTATGGAGCGCGTTGGCGTCAAAACGCTCATCGAATGCTCACCGCGTGTGCAAAACGAGGGTGTGCATGCTTCCAGACAGCTCGCCAAAGGCTTGGAAAAGCTCGCGATGTTCCTGGAGGACGGGCATCTGCGCCGTGCGCATTTCGAGCGCCGTCCTGATGGTAAAAAACGCGTCGTCATTCATCCCGGCAGTGGCTCCGAGAAGAAAAACTGGCCGCTGGAGCACTGGCTGCGGCTGGCGGACGAGTTTTGCGACCATGAAGTCATTTTCATCACCGGCGAGGCCGAGGAAGCACGTGGCGTGAAGATTGCGCGACACTCCAACTGGCACGCGCTGCCCCTTGCCGAACTCGCCGGATGTCTTGCCACCTGCTCGGCCTTTCTCGGCCACGACAGCGGCATCTCACACCTCGCGGCAGCCTGCGGTGTGCCTTCGCTGCTGCTCTTTGGCCCCACCGATCCAGCCATCTGGGCGCCGCCACAGCCCTGGGTCGAAGTTTTGCGTGAGGAGAGCGGTGATCTGGCACATCTCGATTTTGAGCGCGTGAAATCCGCCGCCACGCAAGTTGTTGCGAAATCGTGACGTGGTAATCTACCCTTTTAAATCATGCCTGACGTTCCACCCACCGTACGATTCCGCACGCTCCTCATCCTTGGCGCTCCTGGCAGCGGCAAGGGCACGCAGGGCAAGGTGCTCGGCTCCATCCCCCGTTTTCACCATCTCGCCTGCGGCGATGTCTTTCGCTCGCTCGACACACGCACGCCGCTGGGACAGAAATTCGTCGAGTACTCCAGCCGCGGCGAGCTCGTGCCGGATGACGTGACCGTGCAGCTTTGGAACGCGAACGTGAAGCAGCGCGTCGATTCCCACATGTTCAAGCCGGAGATCGACTTCCTCGTGCTCGACGGCATCCCCCGCAACGTGGAGCAGGCCCGGTTCATGGAATCCCACATCGAGGTGTTGAAGGTCTTTCATCTTTCCTGCCCTGACCGCACCGAGCTGGCCCGCCGCCTGCGCAAACGCGCCCTCAAGGACAACCGCTTCGATGACGCGAACGAAACCGTCATCCAAAACCGCTTCGCCACTTATGAGGCCGAGACCAAGCCGATTCTCGACTACTACGCGGGCGACCGCATTGTGCAGATCGACGCCAGCCAGCCTCCTGCCAAGGTGCTCTACGACATCCTGGCCGGTGTCATGACGCTGGATGCCTGGAAAGAGCTGGAAAAGATGAAGATCTGATGCGCGTCCTCTTCATCGGCACCGGCGACATCGGCTTTCCTTCGCTGGAATGGCTGCTCAACACGACGAAACACGAGGTCGTCGGCGTCGTCACGCAGCCGGACAAGCCCGTGGGGCGCAAACAGGTGCTCACGCCGCCGCAGATCAAGGTGCGCGCACTCGCAGCGGGCAAACAAGTCATCCAACCGCCGAAAATCCGCCACGCCGTCGAGGAACTGAAAGCCTTCAATGCCGATGTCGCTGTCGTCGTGGCCTACGGCCAGATTTTGTCCCGCGCCGTGCTCGATGTGCCAAAATTCGGCTGCCTGAATGTCCACACATCGCTGTTGCCGCGTCATCGCGGTGCCGCGCCGATCCAGGCTGCGATTCGAGATGGCGACACAGAAACTGGTGTCACCATCATGTTCATGGATGAGGGCCTCGACACCGGTGACATCCTGTTGATGAAACGCCTGCCGATCACCGCGGACGACACCGGCGGCAGTCTTCACGACAAGCTCGCGCTTCAAGCCCCCGCCGCGCTCGAAGAAGCTCTCGATCTCCTCGCCTCGGGCAATCCGCCACGGGAGAAACAAGACGACACGAAAGCCACGCATGTTCGCAAACTGACCCGCCAGGACGGTCGCATCGACTGGACGCGTCCCGCCATCGAGCTCGACCGCCTCATCCGCGCCTTCACGCCCTGGCCTGGCACCTCTTGCGTGCTCAAGGACGCGCAGATGAAGATTCATCGGGCCCAAATCATCCCAAATGCCGATGCCTGCCCGTCACCTGGCACCATCGTCAGTGCTGATGCGAATGGTATCACCGTCAGTTGCGGGAACGGCCTGCTGAACCTGCTCGAAGTCCAAATCGAAGGCGGCAGACGTTTGTCTGCCGCCGACTTCCTGCGCGGGCACCCGCTGCAAGCGGGCGATGTGTTGTTGTAGGCCGGATTACTCCTGCAAAAAGACAAACACGCCCTTCTTGTTGCCGACGATCACGTCCGTCTTGCCGTCTTTGTTCACGTCTCCGGCAGAAACCTGGGTGCCAACGCCGCTGTCGTTGTCGATTTCATGGGGAATCAGATCCGCGCCGCCTTTGCCGTCGCGTTTGATCTGGAACCAATACAAAACGGCTGGTGCCGCAGGTTCGGCGTCTTTGTTGGGGCCATGCGCCCAGTAGCGCTTGCCGGTGATGAGATCGAGCACGCCGTCGCCATCGACATCCGCCATCGTGGTGGCGTGGGTTTGCGTGAACTTCACGCCGTGCGGGCTGTCCTCCGGCTTCTCACCGAGAATCTGATGCGTGGCAAAGCTGCCGTCGGCTTTCTGCTCATACCACGCGAAGCCGTAGCCGTGCGCGTCCCAGCTCGTGAGCACGTCGTTGCGACTGTCGCCGTTTACATCATAGACCTGCATTTGCGAACCACCACGAGCGCCTGCGGGTGCGAAAGGCACCTCATGAAAGGCCCACTCTTCCGAAGCCGTGCCCGGCTGCTCGCGCCAGCCATCCTTGTCGAGGATGTCAGGGCGCTTGTCGCCGTTGATGTCGCCGAAGCCATAGCCGTGCGTGTAGCGGAAGTAGCGCTTCAGATCCGGCTTGGCGATCGCGTGATAAGCTGCTTTGGCACCCGGATTGGCCCAATCCAGCGACGCATAGCCGAGTCGTCCGCCGGTGTGGCAAATTAGCTCCGGTTTGCCGTCACCGTCCATGTCGCCAAGCTGCGGAGACTCGTTGTCAGTCACATCGAAGAGGATGTGACGCTTCCAGGCTTCAGTCGTGCGCTTGCCGGGATTTTCATACCAAGCCGTGATGTCACCCGGCCAGGAAAAGACGAGGATGTCCATCTTGCCGTCGGCATTGAAATCATAGGTGTTGGTGAGGAAGTAATCCGAGTAGCCGAGCGGATCAACCGCCTTGCCTTTGAACTCAGGCGCGGACTCGATGAACTTCGCGTGATTGGGCACATACTGCTCGTCCGTCAGCGGCTTGTTGCGGTCCGGCTTTGGCGCGTTGTAGGCGCTGCGCTCCTTGAATTCCGGCCCCCACCACACAAACGGCCCCGCGCAGATGTCGTTGTTTCCATCCTGGTCGAAGTCGGCGAAGTGCGCGCCCTCGCACCAGAACTCATTGGAGAGCGTGAGTTTCTTGAATTTCGGCTCGGCGGCGCATAGCGGCAGCGCGAGCAACAGGGTTGGGATCAGCAGTTTGGTCATGGTGGTTGGCAGGGAACAGGTCAGAAGAGCATCATCTTGCAGGGAGCGATGTCAGTCGAGAAACTTCCCAGGATTTAAAATCCCGTTGGGATCGAGCGCGGCCTTCAGGCGCAGATGAGTTTCATGCGCGGCGGGAGAGACCGCATGCCGCCACCAGCGTTTTTTGGCGACGCCGATGCCGTGTTCTCCGGTGATGGCACCGTTCCAGGCGATGATTTGGTGGAACAGGCGGTCGAGCGCGGCCTCGGCGCGTTCGCGGATCGCGGGATCGTCCATCGTGGGCACCATGATGTTGACGTGGATGTTGCCATCGCCCGCGTGGCCGAAACTGGCGACGGGAAAACCGAACTCGGCCTGCAACCGCTCGGCAAAATCGACCAGCTCGACGAGTTTGCCGCGTGGCACGACGATGTCCTCGTTGAGCTTGATCAAACCGGTGTTGCGCAGGCTGTAGCTGAACTCACGACGCAGTTTCCAGAACGCCTCGCAAGCTTCATCACCCATCGCCTCGTTCAAACAGATGCAGCCGAGCTCACGCACGAGCTTGGCGAGCTGCTGTAGCTCGCCTTTCACTGAATCGGGCTGGCCGTCGATCTCGACGAGCAGGTGCGCATCACCATCCGGCGTGACCGAAGCGCCGAGATACTCGCGCGCGGCACGCAGCGTGAACTTGTCGGCGATTTCGAGTGCGGAAGGCAGGAAGCCGCTCCCGAGAATGCGTTGCACGGCATTTGCGGCTTCCGCGAACGATTTGAAACCCGCCGAGAGCATTGCACGCATCGGCGGATGCGGGATCAAACGCAGCGTGGCCTCGGTGACGACACCGAGCATGCCCTCGCTGCCCACCATGAGGCCGACGAGATCGAAACCGGTTTTGTTTTTGTGACAACGTCCGCCCGCCTTCACAATCGAGCCGTCGGCGAGCACCGCCTCCAAACCGAGCACATAGTGCCGCGTGACGCCGTATTTCAGGCAACGCGGACCGCCCGCGTTTGTGGCAATGTTGCCGCCGAGGCTGCATTCCTTCAGCGAAGCGGGATCAGGCGGATAAAACCAGCCCAACTTGCGTACCGCAGCCTGCAAATCACCTGTGATCACCCCCGGCTCGACGACAGCCACGCCGTCCTCCAAGGCGATCTCCTTGATCTTGTTCATGCGGGCCACCGAAAGCGCGATACCGCCTTTCAGCGGAACTGCGCCGCCGACATAGCCGACACGCGAACCTTGCGGTGTGACGGGAATTTTGTGCTCATTCGCGAAGCGCAGTGTTTTGGACACATCTTCGGTGCTTTGGGCATGCACGACGACTTGGGGAAGATTCGACGCGAACCATTTGTCCGTGCTGTGCGCGGCGAGGTCGGCCTGCGTGACGGAAACGCGGTCGGGACCGAGGAGGGAAACGAGTTGATCGGCAAGGGAGACCATGCGCATTCTTGGGGCCAGATGCGCCCCCTTGCAACTTCATGACCTGCGCCTAATTTGGCCTCCATGCAGCCCAGGCCCGTCGTCAACGTCGAAGAATTCATCGGCAAGACCGTGGGGCGACGCGTGCCACCGTCTGGAGCAGGTCTGCAAAAGACACTGAACCAAGTGCTTGCCGGGCAGAAGCGAGGTGTGTGCCCTCGGGGGGTGTATCGTTTTCATTCACATGAGGAGGCTGACGCATGGACGCTAAAGATGCTGAACCGCAAGAAGGCGATCTAGTCTCACGCGCTCCCACCGAGGAGGATCTGGTGGCCATGTGCAGGCTGTTAAATGCCTCGGGTGCGCGCTACATGATCATCGGCGGGTTTGCGATCATGTATGCCGGCTACGGCCGAACTACTGGTGATGTGGATCTGCTGTTCGACACCGATTTGGAGAACGAGGCGAAGGTGTATCGCTGTCTTGAGTCTCTGCCGGACAAAGCCGTGCTCCAGCTCCAACCGGGGGAGGTTGGCAAATATACGGTTGTTCGCGTGGCGGATGAGATCGTGGTGGATCTGATGAAGTCGGCATCTGGCATCGAGTTCGCCGAAGCGGTGAAGGATGTTGTCACTCGCGATGTGCAAGGTGTGCCAATCCCGTTTGCCTCACCCAGGCTCTTGTGGCGGATGAAGAAAAACACCCATCGCGAGAAGGACGCGGCGGATTTGATCTTCCTGCGGCAGCAGTATCCAGAGGTGACACAGGATTGAGATGCCTCCGCTGATCGAAGTCACCCACCCGAAGGGAATTTACCTCCCGGAGGCGGATTTGTGGCTTGATCCGCACTTTGGGGTGAAGCGGGCGTTTGTTTCGCATGCGCACAGCGATCATGTGGCGCGGCATGATCTGACGTTTTGCTCGGAGATCACGCATCAGCTCATGGTGGCGCGGAAAACGGCGAAGAAGTCGGGAACAGTGCTGTCTCCAAATCTCGGAGAGGTTTTGGAGTGGGGAGGTTGGGAGCTGCGACTGCTGCCGGCGGGGCACATCACCGGCTCGACCATGCTGCATCTCACACGGCAGGCGGATGGAGCGACGCTGCTTTACACGGGCGACTACAAGCTGCGGCAGGGCTTGAGCGCGGAGCGGTGTGCGCTAATGCAGGCGGACACGCTGATCATGGAGACGACATTCGGCCTGCCGAAGTATCGTTTCCCGCCGCTGGATGCGGTGCGCGCGGCCATGCATGAGTTTGTGGAACAGACGCTGGTGGCGGGCGCGGTGCCGGTGCTGCTGGGCTACTCGCTGGGCAAGGCGCAGGAGCTGCTGCGCGCGCTGCATGGACTGGGGGTGCCAGTGATGGTTCACTCATCCATCGCGCAGATGACAGAGGTGGTACGGTCGCATCTTGGCGAGCTGCCGGAGTGGCGGATGTTTGACGCGGCGCGGGTGCATGGCCACGCGCTGGTCTTCCCACCCAATGCCGCGCGTTCCCCCGATCTGCGCAGGCTGGGACGGTGCCGTTTCGCCATGGCGAGCGGCTGGGCGCTCGATCCGAGCGCGAAATTCCGCTACGGCGTGGACGAGGTGTTCCCGCTGAGTGATCACGCGGATCATCCCGAACTGCTGGAGACCGTGCAAATCGTGCAACCGCGCCGGATTTACCTCGTGCATGGCTACACACGCGAGTTTGCGGCGGAATTGCGTTCGCTCGGCCACGATGCGCGTGCGCTGGGCGCGGTGGATCAGTTGGAACTGGGCTTTTAAGCCTCAGCGCTTCATCTTCGCGAAAAAGACGCGTGCGCTTTCCATGACGCCGTAGGCGGTTTCCTGCGGCGTGAGTTCGGCGGTCTGGATGCGCAGGTCGGCGAGGGATTTGTAGAGCGGTTTGCGCTCCGTGAGCAGGCGTTCGAGCTTGGCTTTCGGATCTTCCTCACCGGCGAGCAGCGGGCGGTTGGAATTCATCGCGGTACGGCGGGCGAGGCGCTCGGGATCGGCATCCAACCAGACGATGTAACCGAGATGGCGCAGGATGGGCGGATTGCGCGGCTGGGTGATGATGCCACCGCCAGTGGCGATGACGCAACCGCGCTTGCCGAGCAAAGAGCGCAGCGCGGCGGACTCGCGCAGGCGGAATCCAGCCTCGCCTTCACTGGCGAAAATTTCGGGAATCGTTTTGCCCGCAGTCTCGACGATCATCGCGTCGGTATCGACGAACTGGAAGCCGATCATCTGCGCAACGATGCGGCCGACGGTGGTTTTGCCCGAACCCATGAGGCCGATAAGCACGATATTCGGCTGGCGAGGCAAAGGCACCTCGCCGCCGGTGTGAACGAGGTTTAAAATGGACGAGGCCAGCTCGGGATCGTCGCGCAGAGCGACGAAGTAGCTCTCATAGCGTGGACTCCAGCCGGTGGCGTGCAGCTTGGTGTTGGAGACGCGTTTGTGGCTCCATCCACGTTTGCGGTTCGGGTCGGGTTCGCGCTCGGGCGGCATTTTGATGCCGAAGGTCATGCAAAGGCGCTCCAAACACTGCCGTTGCGTCATCTGCGCGTCATCGACGATGTTGAAGATGCCGCCCAGACGCTGCGTGATGAGATGCACGAGCGCGGTGGCGGCGTCATCGGCGTGGATTTGATTGAGCAGGCGGCCCTGGCCGTTGTTGCCCTCGATGGCGGCCTTGCCTTCGAGCAGATTCTTCAATAAGAAGGAGCGTCCGGGGCCATAGATGCCGGCGAGACGGCCCACAGCTCCGCCAGCGTTTAGTGCTATGTTTTCGGCCTCGCGCAGCAGGTGGCCCGTTTCGCGCGCGGGGTCGGCGAAGCTGGTTTCATCGACGGTTTCGCCATTGATCTGCGGATAGACGCTGGTGCTGCTGGTGTAGAGCGCAAAGGCCTGCGGAAAGGCCGCCACGAGATGACGCATGCCGTTCACATAGACGCTTTGATACATCTCCGCTCCACCACGGCTGGAGCTGGCGCAGTGGATGAAAGCGTCGATGCTTGTGCCAATCTTCGCGGCGAGCGCGGCGACGGAATCGCGATTCGAGATGTCGCAGGACTCCACGCGCCAGGGTTTGGCGGCGGCAAGACGCGCGGCGGATTCCGGCGAGTGCGTGAGGCCGATGACCTCATGCCCGGCGGCATGGAGCTGATCCGCGGCCCGCTCTCCGACGAACCCACAGCCTGCGATGAGCACCTTCATTGGGGGCGGTGTTTCTGGTAGTAAGCGACGACACCGTTCACGATGCCGCGCACATAGTCCTCGATGGCACTGGATTGCAGACGACCGGCGATGAGCGTGCGACCGAGGAAGTGACCGTGCAGCAGGCGGCGGTAGGTTTCCTCGTGGTTCATGACGTAAGGCTCCAGATAGACGACCGGGCACTGAAAGAGACGGTTCGCGAGGAGATTGCGGGCATAGACATACGGGCTGGTGCCGACACGGCGGGCATTGGGCGTGGTGTAGATGTAGGCGGGCAGTCCCGTCGCAGAACTCATGCCACCGGCCACCGCCTCGGCGAGAGGCAGTTCCTCCTCATGGATGCGTGAAAAGAGGCGGTGCAGCATCTCAAAGCGCACGTCCTGCTGCTGCAGCTCCACCGGGGCGTAGCAGCCGTTCACGAGCACATGCAGATGGTTCGCGGGAGAGAATTGCGGCGAGGTGGCATCCCCCCAGGACTCCGCGTTGTAGTGCAGACAGAGCACCACGTCGGGCTTGATGGTGGCGTTGACCTTTTTGGCGCGGGCGTGGATCTCGCTGACGCGGTAAAAGAGCTTTTCGCTCTGCCACTGCACGGTGATGATTTTCGCGTCGCCCGTGAGGCCGTTGTAAGTTTCCTGCGGCTGCGGAAAGCCAGACTCGTTGAGGAGTTGACGCGCTGGCACGACAAGATCCGACGGACGGAGGGTGGTCACAGGTTCCAAGGACTCGCGCACGAGGCTGACATAGGCACCGAGGTCCTTAAGACGCTGCGCGAGAACCTGCGCAGTGATGAGCGTGAGCTGGCCTTCCTGGATCGCCTCACCAGCGGCGAAGCTCAGGTAGCGCTCCTCCATCGGTGAGTACGCGCCGCCGATGTGGCCGGGATCGATGGCAAAATGCACATCGCTGAGGATCGGGCGTCCTTTCAGCGGCGGCAGCTCGCTGGCTTTCCGCCAGGTGCGTGTGCCGGGCAGCGGGGGCTGTGCTTTGTTGGTGAAGGCGATGCGCGCCTCCGGCTTGGCCGGATCACCCGTCTGCACGACCACGCCGTCGGATTCCAGCTTCCACGGCGGCGGCAGCGGCGAGGCATCGGAGTAAATGTCGTTCACCGCAGCCTCGAACTCGGCGCGGGTCATCGTCTGGTGGAAAGATTGCAGCTTCAGCCACTCCGGCGTCGTGCCCAGAGGGCTGAGCCGGTTCAACTGGGGCGGCGGCGGCGGCGGAGCGACCGAAAGCGGTGCGATGGCCGGGGCCGCTGGCGCTGGCACAACGACCGTGGGTGGCGTGGCCGGTGCGGGTGCAGGCGCGATGGTCTGCGTCATGCCTGAGACCGCGCAACAGCACGTCAGCACGACGACTGGCAGGGGACGGCGCGTCATTCGTTTCATCATCCGCGCATCCTAGACTTGATCCCCGGCCTCATCATCTACTAAGTGGCGGCACATGAACGACAACACGGCTGACAGCACGGACGGACTCTTCCGCCTTCTTTTTTTGGGCGATGTGGTGGGCGAGCCAGGACGCAAGGCGGTCTCCGTGCTGCTGCCGCTGCTCAAGGAGGAGCTCAAACTCGACTTCATCGTCGTGAACGGCGAAAACTCCGCCGGAGGGCGAGGCATCACGCCGAAGATCGCCATCAGCCTCATGCGCGCCGGTGCCGCCGTCGTGACCAGCGGGGATCACATCTGGGACCAGCGAGAAATCGTGCCCTACCTCGGCGACGAGCCGCGCATGCTGCGTCCGCTGAACTACCCCGCTGGCACACCGGGCAATGGCTTCGTCGTTTTGGAGTCCAAAAAGTGCAAGGTGGCCGTGGTGAACCTGCAAGGCCGCACCTTCATGAACCAGCAGCTCGACAATCCCTTCCCCGCCATCCTCTCCTGTGTGGAAAAGCTGCGCGAGGAGACGCCGGTGATCTTTGTCGATTTCCACGCCGAGGCCACAAGTGAAAAAGTCGCCATGGGCTGGCATCTCGACGGCAAGGTGTCCGGCGTCGTCGGCACGCACACGCATGTGCCCACCGCCGATGAACGCGTGCTGCCCAAAGGCACCGCCTTTCAAAGCGATGCCGGCATGTGCGGGCCGATGGACAGCGTCATCGGCAGCCAGATCGAGCCCGTGCTGGAGCGCTTCCACACCATGATGCCCACCCGCTTCGGCGTGGGTCGCGGCGCTGTGCGCCTGAACGGCGCGCTGATCACCATCGACCCCGCCACCGGCAAGGCGCTGAGCATCGAGCGCATCGCGCGGACCTGGCATGATTGAGGACGAAGTCTCCTGCGCGTGAACAAACCTGCCGTCCTCGCTCAATTCCTCGCCGTGCTGAAGGCGGAACTCGCTGCGCTTACCCGCGCCGCGCAGGGTGCCTTTGCCGCTGCCACAGATCCGGACAGCAAGGCGGAGAACAAGTACGACACGCGCACGCTGGAGGCCTCGTATGTCGCGCGTGGGCAGGCGAAACGTGTGGCGGAGTTGCAGGAAGCGGTTCGTGCGTTTGGTGCCTTGTCAGGAAATGCGTTCGAGTCAGGTGCGGCGATCACGCTGGGTGCGCTGGTGAGTTTGAAGACTCCCGATGAGTTGGCGCATTACTTCCTCGCTCCGTTTGCCGGCGGGACGGAGATCGTGCACGAGGGCAAAGAGATCGTTGTCATCACGCCCGCGTCGGCCTTGGGACAGAAGCTCATCGGAAAGCGGGAAGGCGATGCGATTGCCCTGCGGCCCGGTGCGATGGCGAAGGTGGTTGCAGTCATTTGATCGAACCACCCTCGCACGGCCACGAAGCCCAACGGCCTTCCAAAAACGACAACGGGGACAAGGCATCAAATCGCCTTGGAGCCCT
>NZ_JBIIKX010000028.1:0-70259 GCF_044232965.1 Prosthecobacter sp.
TTCGTCGTCCTCGCTAAGGTAGTCGATAACGATGTTGAGCATGAAGCGGTCGAGCTGCGCCTCGGGGAGCGGGTAGGTGCCCTCCTGCTCGATGGGGTTCTGCGTGGCGAGCACGAAGAAAGGCTCGGGCAGGTGCATGGTCTTGCCATTCACGGTGACTTGATGTTCCTGCATGGCTTCGAGCAACGCGGCCTGCGTTTTGGGCGGCGTGCGGTTGATTTCGTCGGCCAGGATCATGTTCGCGAAGACGGGACCGCGGCTGAAGACGAGTTTGCGGCCTTCGGGGCTGTCTTCGAGGATTTCGGTGCCGGTGATGTCGGAGGGCATCAAATCGGGCGTGAACTGGATGCGCTGGAAGCTGAGGTGGCAGACATCGGCGACGGTTTTGATGAGCAAGGTCTTCGCGAGGCCCGGCGCGCCGGTGATGAGGCAGTGGCCTCCGCTGAGCAGGGCAATGAGCATTTCATCAATGACATGCAACTGGCCGACAATGACCTTTCCGACCTCCGTGAAGAGCCGCTGACGTGCGGTGGCGAGCAATTCGACGACCTGGCGTTCGGAGAGAGGGGCGGAAGACGGCGGAAGGTCGGGAGGAGCGCTCATGAGTGCCCTATCAAACAGCGGCGAGGGTGCCAAGTTTTCATCTGGCACGAGACAACTCGAAATAGCGCGGGCGCTGACCGGTCAGGTGGTCAACGGTCAAGGCGGGTCAAGTATCGAGCGGTGGCCCTGTGAGGAGCTACTTGGACCACGCAGGCTCTGGCTCCCAAGTCTTCTCGCCGTGACCGACGCCGATGAGTTCGGCTTCTTCCTCTTCCTCAGTTTGTTCGAGGAGCGGGGCGAAGCGCTCGGAGCGAAAGCCGAGTTCCTGCTTTACACTGGAGTGCGGATCATCGGGATTGTGGAGTTCCTTGAGCAGGAGGAGAAGATCAAACTGGGCGTCGGCCAGCTTGATCTCGGCGTCGTCGGTGACGGTGAACTTGGGGTTCGAGCGTCCGGCACGCAGAGCTCGAACCGTGTAGATCTGGTCTTTCTTGGGCAGGGACTTGTAGAGGTCGAAGACCCAGGGATCGAATTGATCATCGATGCAGACAACTTGCTGGCCGGTTTTGAACATGGAAAGCGATGAATAGCGTCCAGTTGCACAATGGCAAGAGATTGACAGGGCACCAGGGTTTGATCGTATGCTGCGTCACCGTGAAATTGATCCATCTAACCGCCTGCCTGCTGTTTTCGCTGTCTTTGAGCCTTCACGCGGAGGTGAAATCCATCCGCGAGAGCATGGAGGCGCTGGTGAAGGATGGATCGCTCTCGGGATCGGTGACGCTGCTGTGGCATGATGGCAAAGTCGTGAGCGAGGAAGCCGTCGGCCTTCAAGATCTCGAAACGAAGACGCCGATGTCGAAAGACAGCCTGTTCTGGATCGCGTCGATGACCAAGCCGATCACGGCGCTGGCGGTGATGATGCTGCAAGACGAAGGCAAGCTGAGCATCGACGATCCGGTGATGAAGCATCTGCCGGAGTTCAAAGGCCAGATGCTGATCAAGGAGAAGACGGCGGAGCAAACGGTGCTGGTGAAGCCAGCGCGACCGGTCACGATCAAGGATCTGCTCACGCACACGAGCGGACTGGTGGGCAATTCACCGCTGGATGGCGACGCGCTAGACGTGCTGAATTTGAAGGAGGCGGTGATCACCTACGCGCTGTCGCCGCTGCAGTTTGAGCCGGGCTCGAAGTGGTCCTACTGCAATCCGGGCATCAACACGCTGGGCCGCATCGTGGAAGTCGTGAGCGGCGAGGAGTACGCGAAGTTTTTGGAGAAACGCCTCTTCAAGCCGCTGGGCATGCGCGAAACGACGTTCTGGCCGAGCAAGAAGCAGCTCGCACGTCTCGCCACGAGCTACAAACCGACGGCGGATGGCAAGGGACTGGAGCCGACGACGATCCGCTACCTCACGCCGCCATTCTCGAACAAAAAGCGTGCGCCGCTGGCCGCAGGCGGGCTGTTCTCGACAGCGGAGGATTTGCTGAAGCTCTATGTGATGGTGCTGAACGGCGGCGAAGCGGACGGAAAGCGCTACATCTCGGAAAAATCGCTGCAATTGATGACGGCGAATCAAACCGGTGATCTGAAGGCTGGGTTTACTGATGGCATGGGCATGGGGCTGGGTTTTCAAGTGGTGCGTGAACCGGTGGGCGTCACGGCGATGCTTAGTCCGGGCACGTTTGGGCACGGTGGAGCGCATGGAACGCAGGGCTGGATCGATCCGGTTAAGAAGACGATCCACATCATGCTCATTCAGCGCGCCGGATTGAAGAACGGCGACGCCTCGCCGATGCGGCAAGCGTTTCAGGACGCGGCGGCTGCGGTTCTGTCCAAACCTGAGTAAACTCAGACAAAGCGCCGCGCGATCTGCGTGTAAAACGCCAGCGCGGCCTCGACCTCGGCGCATTCGACGTATTCAATGGCGGCGTGAGCTTGATCAATGCTACCGGGTCCAAACAGGATCGTGGGAATGCCCAGGCGTGAGAACTTGCTGGCATCACTGCCAAACGGCACGCCGCTGACACTGTCCTCGCGGTTCATCTCGCGCAGCACCTCGCGTGAGAGATGCACGAGCGAGGTGTCCGCGTCCGTCTGAAACGGCCAGTCCTGCAGCATCGGCTTTTCCATCTCGGCGATCACGTCGGGATGACGTTGGGCGAGTTCATCGAGCAACGACTGATAATGCGCGAGCACCGTCTCCACCTCCTCCCCCGGCAACAAACGACGGTCCACCTCGATCACGGCCTCGTCCGGCACAAAATTGACCTGCACCCCGCCTTTGATGACACCCACGTTGCAGGTCCCAGGCCCCAGCAGCGGATGCTGCACCTGCCGCATGCGCTCATGATCCTCGTTCAGCATCAGCACGATGCGGGACATGGCGGTGATCGCGTTGATGCCAAGATGCGGCTTCGCGCTGTGCGCGGCCTTGCCCTTCGTGCGAATGCGCCAGCGCAGGCAGCCCTTGCTGGCGATGACGCATTTGAACTCCGTGGGTTCCGCCACCACGGCGGCGTCCGCTTTGAGGTCTTCGCAGAGTTTCACCACGCCACGGAAGGAAAACTCCTCGTCCACCACGGCGGCCAGCCAGACCTCGCAGGGTGGCGGTTCGCCGCTGGCATTAATGTCCGCCAAGGCGTGCATCATCGCGGCCAGACCGGCCTTGTCATCGACGGAGCCGCGCCCGTGCAGCTTCCCGTCACGGATCACTGGGTCAAAGGGATCAATCGTCATGCCCTTGATCGAGACCGTGTCCGTATGGGCCTCAAAGACAATGCGACGCGATGAATCACGCCCCGGAATGCAGGCAATGACATTGTTGCGCCCTGGGAACACCTCCTGCTCCCAGACCTTGATGCCTCTCGTCTCGAAAAAACGCCGCAAATATGCCGCCGCCTCCTTTTCACCCGGCCCGCCTTCGTACGAGCTGTTGATGCTGTTGATGCGGACGAGATCGGCGAGTGTTTGGAGCACAGGAGACATGCCGCAGCCTAGCCAAACCCCGGGCCACGGCAAGAAGCCCCGCTCCAGACCGTATTTTTTGCATCACATGAAGGTTTTCATCCCCATCGCCCTCGTCGTCGCGCTGCATGCTGGCATCGCGTCCGCCGCCGCGCCTGCGGATGACTCACAGATCGCGTTCTTCGAGAAGACCATCCGCCCGATCTTCATCAACCGCTGCTACGAGTGCCATTCCGTCGAGTCTGGCAAAAGCAAGGGCGGGTTGCTGCTCGACTCACGCGACGCCTTGCTCAAAGGCGGGGACAACGGACCCGCGCTCGTCGCGGGCAATCCTGACAAGAGCCGGATCATTGAGTCCGTGCGCTATCACAACCAGGACATGCAAATGCCGCCTAAGGGGGCCCTGCCCTCCGCCGAAGTGAAGGCGCTCGAAGCATGGGTCAAGATGGGAGCACCTGATCCGCGCGAAGCCGTCGTGGCCGCCAAACATGCCGCTCCGCGCGTCATCGACATCGCCGCTGGCAGCAAGCATTGGGCCTTCCGCCCGATTGCGAATCCCAAAGTGCCTGCATTGAAGACTGAGAACCCGATTGATGCCTTCATCATTGAAAAACTCACCGAGAAAGGCCTCACACTTGCCGCGCCTGCCGACAAACGCACGCTCATCCGCCGTGCCACGTTCGATCTGACCGGCCTGCCGCCCACACCGGAGGAAGTCGATGCCTTCCTGGCTGACAATGCTCCGAATGCCTTCGCCAAAGTCGTGGACCGCCTGCTGCGCTCGCCGCATTACGGTGAAAAATGGGGCCGCCACTGGCTGGATGTGGCCCGATACTCGGACTCGAACGGTCTCGATGAAAACATCGCCCTCGGCACGGCCTGGCGTTATCGCGACTACGTGGTGAAGTCGATCAATGCGGACAAGCCTTTCGACCAGTTCCTCACGGAGCAACTTGCGGGCGATCTGCTCGAATCGAAAGACATTCCCACGCGCCACGAACGCGTCACCGCCACCGCCTTTCTCAATCTCGGCGCGAAGGTGCTCGCCGAGCCGGACAAGGACAAGCTCGCCATGGATGTGATCGACGAGCAGATCGATGTCATGGGCCGCGCCTTCATGGGCCTGACGCTCGGCTGCGTGCGCTGTCATGACCACAAGTTCGACCCCATCCCGCAGACCGACTACTACGCGCTCGCCGCCATCTTCAAAAGCACGCAGAGCTTCAGCGTGGACCGCATCGGCGCGCTGAGTACGGCGTATGAGGCGCCCATGGGATCGCTGGATGACTTCGCGGCGGTGAAATCCTCCGAACGCATCCTCAAGGATCAAAGAGCTGCGGTCGCCAAGATGGAAAACGAGGCGAACACCGCCCTGCGCAAGGAAGTGAGCCAACGTGCCGCCGATTACCTCATGGCCGCATGCGAGCTGCCAGTCGCGCCCACGTTGAGCCAGGTGAAACCCGTGGCGGACAAACATGGCCTGCGCGCGCATGTGCTGCTGAACTGCCGCGTCTATCTGGCCGCGAACGAATCCAATCCCTTCTTCAAACCATGGCAGGACGCGCTGAAGAAAACGGGCAACACCGAAAACCTCCGCCCTTATTACACGGCCATTTTCAACGCCGCCGCACAGATCAAATTCAGTCCCAAAGACAAGGCGGACGATTCCCTGCTCCACCAAGCGCGTGCCGAGTTGGACAAAACCGCCGGCTTCCTGGCGCTGCCACCAGAACCCATCGTGCTTTATCCCAAAGAGATTGCTGAGAAGGTTCGCTCTTTGAAGGACACGATGATGTCCACGGAGAGCAATCTGCCCGACCTGCCCACCACGCTGGCCGTGTCCGAGGCGCCTAAGGTCTTCAAGGAACTGCCCGTCCACATTCGCGGCAACCATCTGGCCCTCGGCAAGCCCGTGCAGCGTGGGTTCATCCAAGTCGCCCAGGCCGCGCTCAAAACTCAGCCGCAGTTCCCCGCGAATCAAAGCGGCCGTCTCGAACTGGCCCGCTGGCTCGCCAGCGCGGAGCATCCGCTCACTTCCCGCGTCATGGCCAACCGCATCTGGTCCTGGCACTTCCATCAGGGCATCGTCTCCACCACCGACAACTTTGGCCTGCTAGGACAGAAGCCCTCGCATCCTGAATTGCTCGACTGGCTGGCACGCTGGTTCACCCACAACGGCTGGAGCCTGAAGGACATGCACCGGCTCATCATGAATTCGCGTACTTATCAGCAAAGCTCCGCTGTTCCGCCGCAGGCCGCCCTCAGTGACCCCGAAAATCATCTGCTGAACCACTTCCCGGTCCGCCGTCTTGAGGCCGAGGAAGTCCGCGATGCATTGCTGCATGTCGCTGGCAGCATCGACACCACCATCGGCGGCAAGACCATCCCGCGCCGCAATCGCGAGTTCGTGTTCAACCACACCTCCAAAGACTTCACCACCTACGGCAGCAGCCGGAGAGCGCTCTACCTGCCCGTCATCCGCAACAATCTCTACGACCTCTTTCAGCAGTTCGATTACCCCGATCCCTCCACCTCCACCGGCCTGCGCAACAGCACCGTCGTCTCCCCGCAGGCGCTGCTGCTCATGAACAGCGATCTCGCCAGCGACGCGGCCCGGGCCTTCGCCCAGCGCCTCGCCAAGCTCTCTCCTGAAAACGTGCAGCGCCTCCGCGCCGCCTATCGCCTCGCCTTTGCCCGCGAGGCCACCGACGACGATCTCCACCGTGCGCAAAATTTCCTCATCACCACCAACGCCGCGCTCAATTCAAGCCAGCAGGACTCCGCAAAACGAGAGCAACAGGCCTGGACGCAGCTTTGTCAGGCGCTCATGATGAGCAACGAGTTCATCTATCTGCGCTGAGGGTTTAAGGAATTGAAACGGTGTGAATCTCTGGCATGGCAATCGCCATGAATCAGGACGGAACGCGCCCTTCCATGCCCACCTTTACCCAGGCCGTCCACTACTGGCTCAAGCTCGGCTTCATCAGCTTCGGTGGCCCTGCCGGGCAGATCGCCATCATGCACAAGGAGTTGGTGGACAAGCGGCGCTGGATCAGTGAGACACATTTCCTCCATGCGCTGAACTTCTGCATGCTGCTGCCCGGCCCCGAGGCCCAGCAACTCGCCACCTACCTCGGCTGGCGCTTGCATGGCGCGAAGGGCGGCCTCGCGGCAGGCGCGCTGTTCGTGCTGCCGTCGATGTTCATTTTGTTCGGCCTGAGCTGGCTCTACATGGCGGGCGGGCATCTGCCCTGGCTGGCGGCCATCTTCCACGGCCTGCTCGCCGCCGTGATCGCCGTCGTGGCGGAGGCTGTGCTGCGCATTGGCAAGAAGGCGCTGAAAAGCCCCACGCTCTGGTGTCTGGCCGCGCTGAGCTTCATCGCCATCTACTTCTTCCAGATTTCCTTCGTCCTCATCATTCTCGCCGCCGCCCTGCTCGGCTTCATCGGCAACCGCCTTTATCCCAAACAGTTCCCCGCTGGCAAAGGCCACGGTGCAGCCAAAGAGGTCGCCGCAGCTATCGAATTGCCCCCTGCCCCGCAGGCCTCATGGTCACGAGCGATCCGCATCTCCGCGCTGTGCCTCACGCTCTGGTGGCTGCCGGTCTTCGGAATCGCCTCGTGGCTTGGCTGGAGCAGCACACAGGCGCAACAGGGCCTCTTTTTCAGCAAAGCCGCACTCGTGACCTTCGGCGGAGCCTACGCCGTGCTGCCCTATGTTGCGCAGCAGGCTGTCGAGACGCATGGCTGGCTTTCGCATCCGCAGATGATGAGCGGACTCGCCCTCGCCGAGACGACGCCCGGCCCGCTGATCATGGTGCTGCAATTCGTCGGCTTCGTCGGCGGCTGGCAGCATCCCGGCGTACTCAGTCCGCTCGCCGGAGCCACGCTCGGCGCCCTCATCACCACCTGGGTCACCTTCCTGCCCTGCTTCCTGTTCATCTTCCTCGGCGCCCCGCACATCGAAAAGCTCGGCGAGCAACCCCGCCTCAGCGCCGCCTTGACCGCCATCACGGCGGCTGTCGTCGGCGTCATCCTCAATCTCGGCGTCAAGTTCACCACCCATGCTCTCTGGCCCACGAGTGGCGGATTCGATGTCTTCATCGTCGTCCTCGCCGTGCTGGCCTTCATCGCCATGCAGCGCTTCAAGGTCGGCCTCATGCCCGTCATCGGAGCCTGTGCCACATTGGGACTGTTAAAGCAGCTTTTGTTCGGCTGATTGCGTCATCCGCTTCACACTGCCGCTCCAAACAACGCCCCGACGCCCGCCGTCAGGCCCATCGCCAAAGCGCCCCAGAAAGCCACGCGTAGCGCCGACTTCAAAACAGGCGAACCACCGGCACGAGCCGCCAGTGCCCCCAGCAACGCCAGGAAAAGCAGAGAGCTCAGCGACACCGTCCAGACCAGCGCAGACGCAGGCACCACCAGGACCAGCAGCAGTGGAAGAGCCGCGCCAACGGCAAAGGTACCCGCCGAGGCGAAAGCCGCCTGCACAGGCTTCGCACTCAAGGTGTCTGAAATGCCCAGTTCATCGCGAGCATGAGCCGTCAGCGCATCCTTCGCCATCAACTGTGTCGCCACTCGACCAGCCAGCTCTTCATCGAGACCACGGCCCACATAAATCGCCGCCAGCTCGGCATGCTCATGCTCAGGGTCCGTCGCCAGCTCATGGCGCTCACGCCCCATGTCCGCCTGTTCGGTGTCGGATTGGGAACTCACCGACACATACTCACCCGCGGCCATCGACATCGCCCCGGCCACCAATCCCGCGATGCCCGCGACCAGCACATTCCCAGGGCTCGATTCCGCCGCCGCCACACCCACGATCAAACTCGCCGTGGAAACGATGCCATCATTGGCCCCTAGAACCGCCGCCCTGAGCCAGCCAATCCGATGCGCCCGATGATTTTCAGTGTGTCTCATGTAACGACCCTCTGGCACGCCATCTGTGCTCGCAAGGCAGATCACCACACATTCCTTGGCAATCCTGACCTCCAGTGTCTTGCCCAGACTAATCCAGCTTGAAAGACCCATCCTCTCCCGCCAGTTACCACGCCCCGCCTTCGCCCCCGTTCGTTTTCATCTCCCGCATGTCCCTCCCCCGCTTCGCTCTCCGCCATCCCTGGACCATTCTTGTTGCTGTCGTGGCGGTCATGCTGGGCTCGTGGATCGCCACGGAAAAGATGGCGCGCGATGTCTTCCCGCCGCTCGGCATTCCCACCATCTACGTCGCGCAGCCGTATGGCGGCATGGATGCGCTGCAGATGGAGGGCTACCTGACCTACTACTACGAGTATCACTTCCTCTACATCGCCGGGATCGAGCACGTGGAGTCGAAGAACATCCAGGGAGCCTCCATCATGAAGCTCCAGTTTCATCCGGGCACGGACATGTCCGCGGCGCTGTCGGAAACCATCGCGTATGTGAACCGCAGCCGCAGCTTCATGCCGCCCGGCACGCCGGGGGCCTTCGTGACGCGCTTTGACGCCGGCAGCGTGCCCGTGGGCAATCTCGTCTTCTCCACGGAGAATCCCACGCGCACCGTCGGCCAGATGCAGGACGCGGCGCTGAACATGGTGCGCCCGCTGTTTGCCACGTTGCCCGGCGTAAGTGCCCCACCGCCCTTCGGCGGCAGCGCCCGCACTATTTTGATCAATGTGAAGCCCGACCGCCTCCGCGCTTATGGCTTGTCACCCGACGACGTCGTCAAAGCGATGACCGAAGCCAACACGATGAGCCCCAGCGGCAATCTCGCGCTGCCCAACAGCTTCCCCATCGTGCCGACGAACGCCGTCGTGAAAAACATCCAGGACCTCGCCGCCGTGCCACTGACGGTCACCGACAAAGGCGCGGTCTATGTGCGCGACATCGGCGAAGTCAGCGACGGCAGCGACCTCACCACCAGCATCGCCATCGTGAACGGCAAACGCACCGTGTACATGCCCGTCACGAAGCGCAGCGATGCCTCCACGCTCAGCGTCGTCGAGCTGGTGAAAGCCAACCTCGGCAAATTCAAAGCCGCCTGCCCCGAAGACATCAACGTCACCTTCGAGTTCGACCAAAGCCCGTGGATCATCCGCGCCATCGAAGATCTCGTCAAAGAAGGCCTGCTCGGTGCCGCGCTCACCGGCCTGATGGTCCTCCTCTTCCTCCGCGATCTCCGCAGCGCCATCATCGTCATCCTGAACATCCCCATCGCCATCGCCGCCGCGCTGCTCGCGTTGTGGCTCACCGGCTACACCGTCAATCTGATGACCTTGGGCGGTTTGGCGCTCTCCGTCGGCATTTTGGTCGATGAAGCCACCGTCGAGATCGAGAACATCCACCGTCGCATGAAGCAAAGTGGTGCGGGCACTCTTGCCCGCATTGTTTTGGACGCCTCCGAAGAAACCATCGGCCCGCGCAGCCTTTCGATGCTCTGCATCCTCGCCGTCTTCGTGCCCAGTTTCTTTATGACCGGCGCAGCGAAGGCTCTTTTCCTGCCTCTCTCCCTCGCCGTCGGCTTCGCGATGATCTCATCGTATCTGCTCTCCAGCACGCTGGTGCCCATCCTCAGCATCTGGTGGCATAAAGAACCCCGTCAATCAGGTCAATCAGGTCAATCGGGTCAATCAGGTCCCAGCCCACTGCGCTACCTCTTCCTCCCCAGCATCACCACCCGCCACCTCCTCGTCCCCGCTTACCTCGCCGGCACGATCTTCGCCATCACGCTCTTCCTTCCCTTCCTCGGCACCGAAATCTTCCCGCAAATCGACGCCGGACAACTCCAGCTTCGCCTCCGCGCCCCCACCGCCACGCGACTCGAAACCACCGAGCAGATCGCGCAACGCGCCCTCGCCATCATCGGCGAAGAAGCCCCCATCGCCACCAGCATGGGCCTCATCGGCGTACATGCGCCGAATTACCCCGTCAATCTCATCCACCAATGGAACAGCGGCCCGGAAGAGGCCACGCTGCAAATCCAGCTCAAGGAAGATGGCAGCCGGATGCCCATCGACGAACTGCGCGAAAAACTCCGCGCCCGCTTCGCGCAGGAGTTTCCCGGCGTGTCATTCTCCTTCGAGCCTGCCGACATCGTTTCGCGTGTCATGTCGCTCGGATCGCCCACGCCCATCGAAATCGCCGTCAGCGGCAAAGACTTCGCTGCAAGCCGTGCGCACGCCGAAACGCTCCGCGCCAAGCTCGCCGAACTGAAAGACCTTCGCGACGTCCAGTTCAGCCAAACCCTCGATTACCCCAGCGTCGATGTGAACATCGACCGCGAACGCGCCGGCCTGCTCGGCGTGAAAATGAGCGATGCCACACGCAGCCTCGTCGCCGCCACCGCCAGCAGCCGATTCACCGTTCCCAACTACTACGCCGACCCCAAAACCGGCCAAAGCATGAGCCTGCAAATACAGGTGCCGCAGACGATGATGAAAAGCCTCGAAGACCTGCGCAACCTGCCCGTCAGCAGCGACAAACAAACCACCGTCCCGCTGCGCAACATCGCCAAAATCACCGAAGGCAACGTCATCGGCCAATACGACCGCTACAACATGTCCCGCACCGTTTCGGTCATCGCGAATCTGCACGATCAACCGCTCGGCACCGTCGCCAAACAGGTCGAAAAAGTCATCGCCGACAATCCCGCGCCCACCGGCACCAGCGTCGCCCTGCGCGGCCAGGTCCCGCCCATGAAGGAACTCCAAAGCGGCCTTCAAAACGGCCTCCTCATCGCCATCATCACCATCTTCCTCCTGCTCGTCGCCAACTTCCAAAGCCTGCGCCTCGCGCTCATCGTTCTCACCACGATCCCAGCCGCCATGCTCGGCGTCGTGCTCGCCTTGAAGCTCACCGGCACCACCGTGAACCTCCAGAGCTTCATGGGTGCCATCATGGCCGTCGGCGTCGCCGTCGCGAACGCCATCCTGCTCGTCACCTTCGCCCACCGCGCCCAACTCAGCGGCCTTAGCAAACGCGAAGCCGCCCTCGAGTCCGCCACCACCCGCCTTCGCCCCATTTTGATGACCAGCCTCGCCATGATCGCCGGCATGATCCCCATGGCTCTCGCCAGATCACAAACCTCTCCCCTCGCCATCGCCACCATCGGCGGCCTCGCTTTGGCAACCGTCGCCACCGTGCTCGTGCTTCCTGCTGTGTATGCGCTGCTGGCGAGCAAGACGGCAAAAAATGCTTCTCTCGAACCCATCGACGCTTAATCCCATGCGCCTCCTGACCTTTCTATTCTTCACGTCACTAGCCTCCGCGCTCGAACTCCCGACGACCAAGCCCACCACCGGTGCCATCCATCGCTGGGTTTCCCTGCCCTCCACGCTCGCGCCATGGCAGCAAGCGACTCTGCACGCCAAAGTCACCGGCTACATCGCAACGCTCACCGTGGACAAAGGCGATGCCGTCAAAGCAGGCCAAGTCCTCGCCACACTGGAGGTGCCCGAACTCCAGGCCGACATCGCCAAATCGAAAGCCGAGGTAACAGCGGCTCAGATAGAGGTCAAACGTATGCACGAAGCCCGCGCGAAGTCTCCCGATCTCGTCTTGCCACAAGCCGTCGATGATGCCGAAGCCAAGCTTGCCATCGCCAAAGCCGGATTGGAGCGCAGCGAGACTCAAATCCAGTTTGCGACGCTCAAAGCACCCTTCGACGGCATCATCACCGCGCGGTTCGTCGATCTCGGCTCACTCGCCACCGCCAACACGACGAAGCTTCTCGAAGTCACCGACCTCAGCACGCTGCGCCTGCAAATTCCCGTCACCGAACTCGAAACCGGCCTCGTCACCGTCGGCAAGCCCGTGAAGGCTCAAATTGACGCCGCCGGAGCCACACCCATCGAAGCCAGCATCAGCCGCATCGCCTACGCGCTCGATCCCGCCACGCGAACCATGCTCGCCGAGGCCGACCTCAAAAATCCCGACCTCAAACTCCGTCCCGGCATGTATGCGATGACCAAGATCGCCGTCGAAAAACACGACAACGCCACCCTCATCCCCGTCGCCGCCCTCGTGATGGAAAAGACGAATGCCTTCGTCTTCAAACACACCGACGGCAAAGCCATCAAAACTGCCATCAAGATCGGCTTCAACGATGGCACGAATGTCGAAGTGCCTGAACTGAAAGCGAGCGACGTGCTCCTTGTTCCCGGAACCATTGCACTGACCGACAAGCAGGCCGTTAGCGCCAAACCCTGATTCGCAGCCAGATGAAAACGTTTCTTTTCCTCCTCGCCGTCACGCTTTCCACTGCCGCTCCGGTCCACGTCGATCTAGTGACCGTGATGAAGCTCGCGGGCGCTAACAACGACGAGATCCAACTCGCTCGCGTGAAGCACACCGAGACCCTCGCGGAGTCGAAGCTCGCGTGGCAGCGCTTTTGGCCCAGCCTGAACCTCGGTGTTGGTTACAAGCGGCATGACGGCAACATCCAGGATGTGGCCGGGGCCATCTTTGATGCCAGCAAGCAGCAGTACACCGTCGGCCCCTCCGTCCTCATCGACTGGGCGCCGGGCGAGATCTATTACGCCGCCCTCGCCGCCAAGCAGAAAGCTCTCGCCGCCGAGCAGCTCGCCGAAAAATCCCGGCGCGATATCGTCACGCAGGCCACAGGCCGTTATTATGACCTTCTCGCCAATGAGGCCAGCGTCGCCATCATTGAGGACGACCTCCGACTCACGCAGGATTACGAAAAACAGCTCGCAGGAGCCGTCACCGCTGGCACAGCTTTCCGCGCCGACCTGCTCCGCGTTAAAACGCAGGTCTCACGCGCCAGGCTCGCGATTCGTCAGGAACAAGAGAAGCGCGATCTCGCCGCCGCCGCACTCGCCGAAACGCTGCGCCTGCCACCGCAGACCGAACTCCGTCCCGCGAAGGCCGATCTCGTGCCCGTACGCCTCAACGGCAAAACCGGCGTCGCCACGCTGCTTTCTCAGGCCACACAGAACCGCCCGGAAATGAAAGTAGCCTCTGCGGTCAGTACCGCCGCCCAGCTTGAGCGTGACCGCGCCCGCATCGCCCCGCTGATCCCCAGTGTGCAGGCTGGTTACAGCTTTGGCGGCCTCGGTGGCGGCTACAACGGCCAGATGGGCAGCTTTGACGACACGCAGGACATGTACATCGGCCTGGGTTGGAAAGTCGGTCCCGGCGGACTCTTCGACCGGCAGCGCCAGGTCATCGCCAACAGCCGCGAAGAAGCCACGCAGCTTCAGGCAGGCCAGATCAAGGCCGCCATCGGCCGCGAAGTCGTCGAAGCCGCCGCGAAAGCCCAAAGCGCCCACGACCAGATCGCCATCAATGACGAAGCCGTCACCGCGGCCGAAGAGATGGTCAAACTCGCCAAAGAACGTCAGGCCAGCCAGCTCGGCGTCGTGCTCGAATACCTCCTGGCCCGTGAAGAACTCACCCGCGCCCGCCAGAGCCGCGTGCAGTCCGTGACGAACTTCAACAAAGCCCAGCACGAGCTGAAACGGGCGGTGGGAAGGTAAAACGGCCATCTTGGCAGCGGAGAATTTTCCTGTCCGGTTTCCCCTTCTCGCGTGAGATAATGGGATCGCATGAATCTCGCCGAAACCCACGCCGCGCAGGTTTTCCTCGCCCATCACGACTTTGTGAAGGGCGTGGCGCTCAAGTATGCTCCCTGGCCGGGGCTGATGGAGGACATCACGCAGCAGGTCTTCCTCGAATTCATGGCGAAGGAGTCGAAATGGGACCTCAGCAGCGATGCGCGGCCGCTTTTGGCGACGATGACGCGTCACATCGCCATGCGGCTGTGGCGTGAGCGCACGCGGCAGCAGCCGGACGTGGTGCAAAAGCTCGCCGATCACATCCGCCTGCTCGCGGAGGAGCGCGAGACGCCGCCGCGCTACGAGGACGAGGTCCGCGTGCTGCGCAGCTGCCTGCAAAAACTGCCTCAGAAGAGCCGCGAGCTCGTGGAGCTCTATTATTACGATGATGTCGGCACGCCGCAGATCGCCGAGCAGATCCAGATGAAGGCCGACACCGTCTGCCGCGCCCTCTCCCGCGTGCGGGAAAAGCTGCGCGAGTGCATCGAACAAAACCTCAACCAAGGAGGCCACGCCCATGCCTGACGCCGACACGCTCATCCAGCACTACCTCGAAGGCACGCTCACCGATGCCGAGGCGGATGAATTGCACACGCGGTTGCAAAACGAGCCACAGCTCGGCTCCAAACTGCTCCAGCACTTCGAAATGGACGCGATGCTCCGCGCCACGAAGCCGCTCGCCGTGCCGGGCAAGGTCATCCAGCCCGCTTTGGTGCCGCGACGTCGCTTCACCTTTGCCACCGTCACCACCGTGGCGGCGATGGCGGCCTGCATCACGCTCATGGGCGCGTGGCTGGCCATGTCGTGGCTGCAAAGTGACGAGGAGGACACCACGGCCTCCGTCGCCGTGCTCACACGCGGCGTGAATCTCGAATGGGAATCCGCCGCCATCGCGCCGGGAACGCCGCTTTCGCCCGGATTGCTGAAACTGAAGTCCGGCATCGCGCAGATCGAGTTTTATCAAGGCGCCCGCGTCTTGATCGAAGGTCCCGCCGAGCTGCAGCTCATCTCCAGCGGCGAGGCGACGTGCACGCGTGGCAAGCTCAGCGCGAACGTGCCGCCGCAGGCCAAAGGTTTCCGCATCAACACCCCGAAAGGCACCATCGTCGATCTCGGCACCGAGTTCGGTCTCGATGTGAGCGATGCGAGCGCCGAGGTCCACGTCTTCAAAGGCGAGGTCGAGCTGCACAAGGCCGCCGAGTCGATGAAATCGCTCAAAGAAGGCCAGGCGATGGCCTTCGCCGCCGAATCGCAGATGCTCCCGGCGAATCTGTCGAACTTCGCCTCGCTCAGCGATCTCGATTCGCGCACCGCGGTGTCGGATCGCACGCAGCTCGACCGCTGGCGTGCCGCGAGCGACCAGCTCAATGCCGATCCGGCCCTGAAGCTGCATTTCAACTTCCAGGACGACGACAGCTCGCGCTCGCTGCGCAATCACGCCTCGCACGGCGAGGACGGCAGCATCGTCGGTGCCTCGTGGACCACGGGCCGCTGGCCGGGCAAAGGCGCGTTGGAGTTCCGCAATGTGAGCGACCGCGTGCGTCTGAGCGCTCCGAACGAGGTCAAAGCGCTCACCATGGCCATGTGGGTGCGCATCAACGGTCTCGACCGCTACTTCAACTCGCTCTTCATGTCCGAAAGCTGGGGCGAGCGCCGCATCCACTGGCAGATCGTGCGCGACGGCCGCATCCGCCTCGGCATCGCCGGAGGTCCGGGCCAGCATCATCAGGACTGCGATACGGAGGTCTTTTTCACCCCCGAGCGCTTCGGCCGCTGGATGCACCTCGCCGTCGTTTTTGATCCGCAGAGCAAAGAAGTGCGTCATTACGCCAACGGCTCACTTCTGGCCAAAATCGCCCTCAAAGACCCGTCGCCGCTCAAACCCGGCATCGCCGAACTCGGCAACTGGAACGACCGCCGCACCACCGGCGTCGCCATCCGCCATCTCAGCGGCACGATGGACGAGTTTGCGCTTTGGGACCGCGCGCTGAGCGAGGCGGAGATCAAGGCGATGGGGCGGTGAAGTGGCCGAGTCATCGTGATTGGTGATTTCCAGCAGATTGGTTTCTGAGATCATCTGTGGGCCTCCCTGAGCCGAGTCCCCGAGACGGGCGAAGTCAATCTGTTGGAGAAATCCGACTTCAAAAAAAGGATGACGCGAGGCATAACACATCCATCCTCCAAGCGGCCCGACAAGCCGCTTCCAGCGCTTGAGCAGCCGAAGTAATCACAGCACCTGAACATGCGACTCTACCTCGACACGTGCAGCCTGAACCGCCCTTGGGACGATCAATCCCAGGTGCGTATCCACCTGGAAGCTGAGGCCGTTATCTACATCGTGGATGCTGCCCGTCGTGGCCGTGAGGAAATCGTCAGCAGCGATTACCTGCTCGCGGAAATCCAGCAGATGAATGATTCCGTCCGCCGCGCCGACGTACTCGCCTTGCTTGATCCTGCCACCCTGCATGTGCCGCAGCATTCCTCCATCGACACACGGGCCCAAACCTTCGCCGCCTGGCACATTGAGGGCTATGATGCCCTGCACATCGCCGCCGCGGAGGCCGCGCAGTGCGACTACCTCCTGACCACCGACGACCGTCTCATTCGCCGCAGTGCCCGGGCCGGCCCCGCCCTTCGGGTGAAAATCTTGAATCCCTTCGATTATCCCCCATCTTCCACGCCATGACCACCCTGCACGAAATCAACCAAAAGGCCCGGCAAGCGCTTCTCACCACGCTCGGCCCCGTGGACTATACCCGCTACCAGCAGCAGTTCAGCCAGGGCGCTGGCGACTACACCGCCGAGCGCCAGCAGAGAAAGGCGACCACGAGTGAAGTGATTGAACAAGTCAGCGAACTGAAAGCCACAGACCACCTCGTCGCGCCGCCCAATGCCACCGTTTTAGTCGTGGAAGGCAGGGCGTAACCGCCACTGAAGTCGCCTAGGCCCAGCTCGACACCGCTATCACGAACAACGTGAACTCCTGGACACACGCCAACTTCTCCACACGCCATGAACGGAAGAACTGGAGTCTATAACAAGTGGCCCAAGATCGCTCCCGAGTTGTCTATGGCTTTGGGGCGAGTGCAGGATCGGTTGATCTTTCGACATCGTAAGTGGCTGAAGCGTTACCAGCTCACATTTGACTGCACTGTCTGGGAGATGACGGGTTGCACCTCCGACACGTTCTATCAGCACTTCAACGATCAATTTGAGGAGGGAATGACTTGGCTGAACTACGGTGAGTGGCAGATAGACCACATTTTTCCGCTCGCTGCCGTTGACCCAACAGACACCAGTTTGATACTCGGAGCCTTCAACTATCGGAACCTTCGCCCTGTTTGGGCTACGACCAATTCCACGAAGGGAGCTACTGTTTCGTCACCACGTCCAACCCACGGATACCTGACTCGTGGTCAACCCGATCTTCTCCAGACGATCCCAGCAGATCAGCTGCAGATCCCATGACGAGACACCGACCAACCACCAAGGTCGGATGCATGCAACGGATCGTAGGCTATCCGGAGAGACAACTACGTTTACTCCTCGCCGTCGCCTGATCTGGGGCATTAGTCTCGGTCGACAAGCCGACATGGCGTTTCACAAACTTTATCCGATTTTGCCCGCTCCTGCGGAATAGAGTTTTTGAATCGCCCCTTTAGTCGAAAAACAAAACACGGGCATGCACGTCCGTTTCCCCCTCCCGCGGGATGAAGACCTCCCCATCGCCTTTTTGCCGCAACATCACGAGGCAAACGCGCGACTTAGATGTCCCCCACCCCGCATGAAATACCTCCTTGCTCTCGCATTCCTCACCACGGCCGCATTTGGTCAGCCGCGTGACATTTTTGACTACACTGGCCAAAACAACGCACCGGCGGGCACGAAGCGGCTGGTGTTCATCGCGGCGAAGGGGACGCATGGGGGCGGTGGGCAGCATGAGTTTCTCGCGGGGGCGGCGTATCTGGCGCGGCGGATCAATGAAACCTATCCGCAGGCTTTTGCGGTGGTGTATCCGGATAGCAACTGGCCGAAGGATCTGACCAAAGCGGATGCGATCATCGTGCTGCTCAACCACGGCGGTCGGGCGGCGGACGATGCGAACATCAAGGCGGCCTGCGATCGCGGGGCGGGCTTTGCGGCGATTCATTACGGCGTGGAGGCCAAGATCGGCTCACAGGGCAAAAACTATCTCGACTGGATGGGCGGCTTCTTCGAGACGTTTTACTCGGTGAACCCGACCTGGGATGCGAGCGTGCAGCCGGGCCAGCATCCGGTGGCGAATGGCGTGAAGGCTTTCTCGGCAAAGGATGAATGGTATTACCACATGCGCTTCGTGCCGGAGATGAAGGGGATAACGCCAGTGCTCAGCGCCATCGCGCCACTAAACACGGTGAGGTTCAAAACAGGCGACAAGCCCAGTCCGCACGGTGGCAATCCGCACGTGCTGGCCGATGTGAAAGCGGGCAAGCCGCAGCATCTCGCGTGGGCCTTTGACCGGCCGAAAGGCGGTCGCGGTTTCGGTTTCACGGGCTTCCACTTCTTCGCCAACATGACGAACGACAGCTTTCGCACCACGATGCTGAATGGCGTCGCATGGGCCGCTGGATTGGAGATTCCAGCGAACGGAATCGCCACCAAAACCCCCACTCAAGCCGAACTCGACGCCATGATGGCCGAAGCTCGCGGCGCGGGTGCGATGCCTGTTGGCAATGCCAAACCTGTCTTCGAAACGCCGCTCATGACGGCAAAGAATCCCAAGCCGCGCATCCTCGACATCGACGTGGCCATCAAGAACGCGAAAGAACTGTATCTCGTGGCGTCCGATCAGGGCAGCATCTCCTGCGACTGGGCCACGTGGATCGAGCCGCGTCTCATCCTGGCGGATGGCAAGGGCATTGACGTTACCACCTTAAAATGGAAGGGCGAGGAGCGTGGTTATGGCCGCACGCAGATCGGCAAAAACAATGCGGGTGGCCCGATCCAAGTTGAGGATCAGGTGTATGCGAATGGCATCGGCACACATGCGTCATCGACCATTGCGTATGATTTACCGGCTGGGGTGGAGCGCTTCACCGCGAAGGGGGCGATCGATGACGGCGGCATGGTCCGCGCTGGCAAGCTGAGCGATGCGGCGATGCGCTTTCACATCTCCACCGCGCTGCTGCGGTAGCTTGGCCTGTTCCGCAGGAGCAGGACCACTATGGAGACCCGGCGGGCGGATCAAGGGGCGGGCAGGCGCCGGATGAAACGGCCGGTGAGCACCGGGCCGATCACACAGGTGACGACGACCATGAAGAGAGTGGCATTGATGAAGCGCTCATCAAGGAGCCTCTCCCCGGCGGCGTTGCGGACCTGATAGCCGACGACAGCGCTGGCGAGTGTGGCGGCCATCTGAGGGATGGAAAGGCTCCAAACCACGGAGGTGGATGCGGGATCGAGGCCGGTGAAGCGGCCAGTCAGGCGTGCTGCCACCCATTTGCCCAGAATGAGCACGCCGGTGAGGCCAAACACGAGGGGCCACTGGGAGGTGACGGTGTCACGCAGCACGCCGAAATCCACGAGGAGGCCAGTGGCGACAAAGAAGACCGGGATGAAGAGGGTGCGTGAGACAAGCTCAAGCGACTCGATGTCGAAGCCAGCAGGGATGACGCGCTTCAAGGCAAGTCCAGCGAGGAAGGCGCCGACGATGCCCTCCAGGTGGATGAGATGGGCAGCCTCGGAACAGACGATGATGAAAGCGAGCAGGATGCCGATGCGGGCCTCCTGGGTGCTGCCGATGCGACGGAGGAGGAAGGCTGCGAAGCGGCTGAGGCCAAAGAGAACGAGCGGCACAAACACGAGCAGCTCCGCGCCCTCGGCGGCGAGAAAGCCCCAAGAGAAGCCGGTCTGGTGAATGGAGACGGTGATGGCAAGGATGATCATGGCGGCGACATCCGTGAAAAGAGTGCCTCCCACGGTGATGACGGCGGCCCGTGACTGCGTGAGGCCTGCCTTGGCGAGGAGGGGATAGGCCAGCAGGGTGTGGCTGGCGATGATGGAGCCGATGAGCAAGGAGGCATTCCATTCATAGCCGCCCGCCCGGCCGAGCATGAGGCCGCCAAGCAGGGGCACGAGGAAAGTGAGACTGCCGAAGACCATCGAATCGCGCCGGCATTTGTGGAACTCTTCGAGGTTCACCTCGTAACCGACGAAGAACATGAAGAGTAGCTTGCCGAGGTCGGAGAAGAAGCGGGTGCTAGAATCCTCAGGAAGCATGACGCCGAGCAGCCCGGGACCCAGCAGCATGCCGGCGAGGAGGTAGCCGACGACAGGGGGAAGCCTGAGCCGCGCCATGATCTGGGGCAGCAGGACGAGAAAAAGACAGATAACGGCGACGCGGCTCATGGGAGCCAGGGCGAGGAAGGGCAGATGCGCGAGGAGGGTGTGACAGGTCATGAGTTTCTCTTCAAACTGCAGGTGCGGTCAGGGCCGGGCGGCAGGGGTGAGGTCTTTCACATCCTCTTCACGATGGGCGCTCTCATCAATGACGGTGATGCCCGGCTTGGTGAAATCGACGCGTTTGAGGTCGATCGTGCGCACACGGCGGTTGGACATGGTGTGAAAATAGAGGACTCGCTCCTGCAAATCCGCAGCCGTGGTGATCTGGGTGGCCCCTGTGATGTCCGTGGCGATTTTTTCCCGCGGGGCGGTGGTGCCGGCGGGAATGTTAAAGCTGTCGAGGATTCGAAATGCTTCGAAAACGGCCTCGTGGGATGTTTTCAGCGGTCTGGCGAAGGCGGTGAAGGCGGCGGCGCGGATGAACCGGGACGGCGGGGTGAAATCACCGGGCAGGCCGACGAACCCGGAGCCGCCGCCGAGGGGGGAGAGCTTCAATCCTTCGAGGGTGATGGCGGCACGAGGAGCGGGTGAGAGTCCGATGTGGTTGCGCAGGTTGGTCAGGTGCCAGGAGTAGTCGGGGGAGTTTGTGATGACGCCGAGGAAGGCATCATGCACCTGCAAGCGGCCCTTTTGCGAGATTTCCAGGATGAGGCAGGCACCCGAGGCATCGGCGATCTTCCAATGGAACGGGAGTGGTGCGCCGCCGAAGCGCGGGTCCTCCACATTGACGACGGTGACCTCGTCCAGATGCTCACGCACCTCGGCCACGGTGCGGAAGGAGGAGAGCATCCACTGCATGAAGTCTCCGACGCTGAGCGAACGGTCAGCCTGCGAGGGATCATACGGTGCGAACTCCGCGAAGCCGGGAAAGTAATACATGCCGACGTAGAGACCGGCTTCATTCAGACCGTCCGGGCCGTAGTCCTGATCGTAGGCGGTGATGGTGACAAAGCCATGCCGGGAGGTCCAGCGCCTGCCTTTAGGTCCCTCTGGAGTGAGCGCGGTGAAGTCCCTGCCGCGTGGGAAGATGACCAGCCGGTCATGCTTGGCATCCCCCAGGGCCCATTCCACGGTGCGGGCCACGACCACCCCGCCATCTGCCGCCCGCAGGGAGATGCCAGTGCAGGCAGAGGCATTTTGAAGTGGCACAAAAGCCATGGCGCTGATGGCGGCCAGACAAAGCCAAGTGGTGGAGTGAAGAAGCGCTTTCATCAGGTTCATGGTATCGGTGTGAGCAATCGAAGCGGACAGCCAAAAGCTTGGGCCAGCCTTCTGGAAGACAAGCATGAAGCCGGTAAGGGAAGGGTGCGGACCATGGGGAGATCAGGTGCCATGTCATCTTTTTTGAACCCTGATTTTCCTGAGGCAAGACGCTGGTTCCGGCTTTTGCTCAGCTCCATAAAGCTCCTCTGCTCGCTTCTTTAGCCTTCTGGGTGGCAGCAAGCAGTCGCAGCAGCGGAGGATGAATGGGCTCCATGAGCTTGATTCGATCGCATCGACGCTGCAGCGCTGCTCGCAAGGCGGCGAGACGGTGTTCGATTCTTCGCATCGACGGAACATTGTCCGGTTTTCATCTCTCATGCGGGATGCAGTTTCCGAATCGTCTCTTTTGTCGCAAAAACACCCGGCAAAGTGACGACTTAGAAGTCCTCTCAACCGCATGAAACACACCCTCCTCACTCTGCTCTCGCTCGCCACCTTCGCGACGGCTGCGCCCCTAGTCTATGAAGGCACCGAAGGGCCTGGCAAAGGCAAGCACATCGTCTTCATGGCGGATGACCATGAGTATCGTTCCGAGGAGTCGCTGCCGCAGTTGGCTCGCATCTTGGCCAAACATCATGGTTTCAAGTGCACCGTCCTGTTTGGCATTGATCCTGAGTCGGGCGAGATCGTTGCCGGTAATGCGATGAACATGCCGGGCATCGAGGCGCTGCACACCGCCGACCTCGCGGTGGTGTTTCTGCGCTTCCAGAACTTCCCCGCGGAGCAGATGAAGCACTTCGATGATTATCTGAACCGCGGTGGTCCCGTGATCGGCATGCGCACGGCGACGCATGGCTTTAAAATGCCAAAGGATGCTCCCTTCGCGAAATACTCGTATGATTACAAAGGGACCGATTATGAACTCGGGTTCGGCCATCAGGTGCTCGGTCAGACATGGGTTGGCCACTACGGTAAGAATCATGTGCAGAGCACTCGAATCGCCCTCGTGCCGGACAAGGCAGCGCATCCGATCCTGCGCGGTGTGAAGGACATTTGGGTGCAGGCAGGCGGTTACGTCGGCAAACCAACCGATGGCGAGATTTTGACGATGGCGCAGCCACTGGATGGCATGACACAGGACTCCCCTGCATCCAAGACACAGCCTCCGCAGCCGAGCGAGTGGACACGCTCCTATAAAAGCGCTTCGGGCAAAGTAGGCCGCGTTTTCACCTCCCTTTACGGAACATCAGAGGACATCACGAACGAAGGCTATCGCCGCATGATGGTGAACGCCATGTTCTGGGCTGTGGGTCTGGAAGACGCGATCAAAGCGGATCTAAACGTCGCCTTTGTCGGTGCTGCGAAGCCGAACACCTTCGGCGGCGGCGCGTATGCTCGCGGCATCAAGCCGGAGATGTATGCCGGCTTTGAAAGCCCAATTCCAGCGAACAACAACACGAAGAAGCCTGAGAAGCCAAAGAAGGAAGAGAAGCAGGCTGCGAAAGCCGAGGTTTCGGCCAAGCCCACCATCGCGACCGGCAAACCCGCTCGTTTTGTCCGTATCGAAATCCCCGGTGACAAAAAGTGCCTTCAGATCGCCGAGATCGAGATCCTGAGCGGTGGCAAAAACATCGCCAAAGGCGGCAAGGCCACGCAATCGACCACGGGACACGGCGGCGACGCGAGTCGTGCGATGGATGGCGACAAGAGCCCGAACTACGGCAAGGGCATGACGCACACCATCGAGAACAAGCCGAATCCCTGGTGGGAGATCGATCTCGGTTCTGCACAGCCAGTGGATGCGATCAGCCTGTGGAGCCGTCGGGGCTTCCCGGATCGTCTGGGTGATTTCACGCTGCAATTGCTCGATGAAGGGCGCAAAGCGGTGTTTGAGCTGAAGAATGTCGCCGCTGGCGATTCGCTCACAATTGATGTGAAAAGCGGCGGTAAGATCGCTTATCTGGACTTTGATGGAAAACCGGGCAAACCGGCGGCGAAGGGTAGTGGCGGTCGTTCCGCGCCAGCAGCGGCGAAGGAGCCTGCGCTCGTCGAAGTGCCTGCGGACTACAAGGACACGCTGCCCTTCGCTTTCAGCAAGGGCGACACCGTGGCGATCCTCGGCAATGGCCTGCCGGACCGCATGCAGCATGATGGTTGGATGGAGACCGTCCTGCAAAGTGCCCTGCCCGAGCAGAACGTGCGCTTCCGCAACATGAGCGCCAGCGGCGACCGCCCGAACTCCTTCCCGCGCAGCGGCGGACACATGCACATGACGGATTACCTCCGCCATGTGAAGCCGGATGTCGTGTTCGCCTTCTTCGGCTACAACGAGTCCTTCGAGAACAAGCCGGACGACTTCAAAAAGCAGCTCGTCGATTTCGTGAAGTATGTGCGTGGCACGAAGCCGAACGGGAAGTCCTTCCCGCGCATCGTGCTCTTCAGCCCCATCGCGCATGAGGACACGAAGAATCCGAACGTGCCGCACGGCGCAGAGCACAATCCGCAGCTCGAAGCCTACACGAAGGCCACCGAGGCCGCCGCGAAGGAAGCGGGCGTGGGTTTTGTCGATCTCTTCCATCCCTCGCTCGATCTTTTCAAAGCCGCGAAGGAGCCGCTCACGATCAATGGCGTGCATCTCAGCGCCGAGGGCAATCGCCAGCTCGCGGAAGTGATCGCGAAGGCGCTGCTCGGCAAGGAAGTGACCGCCTCCGCCTCGCTCGAAGAACTGCGTGAGGCCGTGATGGAGAAGGACGTGCATTGGAACGCCCGCTACCGTGCCCGCGATGGCAATGACGTGTGGGGTGGCCGTTCGACGCTCTCCTTCACCGATGGTCAGACCAACGCCGTGGTGCTCCAGCATGAGCTGACGATGCTCGATGTCATGACCGGCAATCGCGATCCAAAGATCTGGGCGCGTGCCAAAGGCGGCGACCTCAAAGTCGATGACAGCAACGTGCCGCCACCCGTGCCGGTGATTTCCAATGTCGGTGGCAAATCCAAATCATCGAGCGCCATGAAGGAAGGCCGCACGGAATACATCAGCGGCCAGGAAGCGATCAAGCACATGGCCTTTGATCCACGCTTTGAAGTGAGCCTGTTTGCCGATGAAGCGCAGTTCCCGCAGCTCGTGAATCCCGTGCAGATGCAGGTGGATACCAAAGGTCGCCTCTGGGCCGCCGTGTGGCACACCTACCCGATGTGGGAGCCTCTCAAGGAGATGAAGGACGCTCTCGTCATCTGCCACGATGACAACAAGGACGGCAAAGCGGATCGCCTCACCGAGTTCGCCCGCGTGCAGAATCCGCTCGGCTTTGAATTCTGGAATGGCGGCGTCATCGTCACCTGCGCCCCGGACATCATCTTCCTCAAAGACACCGATGGCGACGACGTGGCCGACGTGCGCACCATCATGCTGCAAGGCGTGGACTTCGCCGACACGCATCACGGCGCGAACAACCTCGTCATGGGCCCCGATGGCGGCATCTACTGGCAGAGCGGTGTCTTCATGGTGCACAATCACGAGCATCCGTGGGGCCCCTCGTTGCAAACCGGCAGTAGCGCCATGTATCGCTTCGATCCGCGCCGCTTTACCATTGCGAAACACGCCGACAACTCGCCGAACCCGCACGGCATCGCTTTCGATACTTGGGGTTATCTTTATGCCACCGACGGCACCGGAGGTCGTGCGTATCAAGTCCGCCCTGAGGGCAACGGCTTCAAAATGCACGAGCTACTCAAGAAGGAAGTCCGCCCCGTCACCGCGAGCGAGATCGTCAGCAGCACCCACTTCCCCGAGGACATGCAGGGCGACTTCCTCATCTGCAACGTCATCGGCTTCCTCGGCATCAAGCACTACGACCTGGCCCGCGATGCGGAAAAAGCCAGCGTGTGGGGCGAACCCGCCGGCGCTGAACTCACCGTGAAGGTCACGCAAGCCGACGGCACCGTCACCGAGGACAAATCCCGCGGCTTGCTCATGAGCGGCGACAAGAATTTCCGCCCCAGCGATGCCGTCTTCGGCGAAGATGGTGCGCTTTACATCGCCGACTGGCACAACGTCATCATCGGCCACATGCAGCACAACGTCCGCGATCCAAATCGTGACCACAAACACGGCCGCATCTACCGCATGACCGCCAAAGGCCGCGAATTGCAGAAACCCGTTGCCATCGACGGCCAGCCCATCCCCGCGCTGCTCGAAAACCTCAAGCATCCCGCCGATGGCGTGCGTCACCGCACCCGCGTCGAACTCAGCGAACGTCCCACCGCCGAAGTCATCGCCGCCACGAAGGAATGGATGAAGCAGTTCGACGCCGCCAAGAAAGAAGACGCTCACCACCTTCTCGAAGCCCTCTGGCTCCACCAGCAGCACAACGTCCGCGACACCGCTTTGCTCGCCAAACTGCAAACCTCCCCCGAACTCCATGCCCGCAACGCCGCCAACGTCGTGCAGCAACTTTGGTTCAACGTCGAAGCCAGCACCAAAGGCGGCGTCATCGCCGGAGAAGTCGAGGAGAAGGCCCAAAAGTCCGGCATCCTCAGCGACACGCCTGAGTTGACCACCATCCGCATCGGCACCATCCGCGAGCGCCTCATGTATGACGTCAAAGAACTTAACGTGAAGGCCGGCAAGAAGATCAAGCTCACCTTCGCCAACACCGACGTCATGCCGCACAACCTCCTCGTCACCAAGCCCGGTAAAGCCGACGCCGTGATGAACGCCGCCATCGTCATGGGTGCCGCCGGCTTCGAAAAGGGCTTCATCCCCGCAAGCGAAGACGTCCTGCACCACACGAAGCTCCTCGACATGGGCAAAGAGGAAGTCCTCGAATTCACCCTCCCCGCCGCTGGCGATTATCCCTTCGTCTGCAGCTTCCCCGGCCACGGCATCATCATGCGCGGCGTGCTACACGCCAAGTAACCGGTCATTCCTGTCCACCTTGCTGGGGCCATTCTTGGCCCCAGCGCTTTTGGCAGTGCCCAATCATGTTGCGACGATGCGTTAATCCCACTCTATGACTCGACGCCTGATCTACGCCGCCACGCTGCTGGCCACTCATCTTTGCGCTCAGGAGCCAGCGGTGCTGCTTGAAGGTGAGCAGCTCAAGGTTTTGAAGCACACGGGGCAGGCGCGGCTGCAGGATCTGCGTTCGTATCGTCACATCACTTGGAGTGGGATGGCGCATCTATGGTGGACGGGGGCGAAGCCGGGAGATGTGCTGGAACTCGCACTGCCAGTGGCAAAGGACGGTGTGTATCGACTCGGTGCGGGGTTCACGAAGGCGGCGGATTACGGCGTGTTTGAGTTCGTGCTGGATGGGCAGCCGCTCGCGGGGCCCATCGACCTTTTTAACAGCAGCGTGATGCATGCAGGCACGGTTCCGCTTGGCAAATCGATCACGCTGAAGGCTGGCGAGCATCGTCTGAGCATCACGGTGAAAGGTGCCAACGCGGCGGCGAAGAAGAGCTACATGCTGGGGCTCGATTACGTCGTGCTGGCAACGGGAGCCGATGCGGATGTGATGGCGTTGGCGAAGCCGCTCATCGTCACCCAGCCAAGCAAACCTGCAGTGCCGGTGGCAAAGCCCCAGCGCGACATCAGCTACAACAATCTCGAAGTGCAGCCTCTGAAGGCGGCGGAGCAGCAGAAGAAGTTCACCGTGCCCGAAGGCTTCGAGGTGGAACTGGTAGCGAGCGAAGAAACCGGGCTGCCCAAACCCACGATGGTCGCCTTTGATGATGCCGGACGCATGTGGTCGGCCACGGCAACGGCGTATCCTTGTGACAAGGACAATATCATCTGGACGCAGCCGGGCAAGGATCGCATCGTCGTCTTTGATACGCCTACCGCACGCACGCCGCAGATGGCACGCACCTTTGCGGAGGGCATGGTCATGCCCGTGTCGTTGCTGCCGCATGGCAAGGGCGTGTTCGTCGCTCAGGGGCCGGAGATCTTTTATCTCGATGATCGCGATGGCGACGGCCACGCCGATGAGCGACGCGTTTTGGCCAAAGGTTTCGGCGTGCAGGACACGCACACCGTTCCGCATCAGCTCACGTGGATGCCAGGCGGACGCGTGACGTTTTCCCAGGGCCTGCTGAACAGCGGACGCATGACCGATGCGGAAGGAAAGATCTTCGTCTTCAACCGCACGCTCGTCGCCTCCATGAAGCCGGATGGCACCGACACGCGCATCCTGAGCGCCGGGATGAACAACATCTGGGCCTGGGCTCATGGGCGCACGGGGCGTGTGTTCATCCATGAGGCAAACGACCTCGGCTACAGCGTCGTGCCGTTTGAGGAAGACTCGAGCTATCCCGGCTTCGTGGCGATGAAGCTGCATCCGTCCTCGCCGATTCATCCGCCGACAGCGCAAGACCTCAATCTCGGCGGCACCGGCTTCAGCGGACTCGCCATCTGCGATGACAAAAGCGGCAGCTTCCCCGCGCCATGGCACGGGCTGCTTTACATCGCGAATCCCATCCTCGGGAAGATCCACGCCGTCGCCGCCACGCTGGATGCACGCGGCGTGTGGACCTTTGAAAAGCGCGGTGATCTCGTCTCCTGTGCCGATCCGATGTTTCGCCCGGTCGCCATCACCTTTGGCCCCGATGGCTGCCTCTACATTACCGACTGGTACAACCGCATCATCTCGCACAACGAGATCCCGCGTGATCATCCCGCACGCGACAAAGAGCGCGGACGCGTCTGGCGCATCCGCCACAGCTCACAGAGCAGCGCGAAGGTGCCGGACATGACACGCGTGCCCGCGGGCGAACTGCCAGCGCATCTCAAAGCCGACAGCACCTGGGAAATGCGTGCCGCGTGGCATCAGATCGGCCAGCGTGGCGGCATAGAACTCATCCCCGCGCTCACGCAGTTGGCGGCGGACGTGAACACGAGTGTCGATGCTCGCATTCACGCGCTGTGGTCGCTCGAAGAGATGGGCCACTTCGATGCAGCACTGTGGGCGACGTTCCTGGCCGATGCGTCTCCCGATCTCCGCCGCGAGGCCGTGCGCTCACTCAGCACGCTGAAGGTCGGCGAAGACACCGCGTTCGATTTGCTCCAGCCGCTGGCCGATGAACGCGAATGGACCGTGCGCTATGAAGTGCTGCGCTTCTTCCGCCGCGCCGCTGGGCCGGTGAATCCAAAGCACATCGCGTGGTTGAAGCGCTGGAGTGCGAACCCCGCGCCCAAGACCGAGGTCAAGGGCTGGAACGGCACCTATCTCGCACTCGGTGGCAGTTACGAGCGAGCTTTCCAAGACTTCCTGCTCTCGCTCGCAGAAACGAAATCACCCGCAGCCGTGCTGAACGAATCCAAGTGGGACAAAACCATCGCCACAGCGCCTGAACCCACAGCGGAAGAAGTCGCAGCACTCTCCAAGCGTATCGCAGCCATCAAAGCTCTCCTGCCTAAAGCGAAGCCCGATCAAGGTCGGCCCATCGTCGAAAGCACCTGCTTGGCCTGCCACAGCGCTGGCGGCAAGGGCATCTCACTCGCACCGCCTCTCGATGGTTCGTCCAAACGCGACACCGACGGCATCCTCACCGCCATCCTCGCTCCCGACGCCGCCATTGAGCAAGTGTTCCGTCTCTACCGCATCGAGACCCAGGACGGCGGCAAATTCGAAGGCTTCAAAAAGAACGAGAGCGACAAAGACATCACCCTCATGCTCATGGGCGGCGCCACGCAGGCCGTTCCCATCGCCAAGATCAAAAGCGCAGGCTACGTGGCCGGAAAGTCCGTCATGCTGCCCTTCGCCGCTGGCTTCAGCGATGCGCAACTCGCCGATATCGTGCGCTATTTGCAGACGTTGCAGTGATCCCTCGTCCCCACCTTCATGCCTGCCCACTACGCCCGTTATCCCTCGCTCGTTGATCGCACCGTCTTCATCACCGGAGGCGCAGATGGCATCGGCAGTGCCCTCGTGGAGCAGTTCGCTCGCCAAGGAAGCCGTGTGGCCTTTGTGGACAAAAACGTCGCGTATGCCCAAGCCACGATTCAGCGCTGCATCGACGCTGGTGCGGCTCATGCGCCCTTGTTTTATGAAGTCGATCTGCTGGACATCGCAGCGTTGAAATCCGCCTGCGACGCTGCGATTCGTGATCTCGGCAGCGTCACCGTTTTGGTCAACAACGCCGCCAACGACGACCGCCACGACTGGCAGGAAATAACGCCCGAGTATTTCGACAACCGCATCAACACCAACCTGCGGCATTACTTCTTCGCCATCCAGGCGCTGGCACCACAGATGATCACTGCTGCGCATGGCTCGGTCATCAACATCGGCTCCAGCAGCTACATGATGCAAGAGGACTTCTTCCCCGGCTACGCCATCGCCAAATCGGCTGTGGAAGGCATCACGCGCACCATGGCACGCACCTTTGGCCCGCACGGTGTGCGCGTGAATACCGTGCTCCCCGGCTGGGTGCCCACGGAGCGGCAACTCACCAAGTGGTGGTCGCCCGAAGGCGAGGCCGGCACCATGCGCGATCAAGCCCTCAAGCGCCGCATCATGCCCGACGAGTTTGCGCAGATGGTTCTCTTCCTCGCCGCCGATGACGGAGCCGCCTGCACCGCGCAGCAGTTCATAGTGGACGGTGGGCGATTCTAAAGATCATGAAACGAGCAGCATTCTTCCTTCTCATTCCAATGGCAGTTCAAGCTGCCGATCCGGCGATGCCTGACAAGCACCGCGCTCTTTTCAAAGAGCACTGCGTGAGCTGTCACGGGCCGGAAAAGCAGAAAGGGAAGTTTAGGGTCGATGACTTGCCGCTGGTGATCACGAATATCGAAACGGCCGAGAAGTGGCAGAAGGTGCTCAATGCGATGAACTCGGGCGACATGCCACCGGAGGACGAAAAGCAGCCGCCGAACGAGGCGAAGGCGGATTTTCTCGATGATTTGTCGAATGTGATGGTCGCGGCAAGACGTGCGCTGAACGATCAGCACGGCCTCATCACGATGCGGCGGCTGAACCGGCGTGAATACAAAAACACGCTGCGCGATTTGCTGGGCGTCGATATCAATGTGGCCGAGCTGCCGAGTGACACGGGCACGGGCGGCTTTGACACATTTGGCTCGAACCTCTTCATGTCGGCGAACCAGTTCGAGCAGTATCAATCGCTCGGCCTGCAGGCGCTCGACGAGGCTTTCACGCGCTACTCGGCCACCGATGAGGTGCTGAAACTGCACATTGAGGCCGAGGAGAACAACACGCGCATCCGCAAGAACTACGAGGAGAACCTCGCTGCGCTCGAACGCGCGACGAAATGGGCCGCTGAGGTCGAAAAGGCCGCCGCGAGGCCGGAGAACGCCGCCGTGGTGGCCGAACTGCGAAAAGCGGCCAAGAACAACGACCTGTTCCTCCGCGAGTGGGCGAAGATCAAAGGCGCACCGGCGCCAGAGAGCTTTGGTTTCAAAACGGTGGAGAACAACGCTGACAAGGCGACCCGAGCGCTCGGCTACGGCACGAAAATGGGCACGGGCTTCACGCGACCGTATCATGAGCACTACCTGAAGCAGCCGCATCTCGACTCCGGCGCGTATTTGACCGTCAGTGTCGGCGATCTGGGCAATGACAGCCTGCAGTGGCTCATTCCCTACAAGTGGCCGGCGGGTGATTACATCGTCCGCGTGCGTCTCGGTCACACGCCGGAGTCCGCGCCAGAGCAGCGCTACATCGAGTTCGGCACGAACCCGCGCAACGGCAAGCCTTTGAGCACGCACGCCGTCGCAGGCACCATCGAGCAGCCGGAGATCATCGAGATGCCGCTCACGATCACGAAGGAGCACAACACGAACCTCGACCGCACCATCTTCCTCCGCGAAAAAGGCACCAACGACCACTATGAGCAGACGCGGCGCATCTTTAACGCCGGCAAAGCCAAGAACGGCCGCGGTCCCGAACTCGCGATCTGGGTCGATTGGTTCGAGATCGAGCGCAAAACGGCCAAACAGAAGCCGAAGGAGCCCGAGTTGGTGAAGTTTGGCATCGGTGACAATCGCCAGGTCGGCAGCACGACGGCGAAAGGTGTGAGCAAAGTGCGTTTCGAGTGCGAAACGGCCAATGAGAAGATCAGCAAGTATGTGAAGGAGCAGATCGACGCGCGGGCGAATGCCAACGCGTGGGTCAAAGCTGTGAACGAAGCTGCGGCGAAGCCGGAGAATGCCACCGTGGTCGCGGAGATTCGCAAAAACTCGAAGAGCGACGCCATTTTCCGCCGCTCATGGGACAAGATCAAAGGCGCGCCCTCACCCGAGAGCTTTGGTTTCAAAACAACGGAGAACAACGCCGACAAAGCCAACTCCGCGCTCGGCGAGAACTGGCAGAAGTATCACGAATACTACCTCGGCCGCCCGCATCTCGACCAAGGCGCTTATCTCGGCACGCCGACTATGCATCCCGCGGTCATGGCGCTCGGCTTTTTGCAGCTTCCGGTGCCGGGTGACTGGGCGAGCGGCAACTTCGTCTTCCGCGTGCGCATCGCCGCCGCAAAGGACGCGCGGCCCGAGCAGAAGTTCCTCGAAATGGGCACGCATCCACGCAACGGCATGGTGCGCGCCACTTTCGAGATCACCGGCACGATGGAGAAGCCGCAGATCGTTGAGATGCCCTTTACGCTGACCAAATCGGTGACCGATGGAGGCGACCGCACCCTTTTCATTCGCGAAAAAGGCGCCTGGGATAACAACGAGGAAGGTGGTCGCAAACGGCAGGAGGCCGTGAAGCGCAATGGCATCGGTCCTGAGGCGGTGTTGTGGATTGATTACATGGAAATCGAGCGCGTGAGCGACCCTGCGAACTCAGCGCCGGGCTTGGCAGCTCTCGCGATTCCGCTGGATGATGCTGGTGCCGTCACGGAGGTGAAGCCCGCGCTGCAACGCTTCTGCAGCATCGCGTTTCGCGGATTGGAGCCGCCCGCGAGCTTCGTGGACAAGCTCACCGCCATCTACGACACGCAGCGCAAGGCCGGCGCGAAACACAGCGTCGCCTTGAAGGAGACACTCTCCGTCGTGCTCGCCTCGCCGATGTTTTTGTATCTCGCCGAGCCTGCTCATGAGGCGAAACGTAGCTCCCTGACCAACTCCGAACTCGCCAACCGCCTCTCTTATTTCCTCTGGAGCGCTCCGCCGGATGACGAACTGCTCAAAGCCGATCTCTCCAAGCCCGAGGTGCTCGCCGCGCAAACGAAGCGCCTGCTCGACGATGAACGCTCGCGAGATCTCGTGCACGGTTTCGTGCATCAGTGGCTCGGCATGGACCGCATCGACTTCTTTCAGGTGAACCGCGCGATGTATCCGCGCTTCGATGACAGCACAAAGCTGAACGCACGAAACGAGGTCTTCGCCACCTTCGAGCATCTCATCAAAACCAACGCGCCGCTCAGCGACCTGCTCAAAGCCGACTACGCCATCATCAACCACCTGCTCGCCGACTTTTACGGCATCGATGGAGTGAAGGGCGATGCGTTTCAAAAGGTGGCGCTGCCCGCGAACTCGCCGCGAGGCGGCCTGCTCGGCATGGCGGCCATTCATTTCATGGGCGGCAACGGCGAGCGCACCAGCCCCGTTGAGCGCGGCGCGTGGGTGCTGCGCAAACTCCTGAATGATCCGCCGCCGCCTGCGCCCGCGAATGTCCCGCAGATCGCCCGCCTCGCGGGCAAGGTGCTGACCACACGTGAGCGCCTGCAAATGCATCAAGAGGATGCGCAGTGCGCCAGTTGCCATCGGAAGATCGACCCCGTCGGCTTCGGCTTGGAGAACTTCGACGCCGTCGGCCAATGGCGCACCGAGGACACTTATCAGGTCATGGATGAGAAGGGCAAACCGGTCAAAGGCGCGAGCAAGACCTGGAGCATCGAAGCCAGTGCCCAATTGCACCGAGGCCCCGCCTTCAAAGACTACTTCGAAATGCGCGATATCATCGCCTCACGCGCTGACAACTTCGCCATCGGCTTCAGCACGGCCCTCATCGAGTATGCGCTCGGCAGAACCGCAGGCTTCCGCGACGAACCGCTCATCGCTGACATGCTCGCCGCCGCGAAGAGGGAAAAGCTCGGCGTGCGGAGGTTCATCCATGCGCTCGTCGCCAGCAAGGAATTTCACACCAAGTAACCTCAACAATGAAGTCCCTCCTCATCACCTTCCTCCTTCTCGGCAGCCAGCTCGTGGCTGCTGACGGCCAGCGATTTGACCTCTCCATGCGTGCCAGCGAGATCGATCCGCGGGCGAAAGCGCACCCGGAAATCAAATTCAGCTTCACGGATGACAAAGGCAAACCAGCGGACCTCCAGCACGCGGTGGTGGACACTCGTGTGCCGAGTCAGGGAAAGTTGGTGATCTGGCTCATGGGGCACAATCAAGGGCTGTTCGAGCGCATCTCCAGCTACGGCTATCACGGCATCCAGCCGCATTACTCGAACGGCTGGTTCGCAGGCATCACCAAAGCGCAATACGAGGACGGCTCCGGAACCGTGTTGGGAAATATCCGGCTCGAAGCATCCACGGGCGAGGATCACAGCCCGCTGGTGAACATTCCGAAGCCAGATGGCATGATGGAGCGCTCGTTGCAGTTCGTGAAATGGCTCGTCAAAGCGAACCCCGAGGGCAAGTGGCAGCAGTTCATCACCGACGACGGCATGGGCCTGCGCTGGGAGAAAGTCATCATGAGCGGCATCTCGCACGGCAGCACGACATCGGCGCGTTTTGCCATGCATCAAAAAGTGGATCGCGTCGTGATGTTCTCTGGCCCGCGTGACAACACCGAGACCTGGCAGGGCGGCCCCTCCGCCACGCCTTCGAACCGCTTTTTCGGCTTCACTCATATTCTCGACGGCGGTTGGGCCGCAGATCACTACTGCCGCTCGTGGCAACTGCTCAAAATGCACAACCACGGCCCCATCGTGAACATCGATTCCGCCAAACCACCCTATGGCAACACCCGCCGCCTCATCACCAACATCGACGTGAAAAACAACGCCGGCCGCGCCCACACCATCGTCGTGCCCGGCGGGAAGGATGTCGTGGGCCAGTGGGTGTATGATGAGGTCTTTCGCTACCTCTTCACACACCCTGTGGATCAAAGCGGCCCTGCGGTGCCGATGGATGCGGATTGCGAGATGGATCAAGGACAGCGGAAGTGAAATCCGACAATCAGGCACGCTGTCCCTCCCATGATCGAGCGGGCCCATTTCCCTCGTAGTTAATGGCTAACCATTCTTCTGCCTAGATCGCTTTAACCGCTCCATGCGCTCCCACCTCTATTCAGCATTCATCCTCGCCAGTCTAGCCTCGCGGGCTCTTGCCGCAGACACGAACGAGCAACTGGCGTTCTTTGAGTCGAAAATCCGGCCGGTGCTGGCGCAGAACTGCTTTGAATGCCACTCCGTTCAGGCGCAACAGAACAAGAAACTCAAAGCCGGTCTGTTGCTGGATAGCAAGGCAGGCGTGTTGCACGGCGGCGAGACGGGGCCGGCGCTGGTGGCGGGGAAACCAGTGGAGAGCCTCATGATGAAAGTGCTGCGTCATGAGATCAAAGGGGCGGAGATGCCGCCGAAGGGCGCGCTGCCATCCAGTGTGATCGCGGATTTTGCGAAATGGATTGAGATGGGTGCTCCAGACCCGCGCACAGGTAGCGCACCGGTGGTGGCGCACAAACGTGTGATCGACGTGAACTCGGGCAAGAACTGGTGGGCGTTTCGTCCGCTGGCGGTGCCTGCATTGCCGAAGGTGAACAACACCGCGTGGGGCAAAACGCCGGTGGACGCCTTCATCCTCGCCAAACAAGAAGCGAAGGGCATCGCGCCGAACGCGATGGTGGCGAAGGAACAACTGCTGCGCCGTGCGTGCTTTGATCTCACCGGCCTTCCGCCGACGGAGTCAGAGCGTGCGGCCTTTCTCCAGGACACGAGTGCGGATGCGTATGAGCGGCTGATTGACCGCCTGCTGGCCAGCAAGCACTACGGCGAGCGCTGGGGCAGGCACTGGCTGGATGTGGTGCGCTTTGCCGAGAGCAATGGCTATGAGTTCGATGCCTTTCGTGCGGGGGCGTATCACTACCGCGACTGGGTGATCGATGCGCTGAACGCTGACATGCCGTATGACCAGTTCATCCGCATGCAGCTCGCCGGGGACAAGCTCATGCCGGGCGAGTTCGACGGGGCACGCGCGACGGGATTTCTCGTCGCGGGGCCGTATCCGGGGCAGATCACGGCCAAGACGAGGGAAAAGATCCGCTACGACCAGCTCGATGACATGGTCTCCACCATCGGCAGCGGCATGTTGGGCGTCTCCATGGGCTGTGTGCGCTGCCACGATCATAAGTTCGATCCACTGCCGCAGCATGACTATTACGGCTTTGCCGCCGCGCTGGCGACGACGGTGCATTCGCCGGAGAAAATCGATCTCAATCATGTCGAGACGCAGAAGCAACTCGTGAAGCACAACGCCGAGGCCGCACCGCTGGTGGCCGCCTTGAAGCGATATGAGGCGGACGAACTGCCGAAGCGCTTTTCCGCATGGAAGCGCGATGAAATGCCAAAACTGGCGTCCAGCGCCCCGTGGCAGATATTCGACGTGCAAAGTGCCACGGCGCAAAAAGCTCGGCTTACCAGCGACCGTGACGGCCATGTGATCTATGTTGGCAACAAGGAGAAGGACGACACTTACACGATCAAGGTCATCACGTATCAAAAGGGCATCCGCGCCTTCCGGCTGGATGCGCTGAGTGATCCTGCGCTGCCGCGCAAGGGCCCGGGTCTCTCCGACAACGGCAATTTCGTGCTTGGTGACGTGAAGATCATCGCGCGTCCGCTCGACAAGCAGAACAAGTCGAAGCCCGTGACGCTCGATCTCGCCGCAGGAGCGGTGACGTTCGAGCAGAAGCGTTTCGAGTTCGCGCAGGCCGTTGACAACAGCCCGAACACCGGCTGGGGCGTGGCCCCGCAACTGGGCAAGGATCACGCCGCCACGTTTGCGATTGAGGGCGATGCCGCAGGCTTCGACGGCGGCACGGAGTTCGAGGTGCAGTTGCGCTTCAGCGGCTTCTTTGGTCTGGGTAAATTGCGGCTGGCCTTTGCGCAGGACGTCAAAACCGAGCTTGCGGCCAAGGCCGAGATGCAAAGCCTGCGCGAGCTGCAATCGCTCGCTGATTTGAAGACGGACAGTGCAGCGATGACACGCTGGTTTTCGCGTTTCGATCCACCGGCGCGGAAGCTGCTCGCCGCCATCACCGAACATGAGAAGAAGCGTCCGCAGCCGCTGCTGACGGAGGTTTACACCACAAAGCAGGGCGGTGAGGACGTGTATTTCCTGCGCCGTGGCGAGGTGGACCGCAAGGAAGGCAAGGCGAGCCCGGACTTCATCCAGGTGCTGATGCGTAGCGGCAGTGCGGACAAATGGACAGGCGCACCCCAGCCAAAGCAGCAGCCGAAACATCCACGCATCGCGCTCGGCGACTGGATGACGGATGCACAACAAGGCGGCGGTCCGCTGCTGGCCCGCGTGATCGCGAACCGCGTGTGGCGCTTCCACTTTGGTCGCGGCATCGTCGCCACGCCGAACGATCTCGGCACGCAGGGCACGCCGCCCACGCATCCTGAGCTACTGGAGCATCTGGCAGCGAACCTCGTGAGCGGCGGCTGGAAGCTCAAGCCGCTGCATCGCGAGATCATGCTCAGCGCCGCCTACATGCAATCCGGCGCGACAAACGAAGCGAACCAGAAGCTCGATCCCGACAACCAGCTTTGGTGGCATCGCCCAGCAAGTCGCCTGGAGGCCGAGGCCATCCGCGACGCCCTGCTGGTAGTCGGTGGCAAGCTCGATCCGGTGATGCACGGCCCGTCCATCACCGATGTCGCCAGCCCGCGCCGCAGCGTGTATCTGCGAGTGAAACGCAGCGAGCTGGTGCCGTTCTTGACCATGTTTGATGCGCCCGAGCCGACGCAGAGCATCGGGGATCGCGGCAGCACCACCGTTCCCACGCAGGCGCTCGCCGTGATGAACAGCCCCTTCGTGCGTGACATGGCCACTCGCTTCGCCAGCCGCGTGAAAGCCGCCACAGCGGAGGAAACCATCGCCCGCGCGTTTCAACTCGCCTTTTGCCGCTCCCCATCGGCCACAGAAACTGGTCGCCTGACCGAGTATCTCCATGCGCAACGCCAGCTCGGATCAAAGTCACCCGAGACCGAGCTGTGCCTCGCATTGCTCAGTCTGAATGAGTTCATCTATGTGGACTGAAACGGTCGTCCATCACTCCACCTCTTCACCCATCATGATCCCTTCCTCAATCCTTCCCACCCGCAGACGCTTCCTCGCGCAGTCCGGTCTCGGCTTTGGCTCGTTGGCGCTGGCGTCGATGCTGCAAGATGAGGCTCGTGCCGCGGCAGTGGCCAACCCACTCGCCCTGCGGCCCGCGCTCTTCGCACCGAAGGCGAAGTCGGTCATCTGGCTCTTCATGACCGGCGCGCCATCGCAGGTGGACACTTGGGATTACAAGCCGGAGCTGCAAAAGCGCCACGGTCAGCCCTTGCCCGGCAGCGATGCCAAGACCGGCTTCTTCACTACGAGCGGCAAGATTTTGAAGTCGCCGTTTGAATGGAAACAGCACGGCCAGTCCGGCTCGTGGGTCAGCGGCATCTTTCCGCATCTCTCGCGGCATGTGGACAAGATGGCCTTCATTCACAGCATGCATCTCCAGGCCAACAACCACGCCCCGGCCTCCATGGAGCTGATGTGCGGCTCTAACCAGCCCGGCAGACCCGCCGCAGGTGCCTGGCTCACTTACGGCCTCGGCGCGGAGAACCAAAACCTGCCCGCCTACGTCGTCATGCACGAGCGCCGGCCACGCGGCGATGACCAGATCTGGTCCGCCGGTTTCCTGCCAAAGACCTTCCAGGCACTCGCTCTCGACGCACGGCGTGGCGGCGTGATTGACAATCTCGACCGCAGCGTGTCCCAGACCGCATCGCAGCAGCGGAGCACGCTCGATCTTCTGCGCGACCTGAACCAGCAGCACGCACAGTCCCGCTCTCCGCAGACAGATTTGGCAGCGCGCATCAACAGCTTCGAACTCGCCTATCGCATGCAAACCGCCGCGCCCGAGGCCATGGACATCGCCAGCGAAAGCGAGGCCACGAAGAAGCTCTACGGCGTGGACAACAAGACCTGCGCGGTCTTCGCGAAACAGTGCCTCACCGCACGGAGACTCGTCGAACGCGGCGTGCGTTTTGTGCAGATCTTCGCCGGAAAGAACGCTGGCGGCGACGGCGCGGTGGATGACGTGCCGTGGGACGGCCACAACAACATTGAGACCAATCATCGCAGTTGCGGTGCGGCCACCGACCAGCCAGCCGCCGCGCTTTTGGAGGATCTCGAAGCTCGCGGCCTGCTCGATGAAACGCTCGTCATCTGGGGCGGTGAGTTTGGCCGCACGTCTGACTCCCAAGGAAGTGTGGGCCGCGATCACAACCCCAACGGCTTCACCATCTGGATGGCTGGCGGCGGCGTGAAAGGCGGCGTGCATCACGGCGCGACCGACGAGTTTGGCTACCGCGCCGTGGAGAACAAAGTTCACGTCAACGATCTCCACGCAACGCTGCTTCACCTGATGGGCCTCGATCATGAACGACTCACCTACCGCCACAATGGCCGCGACTACCGCCTCACCGATCTGGGTGGAAAGGTGATCACGGAGATTCTCGCGTAGCGATCAGCTGATTCATTCTTCTGCCCCAATTCTCCTGCCTGCAAAAAACACTCCCCACCATGCCCACTCGCCGCCATTTCCTCCGCAGTTCCACCGCGCTGATCACTTTGCCAGCGCTGGAGTCGATTGGCTTTAAAGCGTTCGCGGCTCCCAAAGGTGCTGCGCCGCCAAAGCGAATGATCTTCCTCGGCTTCGGCTGGGGAGTGACGAATGAGACTTGGTTTCCGGATGTGAAGAAGACGGGCGCAGCGTGGGAACTGCCGGAGGGCCTCAAACCTCTCGCGCGACATCAGAAGGACATCACGGTGGTGCAGGGCTGCTCGAACAAGTTTGCGAATGAGGCGCACTGGGGGAGCACGTTCTGGCTCACGGGAGCGAATCGTTATGCGGAGCCGGGGCAGAGCTTTCACAACAGCATCAGCGCGGATCAGGTGGCGGCGGCGCATCTTGGCAAGGACACGCGTTTTGGCTCGATTCAGCTCAACACGCCCGATGCGCAGAACTCGGGGCACGGGCCGGGATTGTCCCTGGCGTGGGATGTGCGTGGGAAACCGCTCTCGGGGCTCGAAAATCCCGTCGCGGCGTTTCACCGGTTGTTTTCCAATGACACCACGCCGCTGACCGAACGGCAGGCGATGCTCGCGCAGAAGCGCAGCGTGCTCGATGCAGTGCTAGAGGATGCGAAACGCGTGCAAAACGGCCTCACGAAGACCGACCTCGACAAACTAGACGAGTATTTCCAAAGCATCCGCGACATCGAGGTGCGGCTCGGCAAGGACGAGCAATGGTTGAGCGTGCCGAAGGCCAAACCGCTTGTCGCGGAGCCGAAACCGGGCCTCGCGGGCAAGGAGGAGATCAAGGTGATGTATGACCTCATCGTCGCCGCGCTCCAGACGGATAGCACGCGCGTGCTGACGTATCGCCAGCCGGTTGGCACGCTGTTGCAGAGTATCGACATCAAGGTCGCGCCGCATGACATGAGCCACTACTCGCCCGGCGACCGCATGGCAGCCTCGCAAAAGCGTGATGCGACGCAGAGCGAGCTTCTCGCTGGTCTCATCGACAAGCTGAAGGCCACGAAGGAGGCCGATGGCACGAATTTGTTCGACCACGTCGCAATCGCGTATGGCAGCAACATCCGCAGCATTCACTTCCTCGACAATTGCCCCACGCTCATCACTGGCGGAGCCGCCAAGCTCAAACTCGGCCAGCATCTCGTGCTGCCGAAGGACACACCGCTGTGCAACGTGTGGCTGACGATGCTCCACGGCCTCGGCATCCCCGCCGAACGTCACGGCGACAGCACAGGTGTGGTGAAGGAACTTCAAGTCTGACCTTCGACAGGAGAATGGGGACAGAAGAATAAGTCCGGCATTCTCCTGTCCCCATTCTTCTGTCGATGAACTCGTATCGATCCGCCAAGCCAGATCATCAGCGCCGTTTTTAGCATCATCTCATGCGCCTCGTTTTCCTTGTCCTAACATCAACTGCACTCGCTGCGGCACCGCAAGCCACCCTCGACGCCAAACACCGCGTTTTTTTCAAAGACTACTGCATCGAGTGCCACAACGCGAAGAAGCAGAAGGGCAAGCTGCGATTGGATGACATCGCGTTCTCGCTCGACTCGGTGGAAGGCGCGGACCGATGGCAGAAGATTCTCAATGAGATCAACTCCGGTGACATGCCTCCGGAAGACGCAAAGCAGCCGGAGTCGCGAGCGAAGGCGGATTTTCTGGAGGCGCTCTCGAACACGCTAGTGGCAGCGCGGAAGTCGCTCGGGGACTCAGGCGGGAAGATCGTCGTGCGGCGGCTGAATCGCCGCGAGTATCAGAACACGATCCGCGATCTGCTGGGCGTGGAGATGGATGTGAGCGATCTGCCGCCTGACACGGGCAATGGCAGCTTCGACACGGTGGGCGCGTCGCTTTTCATGTCGAGCGATCAGGTGGAGCAGTATCTCGCGCTGGGCCGTCGAGCGCTGGAGGATGTGTTCGCACAACACGCTGCTCAGGGACGGCAGTTCAAGGTGCATCAGGAAACCGAGAAGGCGGCGAACGCGCAGACGCGGAGCGCGATGGACGTCATCACCAAGAAGAGCGAACCCGCGCGGAAATGGCATGCGGCGGTGGATGCGGCGGCGGCGAAGCCGGAGAATGCGAAGCTGGTGAGCGAACTGCGCGCGACGAAGGAGGTGCGGGAGGATGCGCGGCGTTTTTACCGGCGCTGGCAGGACATTCAGGGTGCGCCATCGCCGACGAAGTTTGGATTCAAGGATGCGCCTGAGGCGGAGATGGCGCAGGGCGAATACGACGCGATCCACCAGTATCAAGAGCGCTACCTGGCGCTGCCGAGGGCGAACGAGGGCTCATATCTTTTCATCTTCCGGCTGCGGCATGAGGAAGGCATCAAACCGACCGACTCGATGCCGCCGGGCCGCTACGTCATGCGCTTTCGTATTGCAGCGCTCGATGAGACGCCGCCGGAGCGCCGGTTCATCGAGTTGGGGCGGCCCAGCCAGCCGGGCTCGTATGACATCCTGAGCACCCACCACATTACCGGCACGCTGGCGAATCCGCAGATCGTCGAGGCACCGGTGACGCTCACCAGCACGGACCGGCGCGAGATTGCCATTCGCGAGAAGCGCCTGAACTCGCGACAGCACGAGGTGGCGCTCTGGGTGCTGCATGAAAAGAAGCACAAGGACTGGCTACCGCCCTCGATGTGGATCGATTGGGTCGAACTCGAAGGACCGCTGCCAAACGAGGCGGAGCACGGTCTCTTCAGTGACAAGCCCGTGCGTGAACTCATCGCGGATTTCAGCACTCGTGCGTTTCGCGGCACGAAGCCGGATGCGGCCTTCGTCGATGGACTGGTGCAGGTCTATGAGAAGCGTCGCGCGCGAGGTGATTCGCACGAGCAAGCGTTGAAAGAGTCCCTGAGCATCGTGCTCGCGGCACCGGGTTTTCTTTATCTCGCCGAGCCCGCGCAGCGGGGCAAAGTGCGACTGCTCACGAATACCGAACTGGCCACACGCCTCGCGTATTTTCTCTGGAGCGCACCGCCGGATGAGGCGCTGCTGGACGTGGCGGATCTGCATTCGGAGAAGGCGCTGGCTGAGCAGATGGATCGCATGCTCGCGAGTCCCAAGTCACGCGCCTTCGTCACCGGGTTCGTTCATCAATGGCTCGGTCTCGACAGGCTGGACTTCTTCCAGTTCAACGCGCGACAGTTCCCTGAGTTCGACGACAGCCTCAAAGCGGCGGCACGCCATGAAGTGTTCGAGACCTTTGCGCATTGGCTGCATCACGACGGCAGCCTCACGCGCCTGCTGAAGAGCGACGAAGTGATCGTCAATGGCATGCTCGCCCGCTTCTACGGGATCGACGGCGTCACGGGCGATGCGTGGCAGGCGGTGAAATTGCCTGCCGACTCACCACGCGGCGGGCTGCTCGGCATGAGCGCCATCCTCGCGATGGGCAGCAATGGCGAACGCACCAGCCCGGTCGAGCGCGGTGCCTGGATGCTGCGCAAGATCCTGCACGATCCGCCGCCGCCCGCGCCGCCGAATGTGCCGCAGCTCAGCCGCCTTGCCGGGAAGCCGCTGTCGCCGCGCGACCAGCTCGTGGCGCATCAGGAGCAGCCGCAGTGCGCCCAATGCCATCGCAAGATCGATCCGCTGGGCTTTGGCCTGGAAAACTTCGACACCATCGGCCGCTGGCGCACCACTGAGACCTACACGCGACAACCCGGCGGCCGTCAGCCATGGCCGATCGATGCCAGCGGCGCGTTCTTCAAAGGCCCGGCCTTCGACGATTACTTCGCGCTGCGCGACCTCGTGGCCGCACGAAGCGAAAACTTCGCCCGCGGATTCACCGAGTCGCTGATCGAGTATGCGCTGGGCCGCCCGTTTGGTTTCGCCGATGAAGCGCTCGCCGATGACATCATGCAGCACGCGAAAGCGAAGGATTTTTTCATTCGCGAGATCATCCGCGCCCTCGTCGTCAGCAAAGCGTTCGGAACGAAGTGACGAGGCCAAACCGCCGTCTCTTCGGACTCGTGGCACTCAAAGCTCAATGTCTGATGAAAGATGCGATGCCGTTCAGGCCCCAACGGGGCCCAATGCGATAGCCCAGGGCAACGCCCTGGGAACAGGCACCCCCAAACACCCCAAGCCCTGAAAGGGCGAAACCACCGTCAGTCCCACACATACCGTTCATCAAATGCGATGCCGTTTTTGGCCAACAACCGGCGGTATTCATCCTGAAACGTCACCTTGCGATGATGCTCCGCCTGATTGGCGATGTAGGCTTCCAATGAAGGCCGATGCGAAGGGCTGATGGAAAAGATCCCGTAGCCACCCTGCCAATGAAAGTCCGCGTATCGAGCGCCCTTGGTCTTCAACCACTTCGACGATCCCGTTTTGATCTCCTGCACCAACTCCGACGGCGCACAGGTGCGAGGATGAGCAACCAAGAGATGAATGTGGTCGGCCACGGATCCCGCCTTGAGAAGCGTGCCCTTCTGATTCTCCACGATGCCACCGATGTAGGCGTGGAGTTCATCCCGGATGTCATCCGCCAGCAACGGTTCCCGATTCTTCGTCGAGAAGACCAGATGCACCAGGATTTGGGCGAGCGATTGCGGCATGGTTACGCCCTTTCAGGGCTTGGGAAGGTTGTTGATGTCATATACCCAGGCGTTGCCCTGGGCTTTCACATGATGCCCCTTTGGGGCTGAGGAAGTTGAGGCGCATTGGCTAGGACGTAGATTCCACGGCGCAGGTGCGTTTGATTTCTCACTCATGATCCCCCATCGCACCCGCCGCCACTTCCTTCGCAGCACCTCCGCGTGCATCGCGCTGCCGTTTCTGGAGTCGCTTGGCTTTCGTCGCTTCGCCTCGGCTGCTCCAGCCGTGCTGCCGCCGAAGCGACTGATCTTCCTCGCCTTCGGCTGGGGCGTCACGAAGGAAACGTGGTTCCCAGACGTGAAGCAGACGGGCCTGCACTACACGCTGCCGCCCGGGCTTGCGCCCCTGGCCCGGCATCAGAAGGACATCACGGTCGTGCAGGGCTGCTCGAACAAGTTTAACAACGAAGCGCACTGGGGCAGCACCTTCTGGCTCACCGGCGCGAACCGCTACGCGCAGCCGGGGCAGAGCTTCTGCAACAGCGTCAGCGTCGATCAGGTCGCCGCGGCACAACTCGGCAAAGACACGCGCTTTGCCTCGCTGCAACTCGGCACGCCCGATGCCAAGGACCAGGGCCACGGGCCGGGGCTGTCGCTCGCCTGGGATCCGCGTGGAAAGCCTGTCGCGGGCATCGATCATCCCGTGCAGGTGTTTCACCGGCTCTTCTCCACCGAGGATGCGCCGCTCGCGGAGCGCGAGGCGATGCTGGCGCAGAAGCGCAGCGTGCTCGACCTGCTCACGGGCGATCTCCGACGCGTGAAACGCGGCCTTTCGAAAGACGATACCGACAAGCTCGACGAATACGCGCAGAGCATCCGCGACATCGAGACGCGGCTCAGCAAGGACGCGCAATGGCTGTCCGTGCCAAAGGCCAAGCCACCGCTCGCCGAGCCGCACGAAAAGCCCGGCGGCCGCGAGGAAGTGCAGGTCATGTATGATCTCATGATCGCCGCCATGCAGACCGACACCACGCGCGTGATGACGTATCGCCAGCCGGTGAACTCCGTCTTGAAAGACATCGGCGTGCCCTACACCGGCCACGACCTCAGCCACTACGAACGCTCCCAGGGTGACCGCATGGAGTTTTCCCAGAAGCGAGACGAAACCCAGAGCGCGATGTTCGCGAAGTTCATCGACAAGCTCAAAGCCACCAAGGACACCAGCGGCACCAGCGGCACCAGCCTCTTCGACAACGTCATCGTCGGCTACGGCAGCAACATCAGCTCCGTCCACTTCCTCGACAACTGCCCCACCCTCCTTACCGGCGGCGGCGCCAACCTCAAACTCGGTCACCACCTCGTGCTGCCGAAGGACACGCCGCTGTGCAACGTGTGGCTAACGATGCTCCACGGCCTCGGCATCCCAGCCGAACGCCACGGCGACAGCACCGGTGTGGTGAAAGAGCTGCAAGCCTGACGGAATCTGCTGGTAAAAGATTTGGGGTAAAAAATTGGAAACCAAATCTCTGAATCTTTTACCCCTAACCTTTTACCAGCGCTCATCGCTGATGCCCATCCACTGCCCGATCACGACAAACCGCATCTCGCAGGAGCAATTCAAATTGCTTTCCAGTGAGGTCATGGATCACGTCTTCGCCATCCACAATGACTTCGGTCGCTTCTTTGACGAGATCGTTTACAAGAAGGAACTCGCTGACCGAATGAGCGGTGTAGTGTTGGAGTTGGAAATCATCGTCACCCACGGCACCTTCTCGAAGACCTACTATGTGGATGTGCTGATCAACAGCAGTGGCCTCTTCGAGTTCAAGGCGGCGGACGCGATTCATCCCCGTCATCGCGGACAGACGCTCAACTATCTGCTTCTACTCGATCTCGCCCATGGCAAAGTCATCAACATGCGGCCTGAGTCCGTGGGGCATGAGTTCGTCAATTGCCCGGCGAGACTCGTCGATCTCAAGAACCCACGCATCCACGACGCCAAATGGAGCTGTGAGGTCGCTGGCGCGGAAGCTCTCCGCGACACTCTCATGCCTCTGATTGCCGATTGGGGCGCGGGCCTGGAAACTGGACTCTACGAGGAGGCCTTTACCCACTTTCTCGGAGGAGACGAAAAGGTGCTTATGCCAGTGCCGGTGATAGGAGCCAAAGGCCATCTGGCGGATCAGCGCATGCGCCTCGTCGCGCCGGGAGTCGCTTTCAAGATGACGGCTTTGCAGGACAGGCTTGATGACTTTGAGCGTCAGGCCATCCGGCTGCTTCGGCATACAAATCTGAATGCGATTCAGTGGATCAACATCACGCATACCTCAGTCCGCTTCACCACTCTCTCATGAACTGCCTTCCTGAAATGGCTGGTAAAAGATTGGGGGTAAAAGGTTTCAAACCCTTCTCCAATCTTTTACCCCAAACCTTTTACCAGCCCAAAGCCATCCTCATCGCCTTGGGCCTCCTAACCTGCCCATCCCTTGCCCAACAGCCTCAGGCCACTCTCGACGCCAAACACCGCGCCTTTTTCAAACACAACTGCCTGAGCTGTCACAACGCCGAGAAGCAGAAGGGGAAGGTTCGGCTCGATGACATCGCGTTCAGCGTGGACTCGGTCGAGAAAGCCGATTTGTGGCAAAAGGTGCTGAACTCGATCAACTCGGGCGACATGCCGCCGGAGGATGAAAAGCAGCCAGACCCGGTGGCGAAGACGGATTTCCTCGATGACCTCTCGCGCATGCTGGTGACGGCTCGATCGGTGCTGAGCGACAGCGGCGGCAAGATCACGATGCGGCGGCTGAACCGGCGCGAATACAAGAACACGATCCGCGATTTGCTTGGTGTGGACTTGCGTGTGAACGAGCTACCTGCCGATGGCGGCGCGGGGACCTTCGACACGGTGGGCTCGTCGCTTTTCATGTCGAGCGACCAGTTTGAGCAATACCTCGCGCTCGGGCGGCAGGCGCTGGATGAGCATTTTGCGCGGTTCGTCGCGCCGCCGCCTGCGCGGGAACTCAAGGTTCGCATCGAGGCAGAGAACAACAAGGAGCGCATCATCAAGGGTCTGCGTGAGCGGACCGATGCGCGTGACCGCTATCTGAAATGGACGGCGGCTGTCGAAGCCGCGGCTGCCAGGCCGGAGAACGCGGCTCTCGTTGCGAAAATCCGCAGCGAGAAGCCCAATGACGCGAATGCGCTGCACAGTCAGTGGGCGAGCCTCAAGTCGGCTCCATCGCCTGCCGACTTCGGCTTTACGGACGCAGTTCACGCCGAGCAGATGGGCCGACGCGACTGGAATCACTTTGTGCCGCATCACCGCGCCTATGTGGAGCATCCGCTGACCAAGATCGGCGCCTTTCTGACCATTGATGATGCCTATGTCAACAGTCGGCAGATCTTCCAAATCCCGTCCGAATGGCCAGCAGGCGACTACGTAGTGCGAATCCGCACCGGAGTCCCGAAGGACAGACCACGTGAGCGCCGCTTCATGGAGTTTGGCCCGCAGGACCCCAGTGGCGTGTGCACGGTGATGAGCACGCATGAGATCACCGGCACGCCGGAAAGTCCGCAGACGCTGGAGATACCGCTGAAGCTCTCCGAGTCCAAAGTGCGCCTCTTCATGCTGCGCGAGCGCGGCTCCCACGACTCCGACGCATCTGCCAGCCGCCTCTTTGCCGAAGCGAAGCAGCGCAACGGCATCGGGCCGGAGTTCGCCATCTGGATTGACTGGATCGAGGTGGCGAGTGCGAATGCGCCTGCTTTGACGAAGACGATCAAACAGCGCCGCGAGGTCGAGCTGCATGCGAACGCGATGGTCGGTGGCACTTACAATGGCTACTTCAAAGGCGGTTACGAGGCGGCGAAGAAGTTCATGGAGACCAAGCAGCCACAACGAGGCATCCCTGACGAGCAGGAGGCGAAGTTTCGCATTCGTGGCTTTGAGCAGAATGGGCCGACCTTTGAACGCTACCTGAACGATCCGCTGACGAAGACGGGCGCCTATTTGACGATCTACAACGTCCACACTGAGGAGGTCATCACGCTGCCGCCGGATCAGCCTTCGGGCTGGCTGAAGACGAAGCATGAAGTCGAGAAGGCGGAGCCAGGCGAATACAAGCTGCGCTTTCGCATTGGCGCGGTGAAGGGCACGCCGAAGGAGCGGCACTTCGTCGCGCTCGGGAGCCGCATGAAGCCGGAGGAGCGCGAGGACTTCACGTTGATGCAGACGTTTCAAATCAGCGGCAGCACCGATGCACCGCAGGTCATCGAAGTGCCGGTGAGCATCACCGCGAATGGTCCGCGCACTTTTGTGCTGCGCGAGAAGCGCGATGTGAAGCTGGATCACGAGCTTTTCACCACGGCGCAGAAGGAAACCGGTGTCGGGCCACAGTCGGCGCTGTGGATCGACTGGGTGGAGTGGGAAGGGCCGCTCACACCGCAAACGGCCATCGCCAAAGTGGAGCACATCGAGCCGGAGAAGCGCCGCGCGGAGGTGGAGCGCGGGCATTTGCGCTTCAAGTATCTCAACGAGCAATACGCGAAGTGGAAGGCCGCAGGCGGCGATGAGAAGCGGCTGAAGGAGTTCGACTTCACGGACAAATCGCACGCCGAGTTCGCCAAGGTCGTGTGGGACAGCAACAACCGCTGGTTCCAGCAATACCTCGACCGACCGCTGTCGAAGACGGGCCTCTTCCTCGACAACACCGTGCAGGAGACCTGCGAATACGCCATCGACATGCCCGCCGACCTCGCATCCGGCGATTACGTGATGCGCGTGAAGATCGGTCGCGTGCCGGACATGCCGAGCGAGCGGGCGTTCCTCACCTTTGTCGAAGCCTGCCCCATCGACAAAGACGACCGCACCTTCCTCGCGAACAAACAAATCACCGCCACCCTCGACCAGCCCGAGATCATCGAGCTGCCGTTCAAGATCGTCCCCGGCGGCCCACGGAAGTTTGTGCTGTTTGAAAAACGCCCGCTGAAAAAAGAAGCCATCAGCCTTCCCGGTCGCACACGACAGATCACCGATGTCAAACAACGCGATCCCGTCCTCTGGATCGACTGGATCGAATACGAAGGCCCGCTCGTGCCCATGAATGCCAGATCGAGCGTGATGCCTGTGATCGCTGCTGGTGAGACCAATGCACGCCAAGTGCTCGAATCCTTCGCCAAACGTGCTTTCCGCGGCAAAACGCCCTCCGCGGCCTTTTTAGACAAATTGGCCGCTTTGCACGAAATACGCCTGAAAGCAGGTGAGAGCTTCGACAAGGCCATCCGCGAGCCTTTGAGCGTCATCCTGGCCTCGCCGGGCTTTTTGTATCTTCAGGAGGCAGGATCGACAGAAGAATGGGGACAGAAGAATCAAACTTCTGAAACTCATTCTCCTGTCCCCATTCTTCTGTCGAAATCCGAACTCGCTTCACGCCTGTCCTACTTCCTCTGGAGCGCTCCACCGGATGAACCACTGCTTAAGGCTGATCTCTCGAAGCCCGAAGTCATCGCTCGCGAGGTGGATCGCATGATCGCCAGTCCGAAGGCGGACGAGTTTGTCAGCGGCTTCGTGCATCAGTGGCTCGGCATGGACCGGCTCGACTTCTTCCAGTTCGACACGAAGCAGTTTCGCGACTTCGACGAGAGCGCGAAGGCTGCCGCGCGTCGTGAGGTCTATGAGACCTTCGCGCATCTGCTGCGGCACAACGGCAGCCTCACCCAACTGCTCAAGAGCGACGAAATCCACGTCAACGGCCTGCTCGCCACCTACTACGGCATCGAAGGCATCAGCGGCGATGCGTTTCAAAAAGTGAAACTGCCCGCAGGCTCGCCACGCGGCGGATTGCTCGGGATGGCGGCCATTCTCGCGATGGGCAGCAACGGCGAGCGCACCAGTCCCGTCGAGCGCGGCGCCTGGGTGCTGCGCAAGCTCCTCCACAACCCGCCGCCGCCCGCGCCGCCGAATGTCCCGCAGATCACGCGACTCGAGAACAAGCTGCTCAACACCCGCGAGCGCTTGCTGGCGCATCAGGAGGAGCCGCAGTGCCTGCAATGCCATCGCAAGATCGACTTCATCGGCTTCGGGCTCGAAAACTTCAACGCCGCCGGCAAATGGCGCACCGAAGAGACCTACGAGAAGCGCGGCGTCGGGAAGAAAACCTGGCCCATCGACCCCAGCGGCCAGTTCTACAATGGCCCCGCCTTCCAAGACTACTTCCAGCTCCGCGACCTCATCGCCGCCAAGAGCGAAGACTTGGCCCGCGGCTTCACCGAGGCCCTCATCGAGTATGCACTCGGCCGCCCCTATGGCTTCACCGATGCCGCGCTCGCCGATGACATCGTCAAAAAGGCCAAAGCGAAGGATTTTGCGATGAAGGAGTTTTTCGTCGCGCTGGTGACGAGCCGCGAGTTCGGGCGGAAGTAGTTTTTGATGACTACGGTCGAGAAAAGACCGCTTTCATGTCGTTTTGTAACTCGTGACTCCTTCTCGCCGCCATTTTCTGCAGTCCTCCACCGCCATCATCGCACTGCCGGTGCTCGAATCGCTCGGTTTTCGTCGCTTTGCGTCCGCCGCAGCGCCTGCGGCTCCACCGAAGCGGCTGATTTTTCTCGGCTTCGGTTGGGGCATCACGGACACGACTTGGTATCCCGATATCAAGACGCCCGGCCCAGACTACGCGCTGACCACCGGCCTCAAGCCGCTGGAGCGGCATAAAAAGGACTTCAGTGTCGTGCAGGGACTCTGGAACAAATACAGCAACGAAGGCCACTGGGGCAGCACCATGTGGCTCACGGGTGCGAACCGCTATGCGCAGCCCGGCCAGAGCTTTCACAACAGCATCAGCGCGGATCAGGTCGCTGCGGCGCAAATCGGCCTGCAGACGCGTTTTGCCTCCCTTCAGTTCAATAGCAGCGAAAACGGCGACATGAGCGGCCACGGCCCTGGACTCTCGATGGCCTGGGATGTGAGCGGCAAGCCCGTCGGCGGCCAAAACGGCCCCGTGGCGGCGTTTCATCGTCTCTTTGCCAAGGACACCACGCCGCTCGTTCAGCAGAAGGCCATGCTCGCGCAAAAACGCAGCGTGCTCGATGCCGTGATCGATAACGCGAAGTCGCTCCAGCGCGGCCTCGCGAAAAACGACAACGCCAAGCTCGAAGAATACTTCCAGGGCATCCGCGACATCGAAACGCGTCTCTCGAAGGAGGAGCAGTGGATGGAAGTGCCTCGCCCGAAGGCCCCGATCAAAGAACCTGCCGTCACCGCGCAAGGCAACGGCCGCAACGAAATAGAACTCATCTACGACATCATGATCGCCGCCATGCTGACGGACAGCACGCGCGTGATGACCTTCCGCCAACCCGTGGCCACGCTGCTGACCGCCATGGACATCAAAGTGCATCCGCACGACATGAGCCACTACCACACCACGCTCGGCGAGAAGCTCGATGCCTCCCAGCGCCGCGACCTCGCGCAGAGCGAACTGCTCGCCGGATTCCTCGACAAACTCAAAGCCACCAAGGAGGCCGATGGCAGCACGCTTTTCGACAACCTCGCCCTAGCCTACGGCAGCAACATCCGCACCGGCCACGAGTTGAGCAACTGCCCCACCATCCTCACCGGACGCGGCGCAGGCTTGAAACTCGGCCATAACATCGTCGCGCCCAAGGACACGCCGCTTTGCAACGCTTGGCTCACCCTGCTCCACGGTGTCGGCGTCAATGTGGAGCGACACGGCGACAGCTCCGGCGTGTTGAAGGAGATCGCGGCGTGAGGTTAGCGACGAGGTCCTGATTTTGCCAAAAAATGCTCCAATGAGCATTTTTCTTGTCCGGTTTGGGCTTTTGGTGCGGTATATCGGCTCCCCGCAGTTATCCCCAACCATGAAGCAACTCCTATTCTCCCTCGCACTCCTCGGCTCGGTCGCGTCCGCGCAGGAATACCTCGAATTCGCCGCGAATCCGGGCGGAGCTGGGGGTGGCAAGAAAATCGTGCTGGTGGCAGGCGATGAAGAATACCGCACGGAGGAGTCGATGCCGATGCTGGCGAAGATTTTGGCCAAAAAGCATGGCTTCAACTGCATCGTGCTCTTTTCCACGGACGAAAAGGCGGGCTACATCGACCCGAACAACCAGAAGAACATCCGTGGCACCGAGTTGCTCGGCGATGCGGATCTCATGATCATCGGCACGCGCTTCCGTCAGCTCCCGGACGAGCATCTGGCGAACTTCGCGAAGTTCCTGAACGCCGGAAAGCCGGTGATCGGCTTCCGCACGGCCACGCATGCCTTCAGCGGCGGCGCGAAGACGGGCGACTTCAAGTGGAGCGAGTTCGGACTCAAAATCCTCGGTGAGAAGTGGGTGGCGCATCACGGAGCGCACAAGAAGGAAGGCACTCGCAGTGTGTTCGAGACCGCCAATTTGAAGCACCCCGTGCTGCGTGGGGTGGATGAGATCTTTGGCACCACGGATGTGTATGCGGTCAAAAACTTGGACCTCAGCAAGGCGACCATCCTCCTTCGCGGCGCGGTGACGGAGACGCTGCATGACCGCTCGGTGCCGATTCGCGGCCCGAAGAACGACCCCATGCAGGCGCTGGCCTGGCTTTTCGAGTACACCGCGCCGGATGGCAAGGCGACGGGCAAATCCTTCTGCACCACGATGGGTGCCTCAGTCGATTTCGCGGACGAAGATCTGCGCCGCCTCATCGTGAATGCCGCGCATTACCTGCTTGGCCTCGAAGTGCCGGCGAAGGCCGATGTGGCCTTTGTCGATCCGTTCAACCCGACGATGTACTCCGCGCTGAAGAGCGACTATTATAAAGAGCGCAATCTGAAGCCCGGTGATTTCGCCACGGGCAAGAGCCCCTCGCTGGGCCTGCCCGGCGACAAGAAAGCCGCCGCCACCGAGCAGCCTCCGCATGCTCCGAATGCCGAACCGCCTGCCGCGACCTCCGCTCGCCCGCAAAACGTGGCTCCACCGACCAAAGGCGAGCGCATCGTGCTCGTCGGCAATGGTTTGGCCGAGCGTGACACCTGGTACAGCCGCATCGAAACCGAGCTGCAGCTTCGTTATCCGAATCAGGCGCTGTTCTTCCGCAACATGGGCCATGTGGGCGACACGCCCGGCTTCCGTCCGCATCCGGCACGCGTGTCGCAGTGGGCCTTCCCCGGCGCGGAGAAGTTTCACCCCGACAAGACGATCCACAACGGCAAGGGCTTCTACCCCACGCCCGATCAATGGCTCACGCATCTGATGGCGGACACGATTGTCGGCTTCTTCGGCTACAACGAGTCTTTCGATGGAGCGAGCAAGGTGGGCAACTTTGAAGCCGAACTCGATGCCTGGGTCGTCCACACGCTGAGCAAGGCCTACAACGGCAAGACCGCGCCGCGTGTCGTGCTCGTCAGCCCCATCGCCTATGAAGATCAGAGTGCGAAACGCGATCTGCCGAAGGGCGACGTGGAAAACTCCAATCTGCTGCTCTATGCCGCCGCCATTGAGAAGGTCGCGAAGAAGCACTCCCTCACCTACATCGACCTCTTCTCGCCCACGAAGGCCATTTATGCCAAAGGCGGCGATGCCTTCACCACCGGTGGTTTTGTGCCGACGGACGCAGGTTATGCCGAAGTCGCCAAACTGCTCGCCACCGGCCTGTATGGCCACGCCAGCTACGAGTCGAAGGCCGATCCAAAGCTCGTGCATGAGGCCGTGAAGCAGAAGGACTGGTTCTGGAACTGCGACTACAACATCCTCAATGGCGTCCACACCCACGGCCAGCGCTACAATCCGTATGGGCCGCAGAATTACCCTGATGAGGTGAAGAAGACCCGCGAGATGGCCGCGCTGCGTGATGAGCTCGTCAGCCAAGTCGTCAGCGGCAAAACCACCGATTTGAAAGTCGATGACAGCAAGACGCATAAGCTCGCCGAAGTGCCGACGAACTATGTGCCGAGCGTGAAGAACGGCAGCACAAAGTATCTCTACGGCGAAGAAGCCACGAAATCTCTGACCGTGCCGGAAGGTTACAAGGTCGAGATGTTTGCCTCCGAAAAAGAGTTCCCGAATCTCGCGAACCCGATGCAGATGAGCTTCGACAACAAAGGCCGCCTGTGGGTCGCCACGATGCCGACGTATCCGCATTACCGCCCCGGTGATGCGCTGCCGAATGACATGCTCCTCATCTATGAGGACACCAATGGCGACGGCAAAGCGGACAAGGAAACCGTCTTCGCCGACAAGCTGCACCTGCCCATCGGCTTCGAGTTCGCGCCGGAAGGTGTGTATGTCACGCAGGAGCCGAATGTCGTGCTCATCCGCGACACGAATGGCGACGACAAGGCCGACAGCATGGAGATCATCCTCGGCGGTTTTGACACGCATGACACGCACCACGCCATCAGCGCCTTCACCGCCGATCCCAGCGGTGCCTTCATGATGTGCGAGGGCGTCTTCCTCCACTCCAATGTCGAGACACCCTACGGCCCCGTGCGCTGCGTCGATGGCGGCTTCTTCCGCTACAGCCCGCAGCGTGGCCAGCTCGAGCGCACCATCCAGATGGGCATCCCGAATCCCTGGGGCTTCGTCTTTGACCAGTGGGGCCAGGACTTCCTCCTCCACACCTCCGGCACCACCATGAACTGGGCGCTGCCCGTCGAAGTGAAGCCCACCTTTGGCAGCAAGACACCCTCCACCGCCGACCTCGTCCCGAACGAGCACAAAGTGCGCCCCACCAGCGGCCTCGAAGTCGTCAGCAGCCGCCACTTCCCCGACGAGGTGCAGGGCGATCTCATCTACTGCAACGCCATCGGCTTCCTCGGCATCAAGCAGGTGAAAATCGAAGACGCAGGCACCGGTTGGAAGACCTCCCACCGCCACAACCTCCTCCAGAGCAGCGATGGCAACTTCCGCCCCGTCGATCTCGAATTCGCCCCCGATGGCAGCCTCTACGTCATCGACTGGCATAACGTGCTCATCGGCCACATGCAGCACAACGCCCGCGATCCCCTGCGCGACCACGTCCACGGCCGCATCTACCGCATCACCTATCCTAGCCGCCCGCTGGTGAAGGCCGCGCCCGTCGCCGGAGCACCTGTGGCCGCCCTTTTGGAAAACCTGAAGGCCCCCGAAATGCGCCAGCGCTACCGCACCCGCCGCGAGCTGCGTGCGCATCCCGCCAGCGAAGTGCTGCCTGCGGTCAAAGCCTGGGCCGCCGAGCAAAAAGACACGCACGCCAAGCTCGAAGCCCTCTGGACCACCTGGGGCCTCAACGCCGCCGATGAAGGCCTGCTCCGTGAAATGCTCGCCTCCAGCGACTTCCACGCCCGCGCCGCCGCCGTCCGCGTCCTGCGCTACAACACCCACCGCATCGCCGATCACGTCGCCCTGCTCGAAAAAGCCGCTGCCGACGAAAATGGCCGCGTCCGCCTCGAGGCCATCGTCGCCGCGAGCTGGCTGCCGAACATCCCCGCCGCGAAAAACATCGTCGCCATCGCTTCCAAGCTCCCGCTCGACGATTGGAACAAAAACGCCGCCAAAACCGCCGCCGATCGCCTCGCTGGCGTCGTCGAGGTCGTGAAGCCCGAGTACACGGTCGCAAAGCCACCCGCTTACCTCAGCGATGTCGCCAAAGGCCAGTTCACCGCCGGTCAGGAGGTCTATTTCCGCGAAGGCCACTGCGTCACCTGCCATCAGCCGAATGGTGCCGGACTCGATCCCGCCTTCCCCAGCATCGTGAACAGCCCCTGGGTCACTGCTGACAAAGAACGCCTCATCAAGATCGCCATGTTCGGCCTCATGGGCCCCATCAAGGTCGGCGACAAAGAATACAACGGCCAAGTCCCCATGACACCCTTCGGCGGCATGCTCAAGGACGAGGAACTCGCCAACGTCCTCACCTTCGTCCGCAACCACTTCGGCAACAAAGCCGACCCCGTCACCCCCGCCGAAGTCAAAGCCATCCGCGACGCCAACAAAGGCCGCATGATGCTCTTCACGACGGATGAAATCCTCAAAGCGCATCCGATGAAGTAGCGCTACGCGCGGTCAACTTGGTCAAGGAGGTCGAAACGGCACCTCCTTGACCACTTCTTGAGTGTAGGCCACGACCTGGCGGTTCCGAGCATTGCCAGATCCGACACAGCTTTTGCTGGCATGTTTTGTGTGAAGGCCGCGTTTAACCAGGCGCCCAACCATGAAACGCCTCTTTATCCTTCTTTCGTCATTCGCCATTCTGCATTCGTCATTCGGCGAAGACGCTGGCTTCAAACCGCTCTTCAACGGCAAAGACCTCACCGGCTGGGATGGCAATCCGGAGCTGTGGAAGGTCGAAAATGGCGAGATCGTCGGCAACACGACCGGACCGGAGCAGTTGCCCTACAATCAGTTTCTCATCTGGCGAGGCGGGAAGGTCAAAAACTTCGAGTTGAAGGCCAAAATCCGCCAGAAGGGCAACAACACCGGCATCCAATACCGCAGCAGCGAGAACACCGACAAAAAATGGTCCATCCGCGGCTACCAGTGCGACATCCACCCGAACGCGCCCTACCGCGCGATGATGTATGAGGAAGGCGGCCGCGGCATCGTCTCGCAAAACGGCCAGAGCGTCGTCATCGACCCCTCCGGCGTGAAATGGCTCGCAGGCGAGCACGACCTCGTCGAGGCCGATGTGGCCGAGTGGCACGAGTACACTATCATCGCGAAGGGAAACCACCTCGTGCACCAGATCGATGGCAAAACGACCATGGAGCTTACTGACTTCGAAGAGGCCAAACGCTCCCTCGAAGGCCTCCTCGCCTTCCAAATCCACCGCGGCCCCGCCATGGAGGTCCACATCAAGGACGTGATGCTCAAAGAGCTGCCCGAGGGCGGTGTGATCGCGTTTGAGAAGTCCGCGATCCCGAGCGACGCGCAGATCATCGAGGCCAAAGCGCCCGGCAAAGGCAAGGCGAAGGCTCCTGCTGCGGCACCGAAAGCGCCAGCGAAGGGAAAAGGCGCTGAAAAAGGCAAAGCAGCCGAAAAAGGCAAAGCCAAGCCCAAACGCCCCGACGCGGTCGGGCCGGCGATTGGCGCGAATGTGGCGACGCCGGTGTCGAACATCAAGACGCTGAAGGACTTCAAGGTGGAGCTCATTTACAGCGTGCCGGGCGGCGAGCAGGGCTCGTGGGTGAACCTCACGACCGATGACGCGGGCCACATCTACGTGAGCGACCAGTATGGCATGCTCTACCGCTTTAAAGCGCCCGCCGCGGGCCAGACGCTGAGCGCTGGCGACATCGAAAAAGTGCCCGCGGACATCCGCGGCGTGAACGGCATGCTCTTTGCCTTCGGGGCGCTGTATGTCGGCGTGAATGATTATGAGAAAAAGATCCCCAGCGGCGTGTATCGCATCACCGACAGCAACAGCGACGACATGCCGGACAAAGTGGAGATGCTGCGCGAGTTCGATGCGGGCAGCGACCACGGGGTGCATGCCATTTTGAAGACGCCGGACGGCAAGGGCCTTTACCTCATCAGCGGCAACAACGCCGTGCTCAAAGAAGGCCCGAAGGCTGGCACGCCGGACAGCTCGCCCGTCGCGAAACTGTGGGGCGATGACCATCTGCTGCCGCGCATGCCGGACGGTCGCGGCCACAACCGCCACGTCATGGCGCCCGGCGGCATCGTGTATCGCTTCACGCCGGATGGAAAGACCTTCGAGATCTTCGCCAGCGGCTTCCGCAACATCTACGACGGCGGCGTGAACCGCGACGGCGAGCTCTTCGTCTATGACGCGGACATGGAGTATGACTTCAACACGTCGTGGTATCGCCCCACGCGCATCAACCACGTCGTCAGCGGCGCGGAATTCGGCTGGCGCAATGGCGCGGGCAAGTATCCCGAGTTCTACATCGACAATCTGCCCGCCACGCTGAACATCGGCCCCGGCTCGCCCACCGGCTGCACCTTCGGCTACGGCGCGAAGTTCCCCGCGAAATACCAGGATGCCTTCTACGCGCTCGACTGGAGCTGGGGCAAAATCTACGCCGTGCATCTGACGCCCAACGGCAGCACCTACACTGCCACGAAGGAAGAATTCGTCACCGGCGGCCCGCTGCCCGTCAGCGATGCGATTATCGGCAAAGACGGCGCGATGTATTTCACCATTGGCGGCCGCCGCGTGCAGAGCGGGCTGTATCGGGTGAGTTATGTTGGCAAGGAAGCCACACTGCCTGCTAATGACAACAAAGCGATGCCGTCAGATGAAGTCATCGCTCGCCGCACACTCGAAGCCTTCCACGGCAAACAAGACCCGAAAGCCGTCTCCACCGCCTGGCCGCACCTCAGCAGCACCGACCGCTACATCCGCGCCGCCGCCCGCACCGCGTTGGAGCATCAGCCGCTCGCCGAATGGCAGGACAAAGCACTCGCCGAGACCAACGTCACCGCGCAGCTCGAAGCCTTGCTCGCTCTCACACGCCGCACCGGCGTGTGCCCGACTCATCGGACCGATCCGTCCTATCAGCCCGATTCCAAATCCCGCGACGCCATCCTCGCCGCGCTGCTGAAGCACGACTTCGCCAAGCTCACGCCCGAGCAACGCCTCGGCTACGTGCGCCTCATCGAGATCGTGTTGCACCGCTTTGGCAATCCCGACGACGCCACGGTCGCCGCGATCATCGCGAAACTCGATCCCGCCTATCCCGCCGACAACTTTGAGCTCAACTGGCTGCTCACAGAAACGCTCGCCTACCTCCAGGCACCCAGCGCCGCTGCGAAAGGCATGGCCCTCATCGCCGCCGCCGAAAGCCAGGAGCCCCAGATGGAATACGCCCGCAGCCTTCGCTTCCTGAAAGCCGGTTGGACCAAGGAATTGCGCACGCAGCAGCTCGAATGGTTCCTGAAGGCAGCGAACTACAAAGGCGGCTCCAGCTTCGACAAGTTCATTGAGTTCATCCGCAACGACAGCCTCAGCACCTTCACCGACGCCGAGAAAACGCAGTTCGCCGAGCTCATCGCGAAGAAGCCCGAGCGCAAAACCGCCATCGAAAACGTCGGCGCGATGTTCGTCGGCCGCACGCCGACCATGTGGACTCTCGACGAACTCAGCGCCGCCGCGAAGAACGGCATGAAAGGCCGCAGCTTTGACAACGGCCGGAAGATGTTCAGCGCCGCCGCCTGCTACACCTGCCACCGCTTTGGCAACGCCGGCGGCATGACCGGCCCTGACCTCACCGGCGCCGGCGGCCGCTACAGCCCGCACGACCTGCTCGACCAGATCATCAACCCCAGCAAAGAGATCAACGAGCAGTTCGCCCCCATCGTCGTCACCAAAAACGACGGAAGCATCCTGAGCGGCGTCGTCGTCAACCTCAGCGGCGACGGCGTCACCCTCAACACCGACCTCACCGACCCCAATCAACGCGTGAACGTCGATCGCAAAGAAGTGAAGAGCATCGAACTCAGCAAAGTCTCCCCCATGCCCCCGATGCTCCTCGCCATGCTCAAGAAAGACGAAATCCTCGACCTCCTCGCCTACGTCCTCAGCGGCGGAAACAAGGAGCATGCGATGTTTGGGAAGTGAGCACATCTGACCGTTGAAACCATGGCAGACCGGCTTGAAGCTTCAAATCCGATGCCATGGCCAACGTCTATTCCATCCCCGAACAAGCACTGAGAACTCTCCCTGCGCACATACCCGGCAAGCGTCGTATTCGCATCTCAAACTGCCAAGGACCTCTCGTTAAGGACCGTGCCCCAACCCCCAGCACGTTCTTCTTTGATCAAGGCAGACTGAAAATCATCTGCCAAGTTCTCAATGTTGAACCTCCGCGAAGCAGCAAGCCGGATCGAACCTTTTACATCACCGTTCTCGAGCAGAATCCGTCCTGGTTTGGCTTCATCCAAAGACGCTTTCGGTCGAATGTGCTCAACTTTCTTCAAAGTGTCGGCGCCATCGACACTGGGGCATCTTTCGCGGACTACCTCGACACCATGCGAGCAGCTACCGAAAACTCATCCAATCCAGCATGAAACGCCTTCTCCTCCTCTTCGCCCTCTGCCCTTCGCTCTTTGCGACACAGCCCAACGTCCTCGTCATCGTCGCGGATGACCTTGGCTACGCGGATATCGGCGTGCATGGCGGGAAGGAGGTGCCGACGCCGAATATCGACGCGCTGGCGGCCTCGGGAGTGCGTTGCACGAATGGCTATGTCACCGCGCCGTATTGCAGCCCGTCGCGGGCGGGATTTTTGACGGGGAAGGCGCAGACGCGGTTCGGACACGAGTTCAATCCACATGTGGGCGACGAGGCGAAGCTTGGTCTGCCGCTCGATCAGCGCACGATCGCGAATGTGATGCACGACGCGGGCTATGCGACGGCCTTGGTCGGCAAATGGCATCAGGGCTTTGATGAAGCGCATCATCCGCAGTCGCGTGGGTTCGATGAATTCTTCGGCTTCCTCGTCGGTGGGCACAATTTTTTGCTCCACAAGGATGCTGAACCTGAGTTCGGCTCCGCGCATTCGCACGACATGATCTACCGTGGTCGTGAGCTGCAGCACCTCGACGGCTACACGACCGATCTCTTCACTGATGAAGCGCTCAGCTTCATGATTCGCAACGCGGCGAAGCCGTGGTTTCTCTACCTTGCCTACAACGCCGTCCACACGCCGTTGGAGATAGCTGAGAAGCTCAAAAGCCGCATCCCGGCCTCCGTCACGGATGAAAACCGTCGTGGATACCTCTCGCTGCTGCTTGGCCTCGACGACGCCATGGGCCGCATCAACGCGGAACTGAAAGCGAAGCACCCGAACACGCTCGTGTTCTTCTTCAGCGACAACGGCGGCAGCGGACGCAAGCCCTTCTTCGCCTACAACACCGGCATCAACACACCTCTGCGGGGCGACAAAGGTCAGACGCTCGAAGGCGGCATCCGCGTGCCGTTTTTTGTGAGCTGGCCTGCGCAGTTGCCTGCTGGCAAGACCTACGAGCATCCCGTCAGCGCTATGGACGTGCTGCCGACCGCTTGCGCCACCGCCAACGCGAAACAACCCGACGGCGTCGAAGGTGTGAATCTCCTGCCATATCTCAAAGGAGAAAAAGCCGACGCACCGCATGAAACGCTGGCGTGGCGTTTTGGTCCGCAAAAGGCCATCCGCCGTGGAAACTGGAAACTCGTCGATGTTCGCGACATGGCGGCGAAAACGCAGTCGGGATGGCAGCTTTACGATTTGAGTACTGACATCGGTGAATTGATGAATCTCGCGACGGATAAGCCCGCGCTTGTCGCGGAGCTTGCGAAGGCATGGGACGACTGGAACGCGAAAAACATGCCCCCGCAGTGGCATGGCAGCCCGAATGAAGACCCAACTGCACCGCCACAGAAGAAGACGGGGAAGAAGGTGAAATAACCCCCGGCATGGCGTTGATTGAGGCGCAACCAGGACAATGCGGCTGGCCGACATGACACTCATCTCCTTACGTTCGATTCTCCTGGCCGCCTTGGCCGCTTTTTCATCCATGTGCCTTGGGCAAAGTGTTCTGCCCGCCGGTTTTCACAAGCTGGAACTGGCAGTCGATGGCGTGAGCCGCAGCGGCTTTGTTTATGCGCCCACGAAGGCCAAGGAAGAGCCGACACCAGTGGTGTTCGTGTTTCACGGGCATGGCGGGACGGCTTTTCAGGCCGGACGTTCGTTTGCGATGCACAAGCACTGGCCGGAGGTGATCTCGGTGTATCTGCAAGGGCTGAATACACCAGGAAAGCTGACTGATCCCGAGGGCAAGAAGCCCGGCTGGCAGCATGGCGCGGGAGCAGAGGGAGATCGCGATTTGAAGTTGTTCGACGCGGTGATGGCTAACCTGAAGGAGAATTACAAAGTGGATGTGAAGCGGGTGTTTTCGACCGGGCACTCAAACGGCGGCGGTTTTACCTATCTGCTGTGGCAGACGCGCCCGGAGGTGTTGTGCGCGGTGGCTCCCTCGGCGGCAGCCTCAGCGCGGATGGCGGACGCGGCGGCCTTCAAGCCAAAGCCGGCGATGCACATCGCCGGAACGAACGACGAGCTGGTGAAGTATGCGTGGCAGGAGATGGCGATGAACCGCATCAAGCAGATCAACCAATGCGAGGCCGAAGGAAAACCGTGGGCGAAAGACTGCATGCTGTTTCCCTCGAAGGTTGGAGCGCCGTTTGTGGCCTTCATCCATGAAGGCACGCACAAGTTCCCGGACGAGGCTCCGGCGCTGATCGCGAAATTCTTCAAGGAGCAGGCGGCGGCGGTGAAGTAGGACGAGTTTTCCAACTCGTCTCCGGCTGAACGATGCGGCACTCCAGGGAAACGAACTGAAAGTTCGTTTTACGTCAGGGCAGCCTGCCACTCGGGTTCTTTGAAGCCGATGAGATGCACTTTTTTCTTCGCGTCGATGGCAAAGGGGCGCTTCACGAGGTTGCCGTTTTCGACGAGGAGTTTCAAAGCGGCGTCCGTGCTCAACGTGGGCAACTTGTCCTTGAGGCCGAGACTGCGGTAGTCGAGGCCGGAGACGTTGAAGAGCTTGAGCAGATCACCGTCATGAGCGGCGAGCATGGCCTTCAAGTCGGCGAGTGATGGCGGTGTCTCGCGAATGGCGATCTCCTCGAAGGGGATGACGTGCTGTTTGAGCCATTTGATGGCGTTGCGGCAGGTGGAGCAGCCGGAGTAGACGTAAATTTTGAGCATTGAGAGAGGTTTGGCAGCTAGCTTTGCACGCATTTCATCCACGGTTCAAATTCGGGCGGCAGTTTGGCCTCGAAAGCCATCGGCTGATCATGAATGGGGTGATTGAAAGCGAGCTTCCAGGCGTGGAGCATGAGGCGTGGGACGCGGACGCGCTGTTTGGCGGGCTGGGCGTAGATGGGATCGCCAAGGATTGGGCATTGCAGTGTCTCGCGCATGTGGACGCGGATCTGATGCGTGCGCCCAGTGAGCAGACGGCACTGAATGAGGGCGCAGCCTTGATCCACGGCGAGGCGCTGCCATTCGGTGACGGCTTCCTTCCCTGCCCCATCGAGCAGGACGGACATGCGTTTGCGGTCCACAGGATGCCTGCCGATGAAGTTCTGGATGCGTCCGCTTTCATTCTTCGGCACACCGTTGACGACGGCGAGGTAAACCTTCGTGAGGCGGCGTTCGGAGAAGGCTTCCGTGAGGCGACGATGCGCGGTATCGTTTTTTGCCACGACCATGCAGCCGCTGGTGTCCTTGTCGAGGCGGTGGACGATGCCGGGGCGCATCTCGCCGCCGATGCCGCTGAGGTCCGCGATGTGGTGCAGCAGCGCGTTCACCAGCGTGCCGTCGGCGTTTCCTTCCGCCGGGTGTACGACGAGGCCGGAGGATTTGTCCAGTACCACGATGTCGGCGTCTTGATACAAAATCGTCAAAGGAATGTCCTGGGCCTTGATCTCGACCGCAGCTACCTCGGGCACCGTGACACTCACCGCATCCCCTGCCCGCATCGTCGCCCCAGGTTTGACCGGCCTGCCATTCAAGGTGGCGTGGCCGTCCTTGATCAAGTCCTGCAGCCGCGAACGCGACATCTCGGGCAAGCGCCCGGCGAGGTGCTTGTCGAAACGCTCCCCGATTTCAACGGTTTCAGTGACGGTCCAGTCCATGGTACAAACTCAAGTTTCGAATTAATAAGGCAATCTGTAATTTCTGGCATATGGGATGCGTCCCTGCATCGTTAAAAAATTAAACCCTCCCTTTTGATTCTCGCCCCTCCAGAACAAACTTTTTTGAGCACCTGCCCGGTCTGCCAGAAGCAGATCGACGTCACGTCTCTGGAGCCGTTCACGAAGCTGAAGTGCCCGTTTTGCGGGCAGATGGTGCGGGTGCGGCGGCGTTTCGACCATTTCATGATCGTGCGTCAGATCGGCGAGGGTGGGATGAGCCGGGTGTTCGAGGCGGAGGATGAGACCCTGGGCCGCCGAGTGGCTCTGAAAATTCTCAATCGCCAGTATTCCCGTGATTCGGTGCGCCTAGAGCAGTTCCGCCAAGAGGCGCACATCACGGCGAATGTGACCCACCCGAACGTCATCAAGCTGTACTCCGTGGGCTATGATCAGGGCTATTTCTACATCGCCATGGAGCTGGTCGGAGGCGGCAGCCTGGAGCAGCGCATCAAACGCGAGGGCCATCTGAAAGAGGCCGAGGCGCTGCACATCGGTCGCGAGGTGGCCGAGGGGCTGCGGGCGGCGCAGCAACTCAATCTGATCCACCGTGATGTGAAGCCGGCTAACATCCTGTTCACCGAAACCGGCACCGCGAAGGTGGTGGACTTCGGTTTGGCGCTGTTTGCGAACCGCGGCGGGGATCAATCAGGCGAGATCTGGGCCACACCGTATTATGTGGCCCCGGAAAAGGTCATCGACAACAAGGAGGACTACCGCAGCGATATCTTCAGCCTCGGCGCCTCGCTGTATCATGCGATGACGGGCAATCCACCGCACAAGGCGGACACCAATTCCATCGAGGACCTGCGCCGCATCAAGTGCAAGCGCGTCACGCTGGGCGATTCCGGCCTGCGCTGCTCACCGCGCACCGAGCACGTCATCAACGGCATGCTCAGCTTTCGCCCCGAAGACCGGTTCGCGAACTACGACGAAGTCGTCGATGAAATGCGCCTGGCCGAGGGCATGCTCGACCGCAGCGGCGTGCGGCGCAGATTGTTCTCGCGGCGCGCGAAGCTCATAGGCGGCATCGCCGCCGCCGTGATGCTCTCTTATGGCGTCGGCTGGCTGCTGCGTGAAGGCGGTGAGCGCCGCGCCACACAGAAAGTCATCCAGATCACCCCGGGCAACGACCGCGACCTCGACGGTGGCGGCGTGACACTCACCGCAGGCAAAGAAACGGTCTCCGAGCGCTTTGCCGAAGCGCGTCAAGAAATGCTGGAGTCACGTCACTTTGCCCAGGCACGTCCGAAATTCGTCAAACTAGCCGAATCGAAAGAAGTGCCTGCATCCACCGCCAACTGGGCGCGATTCAACGCAGCGCTTTGCGACATCATTTTGGGCCGCAAGGCCGATGCAGTGGAGCAATTTCAAAAGCTCTCCACAGACGCCTCCGTCAACGGCCTCGCCCCCTTCTTCTCGAAAATAAAAGAGCGCATGTCGCGCAATCTCTCCCTCGGCGTCTCGCTCGACTTCAATGACTACAGGAAAGACAACGAAGAAGTCCTTGGATACTTGGTTCACGGGCTTGCCGAGTGGCATTTAGGCAGTGGACGTGACGGCGCGAAGGCGCTGGAGTCCTTTGAGGAAATGCTCACCAACATGAAACCGGTCGCCAGCACCACGACCTCGCTCGAATGGCTGTCCCTCTACGGCGAACTGGTAAACTACTACAAGCCTGACTTTCCGCTGGTCCAAGCCGCTTTGAAACCGCGCAGCTCAGGCACCATTGAAGAACTCCGCACCGCCCTCGCCGAGGTAGATCAGACGAAAAAGAAGCTCAAAACCAGCGGCGCTTTCCGCAGCGAGATCGAAACCTGGCAGTCCGAGCTGAAACGCGAAATCGCCCGCGTGACCCTGGAGCAGCAGCAACAGCAGATGGAGCAGGACAAAAAACGCAGGCAGAGCGATCTCGCGCTACTTGGCGAGGTCAATGCCCTCGTGCCCTCGCTCGTGCAGGGCTACGACTATTCACGCGCCATCGACCTCCTCGGCGGCACACGCCTTGAGACGGATGATGTGCGCAGTGCCCTCGACGGCCGACTCTACCTCCACACTCAGTCGCGCGACTTCATCCGACAGATCACCGCCGACCTCGCCTCCAAGAGTTGGAATGGCACCATCACCCGTCGAGAAGGCGGCCAGATGACAGGACGCATCGCATGCACCGCTGATGGAGCCACCGTGAACGTCACGCTGGAACGCGGCACGCTCTCCATTCCCTTCGACAGCCTCACGCCCGAATGCCTCGTCGAAATCGCCCAGGCTTTCTCTGCCGAGGTCACGGACTCCACTGACTACTACCGCAGGCAGGAGGTCATTGCCTCCTTTGCGCGTCTCAACGGACTCACACAGCTCTCTGCCACCATCGCCGCCCAGCTCATGGAGGAAAACCGCTCCTTCCGCACCCGCTGGATGAAGGTGATGGAATCGGGAATCTAGCCCATAGAAAACCTCGTCCGTCTCACGACAAACGAGGTTTTCATTCAAAGGTCTTCAGCAGACTCGTAGCTTACTTGATCTCCTGCGCCCAGAAGATGTGCCAGTCGTCCAGGTTGTTCAGATCGACCGCGCCCGGATTCACACTGCCGTCATCAGCGATGCCGTCGGCGTCCAGAATGGTCTTGCGGGTGGCGTCGTCATGGATGTAGCCACGAATCGAGGCGTTGTGCTTGTAGATGTTGCCCTTCGTCAGGTTCACGCCGGGCTGCTTTTTGATCCAGCTCTCAAGCTGCGGGTAGCTCGGCTTCGTGGCGATGAAGGCCTTGAAGGTCTCAATGTTGATGCCCAGCGCGTCGAGCGTCATCTGGTCATAGCCGCAGCCGATGCCGGGATAGTCTGCGTGCAGCTTGCCAGCAGCAGCCAGCGAGGCTTTCTGCCACAGGCGCGGAAGATGAAGAACACCGAGGGGACCGGCGATGCCGGAGCTGATGAGAGGAACGATCTGACTCATGATTGGATTTGGGTTGGAGTTTGGTGAATGACGTTCGTAATTTTCAAACGCACACTCGACTTTGACGGGTCCGCTTTGCAGCGGCAAGAAGAAACGCTCCCCCACCCTTTTCCTCGCCCCTTTCTCATGAAAAAACTCATTCGCCTCGTCCTCATCGCGCTGCTGGCCCTGCCATGCGCCGCCGCTGAGAAAAAAGCCGCCAAACCGGCTCCCAAGTCGGCACTCGAACTCCACAAGTGGTCCGGCAAACTCAACGTGCCCGATCCCGTCGCCGTGACTGTCGATCCTCAGGGCCGCGTCTATGTTTCCGCCACCACGCGGCGCAAAGTCGCCGATCTCGACATCCGCGAGCATACGATGTGGATTCCCGACGATGTCTCGCTCACCAGCGTGGAGGAAAAAGAAGCCTTTCTGAAGCGCGAACTCGCTCCCGGCAAGCTGCGTCTGCCACGCGGCGGCCTCAAAGATCACAACAAGGACGGCTCCATCGACTGGAAGGATCTCACCGTTCACAGCGAGCGCATCTACCAACTCCGCGACACCGACAACGACGGCACCGCTGACAAGATCACCGTCTTCGCCGAAGGCTTTAACAGCGTCGTCACCGGCATCGCCGCAGGCATCTTGTATCACGACGGCTGGGTCTATGTCACCGTCGCGCCCGACCTCGTGCGCCTTCGCGACACGGATGACGATGGCGTCGCCGACGAGCGTGAGATCGTCGCACATGGCTTTGGCATGCACATCGCGTATGCCGGGCATGACATGCACGGCCCGCGCATCGGCCCGGATGGCCGCATCTACTGGAGCATCGGCGACAAAGGCGTGAATGTGACGAGCAAGGAAGGCGTGAAGTGGTTTTACCCGCACGAAGGCTGCGTTCTGCGCTGCGAACCGGACGGCACCGGCTTCGAGGTCTTCGCCCACGGCCTGCGCAACGTGCAGGAGATCGCCTTCGACGACTTCGGCAACATGTTCGGCGTGGACAACGACGCTGACCTCCCCGGCGAGAAAGAGCGCTTCGTTTACATCACCGAGCGCAGCGACTCCGGCTGGCGCTGCGGCCACCAGTATCAAAAAAGTGAGAGCCGCTGGATACGCGAAGGCTTGTGGAAGCCCGCGCATGCCACGCAGCCCAAGTTCATCACGCCGCCGCTGCAAAACTACTCAAACGGCCCCGCCGGTTTCATCCATGAGCCAGGCACAGCGCTCGGCGAATCACTACGCGGCCATTTCATCCTCAATCAATTTCCCTCCGGCCAGATGACCGCGTTTCAGATCGTCCCCAGCAGCTCCACGTTCGCGATGAAAAACGAGCGTGTCATCCACAGCGGCATCATGGGCATCGGACTCGCCTTCACACCGCAGGGATCACTCATCATGGCCGACTGGAGCGGCGGCTATCCCCTCGACGAAATCGGCCACATCTGGACTGCCGACGATCCCACCGGCCAAGACAACACCGAGAGCCTCGAAACCGCCAATCTCCTCGCCTCACCTTCCTCCCATCCTTCGCATCTCTCCCATCCAGACCAGCGCGTCCGCCTCCAAACACAGTTCGCCTTGGTGAAAAGCGATGACTTCACCACCCTCGCAGCCATTGCCGCTGACAAGAAGGCAAAACAGCTCGCCCGCATCCACGCCATCTGGGGGCTCGGACAAGGCCTGCGTGCCAAAAAAGTCGAAGCCCGTACACTCACCGCTCTCCTCACCGACTCCGATCCCGAAATCCTCACCCAAGCCGCCAAAATGCTCGGTGATGCCCCCACCGACGGCAAGCCGCTCCTCCCACTTCTCACCTCCAACGTCTCACGCGTCCGCTTCCACGCCGCCATCGCCCTCGGCAAACTCAAAGAGCCTTCCGCAACGCCCAAACTCCTCCAACTCGCTGCCAAGGAGCAGAACGATCCCTTCATGCGCCACGCCATCGTCACCGGCCTCGCTGGTTGCGCGAATGAAGCCGCTCTCGTGAAGGACAAGAGCCTTTGCAGCCTCCTTGCGCTCGCACGACAGCGTTCGCCGCGTGTCGCCGATTTCCTCGGCAAATTCCCCGATGAAGCCGAACGCGCCATTCACGACGACACCGGCATCCCCGAGGCACTGCCCGCGCTCATCCAGCGCCACTCCCGTCGCGGTTTGAACGCTTGCCTTCGCCTCGGCACAGCAGAGGCAGCACAACGTGTCGTTCAAACCGCTCTCAAGCCCTCCGAGCTGCAATCCGAGGCGCTCGACGTGCTGCTCACCTGGAATTCGCCGCCGCGTCTCGACCGCATCGACGGTCACGCTCACACCAATGCCACACGCGATCCCAAGACACTCGTGGCTGTCGTGCAGCCGCATCTCGACGCCTTGATGGCCTTGCAGGACGGCGAACTGAAAGCCAAAGCCGTCGAACTGCTCATGCAACTCCAGCTTCGCGTCGAACCCGAGCTGCTGCTGCAAATCATCGCCGATGAAACCGCGCGCGCTCCATTGCGTGCCGAAGCGCTGAAGCTCATGGCCTCCCAGCACGCCAAAGCGCCCGAATTCGCCACTGCGCTCGATCTCGCCGCTGCCAAAGCATCACCGCCGGAACTACGGCGCGGAGGTTTGAAACAGATTTTCACCCACCAACCCGCCAATGCCGTCACCGAGGCCGCCAATGCTCTGAATGAAGCCGACACGGTCACCAAACAACTCGCCTTCGACCTGCTCGCCACCGCGGCGAATGACAAAGCCGACGAGGTTCTATCCGCTTGGCTCGACAAACTCGCGCAAAACCAAGTTCCCGCCGCCATCCAGCTCGATCTCATCGAAGCCGCCGCCACTCGCAAAAGTTTGAAGCCCAGACTCGACGCCTACACGCAGACACACACCACCAACGATGAACTGCTCGAAGGCGGCGATGTTACCACCGGTCGCGACATCGTCACGAATCACCTCGGCGCCAACTGCATCGCCTGCCACACCATCGAGGCCAAGGAAGGCAGCCGGGTCGGCCCCAACTTGAAAACAATAGGCAGTCAAAAGGACCGGAAATACATCCTCGAATCGCTTCTCAATCCCATCGCCCAGATCGCCCCCGGCTACGGCCTCGTCTCCATCGCCTTGAAGGACGGCAAAAGCATCTCCGGCGCTCTCGACAAGGAAGACGCCACGCAAATCACCCTGCGCATGCCAGACGGCAAAACCCAAAGCGTGCCCCGCACTCAAATCGCCACCGCCACCCCGCCCATCAGCGTCATGCCTCCCATGCTCGGCATCCTCACCAAACCGCAGATTCGTGATGTCGTGGCCTACTTGGCGAGCTTGAAGGCAAAGAAGAAGTGAAACCTCAAATCCACGCCCCTCTAGCTGAGGCGCTGTCAACTTTCGCCTCCCGCCCCCCTCATGCTTGCCATTCTCCTCAAGCCTTGACTTGGCCTGTCATCCTCGGAAGCTCAGTGCCAGATGTCAGGCCTTCGCTTGGACGGATGGGCTTCAAGAAAACGGTGGATGAAGAAGATCCATCCGTAGTTAATTGTGACCAAAACAGCGTTAGCAGCCTGTTGAAAAACCTCTCCTCCTGGGTGATGAGAACAACCCTGCATGTTTGAGCAACGCCAAACCAAGCAACGCCAGCAGGAACTCTGGATAGTCGCCGGAGAACTTCCCGCAGCCACCC
>NZ_JBIIKX010000091.1:0-21293 GCF_044232965.1 Prosthecobacter sp.
GCTCCCTCTCCCCGGCTGCTGGTGTGGCTCTTTAAAATGCTTGTTCGCGGGGAGAGGGACCGAAAAAAACGCTGCGCCATTTGGAGGGAAGGCGAATTTGTAGCGGTCACAACAGCCGGTGTTCGACCGACGAAGACAAAGACAACGTCCTGCCTCAGCCCTACGCTCTCCGCAGCCGAAACTGCTGCAGGTATTTGAGAGGGGTGAGGCCCATGTGGCGGTGGAAGTGGTGGGTGAAGGCGCTTTGATCGCAGAAGCCGAGGATGCGAGCCACCTCGGTGATTTGCGCCCCTTCTTTTTGCAGCGCCTCGCAGGCGGCCTGTATGCGCAGCTTCATGATGAAGGCCTGCGGACTGGCACCGAAGGTCTCGACGAACTTGCGGTGCAACTGGCGCGGCGAGAGATGCACGATCTGCGCGAGTTCGGTGATGGAGACGCCGGTGCGGAAGTGCTCGCGGATGTAGGCGAGGGCGCGGTCGATTTGCAGGTAGGGCTGGAGTACTTGTTTCTTGCCCTCAAAGCTCTGCACGGTGCCCATGATGCCGATGACGCGGCCTTGATCGTCGATGAGCGGCAGCTTGTTCGTCACGAACCAGTCGGGGATGCCCTGGTCGGTGAAGAACAGCTCGACGATGTGCAGCTTCGGTTTGCCGGTGCTGAGCACTTCCTCGTCATCACGGCGGAAGTTCTCTGCGAGGCGCGTGGGGAAGAGATCGAAGTCGTTTTTGCCGACGATGCCGGCCTCCTCGGTGATGCCGAAGCGGTCCATGAAACGACGGCTGGCGCACATGAAGCGGAACTCGTTGTCCTTGGCAAAGAAGGCGAGGTCGGGCAGGTGGTCGAACAGCCGATAAAAGGGGCTGTCCGCGCTGACACGGCGGATGAACCGCTCGCGCAGCGCGGCAGGGGATTCAGGGCGTGGTGGTCGGCGACTCACACGGCTGATTTAGCATGCGCCGTCAAAAACGCAGCTTGAATCCCGCGTAAGCGCCGGTGTCGAACGCCGGGAATCCGGAGACGACCTCGTAGTTGTCGCCAAACAGATTCTCAATGCGGGCGAAGAGGTCGAGGCGCGGATGCACCTGCCAGTTGGCCGTCAGCCGTGCCAGCATGTAGTCCTCCGCATCCCTGCGCGCAAAAGTGACGGCGTCGAAGTCCTCGCGGTCGATGACGTAGCTGCCGGAGAGGCTGAGGGTGACCTTGTCATGCGGACGGAGGGTGAACGCGGCGGTGAGCATGTGGCGCGGCTGCCGCACGAGGCGGGCGCCCTGGGAGAGGTTGTCGGACTCCAGATAGGTGTAGCTGGCGTTTAAGCCGAAGCGCTCGCACGGCTGCCATCCGGCGCTGACTTCGAGACCCTCGCGGCGTGCTTTACCCACCGGACGCGTCCTGCCGCCGACGAACTCGAACGTGTCGGTCAGATCATTGTGGAACCAGGTGGCGGCGATGCGAGCGTTGGCCGCCGGGATCGGCTGCTCAATGCCGAACTCATAGCCCTGGCTGCGCTCCGGCTGGGTGAGGAGCGTGGTGCCAAAGAGCGCGGGTTCACGGTCCTGGATGGTGGGCGGGGAGAAGGCGGTGCCGTAATTCCCATGCAGCACGGTCTGGATGCCTGGGATCTGCCAACTGGAGGCCGCGCGCCAGGTGGTGGCGTCGGAAAAGTCCGAGTAGCTGTCATGACGCAGCCCGGTGATGATGTTCCAGCCGGGCAGCAGCTCGACCTTGGACTGCACAAAGGCGGCCCAGTTCGTCTCGGCTTGGTCGATGTCATAACGCCGCAACGCGTTGTTGAAACGTGAGAAGCTGAGATCCTGGACGCTGGCACCGAAGGTCAGCTCCCATTTTTCCGTGGCCTTGAACACCGTTTGATATTCCCAGAAATGATTGCGGGAGGTGATGCGGTTGTTCGGTGTGAAGGCGAAGTTCTGCGCCACCTGGCGGAAGTTGCCAAACTGGTAGCTCAGGGTGTGAGTCCACTGGTCATTCGGCTGCCACACGAGGCGCGGGCTGATGCTCCAAAACTCCGTCAGCAGATGATCGTTGGGATCATTGCCGCCAAAGCCGACGTTCGCGCCCGGCACGCCGACTTCCGCGTTGTAGAAGCGCCAGTCGAGGTCAAAGCGCAGGCTTTCGGCCGCTTGGTAGCCGAAGGTGCCGGAAGCAGCGCTGTGCTGGAACTGGCTGTTGATGCGCTGGCCCTGGATGTCGCTACGGGTCAGGTCGATGGACCAGTCAAACGCGCCAATCGCACCGCGTGAAGCGGCACCTTCGCGGAAGGTGCCGTAGCTGCCTGCCTCAAAGAAAAGCGAGTGCTCGGGCTTTTCCAAGCCCTTGCCGGTGCGGGTGATGATATTGATGACACCGCCGATAGTCTTGCCGCCGTAAAGGCTGGCAGCAGGGCCTCGCAGCACCTCAATGCGCTCGATGTTGTCCAGCCCCATGCTTTCTGGATTGAAGGAGCCGGCCGCGTTCGCGGGAATCGGCCGGCCATTCACGAGAAAGGCGGTCTGCTGGGTTCTGTTCCCGCGCATGAACACACCGGCAAGCGTGCCGGGCGAGCCGTTGTCCGTCATGACCAAGCCGGGAACCTGGCTGAGCGCCTCAGGCAGCATGCGGAACTGCTTTTCTTCGATTTCTTTCCGATCGATGACCGTGATGCTGCTGGCGGTGCGCCAGCGTTCGGTCTCGGTTTTCGTCGCGGTGATGACGACTTCCGGCAGCGGGTCGTTTTTTTTCGGCGTTTGGGCACTCAGATGGAGCGCGGAGCCGAACAGGAGGGCCGCGAGCGTGATGCCGCGGCCACGAGGGGTGTGGAGGTACATGTCTTTGGGTGGTTCATTGGTTCGATGAAATCATCCGCGCACCGCCACATGGCGGGTCGGATGATGTGTTCGCAGCGAGATGTTCGGACTCCGGGTTTATGCGGCGCGTGTGCGCCGCTCCTCGCCTCCGCCTTCACCAAGGATTGCTCCCGATTGGCTGTGTTCCATGCCCGAGGGCATGAATGGAGGTCTGTAACCCGATACCGCAGCGCCACTGTGGCCGGTTCTCACGGCCTTCCCTGCATCTGCGAACGGAAAGAAAACGGGAGGCACCGCAAAGGATGCTTCCCGCCATGACTGGCCTTAAACGCCGCCTGGAACGCGAGCAAATGGAAACTGCGCTTGCGCCCCAGGCTACCAAAGCCAATGCAATGCACCATGAAACGCATTCAAGACGCACGGCTCTATGGCATCGTTGATCTCGGTTATGTGACGCCGGAAAAGGTGGAGACCATGACCGCGCAGCTTTGCTCAGGCGGAGTCGATGTGCTGCAACTACGGGCCAAAAAACTCGCCGCCGGTGAAATCGAGCGCCTCGCACGGCTCATGCTGCCCATCACGCGTGAGCATGGCGTGCCGCTGGTGATCAATGACCATCTCGAAGTGGCCGCCGCAGTCGGCAGCGAGGGGGTTCACGTCGGTCAGGATGATGATGCGGTCGCCAAGGCGCGTGCGGTGGTCGGTTCGGCGTGCTTTGTCGGCAAATCGACTCACAGCCTCGCTCAAGCCGTCGCGGCGCAGGCGGAAGGCGCGGATTACATCGGCTTCGGGCCGCTGTACGCGACGGGCACGAAGCCTGACTATGTCCCGATTGGTTTGCAGGACATCACCGAGGTACATCGTCTCGTGAAGCTGCCGATTTTCTGCATCGGTGGCGTGAACGCGGCACGATTGAATGAAATCACCGCCGCAGGAGCGAAACGCGTCGTGGTGGTCTCCGCTTTTCTCCTCGCCACCGATGTGAGCAGCGAGGTGCGGGCCTTGAAGCAGCGCTTGGTGTGAAGAGTGGTCCGCACAGTCCTCTGTGCGGCGCTCCGCAACACATCCAAGCACCGCATGGCGAAGGAACATCATTTTACGGCACAAGTTCAGCAAGACCTAGCGCCAGACCGCACAGAGGACTGTGCGGACCACTTTTACTTCTTCACCTGCGGAATGATCCCGGCGGAAACAGCGCGTTTGGCACCGAGGTATTCCTTTGCGAGAGCCTGGACCTCCTCTTTTTTGATGCCGGTGAAGTCGCTGACAAAGGTTCTGGCCCAGTCGAGTCGCTCAGGGTGCTCCTGGGAGCAGCGCAGGACGTTCATGGACCAGTAGCGGTTGTCACGGCGCATCTGCTCAAGCTGGGCGATCATCGGTTTCATCGCACGATCAAATTCATCGTCGGTGATGGGGCCGGCGGCGAGTTTGTCGGCGATTTCGATGACGAGCTTGGTGAGCGAGCCTGCCAGTTCGGGCTTGCACTCTATCATCGTGGTCATGTAGCCGTAGCCGGTGAAGGTGTCGTTGGCGACGTGGTAACAGGCGGGGCTGTAGGTGTCGCCCAATTCCTCGCGCACCTTGATGCGCAGACGGTCGTCGAGGATGGAACCGAGCAGGGTGAGGCGGCGGGTGCGCTGGATGTTACTCATGTCCGTGGTGGGCCAGTAAATCGTGGCGATGGCCTTGGGGATCTCGGTTTCAAACGGGAAGTCCTTGCTGGCCTCGGGCTTCGGGAAGGCGACGGTGCGTTCTTTTTCATACGTCGGCTTCTTTTCGGCGCGCTTGGGCAGGGCACCAAGTGTTTTGGCCACGGCTTCAAGCGCCGCCTCGGCGTTCATGTCTCCGAGCACGGTGACTTCGAGATATTCCTGCTGCAGGGCGGGTGTGAGCCATTCCTTCACCTCGGCCAGCGTGCGCTGCTTGAGTTCTTCCATTTTCGGGAAGCCCCAGCGCGGATCACCGGAGTGCATGAAGGCGACGACCTCGTTGTTCATGACGCCTTCGGCGGTGTGCTTGAGCTGCGTGTAGAGCGGATCGAGGTTTTTCTCAAACTGACGTGCCGCCTCGTCACGATAACCTGGAGCGGTCAAATATGCGGTGAGCAGTTGAAGCTGCGCTTCGAGATCGGCGGGGGTGGTTCGGCCGGAAAGCAGGAAGGCTTCGTCTCCGACGGAAAAATCACTGCCGACGGTGCGGCTGGCGAAGATGCGGCGAATGTCATCGACCCCGTGTTTTTCGAGGCCGCCGAGCTGGAAGGTGCTTTGCGTGAAGGGCAGCAGGCCGGGCTTGCCAGCAGGAACACTGAGCTTGCCGCCGCCGAAGCTGACGAGCACGCGCAGGGTGCCTTTTTCGAACTCGGTGCGCTTGTGGTTGAAGCGCACATTGTTTTCAAACACGGCCTGGGTGATTTCGAGATCCTTGGCCTCGCTGCGGCTGGCAACCTTGCCCGCAGGGCCGAAGTCGGTGTAGGCGAAGGCGGCGGTTTCTTCCCTGGCTGGCGGGGCGACGGGTTTGGCGCGGCTGTCTTTAAGGACGGCGATGATTTGTGGCGAAGCATCGCCTTCGAGCTTGAGATTACCGCCGAGGAAGATCTGCGCGTCATCGCCTTTCCAATCCGTGACGAGCGCGGCGTGGCTGTCTTCCTTCTTCAAACCGGCGAGCGCGGTGGACACGCGCGCGAGATCGTCCGCAGGATGTGTGAAGACTTTTTTTGAGGCGAGGACGCTTACGATGCCGCTGGCGAGATCGCGGGATTTGCGGCTGTCGGCCTGGTCGGCGCGGAGTTTGGCGCTTTTGAGGATGGTGGCCTTGGCTTCCTCAAACTCCGCATCCGTGAAGCCGTGTTCGATGGCACGACGCAGTTCGGTTTCGAGCAGGGTGAGCGCGGCCTGCCAGTTTTTCGGATCACATTGGGCTTGGATGCCGTTGATGTTGACGAATTCGAGGTATTCGTAGCTGTAACTTTCAGCGCTGAGGATTGGAGCGCCCTCCGCTTTCGCGAGTTTGGAGAGGCGCTGGTTGATCATCATGTCGGCGAGATCACGAATGAGGTTTTCGCGACGTGTGGCGGCTGTGTCTGGCTTGTTCTTGGCCTTGCGGGGGATTTCGATGGAGAGGGTGAGCGACTGCGCCTCCATCTCGGTGTGCAGTTTGGCGATGATGCCGTAATCAGTGGGGATTTTGCCGAGGTTCGGGTCTTTGAGCTCCTCACCCTTGGGTTTGGCATCCGTGAAGTGTTTTTCGATCTCGGCCTTCACGGCGGCGGTGTCCTTGAAATCACCGACGGCGACGATGGTGGCGCGTTTCGGTGTGTAGTAGCCCTCGTAGAAAGCGACGAAGCGCGGGCGCTTCATGGTCTTGATCGTCTCTTCCTGGCCGATGGGAAGGCGATGTGGCAGAATGGACTCTGGCAGGCCGAACTTGTAGCCTTCGATCATGGTGCGGTACTCAATGGAATCGCGGCTGAGTTTTTCGCTGAGGATGATGCCGCGCTCTTTGTCGATCTCGGCCTCGCCGAGCAGCATGCCGTCGAGGTAATCACGGAAGAGCTGCATGCCCTCGGTGATGAATTTGGCCTCCACCTTGGGCAGTTCGAGCATGTACACGGTTTCCTTGAAGGAGGTGTGCGCGTTGGTGTCCGCGCCGAAGCCCATGCCGAGACGCTGGAAGTACTCGACCATCTCACCACCTTTGAAATGGCGCGAGCCGTTGAAGGCCATGTGCTCCAGGTAGTGCGCCATGCCCTGCTGATCGTCTTGTTCCATCAGCGAGCCGACATCCATGTAAAGACGGATGCTGGCGCGGCCCGGAGGCTCGTCATGTGGCAGGATCACATAGCGCAGGCCGTTTTCGAGCGTGCCGAACTGCGCCTTCGGGTCGGCTTTGAGATCACTGGCGTCCTGCGGCCAGGTGGCGGCGGAAAGGGAGGAAACGAGAAGAAGTGAGAGGAGGGCGCGGAGCATGGTAGTGCGGCGGTGGTTGGGGGAAATGACGAATGACGAATTCAGAATGACGAACGAATGCCGGAAGGAACGAATGACGAAACGGCGTGAGGGCGGAAATTCGTCATTCGTTTGTCGGAATTGATTCGTTTCACTCACCCCTTCGGGCTCACTTTGTTCGTCTGTCTCGCTTCGCTCGGCTTGTCATTCCCCTCCTCCGGAGGGCTACTCGATCTTGCCGAGGCCGGCCTCAGGATCGGGTTCGAGGAAGCCGAGTTCGACGAAGAGCTCGTCCATGGCCCGGATGGTGGCCTCGTACATCTCGAAGGAGAGGTTGAAATTGAAGAAGCCGTGGCCTTGGCCTTCGAACTCGATCAGGCGGCAAAGGTTTTTCTTCTTGCTCGACTTGCGGGCAAACTCATACGAGCCGCCGAAGGGCACCACGCGGTCGCCGGTGCCGTGCATGATGAGCATGGGAGGCAGGCCGGGTTTGATGCCGCGGATGAGGTCAGCGGCCTTGCAGGTGGCCTGGTCCGGCCAGCGGTCACGACCAAAGGCATGCTTGGAATAGGTGTCCATCACCGGATTGAACAGCACGATGGCGTTTGGTGCCGGGCTGCAATCAATGGCATCATTCGGATCGTCGAAGCCGCTCAAAATCGCGGAGGAGGCGATGGCATGACCGCCACCCGAACCGCCGACGCCGACGATCTTGCCAGGATTGATGCCAAGCTCGACCGCGTTCATGCGAATCCACCGGATGGCGGAGCGCGCGTCGGCCATCGCCTCCACAGGGCCGGTGCCATGACGTGTGGCGACACGGTAGTCGAAGCAGATCGTCGTCATGCCACGGGAGGCGAAGTAAACGCAGTGCGGCGCGAACTGAGCCACCTGGCCGTTGTCCCAGCCGCTGCTGAAGAAGAAGGCGGCGACGGATTTTGGGTAAGGCGGTGCCTTGTCCATCTCCGGTTCCCAGATGTAGGCGGAGAGATTCACTCCCCCGACGCTCTTGTAGATTTCCTCACGAGCGGTCTTCAGCAGTTCCCGATTGCGATCAATCGGGGGGGTTCTAGGCAGGCCTTCGCTGAATGACTCCATGTTTGGGTGTGAGGGAAAATGTGATGTTTACCAGAATCGCCAAAACGGCAAATGGTTTTGTGTCAGTGAGAAAACTATCAGCGTGGTTTGCGGGGTAAGCGAGCCGTAAAATGATGATCTGTGGTTGTTTTCGCGCCGACACGGCATTTCTTGAGACACTTTTTCAATTCAAACATGCGCTCCTTCACCACCCTGCTGCTTGGTTTCACCCTGTCCATCTCCGCTTTCCCATCGCACGCGCAAGATGGCGACGCTGCTCTGCGCACGGCGTTGGAGAACTCCTACACGAACTGGCGGCGGGCGATGCTCCGCAAGGATCCGCTGGCCTGGGCTTCCTCCATCACGCGCTATCGTCAGACCGTGATGCGCAATTCGATTGTGAGCGAGCGCAGTGCTTTTCCAGACGCGGTGTTCACCTCCAGCGTGCAGCCGCCCGCGCTTGACGGTCTGCGTTTGTTGGAGGCGCAGGCGGTGGGGGACACGGCGCATCTGGTTTATTTTGGCAAGATCGACCTCGGGCAGGATCGCGAGCTTGTGCGGGATGATCTGCTGAAGCTGAAATTCCTACGCGAGGACGGCCATTGGAAATTCGACAGCAACCGGATCACCAGTCTGGCCAACGCACCTGACGTACGGCAGGCCTTGAAGGAGGGGAAAAGTCCTGAGTTTCTCGACACACCGGAGTTCACACCGCCCGGTGTCGCCCCGCAGGTGCCGCCCCTCTGCCGTGTGCCAGATCACAAGGCGGGCTACAAAATCCAGAGCTTCGGCTACGAGACGACGGTCAGCATGAATGGCTTCGACTATGATCCGGTCGAGGATGGTCTGGAGCAGCAGATGATCACCGGCGGCCTCGTGAACGGACACAACGAGATAACGCTCAAGATCAAGCCGATCGAAGTGCCGAAGGGCGAGAAGGCATCATTGCAAATCCGTGTGTACACTTTATCCAACGATTCGAAGAAGCCTGGCAAGGAAGTGCTGCGCTGGCAGGCGCCGGAGAGCGGCGCGCCCGCGAAGATCGTGTTGCCGATTGAGGTTCGTCCATGACTGAGTTTTAAAGTATAACGTTCATCAGGCATGCCGACGCTCGATCATGAGAACACGCTACGCGCTGCCGGCTTCCGCAGGGTCGCGGGCATCGACGAGGCCGGGCGGGGCCCGCTGGCGGGGCCGGTGTGTGTGGCGGCGGTTGTTTTGCCAGATGATTTCAGCCATCCGGTGCTGAATGACTCCAAGCAGCTCACCGAGGCCAAGCGCGAACGGCTTTACGCGGAGATCACGGGTGATGCGCGCATTCGCTGGCATTGCGTGAGCATCGAGCCGGAGGAAATCGACCGCATCAACATCCTCCAGGCCACCTGGTCTGGCATGCGGGCGGCAGCTCTGGCGCTTGATCCGCCGCCGGATGCCGTTTTGATCGACGGCAGGCCGGTGAAGCAGTATCCGCTGCATCAGGTGGCCTTGGTCAAGGGAGACAGCCTGAGCTACTCCATCGCCGCAGCCAGCATCATCGCCAAGGTCACGCGGGATCGTTTCATGGTCGCACTGGCGGAGGAGCATCCGCAGTATGGCTTTGAGATTCACAAAGGCTATCCCACTCCGGCGCATCTCGCCGCGCTGAAAAAATTCGGCCCCTGCCCGCATCACCGGCGCAGCTTCGGTCCGGTGGCACAGTCGGAGTTTCAATTCGACGAGGTATGAAACCCAAACGCCGTGTCCCGCGTCCGAAAACCCTGTGGCGCTGGCTGCGGCGGCGCGTGACGGGGGATGCGCATGTGAGAAATGGGGCGCTCTGGCTGCGCGCATCTCCGCTGCGGCTGTTTCGCCGACGCCTTGCCGCCCGGACCATGGATCGCGCCGAAATCGGCCGCATGGGCGAGCTGATCGCCGCCCGCTGGCTCGCCACGCACGGCAGACGTGTTTTGCATCGCAACTACCGCGGCGTGAACCGTGGCGAGGTGGATATCGTCGCCCGGCATCGCGATGTGCTGACCTTCGTCGAGGTTAAGACTCGTACCAGCACTGCCTTCGGCCGCCCGGCGGATGCGGTGGGCATGGAGAAGCAGCGCCTGATTCAACGCGGAGCGCAGGACTGGCTGCGCCTGCTCGGCCATCCACGCATCAAGTTCCGTTTCGACATCGCCGAGGTCGTCCTCACCGAGGGCGAGTTGCCCCACGTCAACGTCATCGAAAACGCCTTCCAGTTGCCGGACAACTCGCTGGCGGGGCGGTGAATCGCGCTTTGACAGTCTGGGAGCACTGTCCAAACTGGCGCACCTTTTCCCAACCCATACGACCCGACCATGAGCCACGCCAATCCTGCCAAGAAGATCATCAACAACCCGCTCAAATGCGCTGACGAACTCTTTGATGGACTCGTCCTGGCCTATGACGGTAAGGCACGCCGTGTCGGCACTCGTTCCATCGTGATGAACGATCTGCGCCCGGATGCTCCTGCGCTGCTCGTCGGTGGTGGGGCCGGACATGAACCGATCTATCATGGTCTCATCGGCAAAGGCATGGCCGATGGTGCTGCCGTGGGAGAGATTTTCGCCGCGCCGCCGCCGGACATCGTGCTGGAGGCCACGCAGGCCGTGAACCGTGGCAAAGGCGTGCTTTTCCTTTACGGCAACTATGCCGGGGACGTGATGAACTTCGACATTGGCGCGGAACTCGCTGCTGACGAAGGCATCACCGTGAAAACCGTCATCATCGCCGACGACGTCTGCTCCGCGCCTCCCTCGGAGAAGCACAAGCGTCGTGGTGTGGCTGGACTCGTGCCGATCACCAAGCTCGCCGGTGCCGCCGCCCAGACCGTCGATTCACTCGATGAACTCGCCCGCATCGCCCAAAAAGCCTGCGACAACACCCGCACCGTCGGCGTTTCCACCAAGCCCGGCAGCATCCCGGCGACTGGCAAGCCGACCTTCGAACTCGCCGATGATGTGATCGGCCTCGGCATGGGCATTCATGGTGAGAAAGGCGTGGGCCTCATCCCGATGTGCACCGCTGATGAACTTGCCGCCAAGATTCTCGACCTTCTGTTCGCTGACGATCTGGCGCTCAATTCCGGCGACGAAATCGTCTTCTTCGTCAACAGCCTCGGCTCCACGCACATGATGGAACTGCTCATCCTCCTGCGTGGCGCAAAGCCGATCCTCGAAAAACGCGGCATCAAGATTCATCAGACCATTGTTGATAACATCGTCACCTGCCAGGAAATGGCCGGTGTAAGCTTTAGCATCACCAAGCTCGACGCCGAGCTGAAAAAACTCTGGGACATGCCCTGCGAAAGCGTGGGCTATACCAAGCTCTAACCCCCCCAAGGCCATGCAACTCCCCGAAATCTTCGCCAATCCAGTCAACATCCGGTCCTTTGCCCAAGGATCGCCGATCTTTAATGCTGGTGATGAATCGGGTGAGATGTTCGTCGTCCAGAGCGGCGAGGTTGAGATCAGCATCAACGGGAAAGTCGTCGAGACTGTCGGTCCTGAGGGGTTCTTTGGCGAAATTTCCCTGATCGAGGACTCGGCCCGCGCCGCCGATGCCATCGCCCGCACCGACTGCAAGCTGGTGCCGGTGAACCGCCATCATTTTCTCTACATGGTCGATGAGATGCCGCAGTTTGCCCTCCATGTCATGAAAGGCATGGCGGACCGGTTGCGCAAAGCGGACAAGCGCGCGGCGGGTTAGGCCTCTGGCGGGCTTCGCATTTGACTTCCCGGCCAGAACGCCAACAATCGCCCCGCCATGCCCAAAACCAGCCTCTCCAAAGACGAAGTCAAAGCCATGCTCATTCTCGCGTGCGAGCGCATCATCGCCGCGGAGCCGATGCTGTCCCAAGCCGACCGTGATCTCGGTGATGGCGACCACGGCATGGGCATGGAGCGTGGCATGCGAGCCGCGATTGAAAAACTCAATGCCGCCGAGGTCGAGAGCATTGAAAAAGTCTTCTCCACCGTCGGCATGGCGATGATGAGCAGCATGGGAGGCGCAAGTGGCGCGATCTTTGGCACCTTCTTCCGCAACGGCGGCAAAGCGCTCAATGGCAAAGACACTTTCGATGCCGCCGGACTGGCCGCGTTTCTCAAAGCCGGTGTGGATGGTGTGAAACAGCGCGGTGGCGCCGCGATTGGAGACAAAACCTGCGTGGACGCGATGGAACCCGCCGCGAACAAAGCCGCAGAAGTGGCGGCTCAAAAGTTGCCCGAGGCGATCACCGCCGTCGCGGCGGCTGCGGATGCCGGCAAAGAAGCCAGCAAGGCCATGGTGGCCAAGTTCGGTCGTGCAAAGACACTGGGCGAGGCCTGCATCGGTTTCCCGGACGCCGGAGCCTGCTCCGTGGTTGTGATCATCGACGCTTTCCGCGATTTCATCGTGGCCTGATCACCGGCTTCTGCCAGTCCCGCCAGAACATCTCCGTTTGCATCGGGTCAGGCTTGATCTCGATCACGATGGGCACTTGCAGCAGGTCTTCGAGATCATGCACGTCATCGGTCTGGACGTATTCCAGGCCCCACATCTGCGCCCAGGGCTCAAAGCTGAGCGAGTGGCGGTTTTCGATCACGCCGAGCGCTTTTTCAGAAAGTGAGCGCAGGTTGTTCACCCGGGAGAAGATTTTCCCGCCGCCGTTGTTGATGACCACGATGCGCAGCTTCGGATGATCCATCTGTGCGATGATCCAGGGCGCGGCCAGATCATAGAGCGTGCTCAAATCTCCCACGATCAGCCAGCTTTCACCGCGATGCGTCGCGCTGGCGCCGAGGAAGGTGGAAACGAGGCCGTCGATGCCGTTGGCACCGCGATTGGCGAAGAATTCCACGCCCGGCCTCGTGGTCTGCAAGGCCAGGTTCATCTCACGAATCGGCAGGCTGTTGCCCAAAAACACACGTGATCCGGCTGGAATGATCTTCATGAGCTGCCGCATCCACCCTGGCTCCGATTGTGCAAACTTCTCCAACTCCGGCTCAAACCGCAAAATGCCACAGGCGTTGCCCGCCGCTGAGAGTTGAAGGCTTTGGGTCGCTTCCCAGGGCAGTGTTTCGACATTTTCCTTCCTTGCCAGTCCGCTGAACGTTGAGCGTGTGAGGTTGGTGACGCGAATCTTCGGCTGTTCCTCCAGATCCCGCCACCAGCGCCAGCTCGGCACCGCACCGAGCCGCAGCACATGCGTGGGCCGGGCGGATTGCAGCGCTCGTTCGCCACCAGGGATGAGCAGCGGCTGCAAATCGCGGAATCCATGCAGATTCGAGGTCGCCTCGGCCACAATCGGCACGCCCAGCTTTGCCAGCAGCGGCGCGACTTCCTTCGCATCCGCCGGAGGCATGCCTGAGGCGAGAACGAGATCGCATTCCAAGGAAAGGGGGCTGCCAGCTCCCTCTGCCTGCGGCATTTGTGCCCCGGAAAAATCCACTCCGGCCGCATTGGTCTCCAACGGCTCGTCCAAACACACATTCAAATGCCGCGGGCGGTCATTCCGCGTTTCATACATCTCGATGGGATCATCCGTGGCATCCCAGTCGCCCAGCGGCTGCGCATAAACACCGAAGAGTCGAAATTGCTCGATCGCCTGTGGTGCGCCACTGCCACGATAGCTTTTTGGACGGTCGGCCGTCAGCAGAAACAGCGGCAGGCTTTGATAGAACGCTTCAATGGTCGCTGGCAGCAATTCAGCAGCGGCGGTGCCGGAGGTGGTCACCACCGCCACCGGAGTGCGGTCGGCCATCATGCGGCCCAGGGCGAAAAAGGCGGCGCTGCGCTCCTCGAAGAAGTTCCAAACTTTCAAGCCATTGCTTGCCAGCAAAGCGGCCACCAGCGGCGCGTTGCGCGCTCCGGCGGCGATGCAGACCTCCCGCACACCAAAGTGAACGAGCGTGCTGAGTGTTTGCTGGATGAGCTGAGCCTGGGTCATGAGTGCAGTGCCAGCAGACGCAGGACAGCCTCGCGTTTCAACCGCAATTCACGCCATTCATGATCAAAAGCACTGCCGCCGACGATGCCGCAGCCGGAGGGCAGGCTGATCGTGTCTCCCTGCCAGCCGATGCCGCGAATCGCGACGACGACATGCGCTGTACCGTTGTTTTCGATGAAACCGAAGGGGGAGCCGAAAAAGCCCGGAACCTTCAACTGCTGACGATACTCGCGCAACTTTGCCAGCGCGGCTTCATCCCGTGGCAGGCAGCCTACAGCGGGCGTGGGGTGCAGCAGCGGCACCAGTTGCGCGGGATCGACTTTCTCCCGCAGCTTCACGCTCAGGCTCGACTGGAAATGCACCAGTCCGGCGGTCTCGCACAGCGAGCGCGGCTGGCGTGAGACAGCGCCGAGCGTCTGCAATTGCTCAGTGAGGTAGCGCACGACGATCTCGTGCTCCTCAATCTCCTTCACGTCGGTGAGGAAGGCGTCCTGATGCCCTGGTTTGGCCGTGCCGGCGAGCGCCATCGTTTCGAGCGACTGGTCGTGTGTTTTGAAGAGCAGTTCTGGCGTCGCGCCGAGGAATCCGCCGTTTTCAGTGACGTGGGCATAGCCCCACATGTTGGCCGGAGCTTGCATGACGGCCTGGAGCAGGCGACGCGGGTCGCCGGAGACGAGCGTGCCGGTTTCGGTGAGCACGGGGACCATCTTTTCGATCCGCTTGGCCAGAACTTCGCGGCGGATGCGACGGAAGGCCATTTTGAACCATTCGGTGGCTGGCTTGGCCCAGTTGATCTGCGGGGTTTGCGCGCCGTTGAGGTGGATCGTGCTGCCCAGGCTCTCAGGGGTGATGGAATGAAGCTTTGCAGGCACTTTCCAGGGCTGCGGGTCGCTCAAATCGAAGTCGTTGACATAGAAGGCTCCTCCTCCGGCGGGCGCGGCGGCCAGCGCGGTGAAGGGGCCTTCTCCCAGCCATGCCCGCCCGTCGGGCAGCCTGAACAAAGCGAATTCCATCATGCGATTTTGCATGCATAGTGAAACGCACCGCGCAGCGTGCAAGATGGGAAAGTGTCACAACTGAACATCCGTCTTAACGCTCCAGTCGAATCCCTTGCATGAAAGCCGCAGAAGAGTTCCTCCGTGTCGCCGCTGACTACCAGCTCGGCTCGCTCGACACGGAGTCGCAGCACCCGTTTACCACCTCCTTGTCCCAGATGGCGCATGAGGACGTGGGAGAGGCGGTCAAGCTGATGCATCAGGTGGATGTGCATGCGCTGCGGCAGATGCAGGCCAAGTCCGCTCCGCTTGCCGATCTGGCGCGTGCGGTGGCGGCGACGTTTGACTCGGGAAAGAAGGTGTTTCTCTGCGGTTGCGGTGCCACGGGCCGTCTCTCGCTCAGCATCGAGATTTTCTGCCGCATGGGCGTGTTGCCATGCCCGGACGCGGAACGCGTCGTCGCTTTCATGGCCGGTGGCGATCTCGCTTTGATCAAGGCCATCGAAACCTTTGAGGATCATCCCGAATACGGCGCACGACAGCTTGAGGAGCTGGGGTTCGTCGATGGCGATCTCTTGATTGCCACGACGGAGGGAGGGGAGACGCCGTTTGTCATTGGTGCCACGGAACGCGCCGCCGAATTGTCCGCCAACCGCCCGTGGTTCCTATATTGCAACCCTGACGAGCAGCTCATCAAGGCCGCCGAGAGGTCCAAGCGTGTGATTCAAAACCGCAAGATCCGAAAACTGAACCTGGCGGTCGGCGCGATGGCGGTGGCGGGCAGCACGCGCATGCAGGCCAGCACAGTGCTCATGGCCGCCATCGGCTTCGCCTTTATGCACATGCGTGATCCTGAGCACGCGCCTGCGGAGGTGCTGCAACTCCTGCGGCATGTGGCGCACTGTGACGGCCAGTTCATGGTGCCGTTCATTGAGCATGAGGCGGCGGTGTATGAGCGTGGAGCCTTCGTGCTGTATGAAAGCGGGCGCTTTGGCATCACCGTCGTCACCGACACGACCGAGCGCGCGCCGACCTTCAGCCTCGCGCCGTTTGAAAAGCAGGATGATCCCGCCGCGCCTGCTGCCTGGTGTCATTTCATCATGCCAGAGCAGGCGGACGCGCGTTCTGCCTGGAAGACGTTGCTGCATCGCGATCCGCGAACGCTTGAGTGGCCGGATGTGAAGCATGTTGCCGGGGCGGAGGTGCTGGCTTGCTACGATTTTTCCGCACAACTGACCGACCGGCGGGAAATCCGCACGCAAGGCGCGGAACATCTGCCCTTCCGCATTGGCGGCGGGGCAGGGGAGATGGTCTGGGAGTTCGACGGCCTGCGGGAGCGGCTTGATTTGAGCGGTGTCCATGAGTTTCACGCGCATCTGCTTCTCAAGATGCTCATCAACATCCATTCCACGCTCGTCATGGGCCGGTTGGGCCGTTATCTCGACAACCTCATGACCTATGTGAAGCCCAGCAACAACAAGCTCATCGATCGAGCCGTGCGTTATGTCTGCCTGCTGGCCCAGCGTCGCACGGGCAAGATGCCTGCGTATAAAAAGGTGACGCAGGTGCTGTTTGAAGAGCGGGAAAAGCTCCAGCCGGGTGAAGCCATCGTGCTCAAGACGCTGGCGGCGCTGGGGCTGACGGTTTGAGACGAGGGATCAGGATGACCCCTCGCCTACTCCACCATGTAGAGGATGCGGCCGCAGCTTTCGCACTGGGTGAGTGACACGGACTGCTTCAGGGACTGGATGACGCCGACGACCACCTTCATGTGGCAGCCACCGCATTGCGCGTTTTCCATCGGCACGATGGCGGCGTCTCCCTTCTTCGTGAAGATGCGGGTGTAGAGATCGAGCGCGTCGGGATCAATGGGCGCTGCGAGTGTGGCGCGCTCGACAGCGAGGTCTTCGAGGCGTTTTTTCACACCTTCGGCGCGTTCGTCGAGGTTTTTGAGCTCCTCGTTCACACGCTTCTGTGTTTCGGCCAGCTTGGCTTGGGCGTCCTTGAGTTTCGTTTTGGCGATTTCGAGCGCCTCCATTTGTTCCAGCTCACCGTCCTCGAGCTTGGTGACATCATCCTGATAGCGCTTGATCTCGTGACCGAGGGCCGCGAACTCGTCATTCTTGCGGGTCTCGAACTGCTGGTCTTGGAGACGCTTGATCGAGGTCTGGCGCGTTTGGACGTCGAGCTGGATATTTTTGATCTTCACCTCGATTTCCTTCATGCCGAGGTTTGCGGCCTCCACAGCGGCCTGGTCTCCGGCGAGCTGCATTTTGGCCCGGGCTTGCAGGGTGGGAACGTCTTTGAGGTCTTTTTGCAGGGCGCGGATGCGCTGGTCGCGCTCCTGGAGTTGGATGAGTTTCGGGATGTCTGGAAGCATGCTTGCCTCATGTAAGCCGGTTCGGCTCAAAGTTCCAAGTTCAAAGTTCAGGCTTCGTTCCAGCACGGAAACGCTGAACCGTGAACTTTGAACCTTGAACGAAACCCCGCACGCGCCAGAATCGCGTCTCTTTTTCCACCATGAAGCCCACTCTCCTCATCCTCGCTGCCGGCATGGGCAGCCGTTACGGCGGTCTCAAACAACTCGACGCGATGGGGCCTTCGGGAGAGGTGGTGCTCGACTACTCGGTGTTTGACGCGATCCGCGCCGGTTTCGGCAAGGTGGTGTTCGTCATCCGCCGCGACTTCGAGGAGCTGTTTCGCACGCAGATCGGCTCCAAGTATGCGGGCCGTATTGAGGTGGACTATGCGTTTCAGGATTTGAACGACCTGCCCGCCGGTTTTTCCGTGCCGGAGGGCCGCACGAAGCCCTGGGGCACGGCGCACGCGCTGCTCGCCGCCGCGAATGTGGTGAACGAGCCTTTCCTCATGATCAACGCCGACGACTTTTATGGTCAGGACGCCTTCAAGAAGATCGCCGCCGACCTGACGCAGCCGCGTCCGAACGATGGCAAGAGCCACTGGTCGATGGTGGGCTTCTATTTGAAGAACACACTTTCGGAGCACGGCAGTGTGTCTCGCGGAGTCTGCCAGTGCGATGCGAACGGCATGCTGGCCACGGTCACGGAGATGACGAAGATCTTCAAACACGGCGCTGGCGCGGAGAATCGCGAAGTTGAGGGTGCTTATGTGCCGCTGACGGGTGACGAGGTCGTCTCGATGAATTTCTTCGGCTTCACGCCGGACATCTTCACGCATTTGCGTCAGGCATTCACCGCGTTCCTCGCGGAGCGGGGAACGGAGCTCAAATCCGAGTGTTATGTGCCGGCGGAGGTGAATGCGCTCATCCACGCAGGCAAGGCCGACGTGCGCGTGCTGGAAACCACCGGCAAGTGGTTCGGCGTGACCTACCCCGAGGACAAGGCCGAGGTAGTCGCGAGCATTCGTGCGCTCATCGACGCGGGTGAGTATCCGCAATCGCTGTGGGGTTGATCAGATTCACTCAAACACGATCAAACTCCGCGCCACCTCGCCACGTTGGAGCGCGTCGTAGGCTTCGTTGATGCCTTCGAGCGGGTAACGCTTCGTGACAAGCTCATCGAGCATGAGACGACCGTGTTGATGCATGCCGATGAGCAGCAGCAGGTCGGTGCGCGGCTGGGTGCTGCCGTAGAGGCTGCCACGCAGCGTTTTCTCGGCATAGACGAGCTGGTTGACGTTGATGGAGGCACGATCTGCGGCGCTGGTGATGCCCACCATCACGCACATGCCGCCTTTCTTCGTGGCATCGAAGGCTTGTTCGGCGGTTTTGCCGGAACCGTAGGCTTCAAAGGCATAATCGACACCTTTGCCATCGGTGAGGTCTTTGATGGCCTGCACAGGATCACCGGCGTTCACATCGACGTAATCCGTGGCACCGAACTGCCGTGCGTCGCCCTCTTTGCGGGTGAATTTGTCCACGGCGATGATCTGCCGCGCTCCGGCCATGCGCGCGCCTTGAATGACGTTCAAACCGATGCCGCCGCAGCCGATCACGGCCACGGTGCTGTTCGGCTGCACTTTGGCGGCGCGTTCCACCGCGCCCACGCCGGTGATGACGCCACAGCCGATCAGCGCGGCTTTCTCGAAGGAGAATTCCTTCGGAATCTTCACCACCGAAGCCTCCGGCATCGTGGAAAGCGAGGAAAAGGCGGAAACGCCCGCGTAGTGGCGGATGCTCTCGCCTGCTGAGTTTTGAAAGCGGGTGGTGCCGTCCGGCATAAGGCCGGTGAAGCGCATCGCGGTGCCCATGTCACACAGCGCGGGGCGTCCGCTGCTGCAATACTCGCATTTCCCGCATGAACCCCGCCACACCAGGATCACATGATCGCCGATCTCCACGGCGGTCACGCCTTCGCCCACGGCCTCGATCACACCGCTGCCTTCGTGGCCGAGGATGATCGGCATCGGCATGGCAAGATCGCCCTTCATCACATGCAGGTCGCTGTGGCAGACGCCCGCCGCCTTCATGCGCACGGTCACCTCACCTTTCTGTGGTGGCAAAACGCGCACCTCCTCGATGCGCAGGGGCTTCTTTGCTTCATACAAAACGGCGGCGGGTGCGAGCGTGGACATGGTGGTTGGATTGAAGAGATGATTGAATCATCATGCCGTGGATCAACGAAGCGCGAAAGAATGAAACCGCGATTTTCAGCGGCAGTCCTGCTCAGGCCGGCTCGTGCAGCGTCTGATGGAGGGCGTTGAGCAGGGTTTCCGCAGTGTAGGGTTTTGGGATGAAGTGGGTTACGCCTGCCTTGGTTGCCTTGGCGGCCATGCTTTCCGTGTTGAGGCCGCTGGCTGCGATGATGCGCACGTCGGGATTCATCCGGCGCAAGATCTGGATGGTGCTTTGTCCGTCCATCATCGGCATCATCATGTCCGTGAGCACGACGGAGATCTCAGCCTTATGCGTTGCGTACATGCCCACGGCCTCGGTGCCGTCCGCCGCGAGCAGGACGCGGTAGCCGAAAAGCTCCAGTGTCTGGCGGGTGATCTGCCGCACGGCGGCCTCGTCGTCGATGACGAGCACGAGCTCGCCGTTGCCTTGTTGCAGATCATTTTCCGCGACGACGGCATCGCTGGAGCCTGTCGTCGTCCGCGCGGGCAGAAAAACACGAAACTGGGTGCCCAGGCCGGGCTCGCTTTGCACTTGGACAAAGCCGCCATGGCTGCTGACGATGGCCATCGTGGTGGAAAGGCCCAGTCCGGTGCCTTTGCCCAGCTCCTTGGTGGTGAAAAACGGTTCAAAGATTCTTTCCACAACCTCGGGAGACATGCCGGTGCCGGTGTCCTCCACCTGGATGACCACATGGGGACCGGGTTTGGCATCGATGTTCATGGCGGCGTACTGCTCGTCGAGCAGCATGTTGCTGGCGGAAAGCGTGAGCGAGCCGCCCTGCGGCATGGCGTCGCGCGCGTTGACACAAAGGTTCAGCAGAACCTGGTGGAGCTGCGTTGGATCTCCTTTCACCGTCCACAAATCGTCTGGCACATCACGGCGCACCTGGATGGTTTTGAGGAAAGTCTCGTTGGCGATTTTTTCAATCTCGCGCAGCAGATGGCCAACTTGAACCTCCACCTGCCGGCCCTCGACACCGCGCGCAAAAGACAGCACCTGCCGGACCATGTCCGCACCGTGTGTGGCGCTGCTTTCGATGGTACTGAGAATGTCCTGACGGCGCGGGTCTTTTTCCTGCCGCCGGAGCAGTTCGATGGACATCAAAATGGGGGCCAGCACGTTGTTGAGGTCATGCGCGATGCCGCCGGCGAGCGTCCCGAGGCTCTCCATGCGCTGGGCACGGAGAAACTGCTGTTTGAGCTTGTTGCGCTCCGTGACGTCGGTGTTGATGGCAAGGATGGACTTGGGCTGCCCCTGGTCATCCCGCACCAGGGTCCAGCGGCCTTCAATGGTGAGCGCTTTTCCGTCCCGGTTGTATTGTTGAATCTCTCCGATCCACTCACCTTTCTCCAAGACGGCGTTAGTCGCGGCATGGAATTCGGACGCATCTTGGTACAGCAGTTCCTTGACGGAGCGTCCCAGGGCTTCCCGCGCCGTCCAGCCGTATAGGCGCTCAGCGCTTCTGTTCCAGTAAAGGAGGTGGTGGTCAAGATCGCGCACGACGATGGCGTCCTGGGCCTTGTCCAGCAGCGTGGCCTGCTCGCGCAGCTGCTCCTCGACCTGTTTGCGCTTGGTGATGTCACGCGAGATGCCGATGATACCAATGATCTTCCCGTGATTGTCCCGGTAAGGTGCCTTGGTGGAAAGATAAGTGCGGGGCGTGTTGGCCAAAGTCAGCACCTCCTCTTTTGAGGAAGTCTCGCCGGAGAAGACCACCTGCTGGTCATTTTCCATCACATATCGGGCTTCTTCCGGGCTTAAAATCGCAGTGTCGTCCCTGCCGATGACTTCTTCGATTTTTTTGCCGACCATCTGTGCGGCACCTTGGTTGAAAAGCAGGTAACGACCCTTTAGCAGCCTGTTGAAAAAGAGGGGTTAAAAAGGCCAAAACTTGGGGGCCAGTCTTCTTCGCGGCCTGGGTGCTGTTGGTGGCCGATTCGCATG
>NZ_JBIIKX010000029.1:0-69747 GCF_044232965.1 Prosthecobacter sp.
CATTTTTAGTTTTCGCTCTGGGCGGTGTGGTTTCAACTCTTACGCTGGCTCAGGATCAATTTCCCGAATTGACCACAATTGATGGAAAAGTCTTCAAGCAGGTGAAGGTGATGAAAAAGTCACCCACGGAAATCCGCATTATGCATGCGGATGGATTTGCGACGATTCCGCTGTCAGCGCTCCCGCCCGAAGTTCGTTCCAAATACGGGGAGGCCAATCCAGAGGCGGAGCAGGCCGCAGCAATGCAGCGCAAGGCTGAGGGCTACGCGGCGGCGGTGTATCAAAGGCAGGAGAAAGAGGCAATTCGCACCGCTGAGCTGAGCCATCAATCCATTGAAGTCTGTCGGCAGGCAATCGTGCTAAGGGATTGGTGCCTAGCCAATCTGGCGGGTGGCATGATGAATGGACAAAATCTGGATCAAAAAACACGTGATGTGAATCTTGCAGAGGCACTCGCTGTTCTGGCCCGCCGCCCTTCCACAAACGAGGCTGTGGTGATGACGCCTCCGGGAATTAATGCACCCGGAGGTGCTAGTTCTACACCCGAAACTGCACCGGCCTCCACAACGAGCGCTGCACCTACAGGCATAGTTGGAGTCTTTCAGCCAGGGATTATCGAGCTTGTCAGCGCCCGTTACACGCTGCCCGGCAACCTGCCTCGCAACGTGAAAAACAGGCTCTCAAAGCTCATACCTACCACGGTCATCAGCGCGCCTGTTTCCATTCTGGTATCTGATTCGTTGAGTGATGCCGCGAAAGCCCAAGGAGACGTAACTACAACTGTTGGCATTGGTGCCACCGCCACCAACGCAGAGGCCACCACCATTGGGACGACCACGCCACAAGGGAACAGTGCAAGTGTCACACAGGTCAACGGGGTAACTGTCGGAGTGGCCGTGGTGCAGTCTCAGACCACGGAAAAGAACCTTCTCACCGTCGAATACATCTACAACGGTGTCCGGTATAAAAAGCAGGCTCTTGAAGGCACTCAGTTGGTGCTGCCGTGAAGTCATGCGTTCGCTCGTGCTATAATCAGCATTTTTTGTCACCACGGTGTTTTTTAACGATGCAGAGCGTTTTCGCGCTGCTAGCCTCGGAGCGTGATCGCAATTGCAACGGCCAGTCAAAAAGGAGGCGTGGGGAAAACCACGCTGTGCATCAACCTCGCCTATTCTCTGGCAAGGCGTGGGTGGCGGGTGCTGTTGATTGACACGGACCCGCAGGGCGGCGTGGGCCTTTCCCTGGCGAAGAGCGCGAAGGCGCGGGAGGGATTCCATGAGTTTCTGGTCCGCGGCGGGGATTTGAACAAGATCGTGGTGCCAACTCGGCTGCCGGAGCTGGAAATCGTGCCCGCTGGACAGTACGACAACTGCGCGCGCCAGGGCTGGCCTCTGCATGAAGTGCCGGCGCGACTGGCGGACCTGCTGCGCGGCGCGGAACTGCGCGGCGCGGACATTGTGCTGATGGACACGGCCGCCGGCATGAGCAGCACGACGGAAGCGGTAGTGAAGGCCTGCGATTTCGTGATCCTGCCGCAGCAGGCGGAGCCACTGGCCATCCGCAGCATACCACACCTGCTGGAGACGCTGGCGCGTTTCCGCGCCGAAGGCGCGGGAGTGCGTGTCGCGGGCATTTTACTGACGATGGTGATGCAGGACAACGAAATGAGCCTGAAAGTGGCGCGTGAACTGCGCGAAATGCTGCCGTCCAATCTGATGTTCCCGCAGAGCATCCCGCGCCTGACCTCGTTTCTGGAAGCGAGCGCGCTAGGCGTGCCGGTGGCGCTGACAAAACGCAATCCACCGCCAGAAGCGCTGATTTTTGACCAAATCGCCGCTGAACTGGAGCAACGCACGGGTCTGGTCAAAGAACGCGAACCGGAGCACGGCCATGCAAGTCTCCTGGATTGACGCCAACCATCTGCAATCGTTGCTGGCTCAGATCGCGCCACCGGAAGAAGCCTGTGCGGACGCAGAGCCAATGAGAATGTTGGAGATCCCAACACTGCCGGGCTTCATGGATGAGGCGGTGGCTGCCCCCCTGTCACACCCTGTGCCGCCGGAGGCACCTGACGCAGATGAGGATGTGAAAACCGATGAGGCGGAATATCATGAAAAGCCGCTGCACAACAGTGCCGCCGCACTGCCACTGAGCCGGATTCGCGATAAACTCCGGGCGATACGCCAGCGGGCAACTGAAGCGGGCATCCTGGTCCGAGTGAACGAGCCTGCACAGGCTGCTTTAGACTCCGAATCGGCGGTGGAAAGCGTGGTCGGCTCCGCTTTGCATTTGGAAGCCCTGGCAGAACCAGCCGCACGTCCATCCATGCCTGCCTATGAGATTTCTCGCGGCTCCCTCAATGAACGCCTGGCGGCGTTCTCCGCCTGGGCGCGGCAGGTTTTGCACGAAAACGGAGGTCATGTGCTGGTGATGAGTGATGATGGTGAGGTGCTTTGGGGAGGCGAGGCCAAGGCAGGGCTGGTGCTTTCCACCATGATGGCCTGGGGCGCGGCGACCCGCGCAAGCGCCGAGTCAGCCTGCGGAAAGCCGTCAGTGGTCAGGCAAACGCTCTCCTCCGGCCATGTGCTGACAGTGATCCCATGTGAAACGAGTTCTGGCATCTATCATGCGGTGGTGGCCGCACCCGAGGGGCTAACAAACGCTTTAACGACCATTCTGCATGACGCCCTGCGTGACACGATGAGCGCCGACGAAGTTATTTCTTGAAGAGCACCAGTTCATTGATGCCCCAAAAGTTTCCAGAACTTCCAGTCTGGGTGATACGCACGAAACGGGTCTTCTGAGGTGCTTTAAAAATGATCTCAGCCAGCGCGGCGCCGTTTCCTTGCATGACCGGGGCACCCCACTGTGTGCCATTGGTGGAAAGCTCGATCTTGAGCTGCCGTGCGTAATCCTGAGGACTGCCTTGGCTGTCGAGCGCGAGACCTGCGATATCCGTCTCAACTGGGAGTTCGACGGTAAACCATTCGCCCCCCTTCATGACGGCATTGGTGGTCCAGCGAGAACCGGTGTTTCCATCGGTGGTTTTCACGCAGTCCTCTTTTTTATGACTGGCGCTCAACTTCCAGGTGCTTCGAGGCTCGACCATGGCCAGCTTGGTTCTAAGTCTTTGGTTGAGCGGCGGCGGCGCGGCGGGAACGAAGTAATAATCCCGCACGCGGCCATCGATGAGCTGCAACTGATCAGGTTTCAAAGCGGCGGAGTACACGAAGAATTCGGCCATGTAGCCGCTAAACTGATCCTGGGCGCCTGCGTTTGCCCCTTTGCTGTCCTTAACGCGGCCAATGGAGAGCTGATCCAAAGGAGCCTCCGGCACTTTCAGCTTCCCCCCCGTGGAAATGTAGGCCCTGCCCTCCGAGTCCCGCGCGCGAAGTTCCACCGCGCCAGTGCCTGCATTCCAAGTAAGTAGAGCGAGGCTGGCGATCGTGGCATTAACCCCGGTGGAGGTCAGCGTTACTCCCCCACCCTGTCGCCTCACTTCGGCGATGATGTTTTTCTTCTGGTCAACACGCAGGGACACGCTGGCACCCTCGCCGTTTTCCAAGGTGAACAAGCGGGTTGGCAGCCGCGCAGTCTCGGCTTGGAAAGCCGTGACAATGGTCAGTCCTTTGTCACTACCAGGAGTTGCGGTGCCACCAAACGGCATGTTTTGCTGCTCCTTGCCAGGGGCATCTAGCACGAGAGCGCAGGGCTTGCCGTTGCGCGGCCTGAAGTCGAGCACGACGCGTCCTGCCCTTGGCGTGCCTCCAGAGGCGGCTTCGGGCCAGTTGATGCGTTTCGGAGCGTGGTCTGCGTTTTTGTCAAAGGCACGCAGGATGTTGTCACCTCCACGCTCAGAGATGTCATGCCATTCGATCACCGGCTCGCCGACATTGGCCGGGGCAGGCTTGCCTCCGGCCTGACGATTGGTCAAGATTCCAGTGTTCCCGACATAAAAAAGTGCGATGCCACGGTCCACCGGCGGAAATGACCGGTCCTGAGGAAGTTGGAAACTCACCTTGGGCGGAGAGGATGACAAACCGATGGAAGACAGCACGGAGCCACTACCGCCACTTTTGGAGCTTCCAGATCTGCCCAGAAAAATCCAGCCTACGACGACGAGCAGAACCACACCACCGCCGATGAGGGCGATCTTTTTGAAAGGAGGCGCACCTGTATTTTCCGAGGGTCTGCCCACGGCCACATTCGCCACAGAGGAAGGCTGCCGCGACTGAGCTGTGGCACGACCGGTGCCGGGACGACGTGGCGCGGGAGCCAATGGAGCCGTGATGGCAGCCGTTTCAATGACCGCCCGTCCTTCAGGTATGATTTCCACAGGCACCGCCTCCACCACCGGCTCAGCATAAACAGCAGCCGGAGGCGCGTCCTGCTGAGGCGGATAATACCCGCTGAGCGGCACCGTGCCCGTGCCGGGTGGCATGAACATGGGAGGAGGGGCGTACATGCCCATCCATGGTCCATAGGGCACCATCGTGGGCATCTTTTCCCAGGCGCGAAACTCCTCAATCGCCTGCTGCGCGTTGGCAGGCCGGTCGTCGGGCTTCTGCGCCATCAGACGGGCGCACCAGGCTCCCAGCCACTGAGGCACATGCGGGGCAATGATATGCAGCGCAACCACGTCATGATTGATGTGCTTGTCGATCACCTCGGCCATCGACTCGGCATCGAAGGCTTTTTTGCCAGACAACGCCTCGTAAAACACGCAGCCCAGCGAGTAGAGGTCCGTGCGCTCATCCACTGGCTCACGCGTGAGCTGTTCGGGCGCCATGTAGTAAATGGAGCCCATGACCGTCCCTTCCTGATCCTCGGTCTGCTTGCGAGCACCAAGGCCGGCACGGGCCAGACCAAAGTCGATGACCTTCGACTGCAAACGCCCGCCGGGCAAACGCTCAACCTTGATGTTCTCCGGCTTGATGTCCCGGTGGAGAATGTGGTGCTGGTGCGCGGCGAGCAGGGCCTCCAGCGTCTGCGAGGCCAGTTCCTTAAAATCATCGTAGGGCAGCGGCCCGCGGGCGACGACATCCGCCAAGTCCTCGCCCTGTAGCAACTCCATCACCATGAACAACCCCTCCTCATCGCTGGCCACGTCAAATATGGTCACAATGTTCGGGTTGCGCAGCGAGGCGAGCGCGTCCGCCTCCCGGCGCAGCTCGACGGCGATGTTTTTGTCCTTGGCCGCCTCGGAGGCGGTCATGAGCCGCTTCACCGCCACCCAGCGCTTGAGCTGGCTGTCATAGGCACGGAAGACGGCCCCGACGCCGCCAGCGCCGAGCTTTTCGTAGATTTTATAGCGTTCCGCCATCCGGGATTGAGCGATTGATAATGAACTAAGGGAAGCAAACGCCATGAGCGCCCCCCTTGGCAAGTCCGATGTTCCATGAAAACACCTGCGGCGCACATTTTGGCTACTCCTTTGACAAACCGGGGCGTCGCGACACACTGCCGTCCCGCCGCCCCGGCGGGGTTGAATCAAACCCGCACCGCACCTTGAAAAGCGTTCTCTTTGTCTGCACTGGCAACACCTGCCGCAGCCCGATGGCGGAAGCGTTGTTTCGCGAACTGGTCAAAGCACGCTCTGATTACCAGGTCGCCAGCGCGGGCGTGGCCGCGGCTCCCGGAATGGCTGCCAGCAAGCATACCACGGCCATTTTGAAGGAGCGCGGCATTGATCTCTCCAACTTTCAAAGCCGCATGCTCGACCAAGCCATGCTAGAAGCCGCCACTCACGTCTTCGCGATGTCCGTGAACCACCAGGCGGTCATTGAGGAGGAATTCCCCAGCCATGCCGACAAGGTCTATCTCGTCTCAGAGTTCGCCGCCGATGACAGCCTGCGCGGACGCGATGTTTCAGACCCCTTTGGCCAGGGGCGTGCCGCGTATGACGAGACCCTGGCCGATTTGGAGAAAATGCTCCCGAGCCTGCTCGCCTATGTCGATCAAACCTGGAGAGAGCCCGAGGCTTGACCTGCTGCCCACCTTGACCCATTGACCCGCCTCTCATGTCCTCCCCGTCTCTCCCACATTCCCTCGCCATCGGCTCCGATCACGGTGGCCTTGCCCTGAAAAACGCCGTCGTGGCGCATTTGCAGGCCGGTGGGTATGCGGTGGCGGATCTGGGCACGCAGGATGGTGCCTCAGTGGACTACCCCGACTTCGCGGAGCTGGTCAGCGCCCGTGTGTTGGATGGCCGGGCGGATGCGGGCATCCTCGTCTGCACCACGGGCATCGGCATGAGCATCGCCGCGAACCGCCACGCGGGCATCCAGGCCAGCCTCGTGCATGACGCCGTCACCGCCGCTATCACACGCGAGCACAACGCCTCCAACATTCTCTGCCTCGCCGGCAAAACCACCCCCGAAACCACCGCCAAGGAGATCGTTGACACCTGGTTGAAGACTCCCTTCGCCGGTGGCCGCCACGGTCGCAGAGTCGATAAAATGAACACCCAAGCCCACCCCCTCAGCATCCTCGCCACCTCCGATCCCGCCGTCGCCGACATCATCCGCGGCGAGCAGCAGCGTCAGCAAGACCACATCGAGCTCATCGCCAGCGAAAACTTCACCAGCAAGGCTGTCATGGCCGCGCAAGGCAGTTGCCTGACAAACAAGTATGCCGAAGGTTATCCGGGCAAACGCTGGTATGGTGGCTGTGAGGAGGTCGATAAAGTCGAGCAGCTCGCCATCGACCGCGCTTGCGAACTTTTCGGGGCGAAATTCGCCAATGTGCAGCCGCATTCCGGCTCACAGGCCAATGCGGCGGTCTATTTCAGCGTGCTCCACCACGGAGACAAGGTGCTCGGCATGAACCTCGCCCACGGTGGCCACCTCACGCACGGCAATCCCGCCAATTTCTCCGGCCGCTTCTACCATTTCTGCCAATACGGCGTCAGCCAGACCGACGAACGCATCAACTACGAAGAACTCGCCGAAGTCGCCCTGCGCGAGAAGCCGAAGATGATCACCGCCGGTGCCTCAGCCTATCCTCGCATCATCGACTTCAAAAAGATGAGCGAGATCGCCAAGAGCGTCGGCGCGTATCTTTTCGTCGATATGGCCCACATCGCCGGCCTCGTCGCCGGTGGAGCGCATCCCTCGCCGATGGAATACGCCGACTTCGTGACCAGCACGACGCACAAGTCCCTCCGTGGCCCGCGTGGAGGCATCATCCTCACCAACAACGAGGAACTGGCCAAAAAGATCAACAGCCAGGTCTTCCCCGGCGTGCAGGGCGGCCCGCTCATGCACGTCATCGCCGCGAAGGCCGTCTGCTTTGGCGAATGCCTCAAGCCTGACTTCAAGGATTACACCGCCCAGGTCGTGAAAAACGCCCAGGCTCTCGCCGCCGCGCTCGCTGCGCTCGGCTACCGCATCGTCAGTGGCGGCACGGACAACCATCTCATGCTCGTCGATCTGCGTCCGAAAGGCCTCAACGGCAAAGTCGCCAGTGAGACACTCGACAAGGCCGCGATCACCGTGAACAAAAACGGTATCCCCTTCGACACCGAGAAGATCACCCTCGGCGGCGGCATCCGCGTCGGCACTCCTGCCGTGACGACCCGTGGCATGAAAGAAGCGGAAATGACCCAAATCGCCGCCTGGATCGACCGGGCCCTCACCAATCGTGAAAACGACGCCGTGCTGGCAGAAATCCGTAAAGAGGTAAGTGCCGCGAATCAGCGGTTCCCACTGCCCTGATCATGGAAGAATTGACCGAACGTCGCCTAAACTGCGGCGTTCGGCCTGCAGACTGCGACCCTTGTTGACAGGGCAGGCATGGATTCCGACGGGACCACCGGTGACGGTGGTCCTTTATTTTTGTCGAACGCCAGACCCACCATTCTGGAAATGAAAGTGAGCCAGCAAACTAAAACGCGGCCAGAAAAATAAACTCTTGAGCAACTCCTTTCCTCCTCAAGATCGGGCCGCCAAGCTGGGAGTTAAGCTGCGGAATGAAATTCAGTGCAAAAGCTGATTCCATGCCGCCCCCCTCGTAAATCTGTTAAAAACGCAAAAAAATGCTTTCCAGCAGTTACGGCCCCTGCTATTTTCACATCTGAACGGCTCACGTACTTTGTCCCAGCGCTTATGCGACGGGGTAATCCATGCGAGTGTCCGACCTCAAACCAACCAACCTAATACCAACCAAAATCAGACTATGAAATTGAATGCATTGCTGAAAACGCTGGGGTTCTTGGCACTGGCCGCCACTCCCGTTGTGGCCGGAACCGCCCCCGCCCCTAAAAACCCGATCGCTCCAGCTCCGGAGAATGACGATCTCGGTATCACCGCCTCCCTCGGCTACGACACCAACTACATCTGGCGTGGCCTTAACATGGGACAACATTGGGTTCGTTCCGCAGTCGAAGGTTCCATCCTTCTGATCGGCGGCGCTAACGAAGACGGCGCAGGCAACACTTCCCTCGATTGGAAAGCTCAGTTCGGCACCTTCATGGGTGATCAGGACAGCTTCATGCCAAATGGTGGCGCTGATGCCTCCTTCCAGCGCCTTCAGCTCGGCGCTGGTATCGCGCACGACTTCGGTCCTGCCACTGTGAGCCTGGGCTACACCTACTATCGCAATGCTGGCAGCCTCAACCGCAATGCCCCTATGAACGATGGTGGGGAAGTCAGCCTTGGCCTTGCCACAGCCCTCGGCCCGATCGACATCGCCTCCAGCGCGAATTACGACCATATTAACGACTCCTGGTACTTCGACTTCAACGCGAGCACCACGATCGCCATCACCGACTCCATCAGCCTTGTTCCCTTCGCCAACGTTGGCTATGGTCACAACCTGAACTGGCAGTTCGCTCGTAACGGCGGCGTTGCAGGTGGCTCCTGGGGTGGTCTGAACAACATCACCGGCTGGACCGCTATCACCACGGGCCTTCAGCTCCCAATCAAGCTTAACAGCCGTGCGACTCTGACGCCGTATGTTGCTGGCAATCTTCCTCTGGGTGCCACGGAAAACCTGGGCGGCGCCGCCCGCACCGCAGGCGCTCCTGACACTGCCTACAAGAGCGTGCTCTTCGGCGGCGTGACCCTCAGCGTCCGCTTCTAATCGTTCTCTGAACGACTTAAACCACTTTGGTTGACCTCCCGGCAGCAATGCCGGGGGGTTTTTTTATGCCCGGATTCCATCAAGACGCTGGAACGCACTGCCATTACGGATTCAAACACGGCAGTTATGATGGAGCATGCACCCTTAAGCAATGGAGCGACTGCGCGCGCGCCTTCTCGAAGTGGGTGAAAAGGATAGGAGATGCCCACAGGAGCTCTATTCAACAACGCCCACAACATGGCACGGCACCTGCTTTGTGATTGTTCGTATGCTGGCTTTCCTTCCGGAAATACAGCGCCTCAACACCAACAAAACCAAACTCGACCAACACATGAAGCCTAAAAGCATGACATCCCTCGTTGCGAAGTCGGTGACCGTTCTTGCTGCCTGTGCAGCGCTGAACGCCTCTGCCGGCACCGCTCCCGCCAAAGCCCCGGTTCCCGTGGAACCAGAACCCTCCTCCCTGTTTGACTCCATCGGAGCCACACTCGACGTCGGTTACGACAGCCGCTACTACTACCGTGGTCTGTGGTTCGCCGACAACATCGTCTGGTCCTCCCTCAACCTCGCCATCCCGCTGATCTCGGGTTCTGGTGAAGATGGCGCAGGCAGCCTGACCTGGGGCATCGGTGCCACCTACATCTCCACGGTGGAGACTCCGTTCAATAGCTTTGGTAATGCTGGCCAGCCTGCTGCTGGAACCCGTAGCACCAACGCTTTTGACTACTCCGAGATCGATCTCCTGACCTCCCTGACCTACGACGCAGGATTCGCGAAGTTTGGCGTGCAGTACTTGCACTACTTCTATCCGGATTCCTACGCTGGTAGCTTCACTGGTGTCAATAATGGAAACGCCAACAATGAGTTCGGCATCAAAGGCGCAGGCGAAATCGGCTTCACCGTCGCCATCCCGCTTGGCGCTGCCAACATCTACGCTGGCTACTACTACGACTTCAAAGTCGGTGGTTCCTATGCCCAGCTCGGTGCTGACTACACCATCGCCATCACTGATTGGCTGAGCCTCGTGCCTTCCATCACCACTGGCTATGGCAATGATTACTACACTGGTAACAACTCAGCCTTCACCCCTAACCCTATCGTGGCGAACAATGGCGGTCCTCTTGGCACCACCAGCGGATTCACCCATATCCTTTACAGCCTCGCTGCTCCTGTGAAGCTCACCAAGATCGCCACACTGACTCCATACATCGCGATGAATCAGTCCTTGGATGCGCGCACTCAGCTCAATGCCACCACTCACTACGAAGTGTTTGGCGGTGTGAAGCTCAGCCTCGCCTTCTAATCTACGGCGGGTCTCATGACCTGCTTAACCTTCCAAAGGTTCTTTGCTCCCGGTCAGTTCGCTGGCCGGGAGCTTTTTTTTTGCCCTGACGCGCCGCCTCAGCTAGCCTGGGAATCCCATGGCTGAAAAACACCCTCTCAACTGGAACTCCCGCAATCTCACCCACGGCTGGCAGCGTGGCGTCAACGCCTTCTTCTGGGGCCTCGGCTTCAAGCCGGAGGATTTCGACAAGGCTCAAATTGGCATCGGCACGCCGCTCCTGGATGGCAATATTTGCAACGTCCACGCCCACGAACTCGCCAAGCTCATCGCTCAAGGTTGCTCTGACGCCGGTCTCATCGGTTTCCCCTTCGGGGTCTCCCCAGTGAGTGACAACATCACGCAGGGCAACATCGGCGGCGCGGCCTCGCTCTGCTCACGCAACCTCATGGCCAACGGCACGGAGATGGTTTGCACCTCCCATTGCTACGACGCCATCATCGGCCTGCATCATTGCGACAAAAACGGCCCCGCCTTTGCCATGGCGCTGGCTCGCACCAATTATCCCGGCCTCATCGTCAACGGCGGCAGCATCATGCCAGGCTGTCACAAAGGCCATTCCACGAGCATCCTTGACGTGTACGACGCCGCTGCGAAGGAAAAGCAGGGCACCATGAGCTACGAGGAGTCGGAGCAGATCATCCGCACCGCCTGCCCTGGCGCGGGTGGCTGCGGCATCGCAGCTTCCTTCAATACCTGGGGTATCGCGCTCGAAGCGATGGGTCTCAGCCTGCCCGACACCTCCTCCATGCCCGCCATTGAGGCCGGAAAACGCAGCGAATGCCTCCGCGTCGGCCAGGCCGTGCGCAATCTGCTCGAAAAAAATATCCGCCCTCGCGACATCATCACTAAGGCGTCGCTCACCAACGCCATGACAGCCATCGCGGCCGTCGGCGGCTCCACCAACGGCGTGCTGCACATCCTCGCCGTCGCGCGTGAGGCTGGCGTGGACTTCACGCTGCGTGATGTGCAGGCCATCTGCCGCAAAACGCCTGTCCTCTGCAATTTCGCCCCGCGTGGACGCGGCACCATGAACGACCTGCACCGACTTGGCGGCACCACGATGCTCTTGAAGCACCTTTTCGCCACCGGACTGCTCGACGGCTCGTGCATCACCGTCACAGGCCAAACCTTGGCCGAAAATCTCGCCGACGCGGCGCCTGTCCCCTTCCCGAACGACCTGATTGCCCCGCTCGAAGCTCCGTTCAAAGAATATGCGGACATCCAGATCTGCTTTGGCAACATCGCCCCTCATGGCATGGTCTTCAAAGTTTCCTCCCTCGACGAACCGCGCTTTGAAGGCACCGCCATCTGCTTCAACGACTCAAAGGGCGTCTCCGATGCCGCCGCCGCCGGACGCATCCGCCCCGGTCACATCGTCGTCATCCGTGGCTGTGGGCCCGTCGGCCTTGGCATGCCGGAGATGCATGTTGCTAGCGCCGCGCTCGCCGTACCTGAGCTTTACGGCAAAGTGGCTCTTCTTTCGGACACGCGCGTCTCCGGCGTCTCCGGCGGCGCGGTCGGCGTGCATTGCAGCCCCGAGGCCGCCGTTGGTGGCCCCATCGCCCGTGTGCAGGATGGTGACACGATCGAGTTCGACCTCCTCGCTGGCACCATTGAGGTCAAAGCCGATCTCGATGCCCGTCCGCTCACGATTCTGCCCGTCACCCATCCCTTCGGCTACCTGGCGGACTTTGCCGCCACGGTGACCCAGGCCCACGAGGGCTGTGTGCCACGCTGGGTGGTTTCCAGGACTTAAAAAAGCGCCGTTTTTACCTCAGTGCCTCGTTAAGAAAGGCGGCCACCAGCCTGCTGCGCTCATCATCATAAAATCCCTCCCCGCCGTGCCTGCTGCCCGGCAGGGTGACGAGTTTTGCCCGCAACTTCAGCGCCTCGTAAGCGCTGGCAAATTCCCGTGACTGCTCATGCGGCATCTGGGGATCAGCGTCGCCATGGATCAGCAGCAGTGGCGGATCGCTTTTGTCCAAATGTGCCACGGGACTCGCCAGTTTCGCCAATTCGGGCTTTTTCTCCGGCACGTCTCCCAAGAGCAGTTTCAGCGCGGGAATTCGCACCGTGAGGCCGAATTCCGTGCTTTGAGCGAGGATCGACTGCAAATTCGACGCCCCGTACAAACTCACGATAGCATCCACCCGGCTGCTTTGATCGAGATGATCGCCGATTCGCCCCTCCAACACCTTGTGGCCGTTCGTCACGCCCACCAACGCCGCAAGATGCCCGCCCGCCGAGGAGCCAATGATGGCGATTTTTTCCGTGTTGAGCCGGAATTCGGGCGCTTTGGCCCGCAGGAACCGGATCGCCGCCCTGATGTCATGAATCTGCGCCGGAAACACCGCCTGCGTCGAAAGCCGGTAGTTCACACTGGCAATGGCAAAGCCATGATCCAGCAACGCGGCAATTGGCACATCCGATTTCGAACCCGCTCGCCACGCTCCGCCATGCACATAGACAATCAGAGGAGGGTTCGCCACCTGCGGACGATGCAGATCGAGCTTCAAAGCCAGCTCCCCGACCCTGGCATACTCGATGTCTGTTTGGGTTTCCGCATGGGCACCAGCCACAACCACCAGCGCGAGAAAAAAGGCTTTCATGGTCAAAGACGGAGCTTTTTCACCAGCAACGATTCTTTCTCGGACTCGCTCATGGACTTGTGCTCCACTTTGCAGCCCGGCAGCGCCGCCTTGATCGCCTCCACATCGGCAGCAGAAATGTCCACGGTCTCGATTTTGAGCCTGGTCAGCTTTGGCAACGCTTTCAGATGCGGGATGATCTTCGCGCTGAGCCGCGCCTCGGTGAGTTCGAGGGATTCCAGCGTCTTGATCTTCGCCACCGTCTCCATCGTCGATTCATCAAAACTGATCGGCGAGTCCTTGCCCCAGCTCGGCAGCCGCTGACCGATGCGCAGGCCGGTGAGGTTCGTCAGCTTCACCAGATGAGCATTGCCCGCCTGCGTCTGCGCCGTGTGCCAAGTGCGGAATTCCCTGAGCTGCGTGAGCTGCCCGATGGCCTCCAGCGCGGCATCACCCGCCGTCGATCCGGCAAAAGTGAGCTTCTCCAGTTTCGGCAAGGCCTTCAAATGCACCAACCCGCTGCCCGTGAACTGCTCCGAGCGAAACGCCGGATGGAAGAACGACAGCGATTTGAGCTTCTGAAACGCCGCAAAGTGCTTGTAACCCGCGTCCGTGAGCTGGATGCCGTCGCTGCTGAGCCGTTCGAGCTCCGTGAGTCCGGCAAGCAGCGCGATCGTCTCATCCGTGATTGTTTTGCCGCTGATCGTGAGGTCTTTGATTGAGGTGAAGCTGCCCAGCGTGCGGAAGTCAGCCTCGGTGAAAGCATCACACTTCACTTGCACCTGCGTGACGACTCCATCGGTCTCCACGATTTTCGCTCCCAATTTTTTCAAGACGTCCACGTCCGGCGCTGCCAGACTGGGAAGTTTCAACAGGCAGAACGCCAAGCCGGTGAGTGTGCGTAAGTTCATGAGGATGGCTGGACACAAAAAGCACGCGGCCGCTCAAATCATCGCCGCGATGTGACCACCGATGGCGAGCGAGGCCGTGGCACCTGGGCTGGGCGCATTGAGAATGTGGAGGGCGTGGTCGCGGGCAACGATGTGGAAGTCCTGCACAAGATCGCCCTGCGGTGTCATGGCCTGGGCGCGCACCCCTGCCCCACCTGGAGCGAGATGCTGCGGCTGCACGTCGGGGACGAGGCGTTGGAGGGAGTGGCAGAAGCGCTCACGGCTAAAAGATTGCGCCAGCTCGGTGAAGGCCATGGAGGGATAGCGCTTCAAGAAACGCCACAGGCCCGGGAACGTGAGTGCGTCAGCGAGATCATGAAGATCAATGTCGCGCAGGCGGTAGCCTTCACGGGCAAAGGCAAGCACCGCATTCGGCCCTGCCTCGACCCCACCACCAATCATGCGTGTAAAATGCACCCCCAGGAACGGGAACGCAGGATCAGGCACTGGATAAATGAGGTGACGGCAGAGATGCTGCGCGTCCTCGCTGAGCTGGTAGTACTCGCCACGGAAAGGCACAATGCGCACCTCACGTTTCTCGCCAGCCAGCTCGCTAACGCGGTCGCAGTGCAAACCGGCGGTGTTGACCAGCCACTGGCCACGCGCCTCGCCCTGTGGCGTTTCGGCGATCCACTCGTCGCCATGGCGGCGCAGCTTCATGGCTGGTGCACTGGTCAGAATGGTGCCACCCCGCTTTTGAATCTCGGCCGCCATCGTATCGCAAACAGCCCGGTAATCGACGATGCCCTCCTCAGGCACATGCGCGGCAGCAAGACCCGCTGCATGAGGCTCGATACGCTTCATTTCATCCGGCTCAATGCGGCGCAGACCGGTGAGACCGTTTGCCGCGCCACGCCGCAGCAGCTCATCTAGGCGCGGCAGTTCATCCTCACGTGTGGCGACCACGAGCTTGCCGCAGATCTCGTGCGGGATGTCATGGGCGCGGCAAAAAGCCACCATTTCACGAATGCCTGTGACGGCGAGCTTCGCCTTGAGAGATCCCGGCTTGTAATAGAGGCCGCAGTGCAGCACGCCCGAGTTGTGTGTGCTCTGATGCCGCGCCACGCCCGCTTCTTTTTCCAACAGCGTGAGTTTGGCACCCGGATGACGTTCGAGAAGTTTCAGAGCTGTCGCGAGGCCAACAATGCCGCCGCCGACGATGATGCATGAGTTCATGATGAGAAAATGAGTTTAAGTTCTGTGATAGCGATCCATCCAAACAACAGCAGCGAAACGACGAGCGCCAAGTTGCGCACGGGACCATTCCGCAGCCCGCCGACCCAGTCTCGGCGGTTGTTTAGATAGAGAAGAAGCAGGGCGAGAAAAGGCATAAAAAACGCGCCGATGACGGTGAAAAGAACCACCATCGCCACCGGCCTGCCCGCGAGCAGCAGCGCCAGCGGCGGACCGGCCAGAAACAACAGGTAGCCACGGTAGGCGCGTGTCATTTTCAAATCCTCCTCCCCATCCGTGGGAGTAGCCGCACGCTGCGCCATGAAGTCGGCAAAAAAATACGGCACTCCTTGCCAGACACCGAGCATGGAGGCGAAAACCGCGCACCAAAAACCCAGGAGAAAGGCCCAGCGTCCCGCAGGCCCAAGCGCGGCCTCCAGGCGTGCCGCAACCTCCAGCGCCATGCCGCTGCCATTGATGACGGCCGCATTGCAGCCGGCGGCGACGATGGTCAATGCGACCGCAAAGATCAATGTGACACCATACGCCAGCAGCAGATCCGCCCGCACCATGCGCTGATGCCCGGCCCCGCTCCACTTGTTCTCACGGATCCAGTAGCCGTAGCAGAGCATCGTCATGCTGCCGCCGATGCCGCCAAAGATGCTGAGCACCGCCTTGCCAGAGTCCGGTGGCAGCACAGGCCAGGAAATGTGCCGTAGCAACTCGGCGACGTTGGGTTTAACCAAAACGGCACAGATCAGCACGGTGATCACCATCACACCGACGAGCAGTTTCATTACCCGCTCGAACAGTTCAAACTTCCCCACCCACACCAGCGCCACCGCCACCACCGAATGCAGCGCTCCCCAGGCCCACACCGGCCATTGCGGGAACAAGCTGTGCCCGGCCAGGCCGCAGGCATTGGTCAGTGAGGCACCGACGAAAAACGTCCACACCAGCAAATACAAAAAGAAAGACAAGCTCACCCAGCGCGGCAGCCGCTGCATGCAAGCCTCGATCAATGTGGTTCCGGTGGCGAGCTGCCACCGCGCCAGCCCCTCATTCAGCACCCACTTCAACACCACACATGCCAGCAACGCCCAAGCCAACCTCGTGCCAAACTGCGCACCCGTCACCGTCGCCGTGATCACATCTCCCGCGCCAATGCCCGCCGCCGCGAGGACAAGTCCTGGTCCGAGGGCTTTGAAGGGTGACAATAGGGCTGGGCGCGGCATGCGATACTGTTTCAAAAAGACGAGCTACAACTCTATCCAGAGGCTAGGCCATGCATCCAACTTTTTGTCTCCGAATTCTCCTGGGTGACAGCGCTGCTTACCGAGTCTCGTCACGCAACCTCCAGGCCGCTCATCGTCTTTTGCCCTGTGGCGAACCGCTCTTCTTCAAGACCGAGACGTTGCAGAGCACTCAAATACAGATTCGGCAGCGGGTAGTTGTCTTTCTGGTCAAAGGCGAGGTGCTGACCATGCTTGAAGCCACCACCAGCGAAGAGCACCGGCATGTTCTTATTATCGTGCGCCGAGGCATTGCCGAGATTCGAGGTCAGCAATACCATCGTTTCATCCAGCAGCCTGTCGGTCTTCAGCTTCCGCAGAAAAGCGGCCCACTCGTGGATCACGCCCTGCTCGACGAGGGCGAGCTGCGCGAGCTTTTCCTCGTCCATGCCGTGATGGCTGAGGTTGTGGTAGCTTTCTTCGACGCCTTCGATGCCCTGCACATTATTGCCGGTGACATGCAGCGTGATGAAACGCGTGCTGTCCGTGGCCAGCGCCATGTGAACGATGTCGAGATAGATGCGCTCCACGGCCACTTCGTTGTCACGCGGGATCTGGCGCGGCGGGGCGAGCTTAACCTTCGGCTTCGGTTTGTGCGTCCAGGCCTCGTTCGCGGCGAGGCGCTGCTCCAGCTCACGCACGCTCGTGAACCACGCGTCGAGCTTGTCGCGATCACCGGACCCGAGCTCGCGCTGAAGCGACTTTGCCTCCGCGCCGACCACATCCATCACGCTGCGCCCGCTGCGGATGAGTTCGGCCTGCCGTTCCTGCTCCGCGGGTGTGTCATCGACAAAAAGTCGCGTGAAGAGCTTCATCGCGCTGTTTTCCGCCGGAATCATCGAGCCGTTCTCCGTGTAGCTCGGGCTCGTCTGCGAGTTCGTATTCAAAACGAGCGATGGAAACCGCGTTTCGTGCCCCAGATGCTTTGCCATGAGCTGATCGAGCGAAATCGTGTTCCGCGTCGTCGAGCCTCGCGCGTTCGGACAAGCCGAAAAGATGCTTCCCTCCGCCGTGTGACCTCCCGTGACGCCCGGATGCGATGAACCCGACACCACCGTGAAATCCTCCCGCAGATCCTGAATGCCCGCGAGGTAGCGCGAAGGCTTGTAGCCGCGTCCCGAGCCTTCCGGCACCAAATTCGGATTGTGCAGCCCCAACGCCAAACTCATGCCCACAAAGCGCTTTGCCCGCTTTGTCTCCTTCACCGCCGAAAAGGCCGGAGTCATCGCTTCGAGCAAGGGAAGCCCGAGCGTGATGCCCGCACCGCGCAGCATCGCGCGACGGGAGAGGTGCTTTTGAAAGGTGAAAGTGCTCATGATGCGGTGAAACGTTACTTGGTTCGGAAAATGTCGCTCAAAACCACCTCGCGGATGATGGAGCGGACGTTGGTGGCTTTCTTGGCGATGTCGTCGAGTGCGGCTTCATCGCTGAAACGAGGTGGAGCACCGGTGGCGTAGGTGAGGAAGTGGGTGGCGAAGCCGCGGGCGAGTTGCTGGGGCTGTTGCGTGTAGATTTGCTGCCAGGTGGCGAGGTCGGTGAAGGTCGCGCCTTCGGGGGTGCGGCCCGAGGGATCGATCTTCGCGCCTTTGCCGTCCTTGCCGTAGCCTTTGCGCCAGATGCCGACGGGATCATAATTTTCGAGCGCGAAACCGGGTGGGTCGATGGTTTGATGGCAACTCGCGCAGCTTTCGTTGTTGCGATGCTTGTCGAGCTGGTCGCGGATGCTTGTCGCGCCGCGGATGTCCGGTTCGATTGCGGGAATGCCCGGTGGTGGCGGCGGGATGTGATTGCCGAGGATGCGTTCATTAACAAACACACCACGCACCACCGGCGAGGTGCTGGTGCCATCGGCGGTCACTTTGAGGATCGCGCCCTGTGTGACGAGGCCGCCGCGTTTGGCTTCGGGCTTCAGCGACACTTTTTGGAGGCCTTCGCCGCTTTGCAGCGCGAGATCGGCCTTGTAGTGCCGCGCAAGACGGCCGTTCAGGAAGGCGAAGTCGGAGTCGATGAGGCTCGTGATGCTCAAATCGCGACGCAGCAGCTCGGTGAAGTAGGTGCGTGTCTCTTGCAGCATGGATTCCTGCACCACGGGATCGAAGTCGCGGAACAAACGCGTGTCGGGCGTGGTGAAGTCGATTTGATTGAGCTTGAGCCACTGATCGGTGAACGAGGCGATGAAGCGTTTGGCTTTGGAGTGCGAAAGCAGCCGTTCGACCTGCTGCGCGAGGGTTTGAGGGTCGCGGAGCTTGTTTTGATTGGCGAGTTCGAGCAACTCTTGATCGGGCATGGAGCACCAAAGCGCAAAACTGAGCCGCGAAGCGATCGCATGATCATCGAGTGGCCCCGGAGCCTCGATGAAGGTCAAAAAGCGGGGCGAGCACAAGATGGCGCGGTAGGCCGCGCGGAGGGCTTCGAGCACCGAATCGCCTTCTTGGAGCGATTTGGCGCCAATTTGGCGATACGGGGCACTTTGTGACTCGGAGACCGGTCGGCGAAACGCACGCGTGGCGAAGCGATGGACGAGTTTGTCGATGTTTTCGGCTTTGAGGGCCTCCAGGCCGTCACCGCCAAAAAGCTTCTTCCGCACGCCCTCGGCATTCGCGATGGGATAGATGCGTTCGATGTCGATGCCTCGATGCGCGATCCCGGGATAGCCTTCTTTTTCAAGATTGCGTCCCAAAAAGCTCACGTTGCCGCCTTTCGCGCCGGTGGGAGCACGTTTGTGCGTGCCGTCGTTCGGCCGCAGCTCCAAGCGATGGTTTTCCTCGATCCAGGCCTCGAAGGTCATGTCGCGCGGAGTCGCCGTGGCTTCAACGAGGCCGATCATGTAGAGCAACGGCGCGTTGGATTCGCAATAGCCCGAGCGCAGTGTGCCCCAAACCGCGCCATCGTCAGTGGGATTGATACCGCGCACGCCGCGCAGCGTGATGCGATACCATCCGCTGGCCGGAGCCCATGTCGGCGTGCGGCCAAAGAATTGCAGGCCGATGGGCCAGGTGATGCTCTCGCCGTTTTTCAAATCGGGGCCGCGATAGTTGCCACCGCGGTTTTTGATGAGCATCTCGGGCGTGTGATGCTTCGCGTAAGCCACATCGCCTTTCATCGCGCGGTCGAATGCATCATCGAGAGCCAGATCGGCCACGTCGAGGTAGCGGGCGAGTTGATGATGCGAGAGCTGCTGACCATCCGCGACCGTTTCAAAGCCGTGCGAGGCACGATCCTCCGGCAGCAAGGTTTTAAGCGGGATGTCGATGCCGAGCAAATCGTGCAGCGTGTGCTCATACTCGACCCGCGTGAGCCTGCGGCTGCGCACACGCCCATTCGCGGCGATGTCAGCTTGGTCGGCTTCGAGCAGCGGTTCGTTCAAAGCCGCAAGGAAGAGGTCTTTTTCGTTCTTTTCCGGCTGCGGCTTCTTCTGCGGTGGCATCTCGCCATCGCGCACGCGCTCGAAGACTTTGATCCAGACTGGATTCTTCGCCTCGAAGGATAGCGATGAAAGATCGAGCCCGCCTTTCTTCACATCCGCATCATGGCATTCGACGCAGTGCCCTTCGAGAAAGGCAGCGACCGGGACGGCAGCAAAGGTTGAGCCGCAGAAAAGCGCGATAAGAAACAGGAAACGAAGCATGGGGGACTGACTCAACGAGGGCGATGCGGGCATTTATCGTGCCGTTTCGCGGTCACCGTTGATTCACCCACACAGGCGTGCCGAACCAGTCATGCATCTCTTTTTCAAAGGGGACGATGATCTCCGGCGGCTCGGGGATGGCACCTCGGTCGCCGGTTTCGGTGACCCAGGTGTCGAGGGCGGCGCGGAGTCGGGTGAGGGCCTCGCGGTGCTCGGGATGCGTGGATTGCGAGAGGTCGTGGATCTCGTGCGGATCGGCCTGTGTGTCGAAAAGCTCCTCGCAGGGGCCGTGGTGCTGCATGAGGGCGAGTGGCGGGCCGGTGAGCTTGCCTTCGGTGTGCAGTTGGCGCATGAGCGGCTGGATGGGGAAGCATTTTTCTTTGTAGCGGTTCAGCGAGGCAAAGGTGGGGCCGGTGGTGAAGGTGCGGACGTAGTGAAAGTGCTCGTCATGCACGCTGCGGATGCGCTGCACGGCCTCGTCAATGCGGTCGCGTGCGGCGAAGGCGAAGCGGCGAGGTGCCTCTGCCTGATCGCCGAGGAAGACGCGACCTTGCATGAGCGGCGGACGCGGGATGCCAGCGAGGGCGAGCGTGGTGGCGGTGACGTCGATGAGGCTGAGGATGCGGTCATCGACGCTGCCTGGCTTCCACTGCGGCGGCGCGGGATGATTCTTCGGCCACTGGATGATCATGGGCACTCGCAGGCCGTTGTCATAGCACCAATGAATGCCGCGTGGCTCCAGGCGGCCGTTGTCGCCGAAGAAAATGATGATGGTGTCGTCCTCCAATCCATCGGCGCGCAGCTGGGCGAGCACTTTGCCAAAGCGCAGATCCATGCCGGAGACGGAGTTCAGGTAGCGTGCCCACTCCTGCCGCACGACCGGATGATCCGCGTAGTAAGGCGGCGGCGTGACGTTTTCCGGCGTGGCATGCTTCACGTGGATGTCCTCGCCGACCCACTTCACGCGATCCTTCTCTGCGCTTTTGCGGTCGTAGATGTCGTATTCGTTTTCCTCGGCGTTCACGACGGCAAAAAAGGGCTGTCGCGACTTCAGCGTGCTCCAGGCCTGTGAGTTCTCATCGTAAATGGAGCCTTCGTTGACGAAGTTGAGGTCGAGCTTGCCCGTGCCCACGCTTTCGCCGTTGGCGGTCTTGATATTGGCCGTGAAGAAGCCCGCATCGCGCAGGCGCTGCGTCACGGGGCGCACGCCTGCGGGAAGACGAAAGTCATCACTGCGATGCGAGCGCATCGGGTGCGTGTCCGTCGTGGTCTGATACATCCCGGTGAAAAACGCCGAGCGACTCGGCGCACAGGCCGGATTCGTCGAAAACACCCGCGTGTAGCGCACGCCACGCGCGGCGAGCTGGTCGAGATTTGGCGTGTGGACATTCTTGGCCCCGTAACAGCCGAGATCGTGACTCAGATTCTCGCCGATAAGCCAGAGGATGTTGGGCGGCTTCGCCGCGAATGACAGCCGAGGCGAAGCCGAGACAGCCAGCATTAAGGCGAAGCCAATGCTGCCCAAAGGGCGAGCGAAGCGAGGCAAATGCGAAAGGACGAATACCGAAAGGAAGAGCAAGAGGCGGCGCATGTGGTCAGCGGCGTTTAGGATTCCGCTCCTTTAATAACCGTGGGCGAATCTGATATCGAGGGTCTGCATGTAGGTTTGCAGTCCGGCATCTTGAACGGGCAGCACGATGGCGTCTTCGTCGCTCTCGTTGTGGTGAGAGTGCCACCAGCCCGGCGGCGTGACAAAGGCTCCTCCCGCCACCCAGTTGGCACGGATGGGATTGATGATGTTGCCATCGCTGTCGAGATCAGGGCCGATCATCGTATAGACGCCCTCGGTCGCCCTCACGGCGTAATCCATGGCGATGGAGCTATGCCGGTGCGCCTTTTGTCGGCTCTTTGCGGGCAGCAGGTTATACAGGGACCACATGGTATGAGTCAGCGTCTTGGTCTGCGGGCAGTCAGGATTGGCCAGCAGAATGCCGTTGCGGTTCTTGTCCTTGCCCTCGTTGGCTTGCCGGACTTTTTCCAGTTCGGCGTCGAGTTGTTCGCGGGAGAAAAACAGCGGACGAAAACGCTCTTTGCTAGGCCGGACACCCAGGAAGTCCATCAGCGGCTGGTCATGCACCCAGTAAAACGCCGTGTCCTCGCTGGCCTGATGCTTGATTTCGCCTGTGCTTGGGATGGCAATGAAATCGCCCATTTTCCATTCGAGCCTGCTCCCTTGGATCAGGCTGAAGCCAGAGCCTCGAATGACATAAAACACTTGGCTGCTAGCATGCGTGCTGGTGGAGAGCGCCTCTCCAGCCGCGATGTGAATGAAATTCGCCAGAAGATTGGGCCCGGTGGCTGGATAGCTAGTTTGAAGCTGTTGCGCCAGATCCAGCGGGATGACTTTAGTCTCTGCGATCTGATGCAGAGAGGGCGGAAACACGTCGATGCCGATCTTTGGCATCCGTGGATTGGCCGCGCTGCCGTATTCAAAGAAGAGGACGTTTTTGGCCCACTCTTGGTTGCAGGAGGTGGTGTCTGAATTGGATATGTTCATGGTGAAGAATGGGCGATGTGAAGATGGGGGGGGGTGGATAGGAACTTCCTTGCCATCCGATTTCATTCATGGGTCGTGGGTGATTTGAAGACTGAGTGGACCGTTTTCACAAACGCTTCGGTTTCACGGGCGATGACGGTGATAGTCCTCGGGCGAGGTTGCTGAATCGAGCGTGGAAGGCCTTCATGACTTTTGAAGCCTCGGCGGAGGGCATGCGGGCGAGATTGCGGAACTCGAGCGGGTCTTTTTCATGATCGTAGAGTTCGAGGCCGTTTGCGCCTTCGTTCCACTCGGTGTAGCGCCAGCGTTCGGTGCGGAGGGTGCGGCCCATGATTTGAGTGGGGAGGCGGTCATCGGCGGGGCGGAGGATTTGGGTGATGGCGATGCTGTCCCAGGTTTGGGTGGGATCATTCAAAAGAGGGAGCAGGCTCTTTCCGTCGAGTTGGGGAGGTGTGAGTGAGGCGAGGTCGGCGAGGGTGGGGTAGATGTCGATGAACTCGACGATGCGCGGGCAGGCGTGGCCGTTTCCTTTGGCGGCGGGGGCGCGGATGATGAGCGGGGCGCGGGCGCTTTGTTCAAAGAGAGTGCGCTTTTGCCAGATGCCGAGATGCTCGCCGAGGTGATAGCCGTGATCGCTCCAAAGGACGACGATGGTGTTGTCGGTGAGTTGGAGTCGATCAAGCGCATCGAGCACGCGGCCGATCTGGGCATCGACGAAGGAAACGCTGGCGCGGTAGGCCTGCAGGGCTTGGCGGCAGGTGAGGTCGTCGAGGCCGTAGTGCGGTGTGGGGTTGTTGTGGGCGAAAGCGGCTGCGGGGATGTCACTGCGGTCGTCGGCGGGGGCTTCGGGGAGGCGGATGGAGTCGAGCGGATGCAGGTCGAAGTATTTCTTCGGCGCGACGAAAGGCGTGTGTGGTCGGAAGAAGCCGACGCCGAGGAAGAAAGGCTCGTCGCGATGCTTTTCGAGAAGCTGGATGGCCTCGGTGGCGATCATGCCGTCGGTTTGTTCCTCGTCGTTACCGTCGGCAGCGAGCCAACTCAGCGCGGCGCTGACGGGTTTTTGCGGTGTGGGATTGGTGATGAGCTTTTCGTCGGTGACATCGCGACCTTTCGGATTCACGACGAGCTGCCACGAGGGTTTGTCGTCGAGGCCGTCGGTGCCGATGCCGTTGGGGACATCGTAGTGGTAGATTTTGCCGACGCGGGCAGTGAACCAGCCGTTTTGACGGAAGAGCTGCGGCAGCGTGACGACATCGGGCAAAGCGTCACGGAAATGGCGGTCGAGGTCATAGACCTGCGTGGCATCGGGCCGGCGGCCGGTGAGCACGGAGGCGCGGCTGGGATTGCAGAGCGGGATTTGATTGTAGGCGCGGTCAAAGCGCACGCCGCTGGCTGAGAGTCGGTCGATGTGCGGTGTGTGTGTGCAGTCGTTCGCGAGATCGTCGATGGCGATGAACAAGATGTTCGGCTTCGCCGATAAGGACGAAACCAACATGAGGAGTGAGGAAAGGATGAGCGACCTCATGCTTTCCAAAGGTCTTCGCCGTAGCTCCAGCCGTCGCGGACGGGTTCTTTGATCCAGGTGTCGAATTCGGGGGCGTTTTTGACTTTCATGGCGGCGGCGTCCCATTCGATGGTTTTGCCGCTGCGGATGGCGAGGACGCCGACGTTGACGAGTTCGGTCAATGGGCACGCGTAGTCGAAGTTGGAGCCTGCGTGCGGGATTTCGCCGCGGATGGCCTCGAAGAGCTCGCCGATGGGGTCGGCGGTTTTGGAGCGTGGCAGTGGCTTGCGGCGCAAGATGTCGATGAGCGGCGTCATGCGCTCGCGGGGCCAGAGTTGCGGGCTTTGCACGCGCATGCCGTCGGAGAAGAGCGTTTCTTTGCTGCCCTTCATGATCATGCCGTTGGTCGGCAGCGGCTTGTCCATGCCAGCGAGGCGCTCGGGCTGCAAACCGCCTTCATACCAGTGAATCTGCACGGGTGGCAAAGCACCACGCGCGGCAAAATGGAAGATGATGTGCGAACGAGGCGCGGTGTAGGTTTTCAGGGTGCCGGGCTCTTGTTTGACGACTTCGACCTTCTCCGGCATGCCGAGTTGCAAGGCCCAAAACGGCGCGTCGAGGCAATGGCAGCCGATGTCGCCGAGCCCGCCGCAACCGTAGTCCCACCAGCCGCGCCAGCGCTGCGGTAGAAATTGCGAAGAGTAGTCACGCGTGGCCACCGGCCCTTGCCAGAGATCCCAGTTCACGCCTTCAGGCAGCGGTTCGGATGCCGGTGCGACCACCGGCTGCGGATCGAGGAATCCGGCGTGGCCAAACGGACGATCGGTCCAGCAATGCACTTCCTTCACCTCGCCGAGCACACCGGCCTCGAACCATTCTTTGACGAGGCGGATGCCTTCCCAGCAGTGGCCTTGATTGCCCATGACGGTCTGCACGCCGTATTTCTGCGCGGCCTTGTGCAGCGTGCGCACCTGCCAGATGTTGTGGGCGAGCGGCTTCTGCACAAAGACGTGCTTCTTCGCCTGCATCGCGGCCATGGCGGCGGCGAAGTGGGTGTGATCCGGCGTGGAGATGAGCACGGCGTCGATCTCGTTGCCCTTCTTGTCGAGCATCTCGCGGAAGTCGGTGAACTTCGGCACGTTCGGATGCTCCTTGGCGATGGCACCGGCGCTGCGCTTGTCTGTGTCACGCCAATCGACATCGCAAAACGCGACGATCTCCTCTTTGAGCGAGCCTTTGACCGCGCCGGTGCCCATGTTGCCAATGCCGACGCAGGCGACGCGGATTTTTTGTTTTGTGTTTTGAGCGCGAAGGATGTTCGGCGCGGCGATGGCACCGAACGCAGCGGTTTGGAGAAAGTGGCGGCGGGTTTGCATGAGAGCGCAGGAAACGCGGATTCGCGGCCCACATTGCGCGGGGAGCGGAGAACTCGCGTCAATTTCAGAGCTGCCACGTTGACGCTAAGCGTCTCCCGCCGCACTTCTCGGGCATGCCACGCCAAACGCGTCCTACCTCCGCCGATGAGAGCGCAGCCGATCTTTTCGCGGCCTCGCTGTCCTCGGCGACGCGGCGTTTTCTCGGCTGGGATCGTCCGTTGGTGCGTGCAGTGGTGGAACATGTCGCGGCAGGCTGGAGCGGCACGGGCGCGCTCGATTTGAGCGACTGGCTGATCATCGTTCCGACACGCAACGCCAGCCGCAGGCTGCGCGAGGCGCTGGCTGTGCATGCGGCGAAAAAAAACGCCGCCGTGCTGCCACCACGCGTGGTGACGCCGGATTTCCTCACCTCGCCCGAGCATGCGCCGGAGATGAAACCCGCCGGTTCGCTGGAAACACGGCTCATCTGGGCGGCGGAGCTGCTGCGCATCGACTTGAACGCGCATCGCAACGTGTTCCCGGTCGATCCCGTCGAGCGTGGCTTCACCTGGGCGCTGAAATCAGCGGGCGACCTGCTCGAAGTGCGCGAGACGCTGAATGAAAAAGGTCTCAGTCTCGCCGATGTGGCCCGCTTGTTGGAACATTCTGAGATGGAGCCGGAGCGCTGGCGTGATCTGGCCAGCATCGAGCGCCATTGCGTGATCGCGACAGAGGAACGTGGCTTCTCCGACTGGCAGGCCACGCGCCGTCGAGCCGCTGCGTTTGGCAAGCCACCCGCGGGCATCACACGCGTGGTGATGGCCGGTGTGCTCGATCCTTCATCGCTGGCCGTGGAAGCGCTGCAACACTGGTCCCGACTTTTGCCCGTCGAAGTGCTTGTTTACGCGCCGGAGGCAACGCATCGAGATGCTTTCGATCTCTGGGGCCGTCCCGTGGCCGAGACATGGCTCACGCGCCCCATCGACATCCCGACGCCCGAGACGACGATTCATCAAGGCGGCACACCTGCCGAGCAGGCAGAGGCCGCGGTCGAGTTGCTCGCATCTTACGACGAACCCGGCGCAGTCGCGGCCATCGGCGTGGCTGATGTAGAAATCACCGCGCCGCTGGAAAAGGCGCTCGCCGCGCGTGAGATCGGCGCGTTTGACCCCGCAGGCCGTCGCATGGGCACGCATGGCGTGTTTCACCTGCTGCGCATCGTTTCACAGCTCGCGGCGACACGTTCGTTCCGAGCCGTGGCGGAATTCATCCGCTGTCCCGATGTGGCGGAGACGATCCGCCGCCGAGTCGAGGATCAATCAGGCGCGAAGCCTTCCTTGAAGCAGCTTCTTGATAATCTCGACACACTCGCAGTCACATCGCTACCAGACACGCTCGATGACGCGCTCGAACTAGCCCCGCGTGTCTTCAGCGATCCGAAAAAAACGAGCGCCGTGCCTGCGGGCCTCATGTGGATCGACAGCGTGCTCAAATCCCTCTCCGCACCGGACTTCGGCGCCGCGCTCACCGAATTCCTCGGCGATGTCTTCGCCGCGCGTCGCTTCCGCAGTGAAAATCCGCAGGACGCGGTCTTCGCCGCCATCGCGGATCAAGTAAGCGAGGTGCTCGACACGCTCGACGGACCTGCGGCGCATCTGTTTCCCGGCGGACTCGATCCCGCGCATCGCCTGGAGCTGCTGCTGCTCGCGCTGGGAGATCAAATTTTCTATCCCGAACGCCAGGCGTGTGACATCGACCTGCAAGGCTGGCTGGAGTTGCTCTGGGAGGACGCGCCGCATCTCATCATCACCGGCATGAACGACGGCAAGGCACCCGAGGCCATCATCGGCCACACCTTCCTGCCTGACTCCGCAAGGCGGGCTCTCGGCCTGCGGAATAACGACACACGCTTCGCCCGCGACGCCTGCCTCATGACCACGCTCATCGAGTCGCGTCGTCACAACGGCGGGCGCGTCGATTTCATCTTCGGCCGCACCGGCTCGGCGGAGGAGCCGCTGCGCCCCTCGCGCCTGTTGTTTCAATGCGCCGACGCCGACCTGCCCGCACGCACGCTGCATTTCTTCAACAAGCCGCCGCGCCGCGCCGATCCCATGCCGTGGCAGCTCGCCTGGCGTCTGCGCCCGCAGCCGCTGCCGGATGACAACAGCGTCTTCCACAAGCTGCGCGTCACGCAGTTCCGCGACTACCTGCAATGCCCGTTCCGCTTTTACCTGCGCCACGGCCTGCGCATGAGCGAGATCGACGCCACGCGCACGGAGATGGACGCGATGGAGTTCGGCAGCTTGCTACACGGCGTGCTGGAAACCTTCGCGCAAGACCCCGATGCGATCGTTTTGACCGACCCGCAAAAAATCCGCGCCGCGTTTCACGCCATCCTCGACCGCCGCCTGCACGGCATCTACGGCGCGCGTCTCACCGTGCCCGTGACCATTCAACGCGAGTCCGCGAGGCAACGCCTCGGCTGGTGGGCGGAAAAGGAAGCGGAACAACGGCTGCAAGGCTGGCAGATCGTCGCCGCCGAGACGCGCATCAGCCCGGAGGATGATCCGTGGACGCTCGCTGGCATGACCATCAACGGCACCGTGGACCGCGTGGAGCGTCACGCGCAGCTCGGCGTGCGCTTGATCGATTTCAAAACCCGCTCCGCCTTCGACGTGCAGAAAAAGATGCGCAAGACGGTCGAGAACTACCACCTCACGCCGCTGAAGCGCGGCGAGGATCCGGAGAGCCATCCCGCGTGGTCGCTGGTGACGGGCGGCGACGGCACTGCATCGCGCTGGGTCGATCTGCAACTGCCGCTTTACCGTCTGGCGATGGAGCGCCGCTTTCCTGGCGAAAAAATCACCACCGCGCATGTCACGCTCAGCAAGACAAAGCCTGAGATCGGTCTCGACGAATGGTCCGGTCTCGACGGTCCGCTTCTCGACAGCGCCCGTGCCTGTGCCGAGGGCGTCATCACCGCCATCCGCAACCGCGCCTTCTGGCCACCGACTGAAAAACTGCCGTATGGCGATGATTTTGGCGCTCTCTTCTTCGGTGAGCCGCTTGAAGCGGTCGATCCGGGTCTTTTGGCACCCCTCTGATCTGCGCATGTGTCCGCCGCTGCGAGGAACACGCGTGGCGCTCGTATTAGCAGGCATGCTTCGCCTCGCCCTCCTCTTTTTCGCCACCGCCGCTCTCGCTGAAGACTGGCCGCAGTTCATGTTCAACGCCGCGCACAGCGGCAACGCGGCCCAGATCGACCTGGATGTCGGAAAACTCGGCCTGCAAGGCGCGGTGGCGATGACGGATGGCATCTACACCTCGCCCGTGGTCGCGGGTGGCAAGGTGTATGTCGTCGATGGCTCGGGCTGCGCGGCTTGTTTCGACACAGCGACGCTGAAGGAGGTCTGGCGCTTTCAAAGCAAGGGCGGCAAGCAAAACGTGAACAACGTCTCCTCACCGGCCATCGCGGGCAAACACCTGCACTTCGGCACCACGGCGGGCCTTTACTATGTGCTGGATCGCGAGACGGGCGCGGTGGTGAAGGAGATCGACTGCGGCGAGCCGATCTTCAGCACGCCGGTCGTGGCGAAGGACCGCGTGTATGTCGCCACACTCGGCGCACAGGTGCTGGCGCTCACGTTTGAAGGCCAGCAGCAGTGGAAGTGGGATTTTGTGAAGGAAGTCGTCGGCTTTGATGGCAATCGCTGGAGCGGCGAGTCCTGGGCCGCGTTTTGCGAGAAACGCATGCTAGCGACACTCAAACCCGGCACCAAACCCACCTCCAGCGACGGTCGCGTGAACTGGAAGGACCATTTTGTGTGCTCGCGTGACATCTGCCTCATCAAAGGCAACGTCGTCGTTGTTCCCGCCGGTGGCAGAACGCTCTTCCTCGAAGACACGGGTGCCGCGCCGAAGCTGAAGGCCACGGGTGAGATCCCCGAGTGGTCCGGCAAAGAATACCCGGCCACCTTCGGCCAGAGCGCCGATGACGAGGGCAATGTCTATGTGCAATGGCACCGCCGCGACAACGCAGGCCGCGTGGACATCATGCGCCTCAATGGCGACACGCTGAAAACCGGCGACTTCGTCGCAGGCACCGACACCAACATCCGCATGGACGGCCTGCTGAGCTTTTCGCCGGTGGCGATTCGCGGGAGCGAGGTGTTTCGCGTGAAGCCGGAGAGCGGGCGTGGATTGATCCGGCATGACATGAGCACGAAGGAGTCGAAACCGCTCAGCGGCGCGGGTGCCATTGCGCCGCCTGTGATCACGAAGAGGCATGCGATCTTTGGAGATTTAAACGGCAAGCTTCATTTCGCACCCTTGGACGGTGGAAAGACTCGTGAGCATGTCCTCAGCGATGGTGCGATCACTGCTCCGGCAGCCATTGCCGATGGAATCGTGTTTGTTGGGTCGGAAGATGGGCGTCTTTATCGTCTCAATCCGATGCTCAAAGCTGAACTCGTGCGGAGAGCACCGAACAGCATTCCCACGATCCGCTCCCCGCTCACCGGCAAGCTCGCCGACGCGAAATACGACTGGTACACGAACTACGGCAACTTCGCAGGCCAGAACTCGAACAACCAGGACCTCAAGCCGCCGCTGCGCATGCGCTGGGCGCGGCGCCTGGAAGGCACGGTGAAGCATCTGCCGGTCTGTGGCGGCGGACGGCTCTACACGCACACCGCCGAGGGCCAGATCATCGCGTGTGAGCAGGACACCGGCCGTCTGCTGTGGCGGCGCTGGTGGCCGGATGTGTATTTGAGCTTCACCTCACCGCTCTACATCGACGGGAAGCTTCTCATTCCGCAGGCAGGCATGAAGAAGTCGTTTGTGCGCTGTCTCGATGCCGCGACGGGCAACATGCTGTGGGAAGCCCCCTTCACCGGCAGCCCAAGCTGGAGCCGGCAGTTCCCACCGGTGGTCGCGGGCAAGATCGCGATCTATGCGAGCGGTTCCGGCGATTATGCGCCGCAGGGCAGCGAGAAGCCCTACACTTTTGGCGGTGAGCCCGTCGTCCCAAAAGACGGCAGCGAGGTGATGAGCTTCATCTACTCGAATGACAATCCGTATTATCCGAAGAATCATCACCCTCGCGTGTGGGCCTGGGATTTGGAAACGGGCAAGGTCGTGTGGGAGAAGGATTTTTATGACCAGGGTCGCGGCGGCAACGACTGCGGCATCTGCATTCTCGACGGCAAGCTCTACTACAGCGTCTTCTTCGGTTACGACGCCGATCAGCGCGCCCGGCGCGGACTTCCCGTGAAAAACAACGGCCTCACCTGCTGCATCGACCCCAAGACCGGGAACATCCTTTGGCAGACCAACGACTACTACGTCACCGCCAAATGCACGCTCAGCGCCCGAGATGGAAAGCTCTACATCGGCGGCTTCAACCGTGCGCAGCAAGGCACCGACGACCGCTTCGTCTGGTGTCTCGATGCGAACACCGGCAAGCTCGTCTGGAAGTCCGACGCCGTGACCTCTGCGCTCAATGTCGTGAGCGTAGGCGAGCGCTTCATGTTCTCCAACGCCCTGCGCGGCAAAGGCAACATATTCGACCGCGAGACCGGCAAGGTGACCTTCAGCATTCTCACCAACTACGCCTGCTGCCGCTTTACCATGAGCGAGCCGTATGTGCTCGGCGCGAACATGGACATGATCGACCTCAGCCAGGACGGCAAACTCGTCTCCACCGGCCCCGCAATTGATTCGCGCGAGTGCTTGGGCGCTGTGGTGAGCAATGGGCGCATCTTTTATACTTCGCAGGCGAGTGGCTTCGTCGTGTCGCAGACCTATGGGCCGGAGTCGAAGGATCTGCCGCCTGCGTGGGAGGTGCGACAGTAAAGTAGCCATCTCGCTCCGCCGAGATGAGCTCATCGCTCCCGCTGACACGAATCGGGATCGATGTTCGGCTCGTGTTTGAATTTGTCATGCGCTCTTCTCATCTCGCGGAGCGAGATGGCTACTGTACCCAGCGGATGCACGAGGCCATCGGCACCTCGACTGGCTCACCATGCGCAGTGATCGCGCCGCTCGCGGCTTCGATCTTGAACACCACGACATTGTTCCCCGGCATGTTCGCGCACAGCAGCCACTTCCCGTCTGGCGTCACAAGCAGGTTCTGAGGCCCCTTGCCGCCGCTGGGTTGGATGGCGAGCAGTGTGAGTGTGCCATCGTCGGCGATGCGGTAGCTGGCGAGGCTGTCGTGGCCGCGATTGGTGCCGTAGAGATATTTTCCGTCCGGGGTGATCTTCAGATCGGCGGTGTAACTCTTGCCGGTGAAGTCGGCAGGTAGCGTGGCGATGGTTTGTTTCTCCTTCAGTGTGCCGTCTGCGGCGCTCCAGTCGAAAACGGTGATCGCGTTGGCGAGTTCATTGATGGCATACACGAGCTTGCCGTTCGGATGGAAGGTAAGATGTCGAGGGCCGCTGCCGGGCGTGAGTTTGGCGAAGGGCTGGGCGTCGTTGGGAGCGAGTTTTGCCGTCGCGGCATCGAGCGTGTAGATCATGATCTTGTCAATGCCGAGATCAGCAGCGAGGGCGTGCTTGTTGTCCGGGCTGATGACAAAACAGTGCGCGTTCGGGCCTTTCTGCCGCTGCGGATCGGCACTGGAGCCGCTGTGCTGGAAAAACGAGGCCGCCTCGCCGAGCGAGCCGTCGCTCTTCACCGGCAGCGAGGCGACGCTGCCGCTGCTGTAATTCGCGACGAGCACGGACTTGCCCGTGGCATCGACATCGAGGTAGCAGGAGGCCGTGCCGCGTGCGGATTGATGATTCAGGCGCTTCAGTCGGCCAGTGCGGCCTTCGAGGGCAAAGGCGGCCACGTTTTCGTCCTCATCACCGCCGAACTTCTCCGCGTCGATGGCGTAGAGGAATCGCTTGTCCGGCGACACGGCGATGAAAAACGGGTTCTGGATGTTCGTCGTTCGATGCAGCGGCTTGAGCGCGCCTTTCTCCGAATCGAAGGTGAAGGCGTGAATGCCCGCTTTGTCGCCAGAGGCGAAGGCGGTGACAAAAACGAGCGGCTCGGCAGAAAATGAAGATGAAGCAAGCAAGGCGATCAAAAAGTGGCGCATGATGCCCAAACGCCGGTCAAACCCGCCCCTTACGCGGTTCAACACAATGCGTGACACCGAACTCGACGCGTAGTCCGTTTAAGACCGTCGCTTCCGGCGGGAAAACCAGCGTGCGATCAGCCAGCCTTTGAGCAGCAAGGCCACCATGCCGGCCACGACGATCATCCCCAACAACCGCCGGGACTCATCGTCCTTGCTCGCGGTGTCCGCGCCGGTGATCACCACCGTTTCGATCACTTCCTTGCTCGCCACGGGTGTCCAATCTGCGGCCATGAGCAAGTCGATGCCTGGATTCTGCTCCTTGATCTCGCAGGAGCATGCGCCGCAGAGGTAAGCCGCAGTTTCAAGCAGGTTGTCCGCGTGAATGCCCTTGCCGATCAGCGGTTCCAGCGCCCGTCCACGACCGAACACTGGAAACACCATCGGTTCCTTGTCATAATCACCCAGATCCGGCTCGGCATGCATCAGCATGGCGATCAGCGTCGCCTCCTCCGCATTCTGCCGGCTCACACGCATCGTGGAAAACTCAATCTTCAGCGGCAGATCGGATTGCAGCACATCGGCGTTCTCGCGACGCTTGGTCGGATCGTTCGCCTCGTCCTGAGTGATGACGCCCTCGGGCAGTTTCAATCGTTCCTGGGCGGCCTTCATCGACTCCCCGAGCGTGGCGAAGGCGGCCGCGTCTTTGGCCGCATCACCAGACTCCAGCAGCACCCAGACGGCGGTCTGTCCGCCAAGCAACCGCCTTCTCAACTCAGCCCGGGCCGGAGAATCCAGAAGCGCGAGGGCATTCGCCTGGGTCAGGTCCGACTGCCAGATCGGCTGGTGCGCATCATCGTTGCGCTTGAGCGGGCTATGCAAAGCCAGCGATGATTTTTCGGCGGGCGGTTTGATCTCGATCTCCAGATTCGCCGGAGTCTTCGGATGCCGCAGATGTTCGACGATCTCTTGTTCACCGGCGCTCAACCCTCCCCTGCCCGGCGTGATGATCAGTGAATAAGGCGCGGGCTCCCAGCGTTCGAGCGCGTAACGAAAGACCGGCACCTGACAGGCATGAGCTGCATTTCCAAGGAGCGCCATCAACGCAACCACCCGGAGGCCGCGATGGCGGGTCAGGCCGATGAAGCCGCGCTGATGATTGGTCAAGGTCATGGCGGAGTTCTCACTCACCCTGCAAGGCAAACCAGGCCCGCATCTGGTAGCTGCAATGGCATTTCGATGAGCCGTCCGGCACCAGGACGAGGCCGGAGGCGGGGATGGCGTTGATCCAGCAACTGGGGCGGATGCCGCCGTAGTTTTCGGTGCCGGCCTTGCGGGTGAGATCGACGTAGCCGAGCGTGGCGCTGCGGAAGAGCATGAGGTTCTTGCTGGCGGCGATCTGCGTGCCCCAGATGTCGTAAATGTGATTACCTACATTATCATTCATAGTCTTATGGTCCTACGGGAATTTCGAGTCTGAAACTGTTTTGAATCTGCGATGTCCATTTATCCGATACTCCCGCACGAATGGCAAATTCAGGCCAACGTTTCACTGCCTCGACCACTTCCTCCAGCAGCAGCGCCGCACGTCCGCGTTTCAACATGGAACTCTTTTCACAGGCTTTGAAGTCGGCCTTGGTGAAGCCATCGCGTTTGCCATTCACGGTCATTTGATGACTGGCGGTCCACTCGCCCGATGGATTGTGGCTGTAGGCGACATCAAATGCGGGCGAGAGACTCCAGTGGCCCTTTTTGTCCATGAGGAAGGCGATGTTCTTCACATGATCGTCCTGGTTGCGGGCGACGATGTTGAAGAGCATGCGACGGAATTGCTCCTCGGCGCTTTCCGCTGGCATTTCGAGCTGGTGAATGACCAGCATGGCCTGCTCGTAGGCGTGCGCTCCGGCTTGATTGAAGTCGAGATGCGCCATGGCACCGAGTGACTGCATGTGGATTTTTTTGCCGGTGGCGTTGCGGTCAAAGCGTCGCGTCATGAAGTGGCGGCGGCCATTTTCCTCCAGCAGCCGGCTTTCGCTCATGCTGATGCCTGCCGCCTTTGCCATGAGGTAATAGGCGTATTCGATAGCACCGAAACCTTTCGGATCCTCGAGTTCCTTGTCCTTGTTGCCGCTCACGCCGTCGAATTTCAGCAGCCAGTACTCGAAGCCGTCACTGGCCTCAATTTGGCCGGAACGCACCTCGTTGGTCTCGCGGTTCCAGGCGATCACCGCCTTTGCCCGCGCACCGCCTGCGGAGGTGCCGACCCGCAGAATGTCGTTGAGTGCCTGCTCGCGTTTACTGTCAGCAAAACTGCCCTCCAAACCGAGCCGGTTCTGCAAAACCTCGGAGGCCAGCTTCACAAGCGAATCAATCTCGATCCTATGCGCCTTGCGTGGCCGAGGGCCGAGCACTGGCGAGAATTCCAAGGCTCCCATGCCGCGCGTGCCGGTGTAGCAAAGCCGCTCGACGGCATTAAAGCTTTGGGGCGTGCGTCCCTGCGTGGCCAGCCAAGCATTGATCAAGGCATTGCCGAACTTGTCCGGCAGCGAATCAGCAAGCAACCCGGGCAATCCATGAAACGTTTCCCCCGGCAATTGGGGAAAGCCATACACTTTCTTGCTCAAAGGCATCATCAGAGGAGCAACCTGTATACCGCTGGCAGCAAATTCAGAATCATACTGAAACTCCCCTATTTCACGATGCTCGCCCAATGCCACAGCCCCAATGACACGTCCCCAAAGTTTGACTTCTGCAATCATGACTCATCCCCCCATTGCCATGCTGTAGGTTTGGCATCCTGGTTCTTTTTGGAAGATGCACGCTGACGTTTCTTCCCATGCATTCGCAGTTGTTCCATGGGGCCTGGACTGACCTCCGGCATAAGCAAATCAAGTTTCTCGAGTAAACCAAGAGCTCGCAGGACTCTCACGAAACCAGCAAGATTTGCCGTCACCTCTCCTGCCTCCAAGCGCTCCACGCGGCGCTTGGCCACTTTAGCTTCCTTAGCGAGTTTCTGCTGCGTCCATTCGCGCTCCAAGCGCACCATGGCTAGCCGTTGGCCGAAGCTCTTGAGAAAAGCCTCATCTGTTAGCTTTGTTGGCGAGATCATATTTCGCCAAAAATGGCGAATAAAATGCATATTTTCAACTAATTCGTCAATAATGGCGAATTAGTTAGAATGTGTTCTAATCGCCAATAATGGCGATTAGATGGTTTATTTGATATTAATTCGCCAATTTTGGCGAATTGTAAATAACATTTTACTCACCCTGCAAGGCAAACCAAGCCCGCATCTGGTAGCTGCAATGGCATTTCGATGAGCCGTCCGGCACCAGGACGAGGCCGGAGGCGGGGATGGCATTGATCCAGCAACTGGGGCGGATGCCGCCGTAGTTTTCGGTGCCGGCCTTGCGGGTGAGATCGACGTAGCCGAGCGTGGCGCTGCGGAAGAGCATGAGGTTCTTGCTGGCTGCGATCTGACCGCAGCCATAAGAGCGCTGAAACTCCCATTCGACTGGCGAGCCGGTTTTGAGGTCCCACGCGCCGCCTTGAGCATAGATCGTGGCGTCGTTGATGAGCGGACGGGTTTGATACTTGCCGTCCTGATCCCACAAACGCTTCCCGGTGGCGATGTCGAAGCCCGCGAGGCGTCCGCCAACCTCAGAGGGCAGCTCGAAGAAGTTATGCCGCACGGCCTTGTAGTTCATGAGCAGCACGCCGTGCTTCGCGCTGACGGCGACCTGCGTGCCCCAGATGTCGTCTTTGTTTTCCCACAAGATTTTGCCGGTGGCGGAGTCGAGCGCGATCAAGGTGCCCGAAGGCACCTGGCTGTGCGTGAGCTTCGGCGCGGCCTTGCCTTCGCGTTTGGGATTGGTGACGCGGTCCGCCTCGACGATGGGGCGGTCGATCAAATAAACGCGCTCGCCGGCGATGGCGACGCTGTTGTGGCGGATGGAGCCCTTGGGTTCATATTTCCATTTCACCGCGCCGGTGGCGGGGTCCATGGCGAAGAACAGCACAGACTCTGTGCGCAGATTCGTGAGCTGGTAGCGCGGACTGACGTTGTGCGCGGCGTTTTCGACGGAGCCAAAGAGCAGGCCGTTTTCAAAGGCGAGGTAGCCCCAGTTCCGATTCGCGGCATCGGCCGCGACGGGCGTGGCGAATTCGCGCACGAGCTTGCCGGTGGCGAGTTCGATGCGCAGGCAGCGCGTACCGCTTTTGACATAAACGGAGTCGCCGCCGATGCAGAACGGCCCGCCGGTGTCGCCAATGCCGACGTCGTGGTGGATGCCGTCGAAGTCGATGAGCAGGTTCTTCACGTCGAACTCCCACAGCTTGCGCCCGTTGTAGGCGTCGAGGCAGCAGAGGCCGTTCACCCCGCTGGTGACCATGTACCCCTGCGAAATGAGCGGAGCAGGGCCTTGCCCGTGGCGGTTGGCGACCTCGAACTCGACATCGCGGAACCAGAACATGGAGAGCTTGCCCTTCACGAGTTCGTCATCGGAGCAGAGCGTGTTCGCGGCACTGCCGTTCTGATGTGTCCAGCTTCCAGCACCCGTCGGAGCGCTGGCTTTTTCGAGCTTCAAACTGTCGCGATGGCAAATGAGACCGCTGTAAGGCCGGCGGATGCGGCGCATCTCAGCCTGCACCGCCTTGCTGCTAGCGAGCTTCGCATCTTGCGGGGCAACGATGAGATTCGCGAACTGTTTGGGAAACTGCGTGGCATCCAGCGGCGCGACGTGAACACTGATGCGCGTGCCATACAATCCCGCGTTTGCGATCCGCAGCCGCGCATCAGCCGCGAGTTTCTTGTTCGGCTCCACCACCGCGATGTTCAGGTCCGACTGCTGAGCGAGCGCCAGCGCCAGATCACCGCGCCCGGCTCCAAGCAGCACCGCATAGCCGCCTTTGATCGCAGCGGCATCGAGAATGGCCTTCGCCTCCGCGACGGCTTTGTCATCCAGCTTCTCCACTGCCGCAGGAGACGCGGGCACAGGCAGCGGCGCGGGATTGCCATCGAAGAAATAGACGACGCCCTTGTCCGTGGTGGCGACGACGCGGCCGTTGCCTGCGGCGAGGCCAAGCACGCGGCCTTCGACCTTTTGCTTCCACCATTCCGTACGCTGGCCGTTGTAGTCGATGGCGCTGATCTGCCCGTCAAAGCCGATCACGGCTTCGGGACCGGTGATGATGAACTCCAGCACTTCTTTTTCGAACGGCGTAAGCTTGTCCTGCACGAGCGTGCGCACGATGGATGCGGTGCCTTTGCGGTCGATCTTTTCCACGTCCTTCCAGCGATAGGTCGCCAGCGAGCGCCCCTCCGCGCGCACCACGCCGCCGGGAATCGCCACTGCCGAGCCCATGCCGAGCTGCGAGGTCATGTCTCCCGTCTTCACATCAAAAAGGCAGCCCGCATTGAGGAAGCTCGATTCCGTGAGCACCGTGCGCGTGCCGCCACGCTGCTGGTTCTTTTGCAGGTGGTAGTAGCGCAGTTTGCCATCGCCTCGTTCGAACACCGCCGGCACCGCGCGGCCGGTGGGCACTATTAAAGACGTGCCCGTGGCCAGCAGGTAACCCTGCGGTGCCACACCGCTGTCCGCCTCGGCTCCACCGTGTGGTTGCGCCATGTGAAGGCCGCCGGTCTCGCTGTTGTGCCAGACGGGCTTGCCCGTGGCCGCGTCCAGCGCGTGAAGAAAGACACCATCACTCGGCCAGATGCCCCCTGAGTAATACACCTTGTCATCTACCACCACCGGACCACCGCGAGCCGGCCAGTGCGAGATCATGCGTTCATTTCCCAGCACGCGCTGCGGGCCCGGGCCGGCGCGGTGCTTCCAGAGCACCTTGCCATCGCTCAACGCGAGCGCGTAGAGATGCCCGTCATCACTCGCCGCAAACACACGGTCCTTCCACGCCGCCGGCGCGAAGCGAACCGGCCCCTCGCTGAAAAAGCGCCAGCGAATGCGCCCGGTCATCGCATCCAGCGCATACACCTGATCATCCGCCGAACTGCCGAAGAGCACGAGATCTCCCACAATGATCGGCTGAAACGCCAGATCATACTCCATGCGGTCCGAAGTCGGCCATGCGGGCTTCGTTGCGGCGGGCAAACGAAACTCCCAGCGCTGCCGAAGCTGGTTCGGGATCGTCTCCGCCGAGTAACCACTGCGTGAGGCATCACCACGATAGGTGGGCCAGTCGGCGGCTGACAACGAAGAGGTGAGAAGGCAGAAAAGAAGCGGGCGCATCATGGGAAGGCAGACCAACGTGCGAAGCGGTGAAGTTTCTTCGCCTTCGCCTACTTCTTCTGCCACGCCTCAAACACCTTCGCCATCGCGGCGACGCGCTCGGACTGCTGGCTGGCGAGATCATGGAGTTCTGTGCGATCAGTCTTGAGATCGTAGAGCTCCCAGGGCTTGCCTGGGAGTGCGACGAGCTTCCAGTCGCCCATGCGCACAGCTTTGCAGCCGGAGGTGGCCCAGCAGAGGGATTCGTGACCGGCTCGTGTGCCGCCTTTGAGCACTGGTAGCAGTGATTTGCCGGCGAGAGGTGTCACGACGCGATTGTCAAAAGTCGTGGGATAAGTCTGACCGGCGACATCGAAGACGGTCGCGGTGATGTCGGTGATGTGGCTGACCTCGGGGCTGATTTTGCCCGCAGGCACGACTCCCGGCCACCAGGCAATGAGTGGAGAGGAAATACCACCTTCGTGATTCGACTGCTTGTGCAGGCGGAAGGGGGCGTTGGAAACATTCGCCCACGCGGGACCGGCGGTGACGAAGGTGTCGCCTGGACCGGGCATGATGTCAGGCTTGTTGCCCACGCGGGTTCGTTTGCCGTCGGCACGCCAGGTTTGGCCCGGTTTGTCGAGCTGACCGACAGCCTTGTCAGAAGCACCGTTGTCGCTGAGGAAGAAGACGAGCGTGTTGGTGCCACGCACGGCCTCCATCACGCGGCCCACGCTTTGATCGAGGCAGTCGATCTGTGCGGCAAAGACGGCCATGCGCTCCGCTTCCCAGTCGAGATGTTCAGCTTCGCTCCATGCGGCTGCACGAGCTTCGCGCGGTGAGAGTTTCGTGCCGGCAGGCAGGATGCCGCTTTTAACGAGACGCTTCAGACGTTGCTCACGCGCGGCATCCCAACCGAGATCGCGGTAGAGCTTCCGATACTTCGCGATGTCGGCCTCCTTGGCATGCAGCGGCCAGTGCGGCGCGTAGTGAGCAATGTAGAGCAGGAAGGGTCTTGATTGATCACGCTGCCGGAGGAACTCGACGGTGAAGTCGGTGATGAGGTCGGTCTTGTAGCCGCCTTCGGGGATCGTGTAGGGCTTTCCATCGCGGTAGAAGGCGGTGTTGCGGGTGTTGGCGAAGTAGTTGCCCGGTCCTTGATGCCCGGTGGTGCCAAAGTAGCGATCCACATGATGCGAGAGGTTCTGCGGATCGTGCCAGTCCTCCGCCGTGAGCATGTCCAGCCGACCGACAGCGCAGGTGGTGTAGTCGGCACGCTTCAGCACCTCAAACATCGTCACGCAGTTGCTCGTGAGCAGTCCGGTCCACTGCGTCATGCCGACCTGATGCGGATGCAGGCCCGTCATCAGCGCCGCACGCGACGGACCGCACAAAGCGCAGTTGTAGAACTGCGAGAAGCGCATGCCCTCGGCGGCCAGTTTGTCGAGGTTCGGAGTTTGGATCTCGCCGCCATAGCAGCCGAGATCGGAGAAGCCCATGTCATCGGCCAGAATGACGATGATGTTTGGACGTGGTGCCGCTGCTGCGAAGGACGACAGCAGGAGAAGGGCGATGAGCAGGCGCTTCATGCGATGATGTCATGCACCACGTCGCCATACACATCCGTGAGTCGGAAGTCGCGACCGGCGTAGCGGTAGGTGAGCTTTTCGTGATCGAGGCCGAGTTGGTGCAGGATGGTGGCGTGCAGGTCGTGGACGTGGACTTTGTTTTCCTCGGCGTTCATGCCGAGTTCGTCGGAGGTGCCGTAGGCGAGGCCGCCTTTGATGCCGCCACCGGCGAGCAGCGTGCTGAAGGCGGTGTGGTGATGATCGCGGCCGCGCCTCATCGGATCGACCTTCTTGTTCTTGTCCTCGGTTTCCTGCGAGTAAGGCGTGCGGCCAAACTCGCCGGTCCAGACGACGAGCGTGTCATCGAGCAGACCGCGTTGTTTGAGATCGCTGATGAGCGCAGCGGAGGCGCGGTCGCTGTCGGCGCAGAGTTCGGGGTGGCGCTTGTAGTGGTCGCTGTGCGTGTCCCAGGGCTGGTTGTTGCTGCTGGTGTAATAGACGCTGATGTAGCGCACGCCGGACTCGGCGAGACGACGCGCGAGCAGGCAGGAGCGGCCAAAGGGCGTGTCGCCATACATCTCGCGCATCTTCGCGGGCTCGCAGCTGATGTCGAAGGCATCGCTGGCGGCGCTTTGCATGCGGTAGGCGGTCTCCATGGCCTTGATCTGACCTTCGAGCGCGCTGTCCTGCTCGCGCTTCGCGGCGTGGAGGTGATTAAGCTTTTGAATCAAATCGATCTGCCGCCGCTGCTGCGCGGGGGCGAGCACGGAGTTGCGCACGTTGGCGACGAGCTTGTCCACGCTCATGTCGGACGTGATGACGCCGGTGGCCTGGTATTCGGCGGGCAGGAAAGAATTGCTCCACAGCGCCGGTCCCACCACGATGTTCGGTGTGGGCCGCAGCACGACGAAGCCGGGCAGGTTTTCATTCTCGCTGCCAAGCCCATACAGCACCCACGAGCCTAGCGAGGGGCGGATCGGCTGGATGTTGCCCGTGTTCATCATGAGCAGCGCGGGCTCGTGATTCGGCACGTTCGTGTGCATGGAGCGGATGACGCAGCAATCGTCAATGATGCTGCCAAGCGCTGGCAGGCTCTCGCTAACCTCGATGCCGCTTTGACCACACTTGCTGAACTTCAGCGGCGATGACATGAAGCCGCTGGTCTTCGGTGCCCGGTAGAGCTTACCCGATGGCTGCTGGCCCTCGTATTTCTTCAGCGCTGGCTTCGGATCGAACGTGTCGATGTGCGACGGCGCGCCGTTCATGAACAGGAAGATCACGCGCTTCGCTTTCGGCGTGACCTGCTGCTTCACCGCCGCACTCGCGTGCGATCCCATCATGCCCGCGAGGCCAATTGCGCCGAAGCCCGCCGAGAGTCGGTGGAGGACATCGCGACGGGTCATCTGGGCTGGTGTGTGTTCAGTCCACATAAAGCATTTCGTTCGTGGCCAGCAGAGCCTGCGCGAGCTGCTCCCACGCGTTGAGGCTGGATTCGGCGGGTTGTTTCAGAAACTCCTGGGCGATGGCGATCTCTTCTGCCTCAGGTTCGCGGGCAAAGAGGAGTTCATAGGCGTGGCGGATGCGTGATGTGTCATCACTGCCGCTTTGCTGGAGGCGCTGGGCGAGTCGTTTCGACTGCTCAATGATGAAGGGGCTGTTCATCACGAAGAGCTTCTGCGTGGGCGTGGTGCTGCTGCTTCGGCGTGCGGCGTGGACGTTTGCATCCGGGTAATCGAAGAGCATGAGCGTTTTATTCAGATCGCGGCGGCTCACCTGAGAGTAGATCGTGCGCTTATGATGCGTGGGGGCGTCGAGGCTCTGTGACGGGCCACCTTCCAGCGTGAGCGTACCAGCGGCGGCCATGATGGCATCCCGCCACGATTCGATGCCGAGTTGGCGGCGGTTCATGCGCCAGAAGTGATCGTTCGCCTCATCGATCTCCAAGGAGGGGCGGTTTGCAACCGCCCTCGGCGCTTGAAAAGCGCCGCTCCTTGAGGTCTGGCGATAGGTGGCGGACAGGACCAGCTCGCGCATGAGGCGCTTCAAAGACCAGCCGTTTTGCATGAAACGGATCGCAAGGTCATCGAGCAGTTCAGGATGCGTGGGCTTGTCCCCCGTCGCGCCGAAGTTGCTCGTGGTGCGTGCCAGGGGTTTGCCAAAGAGCAGATCCCACACGCGATTCACCATCACGCGGGCCGTGAGCGGATTGGCGGGATCGGTGATCTGGCGGGCCAGTTCCGCACGGCCGCTGCCTTGCTGAAACTTCACGGGCTCGCCCTTGCTGAGCACCTGCAACCAGCCACGCGGAGCCGTGACGCCTGGAGACTCCATATCACCACGATCATAGACGGGCAGGTCGTGCGGCTTGAGGTCGCGCACGACGTGCAGAGTGCCTGGGTCCATTTTGTCGGCCAATGTTTTGCCGTCCTCCTCCTTGCCATCGGGCCGCAGGTTCACCATCTGCACGGAGGCGAAGACACCGGCCATCGCGTAGTAATCGCGGGCCGTGATCGGGTCGGATTTGTGATCGTGGCAGCGCGCGCAGGCCACGGTGAGGCCGAGGAAGGTCTGCGAAACGGTGTCCACCTGCTCCGACCACTCCTCCGCCTGCACATCGAGCCGGCTGCGCGCATACAGCTTGTGCCCGAGGCCGAGAAAGCCGAGCGCGGCGTGGTCCGCCTTGTTTTGCGGCTCGATCAAATCAACCGCGAGCTGCTTCTCGATGAACGCATCGTAAGGCAGATCGGCATTGAAGGCAGCGATGACCCAGTCGCGATAGCGCCAGGCGTTCGGGTAGTTGAGCGACGAGTTGCCGCCCACTTGGTGCGCCTGATCCTCGGCATAACGCGCGAGATTCAACCACACACTCGCCATGCGTTCACCAAAAGCCCGGCGGCCAAGCAAATCATCCACCAGCCGCGCATAAGCATCCGGGCGCGCGTCACTCACAAAAGCCCGCACCTCCTCCGGTGTCGGCGGCAGACCCGTGAGATCAAACGCCACGCGGCGGATCAAAGTCCGCACATCGGCCTCCCGTGAAGGTGTGAGTTCTTTCGCCTCCATGCTCGCGAGGATGAAGTGATCCACCCGCCCACGCGGCCAGGCGGTGTCCTTCACCTTCGGCAAGGCCTGGGCCTTAGGCGGCACGAAGGACCAGTGCTGGCGTGCCTTGGTCCAATCAATCGCCACAGGCTCCGCCGCCTGCGTAATGACGCAGAGCAGAAGTGAGGTGGCGAAGAGTTGGAACGTGGCGTTTGGCACCTGTCCAAAACGCGGCGTGAACGGCATTTTCCTCTTCAAATCATGCAATCAGCCCCTTCACCACCTTCGCCGGATTCACGCCGGTGAGGCGGAAGTCGAGGCCTTGGAAGCGGTAGCTGAGCTTGTTGTGATCTAGGCCGAAGAGATGCAGGATCGTGGCGTGGAAGTCGTGCATGGACACGGGATCGCGGGCGACGTGCCAGGCGAAGTCATCCGTCTCGCCATGGACCTGGCCGCCTTTGATGCCGCCACCGGCCATCCATAGGCTGAAGGCATACGGATGATGATCGCGTCCGGTGACCTTCTTGAAGCCCTTGCGGTTCTCGCCGAGCGCGGTGCGGCCGAACTCGCTGCCCCACACGACGAGCGTCGTGTCGAGCAGGCCGCGCTGTTTCAGATCCTTGAGCAGCGCGGCGATGGGCTGATCGACCATCTGACAATTATGCGCGAGCTGCGGATCGAGGGCGCTGTGATGATCCCACGAGGCGTGAATGATGTTCACAAAGCGCACGCCGCGCTCGACCATGCGTCGCGCATTCAAACAGTGCCGCGAGAAGGTCTGGTAGTTGCCGATGCCGCCGAGGTTGCTCTTGATCGGCGGCTCGATGCGATTCACGCCATACGCATCCAGCGTGGCCTGCGATTCGCCACTGAGATCAACCAGTTCCGGTGCCGAGCTTTGCATGCGGAAGGCCAGCTCGTAGCTGTTGATGCGCGCAGCGATTTCGGGATCGCCGATATGCTTGTGCTGGAGGCGATTGAGGTCGTTCAGTGCTCGGATGCTCGCGGATTGCATCTCCGGCGTGATGCCATCGGGGTTGGCGAGATTCAGCACGGGCGACGCGCCGTTGCGGAACATCACGCCGCCATACGACGATGGCAAAAAGCCGCTCGACCACGTGGAACTGCCCCCTGGCAGGCCACGACCTTTGCTGACCATCACGACATACGACGGCAGCTCCTGCGAGGCATTGCCGAGGCCATAGGTCACCCACGCGCCCACGCTCGGACGCCCTAGCCGGGACTCGCCGCAATTCAGCATGAGCTGCCCGGGCAGGTGATTGAACTGCGTCGTGTGCATCGAGCGGATCAACGCGATGTCATCGGCGCACGTCGCGATGTGCGGCAGCAGATCGCTGATCTCCATGCCGCATTGACCGTGCTTTTTAAAGACCCTCTTCGTGCCCATCACGGTGGCAGAGTCCTTTTGCAGGAAGGCGAACTTCGCATTGCCCACGATGGAATCGGGCAGCGGCTGACCGTCGTATTTGTTCAGCAGAGGCTTCGGATCAAAGAGGTCCATCTGCGAAGGCCCGCCTTCGAGGAAGATGAAGATGCAGCGCTCCGCCTTCGGCGCGAAATGTGCCACGCGAGTCGAAAGCGGATTCGCTGGGATGCTAGCCTCCTCCGCCAGCAAGCCGTCCTGCTTCAGCAAAGACGCCAAAGCCAGCGTACCCAGTCCGCATGAACTCGTCGCGAGAAAATCGCGGCGGGTTTGGGTGAGGTGTTTTTCAAAAGGGGACATGCGAGCTAGGCCAGCTCCTTGATCGACTGAAATTCGTTATCGACCAGGTAATGCGGGCGACCGGAGAAGTCGGACACCGTGCTGGTGTGCGGATTGATGCCCAGGTTGTGGTAAAGCGTGGCAAAGATCTCCTGGAAGTGCACCGGGCGGTCCGAGGCCTCGCCGCCGAGGCGGTCGGTGGCACCGATGATTTGCCCATTCCGCATGCCGCCGCCGGCGAGCAAGGCGCAGGACACGTTCGGCCAGTGATCGCGCCCGCCTTTGTCATTAACGCGCGGCGTGCGGCCAAATTCGCCCCAGGCGAGCACGGTCACATCCTTGTCCATGCCACGTTCATGCAAGTCCTGCACGAGCGCGGTGATCGCCTGATCGAAGTCGGGCAAGTTCTCCTGCGCGTTCTTGAAGTTCTGCCCATGCCAGTCCCAGAAGCTGTAGCTGAGCGTCACCACACGCACACCGGCCTCGACGAGCCGGCGGGCGAGCAGAAATTGCTCATTGAGTCGAGGTGCGGCATCGCCCTGAATTTTGTCGGTGCCTTTGCCGTAGCGCTCGCGGATCTTCGGCGACTCCTTGGAAAGATCGAGCGCATCGACAAGTCGCGATGAAGTGAGAATGCCGTAGGCCTGCTGCCGGAAGACATCAATCCCCGCCATCGTGCCCGAGGCATCGGTCTCACGTCGGAAGTTGTCGAAGGCGGAGAGCAGGCCGCGGCGGTCGCCCAGACGCTCCAGCGTCACGCCATTGAGGGACATGTCTTCCTTCCCACGTTCCAGCGGCATGAAGGGCGCGTGGGCCACTCCGAGGAAACTCGACCGCCCCTGATTGTAAGGCGTGTGCTTCATCTGTTGCGAGAGATTCACGTAGCTGGGCACGGTGGGCGCGCCGCCTTTTAGCTTCGACACCACGCTGCCGATCTCCGGCCAGCCACCCGGAGGCGCATTGTTGCTGAGGCGGCCTGTCACGCACTGAAAGCTCTCGTGCCGGTCCTTCGCACCCACAACGCTGCGGATGAAACTGAACTTATCCGCCATCTTCGCCATGCGCGGCAGGTGCTCGCTGATCTGGATGCCCGCCACGTTCGTGCCGATGGCCTTGAACGGTCCACGCACCTCTGAAGGCGCGTTCACCTTGATGTCATACATGTCCTGATGTGGCGGCCCGCCTGGCAGGTAAACCAGGATGAGCGCCTTCTGCGACTTGCCGACTCCTTGCTCCGACTCCGCACGCAGCAACTCGGGAAAACTCATGCCGCCAAGCCCCAAGCCGCCGATGCGCAGGAATGAACGGCGCGAAAGGCCGTCGCAGTAGCGGTTGGCGGACTGTTTGGAGAAAAGGGTGAGCATGCAGAGATTAAACGCGTGGAATCAGGTTCGTTTTACCGCCTTAAAAGCCAGCAAACACCATGCAACGTGCCCGGCGGTCTCTAAAGCAGCTTCTCCCCGCCGGTGTATTTCTTCACCACTTCAGGATCGAGTTCGAGGCCGAGGCCTGGTTTCGTTGGGATCGCCAGCATGCCATCGGCATCGAGTTTCCAGCCACCGAGGGTGATTTCGTCGATGAAGGGCGATCCGGTGAGATACTCGACCAGATCGGTGCCTGGGAAGGCGGAGGCGAGATGCAAATCGGCCGCGAGACCGACGGCGGTGTTCCAGCCATGCGGGATGAACTGTACACCGTGCTCCTGCGCCATCCAGGCGATGCGGCGCTCCTCGCTGATGCCGCCGACTTTGGTCACATCAGGTTGGATGATGTCAAAGGCGCGTGCTTCGAGGAAGGGTTGGAAAGCCTGACGTCGCGTCAGCACCTCGCCGCCGCTGATCGGCACAGGCGAGTGCTCGCGTAGCTTGGCAAAGTCTTCGAGCGAGTCGGGTGTGAGCGCTTCCTCAAACCAATGCACATCGTAATCGGCGAGCATCTTCGCGGTGTTGAGCGCCCACTTGTAGCCGTTTGTCCAATGCGCATCGCTGCCACCGGCATCGACCATCAGCTTGTTGTCCGGCCCCACGGCTTCACGGGCGGCTTTCACAATGGCTTCGTCCGTCGCCGCATTGCGTCGCCCAAACGGCCCCCAGCCGATTTTGAAGGCGCGGAAACCCTGCACTTTCACTTTGAGAAGATGATCGTGCAACTTCTCCGGCTCATCCATGAGCAGCGAGGCATACGGCTGCACGCGTTCGCGATACCGACCACCGAGCAGACGGCCCACGGGCTGACCCGTGGCTTTGCCGAGCAAATCCCACAGCGCGATGTCGATGCCGCTGATCGCGTGCGTGATGGAACCGCCGCGACCGAGCCAGAACATGTTCTGATGCAGCTTTTCGCTCACGCGCTCCGGTTCGAGGGCGTTCTCGCCGCGATACAGCGGCTCCAACACGGCTAGCGATGCACGAACCAGCGCGTCATTCGTGAACACACTGCCGAGTCCGACGACTCCTTCATCGGTGTGAACGGCGATGAGCGTGTGTACGCAGTCTTCAGGCCGGAGTTCGTTGCTCCAGCCGCCTTCAGGTGTGGCACCGCGCAAACCTGCGCAGCGGATTTCTCGGATTTTCATGGGTGATGATTGTGAAGGGGAATAGCTAAGGTCCATGGTCAAGCGTTGGAACAGCCTGCCATTTCGTGAGAGTAACGACGCCAATGGAAGTGATAGCCAGGCCGACAGCGATGAGTCCGAGGCGTAATCGAGTTTGTGCTCGAAGTAACAATACGAGCGCCGGTGCCATCACTCCCACGAATCCGAGAATGCCAAGGCCCGCACCGGCGAAGATCCAAAAAATCGGCCATATGCCCACAGAATCGTCCACTGTTGTGTGGTCAGGCCAAAACTTGATGGCAGCACCAGACAACATGCCTCCTATAACGGCAAACGTACACGCAGCTTGATCCGCCTCTTCTGATATCGGCTTCTGTGAAGTACTTTGCGGCAGGGAATTATCCATAGATTCTGGCTCTGGGAATGAAGCTGACCTCCGCATCCAGCGGGAACATGGGCCGCGCGCAGCGCGTGTGACCGAGATAAGGCAGATTGGCACTGGAGGAGCCGGGCGCATCCACATTCACCATGCGGGCGCACCAGTCAGCATACATGTGGTGCTGGCAGTGCGGTGATTTGACCACCACGGCGTCGAAGCGCTCCGGATTCTGGCCGTGCGCGTAAAAGAACGAGCGGTCGTAAAGATTCACCGCGCGACTGCTGACCACGAGCGTGAAGCTGTCTGTCTGAAGCACCGCCGTGGGGCCAGCGAGCCATTCTTCGCCGAAGGACTCGCTGCGGAAACGTCCGTCAGACAGCAACCGCACTTTCGCGGTGATCTGGAGCGGTTTGAAACGCTGCGGATCAAGCGTGCCTCCAACGGTCGTCGTGATCGTTGCTCCGATGCCGGCTGCGAAGGCCATTTTGACCGCTGGTCCATCGACGATGGGCAGCAGCGTGCGCAATGTGCAGCCAGACTCTATCAATGCGCGCAGGATCGCATTGCTATCGCCCGAGGCACCGGAGCTGGTCGCGTCGGCGGCATCGACGAGAGCGAGCGTTCCGCTGTTGTGCGCTTTCGCGATGCTCGTCATCTCCGCCAAGCTCACGAGCGGCACCTGCATCTTCTCGTGATGTTCCCAGAACAGGTTAGCGATGCGCAAAGCTTCGCGTTCGGCCAGCGCGGGGTCGTTGTCGGTCACGACGAAGGCGCATGAGGCGAGTTCCGGCACATCGGTGAATGGATTGCCCCACATCATCGCTGCCGAGAGTCCACCCGGGCCTTGCTCGACTGACTTCGCGGCATTCACCGCATGTCGAATTGAACCGCTGGCCGTGATCAACTCATCGCCACGCACCAATGCAGGCACGGTCACTTTGGCCATGACCAGCTTCACCTTGCCCGCGACGATCTTCAGCAGCAGTTTCGCTGCGCGCTGGCCCGTCTCGAAGAAATCGACGTGCGGATAGGTGTGATAGGCCACGACCGCATTGCTGTGCTCGGCCATGCGATCCGTGAGGATGCCATGCAGATCGAGTGACACAACGATGGGGATGTTCTCGCCAAGAATCTTCCGCATCTCTGCCAGCAGCCAGCCCTCGGGATCGAGTTCCTCCTCGCTCGCCATTGCGCCATGCATGCAGAAATACACACCATCGACGGGCGGTGCTGCGTGGATGCAATCGAGAAACTCCGACGCGATCCGATTCCAGTCCGCCTTTGCCAATGTGCCACCCGAGGTGATAAAAAACGCGCTGTAGGTCGGCACCAACTCGACCCCAGGTGTCGAATCAAAAACGCTGAGCGCTCCGCCAATCTCATTCCGCACGGTGCGGTGGTAGTTCAGCAATTCTTCACCACGTCGAATGCCAAAATCTGTGTAGCCACTGAGGTGCGGATTGAAGGTGGAGACTTCTTGTTTGCATTCGGCGATGAGGATTCGGGGCATGGGTGTCTCTTTCTACGGTGTGACAACGCCAGCCTTCATCCAAGACTCATCAAAATAACCCGCTATCACAGGCTCATCGGCGTTGACGTTCATCACCGCCCAATCGCCGAGGCGTGGAAAAAGCAGGTAGTTGAAGGCGGCAAACTCCGTCTCGTGAAAGGTGTGGCCGCTGTTGATGACGATGTAGCGATTCTTGGCGAGAGGGCTGGCACAGATGAAAGTAGGGGAGTGGTCTTTGGCCGACTGCGTTTGTTCGCCGAGACGGATTTCGCCGCGGGTCCACGTCACCGGCAGTTTAGGCAGGGCTTTGGCGATCCATGAGTTGCTGCCGGGATCGCCGAAGAGGATGAGGTGCTTGTCCCGCACATCGGCCTCGGTGACTTCGGTGTCGTTCTTCACGGGCAGATCGCCGCGCATGTAGCGCGCCCATTCGTATTCGAAGCGCTTCAGGCTGGCAGTGGCCCAGGTGTTCACTTCGGCATTCCAAGGCTTGCCGGTGCCGCGCACGCAGAGGAAGGGCGTGGCAAAGGCATCATCAATCGGCCCCTGAAGGCCGGGGCGTTTGCCGGTGAGGGTGATTTGGCTGCGCGGGCCGTCGCATTGCCACGAATCGCCTCTTTTGCTGAAAACGAGCACGTCATCGGCTTTGTGCGGCGGTAACGCGATCTCGATACCGGCGATGCGCATCTTAGAAACCGGGCGATGGATAGCGAAGCGGGTGATGTTGCCCACCTCGCTGACTTCGATGCTGTCATCGGTCACGTTGGCGCGGAACTCGGCGCGTTCGTAGTGTTTGCCGAGGCTGAGGAGTTCCAGCCAGTGGCAGCGGTTGTATTTGAGCGTCCAGGTCACGAATCGGAGCTGCTTCGGGTCGTTATTGAGCCCTTTGGCGACGTGTTCGCCGATACGCCGCATCTGCTCAGCGTGTGTCGTTGGATCAATGACGTGCCCGGTGCCGTGCGAGATGAGATTGGTAAATGGAATGCCTTCCTTGGCGAAGGACTCGCCCATGATGACGTGTGCATGGAAGAAAATGTCCTTGTCGCCGATGGCCGCGATGGCGGGCACGACTCCGGCGTTCGCGGCATAGTCCACGGAGTCGAGCATGTGCAGGCCGATCTCTTGATGTGGCGGCAGCGGGCCGACCTTGATGAAGCCGGGAATCGGCGTCTCGGAGAAGCGATGCGTGTCCACATAACCGCAATACGGGCCGATGGCGACAAAGCGGTCCGGGTGCTTCAAACCGAGATGCCAGGTGCCCGAAGCACCCATCGACATGCCGCGCAGCACGATGCGGTCACGGTCGATTTTGTAGTTTCGGCACACACCCTCAATGGCCTCAAACACATCCGTCTCGCCCGCCCATCGGTAGCAATTCTCCACGCGACCAAGCGGATGCAGCTCGATGTAATCCGCCTCAGGGCCTGGCTTGTTGGCATCGCCTTCATCGAAACGTGACATGAACTTCAGCTCACTCATGCCGACGGGCTTTGAGCTGCCGTGCAGCACGACATCGAGCCGCATGGGTCTCGTGCCGTCGTAATTCTTCGGGATGATGACGCCGTAGGGCTGTGTCGATCCATCGACGGCGGAAACAAAGCCACGCACGACTTTGCCTTTCTTCGTGGTCCATGACGATTGATTCGCCGCCAGAGCCGTGACGCGCTCGGTGCCACGAGACAGCGCCTTCTCAATCGCGGCGACATCTCTGGCGGTGAACGCGGATTCGTAGCGCAGCGCACATTCGCTGCCTTTGTGAAACACCTCGGCATCGGCCAGCAGATCGGCATGAGCTGGTTTGAGCTTCGCCATCTGTGCTTTGAGCGTTTTCGCCGACTCGTGCAAAGCGCTGGTGCTCACTGCCTCGCGCAGCATGAACTCCATCGCTGCGCAGGTGTCCTCGTAGTTGGTGGAATGACCGCCAGCTTCGCGATGAATGCTCAACACCTTGCGTTTGGCCAGTTTGAGCTTCTCCATGAGCCGCAGCACGCTCTGCGGCGGCACCACGTCATCCTTGCCACCCGTGGTGACGGCCACAGGCATCACGAAACGATCCGGCCACAGCTCGGCGCTGCGCTTTTTGTATTCGTCGGGCACTTGGACCTTGGTGCCGCCATACGAGGCGATGATGGCGTCTTGGAACTTCGCATACTCGACCATATTTGCCGTTCCATTCAGGCTGCAAACGCCTGCGATCAGTTCGGGATGCAGCGCGGCGAAGATCAATGCCGATGTACCGCCCATGGAACCTCCCGCGATGAACACTCGCCCAATCTTGCGCCGTCGTTTCATCTCCGCGACGAGCTGCACGACATCCGCCTCGGCCTTCGGTCCCATCCACGATGTCCTGGATCGATAGTCGGGCGAAACGACGATCAAGCCATGCTTTGCGGCCACATCGCGCACACCTTTGCACTCACCCCGATCTGCATTGATGAACTGCCAGCGGTCAGAGCCGTGGCCGTGGAGGGCGATGACGACATCGCGGATGGGATTCGGAGTCGTTTCACTCGGGACAAGCTCGATGTAGCGCTGCTCTGTGCTGTCCAGCGTTGAGTTGAAGGCGATGTCCTGCGGATCGGCAGCCACGGAAACGCTGGCGGCAAGGAAGATGGCGGAGATGGTTTTCATGTGGTGCGGCGGATGACGAGTCACGGTGACAGCGCGGCTTCGAGACTGAAACGGATGAACATGGCGATAGGGTCGCCGCTCTTCTCAGCCACGCGCGCCGTGACGAGAGCGGCGCGCATCGCGTCGTGGGCAGGTTGCGCGGCGGGGCCGAGCAGTTCAAGCGAGCGCGCGGCGTGGAGAACGATCTCGCGGTGTTCCTTGGAAAGCACGGCGGTTAGCACTGGAAGCGCAGTCGCAGCGTCACCGTGCCGTGCGAGCGCGGCAGCGGCTTCGATTCGGACGACGGGCGAAGCATCGCTCAATGCCGTGCGCAGAGATTTGCGATCGACATCGGCGAGCGTGTCACGGGCGTGCAAGCCGACGGCCGCCCAGTAGCGCACTCCGTCGTCGGAATCGCGCAGCCATTCGCGCTGACGCGGTGCGGCATCCGCGCGGCCCACGGCATCGGCGGCATCAAGGATGCGTGTGAGCGGATAGCGTGCGTCATCGTGCGCGATGGACCATGCTGTTTCCTTGCTTTTGATGTGAGTCCACATCTGCGGCTCGGTGAGGAAACCTGTGTAGCGCGTGGAGAGCTGCCAGCGGCGCAGTTCGGTGCGCATCTTCTCGAGCACGGCGCGATGCTGCGGATCGGCGGCGAGGTTGTGGAGATTGTCGGGATCGGTCTGCGTGTCGTAGAGTTCTTCCAACGCGCGATGCGGGGCGGCGTAGGTGAGCGGGCCGGACGAGAGCTTTACCTCGGCCGCGAGGCGCTTGAATTCCTGTCGAAAAGTCGAGGTGTCCGAGTAGCCCTCGGGCTGCATCCACGATAGGTGCGGCATGTAATTGCGGATGTAGAGCCAGCGCGTATCACGCACACTGCGCGAGACATCGAACGCCTCGTCCACGCGGTCGCGAGCACCGTGGACGAACTCGTTCGGTGTTGCCGCGTCCGGGCCGAGGAAGGCGCTGCCTTGAAAATACGCGGGCGCTTTCACCCCGCACAGGCTCAGCACCGTCGGCGCGAAATCCACGAAGCTCACGAGCCGGCCGTTCACGCTGCCGGGTGGCGATGGATCTAGGTGCGCCCATTTTTTCGGAAAACGCACAAGCAAAGGCACGCGCAGGCCGGAGTCTTGCAGGCAGCGCTTGCCACGCGGCATGCCCATGCCGTGATCGGAGTAGAAGAAGACGATCGTGTCGTCTGCGAGACCGTCCGCGGCGAGTTGGTCTAGGATTTCGCCGGCCTGCTGGTCCATGAGCGAAATGCAATCATGATAGCGCGCCCACGCTCGGTGCGATTCGTCAGTGTCGGGATAAAACGGTGGCGGCATCATGCGTGCGGGGTCGTGCCGCTCGACGGGCGACAGCTTCGAGCCGATTTCCTTTTCAAACTGCTCGTGCGGCCACGCGCTCGTGCGCGACTGGTGCGTGGTCATGAAATTGACCACGGAAAAGAACGGCTGCCCGGCGCGGCGATTGCGCCAGTGCGCTTTCACGGAGCTGTCATCCCATGCTGCGCGGATGAAAGCCGGTTCGTCGCGCAGATTGTAGTCGGTCTTCACGTTATTCGAGCAGTAGTAGCCCGCCGCGCGCAGCTCAGCAGTGAAGGGGCCGAACTCCGCCGGCACCGGAAACGCCGAGCGCAGCCGCTGCGTGCCGAGCGACGTGGCAAACATCCCGGTGATGAGACACGAACGCGACGGCGAGCAGACCGGCGCGGTGGCAAACGCATTCGTGAATCGCACGGCCTCCCGCGCCAGCGCATCGAGCCGTGGTGTGATGGCCTGCGCGTCGCCGTAGCAGCCGAGGTTTTGGCTCATGTCCTCGGTGGTGAGCCAGAGGATGTTCGGACGTGCGGCAGGCTTCTCTTCGCCTGCGAAAACTTTGGCGTCCTTCGCGGCGGAGATCTCGTGTTTCCAACCTTCGATCCTGTTGCCGCTGAGCGTCACTTCCGCGCCCGCGTGTGCCCAGATCGCGTTGTTCGCCTTCGGGCCGCTGCCGATGAAATGATTGTCGCAAATAGCCGCCTTGCCTTTGACCAAAACACCTGCAACACCGCCACCGCGAATCTTGTTGCCTGCGATCCGGGCGCTCGATTTCTCCAGCACGGCGATCATCGGTGGAGCGCCGCCTTCACGGGAGATGTCGTTTTCTGTGATGATGGCCTCCGAGCCGCCGCTGATGCCGATGGCGACGAGTTTGTTGTTCGTGAGCTTGTTCTTCGTCAGCGTCGGGCGAGCACCTTCCTCGACGCCGATGCCCGCCATGTCGTTGTCGCGGCATTCGTTGGCCTCGACGACGGGGCGCGTTTCCGCGCCTGTGCGGATGCCGATGCCTGCGCGGCGGTTTTTGAAACAACGATTGCCGGCGACCTTCGGCGACGATCCTTCGCTGATGCCGATGCCGGCACGGATGTTCGTGTGGCATTCGTTGTCCTGGATGAGCGGGCTCGCGCCATCACAGCCGATGCCGGCGTAAAAGTTTTCAAAGCAGAGATTCTTCTCGATGACGGCCGTGGAGTCGCTCATGGAGCCGATGCCACCGCCCATGTTGTGATAGCAGACGTTGCCGATGATGCGCGGCGATCCAGCGGTGATGGCGATGCCTGTGCAGCCGATGTGATGGACGATGTTGTTCTTCACTTCGCACGTCACCGCCACCGCGATGCCCGGAACGCCTGCCGCACCAATGTGCTCGTGCGACTGCTCGTTGCCCTGCGTGTCAAAGTGATGCTGCCAGAGCTTCTCGTCGTATTTGCCGACACCGGTGACAGTGAAGCCGTCCAAGACAGCCCTATCCGCCATCTCGACGCCACCTTCGAGAATCGTCATTTCGGCTCGCTTGAGGCCGAGCTTGCCCTTGTCTTCATTGCCGGCGCTTCTCACGATCACGCCCGGCTTGAGTTTCATTGGCTCGCGATACGTTCCGTCAACCACCAGAACAATGTCCCTTGTCTTGGCGGTGTCGATAGCGCTCTGGATGGTTTTGAAGTCATCCGGAACCTTGAGCGTGGCGGCAGTGGCCTCGACTGCGAACCATAAAAAGGCGATGGCACATTGGTAGATCATTTCGCCTCCCTCCATTTCGTGAACTCAGCGAGGATTTCATCACGCGAGCACTTCGGGCGCAAGGCGGTTCGCACCTTGAAGCCGTAGTCCTTCATCAGCTCAGGCCTCTGGATGAGGAACTGGAAGTCCCAGGCTGGATTGGTGGATTTCAGCGCTGCATTGGTTCCTCCGCCGCTCGGTGAGTGCGTGAGGCGGATGCCTTCCGTGCGGTCGAACATGACGATCCAGGTAAGATCGTCGAAGTGGCCGTAGAAGAACGGTTCGTCAAAGCGGAAGCGCGAGAGGCTCTTGAAAAGTGTGTCGCGACCGCCCTCGGGGAAGGTCATCTCGAACGTGTCATCGCGATGACGCACGGTGCTCTGGTCGTTGTGCCACTGCGTGCAGAATTGCGTCCACATGTCCTTCTGCGCGTCGAGTCCGCCGAGGAAATACATGCTCTTGTCCGCGGGCGCGTTCATGTAACTGGCCCAGAACAACGAGAGGTAGCCTCGCAGGAACACGTCGCGATGGGCCCGGCAGCGGAAGTGCATGTCGAGGTAGTGCGGCGCGACGAGCTGGAAGCGTGTCCAGCTTTCGACGTGGAACGTCGGTGTCGGCGGCTGATGCAACTCCGCCTCGGTGTCGCTGAGTCGCGTGAGCGTCATTGGCGCGTTGCGCGGCTCGAAGAAAGTCTTTGAGTCCTCCAGATGCTCGCCTGTGACGATGTGCTCGAGATTCAATCCCGCGACGGCAGGCACGAAGATGCTGCGCGTGCCCTTTGCATGTCGGAGGCTCCACACGCCGTTGTAGCCCGCTCGATGCTCGCCCTGCGCGGAGTTTTCGCCGATGACGGCGATGAGATCACCTGCTTGGAGTGTGACGTGGCTGGGCGCGTCTGCCGCGAGCGCATTCAGACCCGATGAGCAGGCAATCGCGGCAAGGGATGAGGCGCGGAGGAAGTCGCGACGACGCATGCCGTCGCTGGAACCAAGGAATGAGTGAGTTTTCATCGTTGGTTCAGGGTTTAGCGCGCGGAATCACTGGCAGCACGATGTGCGATGCCTGCCCGGCATGATGGATCACTTTTTGCATGGCGATGACGCTCGTGGTTTCGAGGCCGATGTTGTCCGCGCCGGTGTTGAGGTTGCGCAGGTAGTAGGGGAAGTAGCTGCTAGAGATCTCGACGCGGATGCGATGGCCTTTCAGAAAGGCGTTCGAGGTCGCCCGCCAGAAGTCGATGGTGTATTCATAGACTTGATTCGGCTCGACGAGGCTGAGCTTGGAGGGATTGAAGGTGCCGGCGTGATCGGGATCACGATGACGGGCGCGCATGATGCCTTCGCATAGCATGGCGGAGAAGCCGTCGGGCTGCACGTCGATGAGTCGCACCATCCAGTCGGTGTCGCGTGCGGAGGTGGCGGCATAGAGCTTGGCGGTGATCGGGCCGGTGACTTCGACCTCTTCATCGAGCGGTGGTGTCGTATAGACGAGCACATCGGGGCCGCCGGATGACTTCCGAGTGTCGGCGGCTCCGTCTTCCAAGTGACCGCCGGTGAAGGGCGAGCGTGTGGGTTTGGCGGGATCATAGACATACGAGTCGTGATCCGATCCGGTGGGCGGTGAGGTGCTCAGCACGCCGTCGCCGCTGATCGAGTTCGCGTGACCGCCGCTGTGCAGATAATACTTCGTCCAACGCGTCTGCGGCAGCGGCCAGTCCTGCTCAGCGCGCCATTCATTGCGCCCCATGACGAATACGTGCACAGGCGCGTCGTTCATCACGCCGTTGTCGATGCCTTTGAGCCAGTGGTCGAACCAGCGGCAGACGTAGCCATCCCAGTCGATGATCGCTTTCTCGCCGTAGTCGAAAGCACCGAGCTTGCGGCTCGTGTTGATGATGTGTTGCCAAGGGCCGATCACCATGCGCGGACGACGCGCATCGGCGTTCGCGCCATGCTGCTTCATCGCGAGGTAGTTCATCGGTGCGCCGGGGAAGTCGGCATCAAACCAGCCCGTGGCCGCGAGCGATGGCACGACGATCTTCGCATACTCTTCCGGCTTCTGATAAGCGATGCCCTGCCAATACGGATCGGAGGAAGTGTTGCCGCGAATCCACTTCTCGAACCACGGCGCATCCATCGCTCCACGCAGCTCATTCAGCTTCAAGTACGGCAGCTTCATGTAATCCGCGAGGCGTCGCTCTTCCGAGGCAAACCCGCCGTAAGGCCCCGGCCCCATCGTCTGGCCGACACGTCCCGCATTCGCTCCGCCCCAGTCCACCATCCAGGAAACGAGCACGCCATTCTGATACGGCGCATTGAACATAGCATCCGGCGGCGCGACCTCCGGCACGATGGCTTTCAGCGACGGCGGAGCCTGCGTGGCTGTCCACCACTGCGCCCACCCCATGTAGGACAGGCCCATCATGCCCACCTTGCCATCGCACCACGGCAGGTGCGCTAGCCACTCGACGAGGTCGTAACCATCCGTCTTGTGCTTTGGATCAAACGGATCCCAAGTCCCCTCCGAATCGAATCGCCCGCGCGAATCCGCCACCGCGACGACATAGCCACGCTTCGCAAACCATGCCGCGCGCTTTTGAAAGCCGGGATTGTTGCTGTAAGGCGTGATGATCAGGATCGCAGGGAATCGGCCATCGGCCTTCGGTTGCGCCACATCTACAGAGAGCTTCACGCCATCGCGCATGACAGCTTTGTTGCCGCGAGTCGCGCGCACTTCAAACTTCTCGGCGGAGTATTGGCCGGGATTGGGTGCTTCCGCATGAATCGCGGTCAAAGGAGCCAGCAGCAGAGTTGTGAAGACGAGGAAGATCGGTTTCATAAGTTCATGAGTCGGGTTGCAGCACTTGCGCCGAGATGTCCAAGCCAACGCGTTGGCTCCATGCCTGCTGCATCGCTTTGAACCACGCTCCGGGTTTGCCATCGCCGATGGGGATGTTGTTGATCTTCGTGCAGGGCGCGAGGCAGTAGGGCGTGGTGGTGAGCCAGGCTTCGTCGGCGTTGATCACGTCGTAAGGCTGGAAATCCTTTTCGATGAACTCCATGCCGAGGCTCGGCGCGAGTTCCTTCACGGTTTGCAGGCTGATGCCCCAGAGAATGTTGCGCGTGGTGGGCGTGATGATGGTGCTGCCTTTGATGATGACAAAGTTTGAGCCTGCGCACTCGGTGATGTTGCCATCGAGATCGAGCAGCAGCGTGATCGCGCGTGGGTCCACGGCCTGCGATTGCTTGTCGGCCAAGAACCAGTGCAGGCGGCTGCGGTTCTTCATCTTTGGCTCGATGCATTGCGGCGGGATGTGCCGAATGGACGGCGTGACGACATGCGCGCCATCGACAAACAAATGCCGCCACATGCTGAATCGCAGCGGGAACGAGTGGATGCAAATCGTCGGCGTCATCGGCCCGGCAGCTCCAGCGCTGCCAGCGTAGAGCGCGTTCTCGCCGGGCGTGACGAAATGCACGATGCCGATGTCTTCATGTGGCTGCAAAGGTTTGCAGTTGGCTTCGGCAAGCTCATTGGTCCGCGCCAGCATCTCCTCCTGCGACAATGGAACTACGATGCCGGAATACTTCAACGAGCGATACAAGCGCGCGACATGATCCTCGGCACGATAAGGCTGATGCCGGAACGTGCGCGTCATCTCGGTGAGTGTCGCGCCGAGCACGATGCCGAGATCGTAGATGTTCAGCTTCGCCTGCGATGCGGGCAGGAAGCCGGTGTTCAGATAGACGATGGGTTCAGTCATGAGACGTGCGAGCTTTGTTTGATACGATCGAGGATGTTCGACGTGATGCGTTGCGCACGCACATCCACGCCTTTGGGTTCGGTGTAGACTTTGGGCCTCACATAGCCGGGAGGTGCTGACAAACCATCGCCCCACCAGCATGTGGCGGCATTGAAAACGATGTTCTTCTTGGGGCCGGGATAGATCGTCGCAGCGTAAACACCCTCGCCCTTGGTGCCGTTGGCGCCGTTGCGAGTCTTGCCGGTGGACACGACTTCGAGTCCGGGAATATCTGCGGGCAACCCCATCCACTCCCAACCGACGAGACCGGGAATGCCATCACCTTTTTTCATGCCGGTGCCCGCGAAGATCCAGTGATCCGGCATCGAGCAAACCCACGGGCCGCCGCCGGTGACAGGCGGTGCATTGCGTGCGCCGATGAGATCGGCTTCGCTCGGTGTTTGATATGGGAACTTGGCCGCGCCCGCCCAATCGCCGCCGGGAAGACGCGGGCCAAAGGCGTCGATGCGGCTGAAGATGCGATTCGGTGCGCCGCTTGATGACGGACGCGGGTCGATGCGGCCCCAGCAGGTGTCGCCGGAGAAAAAGCAGGCGTTCACTCCAGCGGCGACGGCTGCCTTGAGATGATCATACATCTCCATCGAGTAGTATTCGTCGTGACCGATGCTGAGGAAGCCTTTCGCCCGCAGCAGGCCTTTCGCGTCGGCGTGCGTGTCGAGATTCGAGATGTAACTCACGTCGTAGCCCTGCGCCTCCATCCAATAAGCGAACGGAAACTCCCACAGGAACCACGAGCCTGATCCGGTGGACAGCGGCGCATCAAGGATCTGGCAATACTTGCCGTAGGGCCGGTCGAAGCTCACATCCACGCCGGGGCCGCAATACCACTGGTCCTTGCCGTCGTCGTAGAGCGCGAACTGGTCCGGCCAGCGGTTGTAGGCCTGCCAGGTGGTGTCGGAGCATTGGAATAGAAAGTCCGCGCGCCGGTCATCGCGCACGATGAAGATGACGTAGCTCTGCCAGCCATCGCGCTCGGCGGTAAGCTTGCCGACATACACGCCGCTCACCCAATCGTCGGGAATCGTCAGCTCCGTGCAGGCTTCCCACTGGCATTCGCGCAAACGATTCGGGCCGATGGGAGGATCGGGCTGCGTCACGCCTTTGAACGAACCGAGGCTCAAGACGTGCCTGCCTCCATCGCCGCCGTAGTAACCAGTGCGGTAGATGTCAATGGTGAAGGGCGAAGGCGGATTTGTGCTGACGTGAAAGATGATCTTCTCACCACCTCGCACGCTGGTTCGCGAGCAGTAACCTTCGATCCACGGGCAGCGATACTTTGTCTTTGGATCGACGCCGGTCTTGGTCAGCATCCAATCGCGCGTGCCGGGCTTCGCGTTCTCGGTCGTGATGACATTCAAAGAAGAATCCGCGAGTCCGATCTGCGCGGACATCGCGAACGATCCGGTCGTGGCGATGAACTGTCTGCGGTTCATCAGCGATGAAGTGGGTGGGACTGTTTTCATGGTGGCGCTACCGGCATTATTGATAACGCAGATGCGCCTCCACCTTCTCGAGTTGCACAGAGGATTTTGTCAAAGGCGAGAGAGTCGTGAGGTGGATCTCTGCTTCGTTTACCCCGAGCTTCCAGGCCTCACGCGGCACCGCGCAATCGAGCCGCAGCAGGCGCTGCTGAGGATTGATCTGGTAGTCGCCTTTGCCGCCGGAGGTGGGCTGGGGTTTTGGGGAGAAAATCTGTGCGTCCTTCCATTCGACATCGCGTGTAGTGATGGGCAGGAAGTTGCCGTTGAATCGTAACTCAAACGCATCAGCCTCCTCGGCTTGAAAGAGTACGCAGCGCAGCGTGAGGCTGGCCTTCACATCACTTGCTGGCGGTGCATCGCTGATGTGCAGCGTGAACTTCGCAACGTTGCCATCGAGTTGCTTCGGCAAAGGCGCGGTGTCATTGCGGTTGAAGAAACCGTCTGCCCAGGGATAACCGCCGCGTCGTTCGACGGCGAAGAATTTGTCTTTGCCTGCCATCGTCTTTAGATCGCCCACTTGTTGGTAGGCCGCTTGATGCGACGGTGGGCCGACGTCCGAACCGACGATGCGGCAGACTTCGGGAGTGCCGACGGACCAGTTAAAAGTCGCAGAGCTGTCGGCTCCGCGATGAAAGTGATTAGCGAAGACACCACGCAAGAACTCGATGGAGCCATAGCGATAGCCATCGGTGGTGTGGTGATCGTCGAAGCACGGTTGAAGCTGAACGCCGTCACCGACGGCGGCGCGAATGCCTTCCACATCCACGTCCATCGAGCGCGATCCGAGGGTGAGAACGTCGACAAGATGCTGATCGGCCCAGGCTTTCACATCAAAGCCGTCCGCATGGCAGCCTTCAAGAGTCTGCGGCACTTTCGCGGCCAGCAGAAGCGGGCGTCCGCGCTGCTGCGCGACTTCCAGCAACATCAGGCGGACCATGCGCATGAACTCCGTGACATGCCCGCGAAGCTCCCATTGATGCCCAACGGCCAGACACGGAATGTGACGCGAGAAATCAATCTGAATGCCATCCAGGTCGTAGCGTGTCGCCAGTTCGCGCAGGATCGCCACCTTGTGCTCGCGCAATCTAGGTGCGGCGAGATTCCACATGCCCTGCGGCCACCACGATGTCGCCACAGCCCAGTCGGGATGCTCCACCTTGAGTGGATGCGACTGCTTCGACAACCCGCCTTCGGGCATGCATTCGACCTCGCTGATGCGGTGATTCCAAAAGACCTCCAGCTTGCGGCGGCGCGTTTCATTGACGAGTTGCTCGACCCAATCGATGCCTTCACTGAGCCATTGCTTCAGCAGTGGGTGATCGACCGGCGGTTCGATCTTGCTCGGATAAGAACAGCCCAGCGGACTGCCGCCGATGTCCCACCAGATGGCGTCGATCTGGCTGCCCGGCGCATCCATCTGCGAAAAGACCACGTCGCGAAAGCGCTCGAACTTGGCGTCGGCATTCCGGTGGAGCTTCCAGAAGCTCCACATGGGATCATTCGCATCGTATTGCACGACGATGCGTCGTTTCCTTCTCCGCATCATTTCGAGATGATCCGCCGGCAGTTCCACAGCGTGCAGCAGCGTCGTGCCTAACACCGCACCAGCGCTCGTTTGGAGAAACTGTCGGCGATTCATGGCAGATGGAGGTGAATTCTCACAAGGCGCTTTGAGGGATGAGTTTCTGCGCAGCCAGCCATTTCAGCGCGGCGGCTTTCCACTGCTCCCAGAGCGGGCCTTTGCAGCCGTTGAGGCCGTGGCCGCCGCTGGGGAGTTCGAGGAGTTCGACGGGGACGTTGTGCTGCTTCATCGCGGCGACGAACTGACGGCTGTTTTCGGGCGGCACGGGTTTGTCGTCGATCGCATGGGCGAGGAAGGTGGGCGGTGTTTCGGCGGTGACCTGCAGTTCGTTCGAGTAGAGGCGCACGAGCTCAGGCGCGGCATTGGAGCCGATGAGTTTCTCTTTGGAGCCGGTGTGCGTGAACTGGCCCATGGTGACGACAGGATAGACAAGCCAGCCGAAGTCAGGGCGGCAACTCAGGCGCTCAATGGGATCGGCATTGGCAGCATCGCCCGCATTGAAATGCGTGAGCGCTGTGGAGGCGACGTGACCTCCTGCGGAGAAGCCGAGGATGCCGATGCGCTTCGGATTGATCTTCCACGCGGTGGCATTCGCGCGAGTGACGCGGATGGCGCGTTGCGCATCGAGGAGCGGCACCTGATAATGCAGGTCCGGCAAACGATACTCGAGGATGACGCAGGCGATCCCGTGCTCGTTGAGCCATTGCGCGATGGGATAACCCTCGCGGTCCGTGACGTGGCGGATGTAACCGCCGCCGGGGCAGAGCACGATGGCTGCGCCGTTCGCTTTGTCGGCAGGAGGGAGGAATACTTCGAGTTCCTTCGTGCAGTCTTCGGTCTTGCCGCCGCCGATGGGCGCTTTGCCAGCGGACCAAAGCGGGACGCGATGAGTGGGAGTTGGCTTGGCGACTGGGGCTGCGGATTGCGCGAGCAGACCTGGGGCGACAGCAAAGAGGGCGACGAGAGCGAAAGCGGCTGTTCTTTTCATGACGTGGGATTTTGAGTGTGATGATCGCGTGAAAACAGGCATCGGATTCCGATGATCAAGGCGACTGCCACTGCGAGGTAGGCGACGGCGGTAATCGAAAGCAGGCGGTCAATGCCGAGCGTCTGCTTCCACATGCCGCCGAAGAGCGTGGCGAAACCGGACATGATCGCACCAAAGAAATTGAGCACTCCGACGGCGGTGGCGCGTGCGTCAGACGAAACAACATCAAAGGCGGCGGGGAAGATGTTCGCAATGAAGAGGCCGCTGAACAAACCGAAGCCTGTCGCGGCGATGCGCGTAACAAGAATCGTGTCGCTATTGCCGAGCAGGTGAATGCACGGCGCGGAGAGAGCGAGGCCGGCCACCATGAGCCACAGGCGTGCGGCTTTCGTGCGATGGAAGAGAGCATCGGCGATCATGCCGCCGCTGATCACACCGACGAAGGTCGCGGTTTGCAGGAAGGCGGTGGCGTTGAAGGCGGCATCAGCTTGATTGAGCGAGAACTTGTCGTGCAGGAAAGCCGGGAGCCAGCCGTAGAGCAGCCAGATGCCAAAGACGAACACCGGAAACACGAGGCACAGCAGCATGAAAGTGCGTGAACGACCTAGCGCGGTGAAGGTGATGCCCGCTGTCGTCGATGCCTTGTCCGTCTGCGGTTCCTCGACACGGCGCAGAAACGCAAAATAAGGCAGCGCATATAGCACGCCGACCGCACCTAGCGCAAAGAAGGCCTCTCGCCATTGGCCGCGATCCGCCATCCAGCCGCCGAACCAACTGCCTGCCACAGTTCCTGCGATCTGCCCGGTCATGAGCATCGAGACAGCGCGTGAACGTCGGGCAGCCGGATACGCGCTGGCGGTGAGCGCGACGGCGCTGGACATGTAAAGCGACTCTGAGACGCCCATTGCAGCACGCATGGCCAGCAGCATCGCACCTGAGGCTACGAGTCCAGTGCCGATGGTGACGACGCTCCAGACGACGAGACTGAGCACGACGAGGAGACGCTTTGAAAAGCGATCACCGAGATAGCCGGAGATCGGACAGCCGAAGGCATAGACCCAGAGGAACATCGCGCCGACGAGGCCGAGTTCCTGGTCCGTCATCTTCAGATCGGCCTTCAGCGATGGAAACATCGAGAAGACCGCCTGGCGGTCGCAGTAGTTCAGGAAATACGCGAACCACATGAACGCGACGAGCGCGCCGGCTGACTTCACCTTGCTCATGCGCGTAGAACCTCGCGCTCGCTGACTTGTCTGGCGATCACGGCGACACAATCGCCCTGCTGCGTGAGGCACGGGGCGCGCATGGTGATGAGATAACCAGCGCTCTCCGCGATGATCTCCTCCGGCGCTCGATCAGGACGCTCCACATGATGGATGTAGCCGACGATCTGGCCTTTCTTCACCTTCGCACCGAGATCGAACGCGATCTCGAAAATGCCGGACTCAGGCGCGAGGATGTAGTCTTCCCGATTCGTGGCCTGCGTGATGATCGCGGGTGCTTTGCGCGGCTGTTCGCGGCCTTTGAGCGCTCCGACATGAACGAGCACGTTGCGCAATCCACTCTGCGCGATGCGATGCACGCTGGCGGGAATGCACTCGCCGCCGCCGAGTTCGGTGGTGACGACGAGCTTTCCCTGATTCTCGGCTTCCACCGGCAGCAGGCCCGTGCCCGCGATGTCGGCATAGATAAAGCAGAACTCCGTGCCCCAGGCGAGCATGGCAGCGAACATCTTCGCCCGTTGCTCACGATCCGGCACTAGGTGCATGTGCGAGCAAGGAACGAATTCCATGCTGCGGCCACCGCTGTGGATGTCGATCACCACATCGCTGATCGGAAACAGCATCGTGCGCAGGTAATGCGCGATCTGGCTCGTCACTGGGCCTTCGGCATCGCCGGGGAAAGCACGGTTCATGTTCATGCCATCCAGCGGTGACAAACGCGTCGCTGCACGGGCCGCAGGCATGTTGAGCGATGGAATGAAGATGATGCGGCCCGTGACCTTCTCAGGCGTCAACTCGCGTGCGAGTTTCATGATGGCAATCTGGCCTTGATACTCGTCGCCATGGTTGCCGCCGAGCACGAGCACCGTCGGCCCTTTGCCACGCGCAACGATGGTGATCGGGATCATCACATTCGCCCAACCACCGAGGTTGTGAGAATAGGGGACTTGGAGGAAGCCCTGCTGCTTGCCCGGTTTGTCGAGATCGAGGGAGGTGATGACCATAAAAGCGGCTACTGGCGGTTGATGAACTCGTCGAGATTCAGGAGCACACGAGCGGAGGCGACGAGTGTTGCGGCTTCGACGATTTCGGAAGGCGGAACGGCCTTTTCGTGAGTTCCGAGGGCTTTGAGAGCTTCGACACCATCGTTTTGCACGCGAGTTTTTTGTTCGGCGTGGAAGGCTAGGAGCCGTGAAAGCTCTTCCGAACGCGGTTCGCGGTTCAAAACGAGGCGGAAGAGCTTTTGCAGGCGCTTCGGCGCTTCGGCGGGGCTTTGACGCAAGACGCGAAGAGCGAGCGATTGTGCCGCTTCGACGAAGACGCCATCGTTCATCATGGTGAGGGCTTGCAGGGGCGTGTTGGAGCGCTCGCGGCGCACGCAGGCGTCGGCGGCGTCCGGCGCGTCGAAGGTGGTGAGCGTGGGATAGAGCACACTGCGCAGCGTGATGATGTAGAGGCTGCGGCGGTAGATTTCATCGCCAGGGCTGGCCTTCCAGTTCGACGAGCGGCCGACATCAAACACATCTTCTGGCAAAGGCGGGCGGAAGCTCGGTCCGCCGATTGTGGGCTTCAAAAGCCCGCTGACGGCGAGCGCGGAGTCACGCAGGATTTCGGCATCCAGACGAAGGCGGTTTTGACGAGCGAGGAGCCGATTCAGCGGATCGACCACGACGATGTCATCGCGATGCGCGGAGGATTGCTTGTAGGTCGCCGAGGTGACGATGAGCTTGATGAGTTGCTTGCGGCTCCAGCCCTGGCGCATGAACTCGCTGGCGAGCCAGTCGAGCAGCTCAGGATGCGATGGCGGCTCGCCAGTGGCGCCAAAGTCGTCCGGTGTGCTGACCAGGCCGATGCCGAGGAGCTTGCTCCAGATGTGATTCACCGAGACACGGCTGGTGAGCGGATGCTGCGGTGAAACGAGCCACTTGGCGAGATCGAGACGGCTTGGCTCAGGCTGCGTGGGATTTGTCATCGGTGGCAGTGCCGAAAGGCTTGCAGGAATGACATCAGGGCCGCGCCGGGTGTAATCACCCGCCATGTGGACATAGGTCTGTCGGCGATCGTTCATCACCTCGGCCAGCGCCGGTGTTTTGGTGTTCGGCTCGTCTTGATCGACAGTGTTGTTGAAGAAGGCATAGAAGCTGTAGTAGTCGCGGATGGTGATCGGGTCGTATTTGTGCGTGTGGCACTGCGCGCAGCCGACGGTGAGGCCCATCCACACGCGTCCGGTGGTGTTGACGCGGTCGGCGAGGTTTTGGAAACGCGCCTCCTCCTTGTCCACTCCCGCCTCGGTGTTCAACGCGGCATTGCGATGGAAGCCGCTGGCGGTGAGCTGTGCGAGTGTTGGATTCAGCAGCAGATCACCGGCGATCTGCTCAATGGTGAACTGGTCAAACGGCAGGTCGCGGTTGATCGCGTCGATGACCCAGTCACGATAGCGCCAGGCATTCGGGCGCAGGCCGTCGCCAAGGAAGCCGTTGCTGTCAGCGTAGCGGGCCATGTCCAGCCAGTGCCGCGCCCAGCGCTCGCCGAAGTTAGGAGAAGCTAGCAAGCGATCCACGAGTGCGACATACTTTTCGTCAGACCAGTCGGACAGATCCGACAAGTCGGACGGAGTCGGAGGCAAACCGGTGAGATCGAGGAAAACGCGGCGGATCAGCGTGATGGGATCGGCTTCCACTGCGGGCTTGAGTCCATGAGGACGCAGTTTCTCTTCGATGAAGCCATCAATGGGATTCTTGCTCGTCGTTGGTGGCACGGAGGGACGCTTGATCGGCACAAAAGACCAGTGATCCTGGTATTCGGCACCCTCCGCGATCCAGCGACGGAAGAGATTGCGTTCCGCTTTCGTGAGCTGCTTCGGCGAGGATGGCGGCGGCATCACGTCATCCGCCTCGGTGGTGCTGATGCGATGCCAGAACTCGCTGTCGTCCGGCTTGCCGGGCTTGATCGCCTCTTTGACCGCCTCCGCGCGCACATCGAGCCGCAGATCCGCCTCGCGCTTGTCCTCATCGGGACCGTGGCAGGCGTAGCACTTCGAGGCGAGGATCGGGCGCACGTCACGATTGAACTCGACACGTTTCTCCTCGGCGAGGACGCCGAGGGTGGCAAGGAGCGTGAATGGAATGACGAGGCGCATGCTTTAGCGGACCAGCAGATCAGTGAACGCCGCTTGATGCGTGATTTTCGCCTCACCGTCCTCGGCAATGACTTTTGCGCTGAAGGTGGCTGACTCCCAATCGAGACGCAGATGGCCCACATTCGGCAGATGGTAGGTCTTGGGCACGATTCGATGCTTGTTCGGCGTGGGCGTGCCGCGTGGGTGCTTCTGCGTCATCGAGCTGGAGGTGAGGTCGAAGACGCCGTTGTGGGAAAACTCGCACCAATGCCGGTCTCCGCTCAAAACGAGGGCTGTTTGGCCTTTGAGGAGCGAGAGCATGCGCCGCTGCTCGTGCGGAAAATTCGCCCAGCACTCACCGCCGTGAGCCTCGGGGGCGAATTGGATGCTGGAGACGATGATGCGCAGTTCCGCAGGCTCCATGAGGATTTTTTCGAGCCAGAGCCACTGCGCGGCGCCGAGGATGGTGGTGGTTTCATCGTCTGTGGGCACGCTGCTGCCGCCGAGCATGGCCTTGTCCTTCGGCGCCTTCTTCATCGGGCTGCGGAAATAGCGTGTGTCGAGCAGGATGACCTGCGCACGCTTGCCAGCCGGACCGAAGGTCTGCGAATGATAAACGCCTTCCTGTTTGCGACGCGGTGAGGTAGCCGGTTCATCGAGCCAGTTCCAAAACTCCGTCTGCGCCTCTTTTTTCTGCGCATACTCCGCTCCGCCATCATTGAGGCCGAAATCGTGATCGTCCCAGGTGGCGAGGATGGGCTTGTTCTTCAATCCACGGAAGAAGCGGCTGTTTTTGAGCAGCGCATATTTTTCCTGCATCATCGGGATGCCGCCTTTGTCGGCATAGATGTTGTCGCCCATGAAGATGAATAGGTCGCGTGGCAGCGTGAGCGTGCGGTCGAGCATGGGATGTTCATGCGATTCCAGGCAGGAGCCGAAGATGATGTCTTGCAACGGTTGTGCCTCAGCCGCATGGGCCGCCATCCATCCGAATGCGGGCAATCCCGCCATGAAGTTGCGGCGGTTACTTTTGAAGTTTGGCATCGAGTTCCTCCAGTTTGAAGCGCACGCTGACTACGTAGGCTTCTTCGCCCTGCGTCCAGTGACCGTAAGTCGTGGTGACGAAGGTGCCGTCGGGCAGCAGCTCGACGCCTGGATAGGTGGTGTCCTGGCCTTTGGTGTTGTCCATGATGCGGACGCGATACTGGCCCTCGGTGCCGTTCACGATGTCCTCGTATTTGCCCACCCAGCCGACCCAGTCGCCTTTGGTGGCGCTGACGTGCGTGGTGTCGCGGAAGCTGATGAAGAGGCGGCCATCGGGCGCATACTTTGCCACATGGCGGTCGCCGGTGAGCGCGGCGGGGAGTTCTTTCGGTTCGCTCCAGCTCAGGCCTTCGTCATTGGAGAAGATGACAAAGGAATTGTACTTCCGGCTGTTTTCACGCAGCAGCACGGCGATCTGTTTGCCATCGGGTGAACGCAGAGCACCGGGTTCGCAGAGATTCGCGTCGGGCAGCATCGCGATGGGCACGGGCACGCTCCAGGTGAGGCCGCCGTCTTTGGAAAGGCAGGTGTAAACCCAGAAGCGCCACGGTTTCGCGGTCGTGGACGAGTAATCCGGCACGTGGGGGCTTTTGATGCGGTATTTCTCCACCTCGCCGCCGCGGATGAAGCGTCCGTCATCGTGAAAAAACGCGAGGTAGTGCCCCGGCGTCTTCAAATCGATCACCGTGGCCATCGTGACCACGCCACCGAAGTCGCCGATGGCTTTCAGCTCGCTCCACGTGCCGCCATCATCCTCCGAAATGGCCATGCGGATGGGATACAGGCCGCTGAACATGATGAGGCGCTTTTTGCCGCTCGCATCGACGACGCGATGCAGCGTGGGCACTTCGAGCGAGGTCTCCCACGACTTCGGCGTCGGCAAACGATCACTCCATGTGAGGCCGGTGTCATTGCTGCGCTTGAAAACGATGGAGCCGCGACCGTGGCCCTTCGGATAGACGGTGAGCATGGTCGTTTGGTCATCTAGCAGCACCGTCGTGGGATGACCGAGATACTGGCCTTTCTCGCGATCCACGATGACTTGGCGCTGCGTCTCGCCGCTGATGTCCACGATGGGGATGGTGTAGCCCGGCGGGAGCTTCGTTTTGAGGTTCTTCGGCGGCGCGAGCGTGACATCGGCCTTTTGAAGCTTCGTTTGGGCCAAGGCAGGTGTCAGGCACAGCAGAAACGTGGCGAGGGCGGGTCGGAAAATCATGGCGGGAAGCAAACGGCCCGCAAAGCGCCTGCCTAACGTGGATCGACACCGTAAACGCCGTTCTTTTCCTCGA
>NZ_JBIIKX010000030.1:0-69203 GCF_044232965.1 Prosthecobacter sp.
CTGATCATGTCCAATACCAAACCAGCCTTCTGCTCGAACTGCGGTGCCGCCCTCGCGCCCGGCACGGCCTTCTGCGACCAATGCGGTCATCGTGTTGCCGCCGCTTCACCTTCACCTTCACCTTTACCTTCAGTCTCACCCGCGCCAGCGCCTGTGCTTGCGCCAGAACCAGCCCCTTCTGCTCCACGTTCTTCCTCCGCGCTGCTGGTGGTGGTGCCGGTCATCATCGCCGCCGTCATTGGCGTCGCCACTGCCATGTTGTGGGACAGGCTCAAGCCGTCTCCTCCCGCTGCAACCACACCGCCAGACGCCGTCTCCGTCACACCCGACAAACCCGCTACCTTGGCTGATCCCGTTGACGCTGCGGTCAACCCAGGACGCCCTCCCGTTGAAGTCGCCTACATTCACTTCCTCGACGAGGCTCATCGCGTGACGGGCGGTAAAATCCGTGTGGGTTCACCCACCTCGACACCCACCCGCATCGAGGTCCGCGTCACCACCAACGGCAAACCCGAGACCGTCGTCGTCATCGAGAAATTCAACAACGGGCGTCAGGCCACCATTCTCGTCGGCCCCAAGGATGCCGGCGCTTTCCGCTCGTACACCCTCGTGCTCGGCTCCGGCGGTTGGGCCATCCAGTCGTTTGAGGACCTTGAGGGCTGATCTCTCAGTGAGGGGAGCGCTGTCAAGTTGAGGTCAAGATAGTCAAGAGACGTGCGTTAAGACAACTCACCACCTTCTTGACTCCTTGACCCTCCCCATGATCCGCGCCGCCTTTTTCTTCTTCGCTCTCTGCCCCGCGCTCCTCGCGGCATCGAAACCCAACGTTCTGCTCATCTGCGTCGATGATTTGAAGCCGCTGCTCGGCTGCTACGGTGACAAAATCGTCCAATCGCCAAACATCGACCGCCTCGCGGCGCGGGGCGTGTTGTTTGAGAAAGCGTTTTGCAATCAGGCCGTGTGCTCGCCTTCACGGAGTGCGCTCACGACCGGTTTGCGACCGCAGACACTCGGCATTTACGAGTTGAGCACAAACTTCCGCAAAGCGGCGCCAGATGCAGTGACGCTGCCGCAGTATTTCAAGGCGAACGGCTATCGTGCTGAGGGGCTCGGCAAAATCTTCCACGTCGGCCACGGCAATGTGAACGACGAAGCCTCGTGGAGCGTGCCGCATTACAGCCCGAAGACGATCAGCTACGTGCTGAAGGAGAACAACCCGCCTGAATCGACCCGCGAGCAGGCGCTGTTTGAAAACAAGAAGGAGGCCTGGAAACTGCCGCGTGGCGCTCCGACGGAAAACGCCGATGTGCCGGACAATCGCTACGGTGACGGCATGATCGCCGATGAAGCGATCAAGCGCCTCGAAGCAGCCAAAGCGAAGCCGGACGAGCCTTTTTTTCTCGCGGTAGGCTTTTTGAAGCCGCATCTGCCGTTCGTCGCTCCAAAGAAATACTGGGATCTCTACGATCCCGCGAGCTTCAAGCTGCCGGAACTTCAAAAAGCGCCTGAAGGAGCACCGGAGTTCGCGCCGAGTTCCTGGGGCGAGCTGCGTCAGTACAAAGACATGCCGGACAAAGGCCCGGTGACGAAGGAGCAGGCGATTCACCTCATCCACGGCTACCACGCGGCCACCAGCTACATGGACGCGCAACTCGGCAAGGTGCTCGATGCCCTCGACTCGAACGGCTTCGCTGAAAACACCATCATCGTGCTCTGGGGCGACCACGGCTGGCATCTCGGCGACCACGGCATGTGGTGCAAGCACACGAACTACGAGCAGGCCGCGCGCATCCCGCTGCTCGTCGCGGCACCGGGCATCGCAGGCGGTCAGCACACGCAGGCGCTTGTGGAGACGGTGGACATTTATCCCACACTTGCCGAACTCGCTTCCCTCCCTGCTCCCGCGAAGCTCGACGGTCGCAGCTTCGCCTCCGTTTTGAAGAATCCGGCCACCAGCACGCGCGATCACGCCATTCACGTCTATCCACGCGGCGAAGGATTGATCGGTCGTGCGATACGCACACAGCGGCATCGTCTCGTCGAATGGAAAAAGCCCGGCGATGCGCCTGGAACGGCGGTCCTCGAACTCTACGATTACGAGTCCGATCCCACAGAGACGAAGAACCTCGCCGCCGATCAGCCGGAAGTCGTCGAGGAACTGCGCAAGTTGCTCGCCACGCATCCCGAGGCCAGACGCCAAGTCTCGAACAAGCCCGATCCGAAGAAAGCCGAAACCAAAAAGAGCTCGAAACAAGATCGTGGAGCCGCCTTTGACAAACGAGACACGAACAAGGACGGCCAGCTCACCAAGGAAGAATTTCTCCTCAATCAACCGGACCCCGACGAGGCCCCCAAACGCTTCCCGGTCTTCGACAAAGACGGCAGCGGCACTTTGAGCCGCGAGGAATACATCAAGGGCGGGAGGAAGTGATTGTCAGCCGCCCTGCACCGGCGGCATGATGGCGACTTCGCCGCCGTCGTGCAGCAGCGCATCGCGCTTCACATAGGTTTGATCAAGGGCCAGGAGCAGGCTGCTTTGCCATTCGCGCAGCTTGGGCCAGTGGGATTCGATTTGAGCGAGAAGATCGGCCATCGTGCTGCCCGCGGGCAGTTCGAGTGCGATTTCATCGGCACCGGTGATGTCGCGCAGCACGGAGAAGAACAGCACTCGCAGCTTCATGACGGCTTGTTCGGGTTCAGGATGCCGATGCATGGCAGATTGCGGAAGCGGCCCATGTAATCCATGCCGTAACCAACGACGAACTCGTCGTCGATCTCGAAACCGGCGTCATCGAGCGGCACATCACGCACGCGCTGGCGGCGTTTGCTGAGCAGGACGCAGGTGCGCAGGCTGGAGGGCTGCTGGGCGAGGATGCGTTCGGAGATCACGCTGAGCGTGAGGCCGGTGTCGAGGATGTCATCGAGCAGGAGCACGTCTTGATCGCGCAGATCGACGCCTGCGGGCCAGTTCACCTTCACCTCGCCGGTGGTGGCGGTGCCGCCCTGGTAGCTGCTGGCGCTGAGCGTGTGCAGGCGGACGGGCAGTTCGAGCGCGCGCAGAAGGTCCGCCACAAAAAACAGGCCGCCATCCATCAGCGCCACGACGGTGACGACCTTGCCTGCCAACACCGCATTCAAGCGGGACGCCATCTCGCGCACACGGGTGTGGATTTGATCCGGCGTGAGCAGGATGCGTTCGAGATCGTGGATGACTCCGGTGACCGGGGATGACATGGGACAAAAGAAGGCGTAAAAGGCCAATGCTGGCGTAGCGGAGGCCGCGCGGCGCACGTTTCTTGTAACCCGAATGAATCCCACTGACAAACCGAACCTGCCCGACCTGCGCGTGAGTTACGACCAGGGCGAGCTCGACGAGCACAGCGCCCCGGCCGATCCGGCGCAGTTGTTCACGACTTGGATCAATGACGCTCTCGCGCACAACCTGCCGGAGCCGAATGCGATGAGCCTGGCCACGAACGGCCTTGATGGCACCCCGACGGTGCGCACGGTGCTTCTGAAGGGCATCGACGAGCGCGGCTTTCATTTTTACACGAACTACGAGAGCCGGAAGGGCAAAGAGATCGCTGTGGATGCACGAGCCGCCGCCTGCTTTCTGTGGACGGACCGCCATCATCAGGTCTGCATGAAGGGCACGATTTCGAAGCTCGATCATGCCGATGCCCAAAAGTACTTCGCCAGCCGACCCTACGGGCATCAAATCGGTGCCTGGGTGTCGGATCAAAGCGTCGTGATTCCGGGTCGCGAGTGGCTGGAGCAGCGCGACGCCGAACTGAAAGCGAAATATCCCGAAGGCCAGGTTCCCTGCCCGCCGCACTGGGGTGGTTACACGCTGCTACCGGACGAAATCGAGTTCTGGCAGGGCCGCGTGAGCCGCCTGCATGACCGCATTCGCTATCGCAAAGAGGGCGGTGTGTGGGTGAAGGTGCGTTTAAGCCCGTGATCACGAGAAAACTGGAATCCCGGCTTGCCTTTCGGTGTTTTCAGTTTCTAGTGAAAGTGTGAACAAGGAACTACCACCCTGGGAAAAGGCACGCGAGGAATTCGTGGCCCAGTGGGGCTCGCTCGGCACGCAGTGGGGCATCAATCGCACGATGGCCCAGATCCACGCCCTGCTCATGACCGCCCCGGAGCCGATGTGTACCGACGAGGTCATGGAAAAGCTGCAAATCAGCCGCGGCAACGCCCACACGAACCTCAAGGATCTCGTCGGCTGGAACCTCGTCCGCATCATCACCAAGAAAGGCGACCGCAAGGAGTACTTCGAGGCCGAGAAGGACGTGTGGAAGATTTTCATCACCATCTCGAAGGAGCGCAAACGCCGCGAGATCGAGCCCGCCATCCACCTGCTACGTGATTGCGCCGCCAGGACGAAGGACGAAGCCGCTGGTCCTGGACGCGACTTCCACCAGCAGATGAAGGACCTCGACGAATTCCTCAGCTTTGGCGTCAAAGTCGCCGACACCGTGATCACCATGAAGCACGCCTCCGCTCTCCAGTGGGCCATGCGCCTCCTTGGCTGATCTTTTCATGCCTTTAAGTTTCAGTAGTTACTGAAACTTCAGAACACAAACGCAAACCACGCAACACTATGAACGAAACCGTCATCACTTACACCCTCTACCTCGTGCTTGCCGTCGCCCTAACCATCTGGGTGGCCAAAACACTTCACAAAAACGGCCGCATCTTCCTCGTCGATTGCTTCCATGGGAACACCGACCTCGCCGACAGTGTCAATCACCTGCTCGTCGTCGGCTTCTACCTCATGAACATCGGCTTCGTGTCGCTGTATCTCAAAACGGTGGACGAAATCGTCGGCGCTCAAGGCGTCTTCGAGGCGCTTAGCGGCAAAATGGGCGTCGTGCTGCTGGTGCTCGGCGGCATGCACTTCTTCAACCTCTACGTCTTCACCAAGATGCGCCGCCGCGCCACGCTTGTGAACCTGCCACCACCGATTCCGCCGATGCATCGCGTCAGCAAAGCCCACGACATCCTCGACACGCTGTGAAAACCTTCCTTCGCAAAGTGAAGCTCTCGTTCCTCGCGATGTTGTGCGGCTGGTTAGCGTGCAACATCGCGTGGTGGGTGGGAGCGATTCCAAGAATGGACCTCGCGTCGGTCCAGCATGCGAATCTCAAACAATCCCTTCTATTCGCCCTCGCCGTCGCCATCTGCACTGCAATCGTGATCGGCATGGCCTGGCTGGCGATTTTCTTGCCGGTCGATCTTTGCGTGAACGATGCCTCGCGATTGCGTCGGCCACGCACGGCGGCTGGCTGTGGCTTCCTCGCCGCCTTTGCCATCGTGCTGGCGGCCTTCGTGGCCTTCGCGTGGAATGATGTCAGTCGCTGGGGCCTCGTCGATGGCATCCGTGCCACCTGGAGCCTAGCCGCCCCGCCCTACGTGCTCGGAACCTGCGCCACCGGCACCGTCGCCGCATATGTCCGCGCAAGATGGGACTCACCCCATGCGCAGCACCATCATGACAAGCCATGAAAAACTTCCTTCGCAAAGTGAAGCTCTCGTTCCTCGCGATGTTGTGCGGCTGGGTCGCGTGCAACATCGCCTGGTGGGTGGGAGCGATTCCGATTCTTTTGAAACCAGGTTCATCTCTCAGGGGCGCCGATTTTTTAATGATAGGTACTTTCACAGGAATAGTTGTTTCGATCATCTGGCTGGTGATTTTCCTGCCGACCGATCTTCTCGTCAGTGACGCCTCCAGACTGCGCAGACTGGGCACTGCGGCCTGGTGCGGTTTCCTGACGAGTTTTGCCATCGTCGCACTAGTCTTTGCATGGGTCGCTTGGTTTGAAGTCGTTCATCATGGCCTTTTGGAGGGTCTTTGGCGCACTCTGGACAAAGCCGCCCTGCCCTACGCACTCGGCACCTGTGCCACCGGCATCGTCGCCGCCTACGTCCGCGCTCGCATGGATAAACCTCCACCTGATCCATCGTGATGAACACCCTCACCATCTTCTACGATGCCCGTTGCGGCCTCTGCTCGCGCTTCCGGCGCTGGATGCTCGACCAGGCTGTTTACGTTCATCTCGATTTCATGCCCTACGACTCCGAACAAGCGCAGAAACGTTGCCCTGATCTTCCGAACCTTCGCGCCGATCAGGAAATCGTTGTCATGGGCGATGACGGATCGCTCTGGCAGGGCGCGGGAGCCTGGGTGACATGCCTGTGGGCCTTGCGCGAGTATCGCGAGTGGTCACTGCGGCTCGCCAGCCCCGGCATGCAGCAGATCGCCCGCCGCGTGGTGCATTGGATCTCCAGCAACCGCATCAGCCTTTCGCATCTGCTGCGCTTGCGCAGTGATGATGCGCTGCGTGCGGAAGTGTCCCATGTTTCATGCGATACAGGCAGCTGTGCGGTGAATTGATCCGAGTCAGGCACTCAGCAAATGCTTGAAGGAGCACCGTCGCCTGCGTTGTAATGCCTCCATGCATTTCCTCCGCTGCCTTGCCGCTGCTTCGGCTCTCACCTTCACGCTTCATGCCGCCGAGGAAAAACTTCGTCTTGTGCGCGAAACCGATGCGCTGAGGCCGGAACAAGAACGCGCCGGGTTTCATGTGCCGCCCGGTTTCGAAGTCCAGCTCTTCGCCGCCGAGCCACAGATCAACAAACCGATCAACATGGCCTTCGATGCCCGTGGCCGCTTGTGGGTCTCCTCCACCGTCGAGTATCCCTACGCCGCCGAAAAATCACGCTGGTCCGATCCGAAGGGCACGAACGTCAAAGGCAGCCGAGACGCGATCAAAATCCTCGAAGATACCGATGGCGACGGCCGTGCCGACAAAGGCACCGACTTCGCCAACGAACTCAACATCCCCACCGGATTCCTCCCTTGGCATAAACCCGAGCACAAAGCCGGCTGCATCGCCTGGAGCATCCCGAACATCTGGTACTTCGCCGACACCGATGGCGATGACATCGCTGACCATCGCGAAGTCCTCTTCGGCCCCCTCGGCTACGAAAAAGACACCCACGGCATGTGCAGCAGCTTCCGCCTTGGTCTCGACGGCTGGGTGTATGCCACCCACGGCTTCAACAACACCAGCCACTTCAAGGCGAAGGACGGCAGCACGCTCGAACTCCACAGCGGCAACGTCTTCCGCTTCAAACCCGACGGTTCACGCGTCGAACCGTGGACACACGGCCAGGTGAACCCGTTTGGCCTCTGCTGGGACCGCTACGGCAATCTCTACAGCGCCGACTGTCACAGCTCGCCGATCTACCAACTCATTCGCGGCGCTCACTATCCCAGCTTTGGCAAACCGCACGATGGACTCGGCTTCGCGCCGGTCATGTGCCAGCACACGCACGGCTCCACCGGCATCTGCGGCATCGTTTACATCGACGGCGGCGTCTGGGGGCCGGAGTGGGACGATCACACCTTCGTCGGCAACGTCGTCACCTCCACCGTCAATCACGACAAGGTCACTTTCACCGGCTCCACGCCGAAGGCCAACGAACAACCCGACTTCCTCACCAGCGACGATCCCTGGTTCCGTCCCGTCGATCTCCAACTCGGCCCCGACAACGCCCTCTACATCGCCGACTTCTACAACAAGATCATCGGCCACTACGAAGTCCCGCTGGAGCATCCGGGGCGTGACAAGGAACGCGGGCGTATTTGGCGGATCGTCAAAACCTCCGGCACTTCCAAACGCCAGCCATCGGTGCTGCCCGATCTCAATGACTGGCGTTCTGCGCTGCAAAGCCCTTCGTCGTTCGTGCAACGCAGCATCCTTGCGAAGATGCTTGATGCGCCCGAGCTCGAAGCTTTGCCTTTGCTCATTCGCAACGCGCTGCGAACATCTGCCGATGACACCAGCCTCGGGCTTGCCTACCGCATTGCGATTCGCGATCATCTCAAGCTCCCCGGTGCTTTCGCCAAGCTCAAGGGCACACCGGCAAGTCTGATTGACGAAATCGCCATCGCAGTGCCCACGCCAGATGCCGCTGAATTCCTGCTCGCTCGTTTGCAGCGTGGTGCACCCATCACCGCTGCGATCCTCACTCAAATCGCACGCTACGGTGATCCGTCGTTTTCACCCCAAGCCATCGCGCTTGCCAGAAAGTCATCACTCCAAAATTCCACCACTCCGCTCCCGCTCCTCACCGCCCTTTCGGACGGATTCAGTGAACGCGGCACGCCTCCGCCGCCCGAACTCGTCGCATGGGCACAAGAGCTCGCCACGCAGCTTCTCAATTCCACCGCCACCAAGCCAACACCCACCTGGACAACTCTCGGCGATGCTAAATGGACCCTTCAGCCTCGCAGGCTCACCGATGGCACCGAGGCACCCGTCCTGCAAAGTATAGCCAAAGGCGGCGGCGATGAAGAAAGCCGCACTGGCACGCTGAGGTCGATCCCCTTCACCGTACCGGCCAAACTTGCTCTCTGGATCAACGGCCATCGCGGTCCACCGAAAGCCGAGCCGCACGCCAAGAACGTCATTCACCTCCGCGAAGCCAAGACAGGCCAAATCATCACCAGCGCCTTCCCACCGCGCTCCGACATCGCCAAACAAGTCGAGTTTGATCTCAAGGATCACATTGGAAAAATTATCACACTCGAAGTCATCGACGGCGATGACGGCAAAGCCTACGCCTGGCTCGGCATCACCCACATTGAGCCTGCCGTCATCAACGTGAACGATTACCAAAGCGCCGACACCACACGCGAGAGCCTCAAAACCCTCGCCGTCATGCTCCAGCACAGCGCCCCAGCCGCGTTGCGCGAAAAACTCGCCGCCTACCTCCCACCGCGACCCGCGCCGCCGCCCCTGCCCGTTTCACCCGAGCAACGAAAGCAGCTCGACACCCTCATCGCCACCCGCACGGCCGCCTTTGCCAAAGCTAGGCCCGATCTCGAAACCGGAGCCAACGTCTTCAAGATGAACTGCGCCGCCTGCCATCAAATCAACGGCGAAGGCGGCCTCATCGGCCCGCAGCTCGACGGCATCGGCGCGCGCGGCCCCGCACGCCTTTGCGAAGACATCCTCGACCCCAACCGCAACGTCGATGCCCACTTCCACCTCCACACCCTCACCCTAAAGGACAACAGCACCTTCGCAGGCTTCCTCAAAGCCGAACTCGGCCAAATCCACCTCCTCGCCGACGCCACTGGCAAAGAACATCGCATCGCCAAAAAGGACATCACCAAGACCGAAGTTACTCCTATCTCCCTCATGCCACCCACGTTTGGCCAGACACTCGATGAGGCTACGTTCATCGACTTGCTGGGCTACTTGCTGAATGAGAAGGCGGGGAAGTAACCGATCAGCACTGAACATGATTCGATACTTTTTATCTTCGACGATTTTGATCGCTCTTGGTGTCGCCATAGCCGCCGAGGCAATCAAACCACATCCTAAGGCCGTCAGAAACATTCACCCGCCCGGTGAAGTCGACCGGCCGGAGATGGTGAAGTTCATCGTGAGCGATCCGGCAGCGTTGCCGGGCATTGTGGTGGATGAGACGGCGGCGGAACTCGTGGGCGAGTGGCAATACTCAATACACACGCCGCCTTACGTCGGCCTGGCTTACTTGCATGACATGAAGGCAGGCAAGGGCAGCAAATCCGTGACGTTCACGCCGGATCTGCCGAAAGCGGGCTGGTATGAGGTGCGGTTGGCGCATTGCTACAACGTGAGACGCTCCACGAAGGCTCCGGTTGCCATTCATCATGCCGATGGCGACACCAAGATCGTGATGAATCAGCAGCAGGAACCCGAGCATGGCCGACTGTTTCGCACGCTCGGAACGTTTCGGTTTGAAGCGGGCCGCGCTGGCTGGGTGCGGGTGTCGAATGAAGGCACCGAGCCGGACAAGGTGGTCATTGCTGATGCGGTGCAGTTTCTGCCGGTGCAGAGACCGAAGTGATGATTCAAAGTGGCTTTGAATAGAGCCAGTCTGGGGCGTCCTTCAGGCTGGGTTCGTTGATACCATGCTTGTTGTGCATCCAACCATAGGGGCTGTCCTTCGGAGTAGGCAGTTTCAAGTTTGGAAGATCGTCAGTGATCGAAACGCGTAGCTCATGGCGGTCACCATCATTGACGGAGAATTCGAAGCGATCGTGAGTCATGCTGATGACGGGCCATTCTTTCCATTTGCCGACGAATCGCCGCAGCACCTCCGAGTTGGTCCCATCGATTACATGTCGATAACGTTTCCCATTCAGCTCCCAACGCCCCCACTCCAAGGCGACCTCATGCGGCTTGCTGAAATCATGACACAAATAGAATTTGCTCGCATAGCGCCCATCCGCATGCCGGTCGATGATCCAGTAGCCGGTGGGAGCCGTGTCCGACTTCCAACGGCCCACCAAGCTGGGTGCGCTGCTTGTATTGGCAGTGGTGATTTCCTGCCACGGGGCTTCATGACGTGCTGCACATGACTCCATGCAGAGAAGAGCGGTGATTGCTGCAAAAAAGCGCATAGAGCATTTATCACATCACCTCTTCATGCGTCCAATTCTCAGTCAACCATCCACAAAAAAGCCGGAGTCTTGCGACTCCGGCTTCGTGATTGATGAGGTCCTATTCGTCCTCGGCTTCGGCGGCAGCGGCTTTTTTGCGCTTCTTCTTGCCACCGGCGTTGCGCAGGGCCTTGGGAATCGGGTCTTCTTTTTTCTGCAGGGCACGGCGCAGCTTGCGCAGGGCGATGTTTTGCAGCTGACGGATACGCTCGCGGGTGACGCCGAACTCCTGACCGACTTCTTCGAGCGTGCGCGGCTTCTGGCCGGCAAGGCCGAAGCGAGCGTCGATGATCTTGCGTTCGCGTTCGTCGAGAACGGTCAGCAAGCCATCGAGCTGGCTGTGCATGTTCTTGTGCGAGAGCAGGTCGAACGGCGTCTGCGCGTTTTCGTCGCCGACGATTTCGCCGAACTCGGTGCTGTCGTCGTCGCTGATCGGGGCGTCGAGCGAGGCCGGGCGCATGGAGGCGACCTTGAGCTGGCTCAGTTTGGCACGATCAATGCCGATTTCTTCGGACAGTTCGTCGTCAGTCGGTTCACGGCCGAGTTCTTCGGACATCGCCATGGCCACACGGCGCATCTTGCTGATCTTGTCCACCATGTGGACAGGGAGGCGGATGGTCTTGGACTGGTTGGCGAGGGCGCGCTTGATGGACTGTTTGATCCACCAAGCGGCATAGGTTGAAAGCTTGCCACCCTTGTTCGGGTCGAAACGTTCCACGGCCTTCATCAGGCCGATGTTGCCTTCGGAAATGAGGTCGAGAAGTGGCAGGCCGTAGTTGGCGTAATCTTGGGCGATCTTCACCACGAGACGCAGGTTCGCACGAATCATGTGCGAACGGGCTTCGGGGTCGCCGCGCTTGATGCGTTCGGCAAGCTCGACCTCCTGGTCGGGAGTCAGCAAGTCAGTCTTGCCGATCTCACGCAGGTAAATCTTAATGCCTCCGTCGAGTTCCATATTGAGCGTTCTATGTGGGTAATACGATACAAGGAGCAGACTCCTTGCCCCGAGCCGAGACGCAGGGGGTCGTCAGTATAAAAGCAGTTTCACACTTCGCTCGTCTTTTTTGAGCAAGTTTGCGGCCAGAAAAGGGGCATGAACTGGGCGAAAGTGGCACAGGCTTTGAATTTGCAGACTCTCTTCAACTAAACTTTACCGGCGGCGTCAATATCATTTCTTGAAAATATCAGGAATTACTAACAAAAAGCCCTGAGACACGGCATTTTTTCCGCTTCATGGGACTCGGGGGCAATTTTCAGTCCGGTCGTTCCTCCACAAGCCGCCTGCTTGACACCGCCACCTCCTTCCCCGACTTACTGACCCCTCAAAAACTGCCATGCCCCGCCGAATCACCTACCGCGACGCCATCCGTGAAGCCCTTGATGAAGAAATCGCCCGCGACCCCATGGTCGTGGTGATGGGGGAGGAAGTCGCCCAATACAACGGTGCTTACAAAGTGACCCAGGGCCTCTGGGACAAATGGGGCGACAAGCGCCTCGTGGACACCCCCATCAGCGAGGCCGGCTTCATCGGCATGGGCATCGGTGCCAGCATGCTCGGCGTGCGCCCGGTGATGGAGCTCATGTTCTGGAGCTTCTACACCGTCGCCTGGGATCAGATCGTGAACAACGGCGCGATGGTCCGCTACATGTCCGGCGGCAAGATCAACTGCCCCATTGTCATCCGCGGCCCCGCCAACGGTGGCACCAGCGTCGGCGCCACCCATTCCCACACGCCGGAGAACATCATGGCGAACTTCCCCGGCATGAAGTGCGTCTGCCCCAGCAACGCCTACGACGCCAAAGGCCTCATGAAGGCCGCCATCCGTGACAATGACCCCGTCATGTTCATGGAGAGCACCAAACTCTACGGCGAGGAGTGGGACGTGCCCGCCAACGACGAAATTCCCGGCGGCGACCTCTTCATCCCGCTCGGTCTCGCCGACGTGAAACGCGTGGGCACCGACATCAGCCTCATCGCCCACGGCAAAGCCGTCATCACCTGCCTCGAAGCCGCCCGCATCCTCGAAGAGGAGCACGGCATCAACGCCGAGGTCGTCGATCTCCGCACCATCCGCCCGCTCGACGAGGACACCATCCTCGAATCCGTCGCTAAGACCCACCGCGCCATCTACGTCGAGGAAAATAAGCCCTACTGCGGCATCGGCGCTCAAATCGCCTACATGATCCAGGAGCGCATCTTCGACGAACTCGACGCTCCCGTGCAACGCGTGTGCAGCCTCGACGCCCCCGCCATCTACAGCCCGCCGCTGGAGGCCATCCAGCTCCCCACCGCCGAGGTCGTGGTGGCCAAGGCGCTTGGGATCTGCTGATTCTTCCTTCTCACCTCTTACTTCTGACTTCTCACTTTTTTCGCCATGCCTAAATTCATCGAAATGCCCAAGCTCAGCGACACCATGACCGAGGGAACCCTCGCCAAGTGGACCGTCAAGGAAGGGGATAAAGTCACCGTCGGCAAGGCCATCGCTGACATCGAGACCGACAAGGCCACCATGGAGTACGCCAGCCCGTTTGAAGGTGTGCTGCACAAGTTCATCGCCACCCCTGGCGGCAAAGTCCCGCTCGGTGCTCCGCTCGCGGTCATTCTCGAAGACGACGAAGCCGCACCGGCCAATCTCGACGAACTCATCGCCAAAGCCCAGGCCGCCGCGGCTCCAGCGCCTGCCGCAGAGAAAAAGCCCGCCACTTCCGCCACCAAGGCCGCAAGCGTAGGCCCACGTCTTCCCCTCGCGCCGCAGCACAAGAGCCGCGCTGCTGCTGGAAACGCCAACCTCCGCGTCAAAGCCTCCCCGCTCGCCAAAAAGATCGCCACTGAACGCGGTATCGATCTCAACGCCCTCATCGGCACCGGTCCTGGCGGACGCATCGTCCGCGAAGACGTGGAGAACGCACCAGTCGGCGGTTCCAGCGCTCGTGTTGCCGCCACTCCGGCGATTCGTCCCGTCATCGGCCCTGATGACGAACGTGTGCCCACCAGCAGCATGCGCAACATCATCGCCGAGCGCCTGCTCGCCTCGAAGACGCAGATCCCGCATTTCTACCTCCAGATGGAAGTCGATGCCGGCCCGCTCATGGAGTTCCGCACACATCTCAATGCCACCAGTGAAAAAACCGGCGGCAACAAGTACACCGTCAACGACTTCATCCTCAAGTCCGTCATCCGCGCCGCCCAGGCTCAGCCTGCGATCAATGCGGCGTGGGATGGTGATGCCATCGTGAAATTCATATCCGTCGGCCTCAGTGTCGCCATCGCCATCGATGACGGCCTCGTCACCCCGGTCATCAAGCAGGCGGAAAAGAAAACGCTGCTCGAAATCAGCCAGAGCGTCAAAGACCTCGCCGGCAAGGCCAAGAACAAGAAGCTCAGCCCCGATGACTTCGCTGGGGGCACCATCACCGTCTCCAATCTCGGCGCGTATGGCATCGACCAGTTCGCCGCCATCATCAATCCACCTCAGGCCGCGATTGTCGCCATCGGCAGCATCCGCAAGGCTCCCGTCGTGGATGACAAGGGCCAGATCGTCGTCGGCCAGCGCATGTGGGTCGGCCTCAGCGGCGACCACCGCGTCGTCGATGGCGCAGTCGCAGCCACCTTCCTCGCCGAAATGCGCAAGCTGCTGGAAAACCCGGCGCTTATGCTGGTGTAAGCAATTTCCAACGTCACGCGGCTTCCAGACCGCCCGCACGATAAGCCGATGGTGAAACGCCCGTGTGGCGGCGAAACCACGCCGTAAAGTGAGACGCGTGGCGGAAGCCCAGCGTGAAGGCGATCTCCTTCAGCGTACCGTGCTCGGAAACGATGCGCTCACGCGCCGCATTGAGGCGACGCCGTTCCAAAAACACGCGCAGACTCACACCGAGGTGCTGCTGAAGGATTTGATCCGCACGCCGCATCCCGAGCGCAAATCCAGGCGGCAGCGTCGGCACCGATTGATCCAACGGTCGCGAGTTCAGCCACGCCACGAGTTGATCGACCCGCCGACGGCTTGCCGGCGCACGAGACTCGGGCTGCACGCCGAGTTGGTACAACGTTTTGATGAAAACAATGAACCAGACCGCAAACGCCGCCTCATGCGTCGCCCAACCGGCCAAAGAGAGCGCTTTGGCCGTGACCGACTCACGGTAAGCCATCGTTCTCCTGCCACGATGCACGGCGCGAAAAAGAGCGATAGTTGCCAGCCGCAGTTTCGGCGATTTGGCGGCGAAATTCAGGCCGCTGCGAAACAGCGGCGAGCCATCCGGCCACTGACTGCGAAAACCGACGGACAAAAGGCGCGTGCTTTTCGCGAACCAATGCTGCCGCAGCCCCGGCGCGGAGAAAAAGGCCTGTCCGCGCGGCACGACGATCTCGGCACCATCCGCACGAATGCGCACCTCGCCGCGTTCGACGAAGAACACGCCCGGCGGCACCGGAATCTCCGCCGACCACACTTCGCAACGCGGCACCTGGCCACAATAGACCCACAGCCATTCATGGCGAAGGCTGAGCCAGACATCGGCGGGGATCGTTTTCGGCATCGCGCAGCTTGGCTGGACATATAAGCGATTTCAATCCGGCATAACATCGAGGTCTTGCCTGTCATCAAAGCGCCGCTTTCATCTGTGCATGAAGCCCAACCTTCTGCTTTCTGTGTTTTCCGCGTGTTCCGTAGGCCTGCTCTGTGCGCAGGAGCCACGCAACATCAGCGGCATCTATCCGTCGCTGGCGATGTTCAACAATGAAGGCGAGTGCGGCACGGGCGCGGTGGTGCCGTGGGCGGACCGTCTGTGGGTCATCACGTACGGGCCGCATCTGCCGTTCGGATCGAGCGACAAGCTCTATGAGATCACATCGGATCTGAAGCAGATCGTGCGCCCCGAAAGCGTCGGCGGCACGCCGGCGAATCGCATGATTCACCCTGAGTCGCAGCAGTTGTTCATCGGGCCATATATCATCGACGCCGAACGCAAAGTCCGCGTCATCCCGCCCTACATCATGCCGGGCCGACTCACCGGCAATGCGCGGCACCTCACCGACCCCGCAGGCAAAATCTACTACGCCACGATGGAAGAAGGCCTCTACGAGGTCGATGTGAAGTCGCTCGCCGTGAAAAACTTCATCCGCGACGGCAACGGCATCAAAAAGGACTTCAAGGTCGAGACACCGCTGTCAAAGCTCGACTCCCAACTGCCCGGCTACCACGGCAAAGGCCTGTATTCATCTCAAGGCCGCGTCATCTACGCCAACAACGGCGACCGCGACAAGCGCGTGCTCACCGATCCCACCACGCCCAGCGGTGCGCTCGGCGAATGGACCGGCAGCGGCGACTGGCAGCTCGTGCGCCGCAATCAATTCACCGAGGTCACCGGCCCCGGCGGCATCCACGGCGGCGATCCAAAGGCGCCCGTGTGGAGCATCGGCTGGGATGCGAAGTCGCTCATCCTCATGCTGCTTGATGGTGGCAAATGGCAGTCCTTCCGCCTGCCCAAAGTCAGCCACAGCTACGATGGCGCGCACGGCTGGAACACGGAATGGCCGCGCATTCGCGACATCGGCAACATCGGCGAGGACAAGGATAAACTGCTCATGACCATGCACGGCGCGTTTTGGAGCTTCCCGAAGACGTTTTCCGCCGCGAACACGAGCGGCATCCGCGTGCGCAGCGCCTACATGAAGGTCATCGGCGACTTTACGCGCTGGAACGACCGCCTTGTCTTCGGCTGCGATGACTCCGCGAAGTCGGAGTTCCTCAACAAACGCAAAGTCAAAGGTGGCATCGACAGCATCGGCCAGTCGCAGAGCAATCTGTGGTTCACCAGCCCCGACACGCCGGACAAGCTCGGCCCCGCGCATGCGAGCGGTGCGGTGTGGTTGCACGACAGCGTCAAAGCGGGCGATGTGAGCGATCCCTTCCTCGTTGCCGGATGGAAGCATCGCAGCGTGTGGCACATCGACCACGCCACCGGCGAATCGAAGCGCGTCGCGATCACTGGCGACGACGAATGGCTGCGCGTGAAGGCCGAGAAAGACTCCGAAGACTTCTCCGTGCTCATCACGCTCTCGAACGGCGAATCTCGCACCACCGAGCCTGACGCCATTTTCGACGGCATTGCCCGAATCGGCGATGAAACCGCCCAAACCGGCCTTTTCCGGCCTCGTGGCGAAAACAAGCGCACGCTGAGTTTTGCGACCCAAGACGGCTACTACGAGATGGGAGACGATTTGAAACTCAAACGAGTGGAAGACTCCAAAGCGAAGGCCTTTGTCGAAAAGGCCGTCGCCATCCCGAAGAACGTCATCACGCTCGACGCGGCCAGCGTGCTCGTCGTCGATGATCGCGGCCGTCGCTGGCGTCTGCCACGCGCTTCCAATGCCTATGATGCCGCCACCAAGGCCGGTGAGCTGCGAATTTGCCGCGAAGTGGCCACGGAGCGCGACATGCTGAGCGCCTGCGGCACATTTTATGAGTTGCCTGCTGAGAATGCGGATGGTTTCGCGAAGATCCGCCCCATTTGTTCACACGATCTGCGCGTGACCGATTTCGGCGGTTATCGCGGCCTGTTCTTGATGAGCGGCGTCAAGCCGGATGCCAAAGCCAGCGAGCACATCCTCCGCAGCGACGACGGCAAGGCCGCGCTGTGGGCTGGAGCCATCGACGATCTCTGGAAACTCGGCAAACCGCGCGGCGATGGCGGTCCGTGGAAGGACACAAAGGTCAAGGCGGATCAAAAGAGCGATCCTTACCTGATGTGGGCCTACGACCAGCGCACGCTGACGCTCAGCCACGACCAAAACGAACCCGTGAGCTTCCACATCGAGCTCGACCTCACCGGTACCGGCCTGTGGGTCACCTACCAGCACCGCGAAGTCTCCCCCGGCGAGGCCACCAGCCTCATCTTCGAACCTGCGGTGCAGGCGCGCTGGATGCGCGTGACGACAAGCACGGCATGCACGGCGACGGCTCAGTTGAAGTACGAGTGATCACTTCTTCCGCCGAAACGGATAGAGAAACTGCTGCCAGTAGCCTTTGGGCACAGGATGACCTCCAATGCCATAGCCGGAGGGCCAGCGGTTGTTTTCGGGCATGTGGTGCGTGCCGAAGATCTTGTCAAAGAGAGGGAAGTGGATGGCGAAGTTGACGTCGATGGCCTCTTTTTCGATGCCGTGATGCCAGTGGTGAAAGCGCGGCGTGACGAAGAACTTTTCCATGGAACCGAGCCGCCAGCCGAGGTTCGAGTGTGCGAAGGTGGCAAAGAGATAAACGACTAGGACGTAGGCGTTCACGGCGGTCTGGCTGAAGCCGAGCAGAATCATCGGGAAGACCGTGGTACCGCGCAGGATGAGGATTTCGAGGAAGTGCATGCGCGCCCCGGCCATCCAGTCCATGTGCTGCGCGGAGTGATGCACGGCGTGAAAGCGCCACAACGCTGGGATGCGATGAAACAGCCGATGCACCCAGTATTGCACCAAGTCGGTGAGGAACATGATGGCGACGAGCTGCACGAGGAAGGGCAGCGCCGCTATCCAGGCGCGAAATTCGGTCCATGACGTGAGTTTGAACAACGTCTGCGCAGGCATGAAGCTCAGCCAGGTGAGCACCTGCACCAGCATGCTGCTGATGAGGTAGTAAAACAGGTCCTCCCGCCATTCGTAACGGAAGATGCCCTGGTCGGCACGATTCGGGAACAGGGTTTCGAGCGGGATAAATAGGAAGCCGGTGAAAAGCAGGCGCAGCACGAAGAAATCGAGGCCGAAATAGACCGGCGTCAGATCAGGAGCCACGGCGGAGGCAGATGTGCCGCCAAAGGTCACCGCCAGCAGGGTGGCGATCATTCCCGTCATGCCCAGCGCCTTGCTGGGGCGCAGAATGAGGTTCAGCAGCGAAAAAACGAACGCCAGAACCATGAGCACAAACATGCCCGTGCGAAACGCGGGATGGTCGATCACTCCGGCGTTTTCCCTCATGGTAAAGACGCCGGGGAAGCGCATCATGATCACGCTACCCAGCGCGGCGATGCCGAACATCATGCCGAGCACGCCACTGATCCAACCGCTGCCAAATTTTCGCAGCGCGGGCGGCGCTTCGAGTTCACTGCGAATCTTCAGGCGGGTCTCGTGGAGCGGGTTCATCAGCAAATTTATAGGGTTTGGCGGAGTGGATGACAAGAGCGCGGATGAACAGCAAGCCGGGGGCCAGAACGCTGGTTGCTTTCGGAACCGGGTGTGCTCTCATGCGCGACCCAACCTCCCTCCCCCGTCTCAAACTCATGTCCGCGCATTCCTCCTCTGAAAAATCCTCCATCTGGTCTGTTATCAACATGGTGATCGGTCTCGGCATTGGCGGCGTCGTGCTGCTCTGGGTGCTGGCCTTTGTGGTGAAAGGACTCGGTTCTCTTGTTACCGCGCCGAAGGCTGATCCTGCTCCAGTCGCAGCCGCCGCCCCAGCTAGCGCTGCTGCTCCTGCCAGCGCCGCCACTCCAACTCCTGCTCCTGCCGCAAACCTCCCGGTGCTCGAAGTCACCATCAAGCCTGACTCGGCCAATCCGCTGGCCTACGACACGAAGTCCATCAGCGCCAAGGCAGGCCAGAAAGTGAAACTGACTTTCATCAACAACCATCCCACCCTACCGCAGCCGCACAATTTTGTGCTGGGCAAGCTCGGCGTGGACAAAGGCAAGATGATGGGCATCGCCATGGCCGCCATGACGCTGGTGGACAAAGGCTACATCCCCGAATCCGCCGACATCCTGGCCAACACGAAGCTGCTGCAGCCAGGCCAGACCGAAACGATCGAGTTCACGCTGCCCACCGCTGGTGAGTACAACTATATCTGCACCTTCCCCGGCCACGGCGCCATCATGAACGGCACCATCACCGCCCAGTAACTCTTTCACAAGACCTCCTCCCGCCATGGCTGTCTCTATCAGCGTCGATTACGAGGGCCGCCTGCGCTGCCAGGCCAAGCACGGTCCTTCACAAAACCAGTTCATCACCGACGCGCCAGTGGACAACCACGGCAAAGGCGAGTCTTTCAGCCCCACCGACCTCGTCGCCACCGCGCTGGCCACCTGCATGGCCACGGTGATCGGCATCAAGTCGCAGCAGAAAGGCTATGATCTGCCCGGTATGAAGGTCAGCGTGGAGAAGCACATGAGCGAGGACAGCCCGCGCCGCATTGTGCGGCTGCCGATCACCATCGAGATTCCGCTGCCCGCCGATCATCCCGACCGCAAACTGCTGGAGGCCACCGCGCTCGGCTGCCCGGTGCATCACAGCGTCCACCCGGACATCGACAAGCCGGTGACGTTTGTGTGGAGCGGAAATTGATCAGCGCCTCACCCAGCGGGCGCCATCAGACAGGCCCACCTGCCAGTTGCGCTCGTGCATGTAGGAGTAATCGGTTTTCCCGATCGCGCCGACCATCCATGAGCCGGTTTTGCGCTTCCAAGCCTTGCTAAAGCTTTCCGCCGTGTGGCAGCCCCAGCTCTGGCAGTAGGCTTTTCTGGCAAAGGCACCGCCATGGATCTTTCCGAGCTCCTTCTCATGCAGCCAGGCGGTTGAGGTGGCGTAGGTGTCGGAGCTGTAGTCGAACATGAAACTGTACTTGTTCGAGTGGCCGAAATACTCAAAGCCGGAGATCTTCATGCTGCGGCGACCCGGCCCGCTGTTGATGTACTGGATGAGCTCGTCCGCACTGCGGAACCAGACCAAGTTGATGAAGGGGTAGGCCTTCGGCACCGACTCGACGTTTTGCGTCAGCGGCTGGTGCTCCTCCGCGCCACGACGCACATAACCGTCCCGGTAAACCAGCCAGGTGATGCGCGTCCCCGCCGGCGCGGTCTTTTGAATCTCCTGCATGCGCACGCGTGCGGTGCGGATGAAGTTTCCCCACCAGCGGTCATGCTGCTGTCCTGGTGCCCGCAGGTCTTCAAACTTTCGCACAGCAGGCCCGCCGCTGACGACGAGGTACTCGGTGTCAGCCGCGGCATGGGAGGCCAGACCAAAGGTAAGGAGACAGATCGCAGAGAAAAAGTGTCGGTTCATGACAGCGGCAACAAAGCACGGCTACTTCGACTCGACGAGCTTGAAGTTCTTGAACTGCACCACCATCGGCGGCCCCTGATGGATTTGCAGGGCCAGCAGGCCCTCTTTCGGCGCGTTCGCGGTGTCCTCATCGGTCACGTCGATGGTCTGCAGCCCGTTGATGAAGTGCTGCACATGATTGCCCTTTGCGACGATGCGGTACTCGTTCCAGTCCTCTTTCTTGATTGCAGCCTGAATGGCGGCGTTGTCGCCAACAAGGCCGTTTTTGGCGATCTCGGGCTTCTTGCCGTCCGCGCCGGTCTTGATGGTGTTTTTCTCGCCACGCAGGGCCAGGATGCCACGGCCGCGCTCCTCATAGAGAATGCCGCTATACTTGTCCCCGGCCTCGAAATCGGCCTGATAGCCGCTGATGATGGGCCCGAACTCGCCAGGAGTGAGCTCCTTGCTGCGGTACTGCACACCCGAGTTTCCCTTTTCGATGCGGTATTGGAACGTCAGCTCGAAATCGCCCACCGTGCCGCCTTTCCACACGAGGAAGGTGTTGTGCTTGATGATGCCTTTCTTCGGATCGGCCGGGTCAGGCGGAGTGATGCCGGTGATGGCGCCGTCTTTCACGCTCCACAGGTCTTTGTTGCCCTCCCAGCCGGTGAGATCCTTGCCGTTGAAGATTTCTTTTTCGGCCGCGTTCGCAAACGCGACGACGGCAAACAAGGCTGCAAATGTGAGGGACAGTTTCATGGATGGATTGGGTTGGTGGGGCGAGGTGTAACGCGAGTGCATGGAAATGTCCATCGCTTTGGCGGCCACGGCATTGACGCTTGCGGTTTGGTTAAACGGCGATACACGCCGCTCCATGCATCTGCCGCGTTTTCTTTCATTCTCATGGCTGTGGTTCGCGCTCGTCATTTTCTGGGCCGTTGTGCTCTACTGGCTCTCGGAGCAGAGCAGCCTGCCCACATCAGAAAGCTTCGAGGGCATCGACAAGCTCCAGCACGCCGTCTATTTCGCTGCTGGCGGCGCCTGTTTCCTGCTCGGCCTGCGTCTGGCGGGTTTTGTCCGCAAAACCAGCGCCGCCGTCATTCTAACCGTGCTGTTCTGCTCCGTCGTTGGCGGTTTCGATGAATGGCATCAAACTTTTACGCCGGGCCGCAGCGGCGGCGATGTGTGGGACTGGCTCGCCGACATGACCGGCGGCTTCATCGGTGCGTTCATCGCGCTGAGAGCCGAAAACTGGCTCACTTCAGCGGGAACCACCACATCAGCAGGGCGGTGAGGAAGACGTTCGCGAGTGCGAGCTCGAAGAACACCTTCCAGCCCAACGCCATGAGCTGGTCAAAGCGGAAACGCGGCAGCGTCCAGCGGATGACGATGAAGAAGACGATGAAGACCAAGACCTTCGCAAAGAAGCAGCCGATGTGCAGCAGGCCGAGCCACCAAGGCGTGGCTCCCGCGTGATAATCGAGGCCCAGATACGGCGCAAACGGGATGCTCCAACCACCGAGGAACAACGTCACCGCGAGTCCTGAGCCGATGATCATCGCGGCGTATTCACCGAGGAAGAACAGTGCGAATTTCATCGAGCTGTACTCGGTGTGATAACCGGCCACCAGCTCTGTTTCGCACTCGGCGAGGTCGAAGGGGAGGCGGTTTGTCTCCGCGAACATCGAGACGGTGAAGATGCAGAACGAGATGAAGATCGGAACCAGCAGCACCCAGCGCGCGAGGCTTAATCCCTCGCCCCACAGCGGCAGCAGCAGCCAGCCGTTGGCATCCTGGAAGGCGGACATCTTGGTGAGGTTCAACTCTCCAAAAATCATGAGCACCGGAATGATCGAGAGGCCCAGCGAGATCTCATACGAGATCATCTGCGCGCTGGCGCGCACGCCACCGAGGAAGGGGTATTTGGAATTGGAGGCCCAGCCTGCCAGCACGATGCCGTAAACACCGAGCGAGGCGATGGCGAAGGTGAACAACGGCCCGACGCTCAGGTCGGCGATCACCAGCTTGATCGGCTCCGCCAGACCGAGGAAGGACAGATCCAGCTCGCTGCCAAAGGGGATCACGCAGCAGGTCAGCAACGCGGGCACCATCGTGAGGCAGGGTGCCAGCCAGTAGTAGAACGTGCGCACATGCGCCGGGACAAAATCCTCCTTCAAAATGAATTTCAGGCCGTCCGCCGCCGCCTGCGCCAGACCACCGATGCCAAAGGGCTGCCAGTCCTTCTTGAACCCGAGCAGCGTGAGCGGCACGCCCACGCGGTTCGGCCCCACGCGGTCCTGGATCACCGCCGAGATGCGTCGCTCGAAGTAAACCGAGATCGAGACCAGAGGCAGGATGACGAGGAAGGTGAGAAAAACGATCTTCCCCACCGAGGCGGCGAGCGCAATGAGATCGAAGGTGGCAAGGAGGGGCGTGGACATCGGCGCGGCGATTATCCGGCCCTCAGCAGGAGCGGCAACCCGATTTTGTGAAAAATTTCACAAAGTCCGCTCCGCCCGGTCACGGCACCTGATGGGAAGGCGGATTCCCCACGGACTTCTCCGCCGCCTCCTCCGAAAGCGGCGCGATCTTGTCCGCGATACGGAAGATCGCGAGGATCAGCTCCACCGTCACGCGGGCAAAGATCAGGTAGAGCAGAAAAGCCACGGGGGCGGTGATCAGCGTGAACATGCCGGACAACGTGCCGGTCTTGAATCCGCTGAACATCCACGAAATGGCGTAAAACACCGCCGCCAGCAGGCTCAGCACATACAGCATGCGCACCAGACGCGGAGTGACGAAACGCTTGAAGGAGAGGTCCAGCACCAGATCAAGCACGGCACGGATCTGCTGCCACAGGCTTGAAAGCACGGAACCAGGGGATTGATCGGTGTTCATGAGGCCCAGAGTACGCGGTGCGGCCGCCTGTGGCAACCGGCCAAAACAGGCCTTGGAATAGTGGTTGCGCGGTTAGACAACCACAGCCAGAATCCGCGCCTCTTTTTCCGCCCTGTGGCCAGGTGCGATTATTCGAGAAGCTCATCGACAACCCAAACACGTCAAAGTCATGCCTGCGAAATCAAAAAAGCCCGCAGCTAAGAAGCCTGCCGCCAAACCCGCCAAGAAAGCACCTGCCAAAAAGGCGGCGAAGCCTGTGGTGAAGTCGAAGAGCAAGCCCCTTCCGAAGAAAGCCGCGCCAAAAAAGCCCGCGCCCAAGAAACCCTCCCCCAAACCTGTGAAGAAAGCCGCTCCCAAAAAAGCTCCCGCCAAGAAACCTGCCGCAGTCGCTAAAAAGCCTGCCGTCAAGACCGCCCCGGCCAAAAAAGCTCCCGCTCCAGCCAAAAAGGCTGCCGCTCCGGCCAAGAAAGCCAGCGCACCTGCGAAAGCCAGCGCACCTGCGAAAGCCAGCGCACCTGCGAAAGCCAGCGCACCTGCGAAAGCCGTGAAGCCTGCGGCCAAGCCGGCCACACCAGCGCCTGCCCCAGCCCCGGCTCCGGCTCCTGTGAAAGCTGTGGTCACCAAGCCTGCCGCTGCTCCGCCAAAGTCTTCCAAGTCCACCCCGCCGCCACTCGCTGCGAAAGGACGCACCTCTATTTCCACCACGGGCACACCTCGCCGCCGTGCCAACGGCGAAGAAGAAGGCATCACCATCGAGATCGCCAAAGGTCCGGTGAAAATGACCCCCTTCCTCAAGAAGCAGAAGCAGCGCCTCTTCGAGTTGCGTGACGCCTACTTAAACTCCATCGAAGGTGTCGCCAGCGAGACCATCCGCAATGAAGGCGGCGACTCCTCCGCCTTTGGCATGCATCAGGCCGATGCCGGCAGCGACGCCTATGACCGCGACTTCGCCCTCAGCCTCCTCGGCAAGGAGCAGGACGCTCTTTACGAGATCAACGAGGCGCTCAAGCGCATCGAAACCGGCACCTACGGCCTCTGCGAAGGCACGGGAGTTCAAATCCCCGAGGAGCGTCTCGAAGCCATGCCCTTCGCCCGTTACTCCGTGGCTTATCAGGAAAAAATCGAGCGCAGCCAGATGAGCGGCCGCTGGAGCCGCCCCGTCCACTCCCTCTTCGGCCTCGACAACGCGGACGACGCCGCAGACGACGACAAGGACGAGGACGACGCCACCCCTGCCGCCAATAATAACAACTCCGGCGAATCACTTGACTTCTCAAAGGAGTGACCTAGCCTCCGCGCCCCAAATTTATGCCGCGAGAAATCATCACCCTTGAATGCACTGAAGCGAAGGCCGCAGGAATGCCGCCCTCCCGTTATGTGACCACACGTAACAAGAAAAGCGTCCGCACGCCGGGCCGTCTTGAGAAGGTGAAGTTCAACCACTTCATGAAAAAGCGCACCCTTCACCGCGAAACCCGCTAATTTTTACCCCCGACCGCCATGCAACCGAAGACCAAAGAACGCATGTCCAACTTCCGCCGCGCCAATCGCAAGATGCCGCGCCGTCGGGTGGACATTCCCGTGGAAAAGCTCGTTTACACCAATCCTGAGATCCTTTCCCGTTTCACCACCGAATCCGGCAAGCTCATCCCTCGCCGCATCACCGGTCTTCCTGCCTGGCTGCACCGCAAGGTCATCCGTGAGATCAAGCGCTCCCGCGCTGTGAATCTTCTGCCTTGATCCGCAGGCCGCCCGTGAAGGGTTTCTTTTGATCCGCTTCCCACTGTTGCAGCACGCGGCAGTGGGAAGTTTCATTTCCAGCCATGTCCGCCCTCCAAGACACGCAAAGCGAGCTCGACGACCGCCGTCTGCCCATCGACCGGGTCGGCGTCCGCAGCCTTCGATTCCCCATGCGCATCCGCGACCGTGATGCCGCCGAGCAGCACACCGTTGCCACCGTTTCCCTCGCGGTTGATCTGCCGCACCAGTTCAAGGGAACTCACATGAGCCGTTTTGTTGAGATCCTGCACTCTCATGGCACCGAACTGACCGTTTCCAACATCGTCGCCATGCCACGGGAGCTGATGAAAAAACTCCATGCCGACAAAGCACACGTCGAGATGCGCTTTCCTTACTTCCGCGCCAAAAAAGCGCCCGTTTCAGGCGCTGAAGGCCTGCTCGACTACGGTGTCGTCTTTGAGGTGAACGCGGACGCTGGCAAGACTGACTTCGTGCTCACCGTCGAGGTGCCCGTCGCCACGCTTTGTCCCTGCTCCAAGGCCATCAGTGCCCGCGGTGCCCACAACCAGCGCGGCACCGTCACTCTTTCCGTCCGCTTCACCGAACCGGTCTGGATCGAGGATCTCCTCGAACTCGTCGAATCCAGCGCCAGCAGCGAGCTGTACAGCATTTTGAAGCGTCCCGACGAAAAATTCGTCACTGAAGCTGCCTACGACAATCCGGTCTTCGTCGAAGACCTCGTGCGCAACGTCGCCGTGAAGGCCAAGGCGCATTCGCGCATCACCTGGTTCCGCGTCGAAGCCGAAAACTACGAATCCATCCACAATCACAACGCCTGGGCGGTGATTGAGAGCCACACCACTCCTTCATGACCTACGTCACCGCCGTTCTCCGCACCGATGAGCCTAATCTGATGCATCAGGCCGTCGAGGAGGCCGTGCGTCTCCTCCGCGAGGGCGAAGTCGTCGCCCTGCCGACGGAAACCGTCTATGGCCTCGCCGCCAACGCGCTCGATCCGGCCGCAGTCACGAAAATCTTCGAGGCCAAGGAGCGACCCACTTTCGATCCGCTCATCGTCCATCTGCCGAACAAGGATCAGCTCGATCTCGTCGCCGAGGTGCCCGAAGGCATCGCCCTGACGGTGAAGAAGCTCGTCGAGCGCTTCTGGCCCGGCCCGCTCACGCTCCTGCTGCCGAAAAAGCCGATTGTGCCCGACATCGTCACCGCCGGCCTGCCAACCGTGGCTGTGCGCGTCAGCTCCAACGGCATCTTCAAGCGCATCATCGGTGCGCTGGACAAACCACTCGCCGCGCCCAGCGCGAACCGCTTCGGCTCCATTAGCCCCACCAGCGCCAGCGCCGTGCTATCCGAGCTCGACGGCCGCATTCATCTCATCGTCGATGCCGGCGCCAGCCTCTACGGCCTCGAATCGACCATCATCAAGATCGAGCCCGGCTCGCCGAAGCCGCTCATCACCATCGTGCGCCCCGGTCCCATCACGCCGGACGACTTGAAACTCTACGGCAAGGTGAAAGTCGCCATCCGCAGCGTCATTGACGGCCCGTCAGATGCCCCCGGCCAGCTCGCCTCGCACTACGCCCCCAAGACCCCGCTGCGCCTGCTGGAACGCCCGTCCGATTTCATTCCTGAGGAAGGCAAGCGCTACGCCCTCATGAGTTACCGTGGCGAGGAAAAAGACGGCTACCTCAATCTCACCGAGTGGGAAGAAGTCATGATGCTCAGCCCCGGCAACGGCAAGCTCCCCGAGGCTGCTGTGCGTTTCTTTTATGTCCTGCGTGCGCTCGACAAGCTCGGCGTGGATGAAATCATTGCAGAACCGTTGCATGAACACGGCATGGGAATCGCCATGATGGACAAACTGCGGCGCGCCAGCGTCCGCTACGCTTCCTAAATCAGATACAGCCATGACTCCTTTTCAAGCACTGCCCCAGCCGCATGAGTGAGGACACGAAAAACACGAATTCGCAGGCCCGGTCCACCGGGATCGTCTCCATCGCCATCCTTTGCAGCCGCGTCCTCGGACTCGTGCGTGATCAGATGCTGAACGGCTTCTTCGGCTCGGCCTTCACCGGCATCTTCACCGCCGCCTTCAGAACGCCGAATATGCTACGTGACCTGTTCGCCGAAGGCGCACTCTCCACCGCATTCGTCACCACGTTCTCGAAAAAGATGAAGACCGAGGGCGACGAGGCCGCTTGGGCGCTCGGGCGGAAGATGATCTCACTTGCGATGTGGTTCATGGCCCTCGTGGCCATCGCCGGTGTGGCCCTGGCTCCGATTCTGTTCCGCATTCTCACGCCCGGTCTCAGTGAGGAAGCCAAAGTGCTCGGCACCTGGCTCGCTCAGATCATGTACCCCTTCATCGCGCTCGTGTCTGTCACGGCGCTGGTCATGGGCATGCTGAACTCGAAGAAAGTCTTCTTCATTCCCGCTGTCGCCTCCGCCTTCTTCAATCTCGGCTGCATCGTCGGCGGCGTGCTGCTCGCCTGGATCATCGACCCTGGCTTCCGTCACGGCAATGTCAGCGAAAAAGGACTCACCGGCTTCGCCATCGGCACCTTGATCGGCGGTGTGCTGCAGCTTGCTGTTCAGCTCCCTTCACTGCGCCGCGTCGGCTTCCGCTTCCGCTTCGACTTCGGCTGCAAAGACCCTGCCGTGAAGGAAGTGCTGCACCTCATGTGGCCCTCCATGCTCGCCGCCAGCGGCACCCAGGTCGCCGTGCTGCTCAATTCCATCTTCGCGTCCTACACCGCTGGCAAAGAATCGTCCCTGGCCTGGCTGGCGAACGCCCAGCGCCTCCAGCAGCTTCCACTCGGCCTCTTCGGCGTTGCCGTCGCCACGGTCACGCTGCCGATGCTCTCCCGCCTCGCCACCGAAGGCATGACGCCCGCGTTTCGCGGCGCTCTGGCCAAAGGCTTGCGCCTCGTGCTCTTCCTCACGCTACCCTGCGCCGTCGGCCTCTCGCTGCTCTCGCAGGAGATCATCTCCGTCATTTTCGAGCATGGCAAATTCACCGCGCACGACGTCGCCAACACCGCCGCACCTCTGCAAGCCTACGCGTTCGGCCTCATCTTCTACGCCGCCATCAAGGTGCTCCAACCGGCGTTCTACACCATCGACCGCCGTTTCATCCCAATGATCGTCAGCCTGGGCATCATCGCGTTCACCGCAACGGTAAACTCCATCACCGTCTTCGTCTTCCATTGGGATCACACCGCGCTCGCCTGGGCCACCGCAGTCGGTTTGGCGCTCAATTTCTTCACGCTCTACCTCTGCATGCGCAAGTTCGCCTCCGGCCTTGAAACGCGTTCGCTCATGCAAGCGCTCATCAAGCTCATCATCGGCATCGCCGCGATGTCCGGCATCTGTCTGGCGGCCAAATTCACGATCATGGCCGACTGGGCACACCTGAATTTCATGCTGCGTAGCGCCACACTTGCATTGAGCATCGGCATCGCCGCCATCGCTTACTTCGCGGTCACTAAGAAGCTCAAGGTCGAGGAATCCGGCGAATTCCTGTCGTTGCTTGGCCGCCGATTTGGCAAAAGGTAGCACCGCATGCCGGTCCAACGTCTCTGGCTTCAAGTCGCCGCCTTCCTCGCCCTCGTCTGGGGTGCGGTGGCTGCGGTCATGTGGGTCACCGAGGATTCTGTGTTCTCGCCAGAGAAGACGCTCGCGCTGATGGGGCAGGCGCCCTGGTTCGCCGATGCAGACCTTGATTCAAAGCAGCGCCTGCAGCATCTCGACAAAGTCATCACCTCCGTCATCCGGCTCGACTTCAACCAGCGCAGCACTCTGCGCGAGGATGGCCTGGAGATCATAGACCGCTTCTTCAAATCACTCACAGACGAGGAAAAGGGCGTGTACATCAGCCGCACCGTCGAAGAGAACCTCAAGGCCGTGATGAAAGGCCTTGAAAAGCTGCCTGCGGAAGACCGCCGTCGCATCATCGGCGGCATTCATCGCGAAATGAAGAAAAAGGCCGCCGACAACCCTGAAATGCAGCTTCTCCTCGATCAAGACGCCGCCAGCTTTGAAAAGACCTTCACCCAGGACATGGGCACCTTCTTCAAGGAGGCTCCGCTCTCCATGAAACTCGAAATGGCCCCCATGCTCGAAGGCATGCAGGCCCGGATGCAGGGCATGCGGATACGGTAGAGTAGTCCCGAGCTTTAGCTCGTTGGAGGCTTCGGAACGAGCTGAAGCTCACACTACTTTTTCCAGCCCATAGGCTGCGTCCACGCGGTTTCCGTCTGCCCCTCGAAAGATGGATTTGGGTGTGGCTTCGATGACACAATCGACGCACGGAAGTACAACTCCTTGCCCGTCGGCTTCCAGGTGATCTCCGCGCCTTCAAGCGTCGCCAACGACTTGCCCACGTCATCTGAGTAGAGTTTTCGCGTCGGATACGTGTCGCCCGCTGGCGTTTGAACCTCTCTCGTGGCCGTGTCGTAGCCCTGCAAGGTGCCGCGAATCTCGGTGGTGTATTTCACGCCCGGTTCCGCGTGAATCCGAAGGCGCAGCATGCCGTCGGTGAAGCTAACCTCATCCAGCGTGACGCCGGAAGACGCATAAAAATCGCCCGCCTTCATCGCCTTCACGATCTCATCGGCATCCAGCTTCGCCGCCCGCACCATCACCCAACCGCGTCCTGGGCTGCTTTCCTCACCGTGATAATGATGCGAGTCGTCCGTGCCCACGCCATACAGCGGCGCAGCCTTGAACTGAGCGATGCGCAGCGTGTTCGCGATGTCCCACAGATTTTCGTGCCCCACGCGTGTCTCATCTCCAAGCCAGTTGATGCCGGGATGGCCGTTGTAGATCTCCCAGAAGTTTTCCTCCAGCACCGCCGCCATGTCCTCCGCCGTGAAGGCCCAGCGGAAGTTCGGATGGTTGATGTGCGTGAACATCGGCACGCCCAGCCGTGCAGACTGCTCGTTCACCATCTTGAAATTGGCCCGCAGCACCTCCTGAATGCTGCCCAGGTCTTTGATCGGCTTGATCTCCTCCCGCAGGTTCACCGCGTTCATGTGGACCGGTGCTTTGCCCAGCCCCGCGCTGATCTCCTCCGCCTGCACAATCAAAAACTTCTCCGGTTCCTCAAATTTGGGCCGGTATTCCTCCAGTTTCTTCAGCCGCACCTCAGTCACGCCGTCCTTTTCGCGTGTCGTCACCCATTCGTCTCCAAACCGGGCGCGATACTTGTCCATCGTCGTTTTTCCCAGCGCCTTGCGCCGCTTTTCGACCGCCGGAACGCCCATCCAGACCTCTTTCGCCTGAAGCACGTTGTGATCGGAGATCGCCAGGAAGTCGTAGCCCTTCTGCTTGTACCAATCCGTGATCATCTCCGGGAAATCATTCCCATCGCTCCACAGTGAATGCGTGTGCGTGTTGCCCTTGAACCACTTCAGCTCCTGGGCGGGGGCGTTTTGAATCAGTCCGAAGGCGAGCAGGCAGAGAACGGTTGGGCGCATCCCTTCCGAACGCACCCAATCGTCCGCATCTCACTTGGAATCTCGCGGCACCACCACAATGGCGTTGCGTACTGCCCAGCCCGGCTTCTCAAACTGCACGGCACCCGCTTCGTTTCGACACCACAGGCCAGTTGAAGGGCCACCGTCAAGATTAAGCGCGCGTTTGACCTTCATCTCACTGATGATTCCTGGCGTTACGAGGATGTGCGCGAGTTCGAGCAAGCCCACGCGCTTGCAGATGCCAATGGCCCAACGTCCTTCATTGTCCGTCAGAATGAATGTGCGGTGGTTGCGTTGTTCCGGCTCCTTTGGTGATGACACAGGCCAGACACGTCCATCGCTGACCAGCCATGGGCTGCATTGGACAAACTCAGTGATGTCCGGCGAATCACGAAATTCTTCGCTCCACACCAGCGAAGCCTTCCCCTGTTTCACCATCAACCCGCCGATCCATTTACCATCTGTAAATTTGTCACTTCGAACTCCCTTGGCGATTTCCAGACCGGCTGGGCCAAAGTCGCCCCCGGCGTGGAAATAACCTCCATTGCAAACGGTCAGCGCATTTTCCGCGAGACCGATGGCATCAAGTGTTCGGGCTGATTTGCTCTCCGCATTGGCGACCACACGCATCTGGCATTGAGTCTCGTCGAAAACAACGAGCCTGATCTCAGCCTTGGCGGGCCCGATGACCTGTTTGACGACATAAATCGCTCCATGACCGACTGGAGCGGCCTTGGAGGATGATTCTAGCCGCCACGTTTGCGCATGCGCCGAAACGATCAGCGAGAGGAGCAAAAGAAGCGGTTTCATGGCGCATCACTGCTCCACTTTGAAGAGATGCATTGAGGTGCCGTGCGGATTGAGGCCGACGTAGTTGTCCGCGCCTTTCCATTCGTAGCTCTGGTTGTGCAGGAGATCGGTGACTTTGAAAGGACGGCTGCCATCCAGGCCGAGCGCTGCCAGATCCAGATGCACCATGCCACCGGCGGGATGATGCGGGTCGTGACTGATCACGCAGAGGATGCGGTTGCTGAAGTCGGGCGTGACTTTGCTGTAGCAGAGAACTTGGTCGTGGTCGGAGCCGTGGAAGCTGAGGTTGTCGTAGAGATGCAGCGCCGGGTTGTCGCGACGGATCAGGTTCAGCATGCGGATGAAGGCCGTGATGTTGCCCGGCTTGTTGTAGTCGCGCTGTTTGAGCTCGTACTTCTCGCTATGGTTGTACTCTTCCTTGCCAGGATACGGGTCGTTTTCACACAGCTCGTAGCCTGAATACATGCCCCAAGTCGATGACATCGTGGCCGCGAGCGCCGCACGGATGCGGAACATCTGCGGTCCCGCATTTTGCAGGTGTTCAGGCAGGATGTCGGGCGTGTTGGGCCAGAAATTCGCACGGTAATACCAGCGCATTTCACTGCGCGTGAGTTCGGTGGCGTATTCGGTGAGCGCGTGGCGATCTTCGCGCCAGGTGAAGTAAGTGTAGCTCTGCGTGAAACCGATTTTGCCGAGCACCTGCATCATCTTGGGCTTGGTAAAGGCTTCCGCGAGGAACAGAACGTCGGGATCTTTGCGCTGGATGGTGGCGATCAATTCCTCCCAGAACGCGACGGGTTTCGTGTGCGGATTATCAACGCGGAAGATCTTCACGCCGAGATCGACCCAGTGCTGCACCACATCGATCAGCTCCTTCCACAACGCGCGCCAGTCATCGCAGTGGAAATTGATCGGGTAGATGTCCTGGTACTTCTTCGGCGGATTCTCCGCGTAGCGGATGCTGCCGTCGGGGCGCTTGTAGAACCACTCGGGGTGATCTTTGACGTAGGGATGGTCTGGCGAGCAGTTGATGGCGAAGTCGAGCGCGATCTCGAGACCGCGTTTTTTCGTCTCCTTGATCAACCACACGAAATCCTTCTCCGTGCCGAGCGCCGGTTCGATGGCGCGATGTCCACCCGCAGGACCACCGATGGCCCATGGGCTGCCCACATCGTCAGCCTTGGCCGTGAGTGTGTTGTTCTTCCCTTTGCGGGCCGTGATGCCAATCGGATGGATCGGTGGGAAGTAAATGACATCGAAACCCATGTGCGCCGCATGATCGAGGCGGCTTAGGCAGTCGCGGAAGGTCGAATGCTTGTCAGCGCGGCCTTCCGCGCCACGCGGGAAGAATTCATACCACGCCGAAAACCGGGCGCGTTCACGCTCCACGATCACGCGCAGGGTGTCGGAGGTGGTGGACTGCGCGCGGTCAGGATACTGGTCCATCAGGCTCTGCATCTCGTCGGATTGCAGCACGTCCATGATGTCAGAAGGAGCCACGGTGGTGAGCAGATCGGCGCAGTCTTCGAGCTGTGTCGCCGCCGCAGGCACGCCGGCGGCACGCGCGCGTTTGGCGGCATCGCGCAGCAGTTTGGCGCCTTCCTGAGCCTCGATGGGCGCGTCAGGATCCTTTGCCTGCACGCGCACGGCAAAGGTCTTCTTCCACGAACGGAACGTGTCGCCCCAGGCTTCGACGACGTATTCCCAACGCCCGGCCTTTTCAAAGCAGCATTGACCTTGCCAGCGGTCGTTTGACAGCGGCTTCATCAGCGCTTCAAACCAGCGCCGCGTGCCCGCCAGCCGCCAGCGCAGCACCGCGCTCATCACGTCATGGCCATCCTTGAAAATATCGCACCAGATATCCAGCGGCTCGCCAATCACCCGTTTGACGGGATGGCGCCCCCCCTCGAGGCAGGGATAAAAGTTTTCGATGACGACGGTGGGGGCGTGAGATGCGGACATGGGGGTAGAAGTTTGCAGTTGTTGGCAGTGGTTTGCCGTGGTTGGCGATAGTTTCAAGCCTGAGCAGCGCGGCGGAGCTGGGATTCGCGAAGGTTATGGATTCTCACAGAGAGGTCGTAGGCTTGATTCAAGATCGGGTCTGTGACCTCCGCAGAAGTGAAACCAAGGTCCGTGGCGAGAATAAGGTCACAAGCGGTTTCCATGAGGGAGGCGTAGGACTGGCTAGAGTAATGCGCCTGATCCTTCAGGCTCGAACGACCACTGCCTTCGGCAAGGTTGTTGGCGACTGAAACCGTGGCACGCGTGAGCTGGCTGGTCATGCCGTAACGTTCACTTGATGGGAATGACTCGGCGCATTGATACACCACCCTGACCAACTGGCGCGCATCCTGCCAGACTTCCAATTTTTCAAAGGGGAACTCTTTTCTCATGGTTTGCAGTTTTGAATGTCCTCGGGGGCAGCTTTGCTCCCAGAACTTCATTCAACAACTGCAAACCATGGCAAACTACCGCCATCGACCGCAAACTCAGGCGAGGAGCGGCCTCAGCATCTCACAAATCTCGGGCACTCGGACAAACGGATCTTCCTTTGTCTCGAATTCGAGCGTGAACCAGCCCTGGTAGTTCGCGTCGCGCATGATCTGAATCACACGTTTCACGTCGCTGGGCTCGGATTCCTTGGCACCTTCACGTTTGATCTCCATCTTGAGCTGCACGTTGACCGCATAGGGCGCGATCTTCGCGAGGTCGGCGTAGGGATCGGCGGTGTGGAAGTTGCCGCTGTCGAGATTGATGCCCGCCCAGGGACTTTTCGCGGCCCGCACCATCTTGATGAGGTTGTCCGGCAGCGCGACGATGCCACCGTGGTTTTCGAGACCGAGGAAGACGCCTTTCTTGGCTGCATAGTCGAGACACTCTTGATAGGCTTCGAGGCAATTGGCCACGGCCTCTTCCTCGCTGAGACTTTTTTCCTTCGCGCCTGCGAAGACGCGGATGTGAGGTGCTCCCATGATCGCGGAGTAGTCGATCCACTTTTTCGTGTAGGCGATCTGCTCGCTCAGTTTTTCACCTTTGGGCAGCGCGAAGTTGTTGCCGACCGCCGTCCCGGCGAGCTGCACACCGCGCAGGTAGGCGCGGCGCTTCACTTCGAGCAGGAAGGCCTCATCGACCTCTGGCGGGAAGAAGTAGCTCGTCACCTCGGCTCCGGGCACGTTGTTGTCGCCGCACCAGTCGATGAAATCGAGGATGCTCCAATGCGGACGGTCGCCCTTTGGCTTCTGCTCCTTGTCACGCATCCACTGGAAGTACTCGCGGAAGCTATAAGCCGCGACGCCAAGCTGCATGCGGCTTTTGCCGGGGCGCTTGATCGGCTCGATCGCCGGCAAAGTGGAGACGCTGAGCGCGCCAAGGCTGGTGGAGAGAAAATGACGACGTGAGATCATGGCGGGTGAAAGAACGAGTTGGAATCACAGGATTAACAGACTTCCAACCTCATGAACAAGCTTTCTCTTTTCGCTGCCGCTTTCTTTTTAATCGCCATCGCCCACGCCGAACCCGCCAAGGTGCGTCTCTGGCCGGAAGGCGCTCCCGGCGCGAAGGGCGACACGGACAAAGACCAGCCCTTCATCAATGTTTGGCCTGCGTCGAAGGACAAAGCCAACGGCGCGGCCTTTGTGGTGTGTCCTGGCGGCGGCTACGGCGGCCTCGCGGCGGATCACGAGGGCATCCAGGTCGCGAAGTGGTTCAACGGCCTCGGTGTGTCCGCCTTCGTGCTGCATTATCGTCTCGGCACGAGCGGCTATCACTTTCCCACGCAACTCATCGACGTGCAGCGGGCCATCCGGCATGTGCGGGCGAATGCGAAGCAGTATGGCATCGACCCAAATCGCATTGGCATCATCGGCTTCTCCGCAGGCGGACACCTCACCTCCATGGCAGCCACGATGTTCGATGAAAAGCCCGCAGGCATGACGAACGACGCTGTCGATCAAGTCAGCGCTCGCCCCGATGTCGCCGCGCCGACGTATCCGGTGATTTCCATGATCCAGGACTTCGGCCACAAAGGCTCACGCAAAAATCTGCTCGGCCCGAATGACAACGACGAACTCGCGAAGCACGTCAGCACTGAAACTCGCGTCACCGCCAGCACACCGCCGATTTTCATCTTCCAGACCGACGAAGACACCGTTGTGCCTGCCGAAAACGCCGTGGCCTTTTACCTCGCCTGCCGCAAAAACAAGGTGCCTGCCGAATTGCACATCTATCGTCCCGGACCCCATGGCGTAGGCCTCTTTCTTGGCGATCCCGTGCTCGGAAGCTGGAGTACTCATCTGCGCGACTGGCTGCGCAATCAAGGTTTCCTCAAGCCTGCCAAACGCACGGCAGTGGACGGGAAAGTCACTGTGAATGGCAAGCCCGTGAGCTGGGGTAGTGTGATCTTCACCCCGGAAGATCCCTCTGCACCGGTGGCCTGCGCCCGCGTGATGGGCGGCAAGTTCAAGCTCGACGAAAAGACAGGCCCCGTGCTCGGCAAGGTCAAACTCACCGTCAGCTACAGCGCCGCCGACGTTCCCGGCCTCGAAGCTGCGGATGGAACGGTCACAACAAAGGAACAAAAACCCGGAGCAGGTGATTGGATCCTCGAAATCGGTGAAAACGCGAAGAACCTGGAACTCCAGGTCTCGCGTTAACAGCCTTCAACGATCCAAAGATCAACCCTCGAACTTCTTGATCAACAGCGCGGCGTTGTGGCCGCCGAAGCCGAAGGAATTGCTCAGGGCGGCGTTGACCTTCGCCGGACGGGCGGTGTTCGGCACGACGTCCACGTCCACTTCGGGGTCGAGATTTTCGACATTGATGGTGGGCGGCACGATCTGATCCTGGATGGCTTGAATGCAGGCGACGAGCTCAATGCCACCAGCGGCACCGAGCAGGTGACCGGTCATCGACTTGGTGCCGGAGACGAGCAGCCCATTGCCGATCTTTGCATAGTCGCCAAAGACACGCTTGATGGCGCGCAGCTCGCATAAATCACCGACCGGGGTCGAGGTGGCATGCGCGTTGATGTATTGCACGTCCGTGGTGTTCAGCTTGGCGTGGCGCAGGGCCATTTCCATGCACTTGGCTGCACCCAAACCTTCGGGATGCGGGGAGGTGAGGTGATAGGCATCAGCGGTGGCGCCGTAACCGGCCAGTTCGGCATAAATCGTCGCGCCGCGCTTCTTGGCATGTTCGAGTTCTTCGATCACGACCACGCCAGCACCTTCGCCCATGACGAAACCGTCGCGATCCTTGTCCCAAGGGCGGGAGGCGCGCTCAGGCTCGTCATTGCGCAGACTGAGGGCCTTCATGTTGGCAAATCCAGCGAGACCGCAGGGACGAATCGATGCTTCGGCACCGCCGCAAATCATGGCGTCGGCATCGCCGAACTTAATGATGCGCCAGGCCTCGCCGATGTTGTTGTTGGAAGTCGCGCAGGCGGTCACGATGACCATGTTCGGCCCCATGAAGCCGTATTCCGCCGCGATCATGCCGCTGCCGATGTTCGTGATCATCATTGGGATGAGGAACGGCGACACGCGGGAGGGCGATTTCGTCAGCAAAATCTCATACTGAGTCTCGATGGTGCTCAGACCGCCGATGCCGCTGCCGACCATGACGCCGACGCGGTGCGGATCGAGGCTGTCCGGGTTCAAACCGGCGTCCTTCGCGGCCATTTTCGAGGCGGCCATGGCAAACTGGAAATAGCGGTCGGCACGCCGCGCGTCCTTGTGGTTGTTGAAGAACTTGGTGGGGTCAAAGTCCACCACCTCACCGCCGATCTTGCAGTCGTACTTCTCCGTGTCCATCGACTGGAGGCGGCGGATTCCGCTCTTGCCGGCCAGGAGGTTCTTCCAGAACTCCTCCTTGGTGTTGCCGTTCGGGGAGACGACTCCCATGCCGGTGATGACGACGCGACGCTCGCTCATTGTATGTGAATTGGTGGGTTGATTTGGAAGTTGAGAGAACACGGTTTGCACGGGGGGGCAAGGGGAAATCATCTCCTTGGCGGCGCTGGACGCTTGAGAGTGGGGTGATTCTGGTGTCTGCCTGTAAATGTGACACGTCCGTTCCTCATTCTGGCACTCCTTGTTTTACCGCCGCTCACGGTTCTCGCAGCGCCGGAGGCAGCGGCGATTCCCCCGGTGTTTCGCGATTGGATGGCGGCGCAAAAGGACGCTGGCAGCATGCGAGTCACCTTCAAGCAGACGCGCACCACACCCGCACTCAAAGAGGCCGTGGCCTCCAGCGGCCAGTTCTGGCGCATGGCGGACGGACGCTTTCGGTGGGAACTGGGGAGCCCAGCCACTATGAGCCTCATCTTCGACAAAGAAGCCGTGCGCCTCAAAGAAAGTGCCGCATCGCCCTGGCAGACTTTGAAGCCCGACGATAGCCGCGTGCGCATGTGGATGAAATTTCTCAGCGGCCGGGAGATGGACGCCGAATCGCTCACAAAGAACTTCACGATGAAAGTCACGCAGCAGGAAAAGACCTTCGCCACCGTCGCGATGATCCCGCGTCCGCTGCTCATCAAGAAGTACCTCAAACAGCTCGACATGCAGATCGAACCTGGCGGCAAACGCCTCCTCGGCTTCCGCATCGTGCAGGGCGATGGCTCCACGCTGCTGATGAACTTCGGCCCGCCGGAGAAACCGGGAACCGATGTGGAACGACTATTTCAGCCGTAGCTTCGGTTGGCAACCGCAGCCGAACGTCCAAACCGGTTCGATCACCACTCGAATCTACGCAGTTTATCCTGGCCGGGGTGGGCGCTCGTGGTGCCCGGCAGGCGATTTTCGAGCACCTGACGCAGCGCGGCTGGATCGAGAGGCGTGACTTTTGCTGGGCGCCTGAATCACGGAGCCCCGGTCGGCTTCATGGAGACGAGCCGGGTGGTGACCTGCTGGCGGACGGGCATGTTTTTGCCCTCCACTTTGAGCTGAATGGTGGCGGAAAAAACGGCCAGGGAGATGGTTTTGCGCTCCAGGTCGAAGAAGATGTGTCCGTTGACCTTGGAATCGTCGCCTAGGGTGACGGGGCGCTGGGTGCTGAGCTCGCGTCCCGCGCTGTCTTTGTCCCGCTGGGATTTCATGACGCCCTCAAAGGCGATCTGGGCCTGTTGGCGACCTTCACGGTCAACGACACCATCGAACTTAGCGTTGAGTTTCACCTGGACGGTGCCGGTCTGAGGGAAGGGGACGATCTCGTCGGAGATCCATTTGTCGCCCGGGCGGACTGGGATTTTCGGCAGTCCCATTTCCAGCGAGCGCCGATAAAGGGCGGCGAGCTGCCGGGCGTCGGCGATGGAGGCCAGATCGGGCACGGTGCCGCCAGTGACCATGGAGGCGGTGTCCTTGGCATCGAGAAAGCGGCCATGCTCGTCATAGACCAGCGTGAAGCCACGGCCGGCAGCTCCGCCGAAGGTCTGCTGAAGCAGCGGGTGGGAGGCACCGGGGTTTTTGGAGTCAAACGCATGGCTTTTGCCATCGTAAGTCATCTCACCCAACAGGGATTCGATCAGAACCTGGGCCTCGGTTTGGTTCTGGGCGTTTTTTTGCACGGCGATCCGGGTGGTTTGGTGCAGACGCAGTTTTTGGTCACTTGTTTTGCCGAGCGTGGTGAGGAAGTTCGTGGTGTCAGTGTCCGATTCCTGGACATAGGTCTGCCCCGGTTCCCAGTGCAGTTTCAGCTCCACCGGGGCGTCCTGAGCCAGGCTGGAGAGGGAAAAGCAGAGGGATAAAGTGGCCAGGGCAGCGGCGGCGGTGCGGAGCATGTGCCGAGGTAAACCAGCGGGCCGGGGAATGCAACGGGGCGCTCGGATTACGGCGGCCCTGGGGTTGGTGGCAGAAATCGAATCCAGAGTTGGCACGCTTCCGGCTAAAAAGAAGTTCTGCAAAAGGTTGGGCCAGGAAAATTCATCTTCCCGCGGTTCTGATCGTTGCAATTCGTGAACCACACTACTAATTGCCGTTAACCATGAAAAAAGTCGAAGCGATCATTAAGCCGTTCAAACTGGAGGATGTCAAAGAAGCCCTTTCCGAAGTGGGAGTCGAGGGGATGACTGTTGTGGAGGTCAAAGGATTTGGCCGCCAGAAGGGTCACACCGAGATCTACCGCGGCAGCGAATACACCGTCGATTTCCTCCCGAAGGTGAAGATTGAAGTCGTCGTGGACGACAGCCGTGCCGACACCGTGGTTGACGCCATCGTGAAAGCCGCGAACACCGGGAAAATCGGAGACGGCAAGGTCTTCGTCAGCGCCATTCTGGACGCCATCCGCATCCGCACCGGCGAGCGCGGTTCCGACGCCGTCGCCAGCAGCTAATTTTCCATCCCCCCAGAACCTTCCCGTTCTTTGATGCCCGTCTCTGGCCCTACCAGAGACGGGCATTGTTTTTTGATTGAGGATTGGCCGGTTGGCTTTGTGACGATTTCGTCACCAAGGGTGGCCGTGCGCAGTAGGATAGCCCTTCCTGCCACTTCTTCCCCACATGACATCCACGTCTATCTCCTTCGTTATTCGCGCCGCCGTCGCGCTGGTTCTTGTTGCTTTCCATTCGCCATGCTTGGCTGCGACCCTTGACACGCGGGCTGTCAACGACGCGCTCGCCCCGGCACCCCCAGTCACGCTCGGCGAGCAACTCGAAAATCTCGGGCGCATCTACCAAAGTAAGAACAACCCCGTCGTGCAGGAGTTCTGGCTCCTTGGCCGGTATCACGCCCAGCAGCACTGGATTGATGGCAGCAACGGCCAGTACGAAGAGAGCCTCGAAAACCGCCGCCTGCGCATGGGATTTCAGGGCAAATTCTTCAACAAACTCACCCTGCATGCCCAAATGGTCAGCGGCACCGATCTGGAGCCTTTCTACAACGGCTTCACCGAGCTTTGGGCCCAGTGGTCCTTCAGCGATGCGCTCAATCTGACCATCGGCCAGCAAAAGCACCGCTTCAGCCACGACCGCAACGTCTCCAGCCGCTACCTCAACTATCTCGAACGTGCCATGCTCACCAACATGTTCGCGCTGGACTACACGCCTGCGGTCACGCTGAGCGGCAAGCTTGGCCGGTTCAGCTACTACACCGGCCTGTTCTCCAACGCGACCGGCCCCAGCATGGGCAATTCATTCACGAAGCTCAATTCAGGCTGGAGCTACCTTGCCGCTCTCACCTATGACCTCGGGCATCCTGCCGGTCTCGATGCCGCGCACTTGAACGTGAGCTACCTCTACAGTGACTTCAATGCCCGCGCCACGAACCTCAATCGCTTCTACAACGGCTTTTCGACCGCGCTCATCCTCGCGGAAGGCCCCATGTCCTTCGTCACAGAGATTACTTCTGGATTGGGCGGTACCCGCGGCGCGGCGCACGGCATCAATTTTCAGCCTGGAATCTTCCTCACCGACAAGCTCCAACTCGTCGGGCGCTATCAGTTTGCCTTTTCTGAGCGAGAAACCGGTCTGAGCGCCCAGCGCCGCTACGAACGCAACGTCGGGCTCAATGCCGGCGACCGCTACCATGCCGGTTACTTCGGTCTGAATTACCACATCGCCCGCCATCGTCTCAAAGTCATGACCGGCGTCGAATACGCCAAAATGAACGGCCGGGACAGTTGGATGGGCATGGTGGCCCTCCGCCTCTTCTTCGGCCCGCATTCCAAAGGCCCGTTTCCCATGGCACAGACGCTTGACGGTGTCTGGTGAGCACAAAATACTCCTACAGGCCGCTTTGAAACGAATCCGTCACAAAACCATCCGGGACCTGTCTTGACAGCCCGCTGCCCCTTCGCTCTATCTGCCCCGCCAGCCACTCTTATGATCTCCTTCCAAAAAATCTTCGGCAAGACGGATGTCTTCTACGACCTGCTCGAGGCCAGCGCCGCTCAGGCGCAGCAGAGCGTCCAGGCGCTGAACAAGCTGCTCTCCCAGCCCGCAGACCCCGCGCAAACCCTGGATGCCTTTTCCACCTCCCGTCGTGAGGACAAAAAAATCACCCAGCAGATCGACGAGGCGCTGTGCCGCTCCTTTGTCACGGAACTGGAACGTGAGGACATCGAGGCGCTGGCCAACGTGCTCTACAAGATCCCGAAGACCGTCGAAAAAATCGCCGAGCGTGTGCTGATCTGCCGCTCCCGCCTGGGGCCGGTGGATTTCTCCAAGCAGATGAAGATGAAGGAGGACGCCATCGCGATCGTGGTGACCATGGTCGGTGAACTGCGCAAGAAGCTGCACCTGGAACGCATCAAGGAGCTCAACGCCAAGCTGCAGAAGGTCGAGGGCGATGCTGACAAGCTGATGCTGGAGTGTCTGCGCGTGCTTTACACCACCGAGAAGGATGCGGTGGTCGTCATCATCCTGAAAGACCTCTACGATTTGATGGAAAAGGTCGTGGATCGCTGCCGGGACGCCGGAAACGTCATCGCTCACATCGTGTTGAAGAATTCCTGACCCGTAGCAGACCGCGATTCCATGACTACCGCGTTGTTCCTGCTCCTTGTCGTTCTGCTCGTGGTGTATGCCTTCGAGTACATCAACGGCTTTCATGACACGGCCAATGCCATTGCCACCGTCGTCTCCACGAAGGTACTCACACCGCGTCAGGCACTCTTGCTGGCAGCGGGGATGAATCTGGTCGGCGCGTTTTTCGGTCAGGCCGTGGCCAAGACGATCCACAGCGGCATCGTGGATGACAAGGTGGTGGCGGTGACGACTCTGACGGTGTTTTGCGCCATGCTGGCTGGCATCATCTGGAATCTGATCACCTGGTGGTTTGGCATGCCCTCCAGCTCCACTCACGCGTTGGTGGGCGGCTTGATCGGCGCGAGTCTGGGTGCGGCGGGAGGCAACTGGAAGGTGCTGATCTGGTCGCGGGTGAAAATCGACAAAGTGACTGGCAAGGAAAGCATGGAGGGCATTTACCACAAAGTCGTGGTGCCGATGATCACCTCCCCGCTATTGGGCTTGGTGGTCGGCTTTTTGTTCATGGGCTTCCTGTTCTGGCTCATCCGCAACTGGCGGCCGCACAAGGTGAACACGGTGTTTGGCAGGCTACAGATCGTCAGTGCCGGTTACATGGGCTTCGGCCATGGCATGGCGGATGCGCAGAAGACCATGGGCGTGATCATGCTCACGCTGTTTGCCGCTACCCAGGCCGGTGAGCTTAACAACCTGCCAACCTGGCTGAGTTTCCTGCAAGTCCCAGACAAGTCGGCCTCAATCCCCATCTGGATCGTCATGTCGTGTGCTATCACGATGGCAGCAGGCACCTACGCGGGCGGCTGGCGCATCATCAAGACGCTGGGCCACAAGATGGTCAAAATGAAGCCCGTGCATGGTTTCGCCGCCGAAACCACCGCAGCCACGATCCTAGCGGCCACCGGCTACATGGGCATGCCGGTGAGCACCACGCACACGATCACCACCAGCATCATGGGCGTCGGCGCCGCAAAACGCTGGGGCTCCATGCGCTGGACGCTCATTGAGAGCATTGTCTGGGCCTGGGTGATGACGATTCCCGCCACCGCCCTGCTCGGCTACGTGTTCCACCGGCTCATCACTGCGGCGCAGTAACTTCAGCCACTGCGGCACGCAACGCCGCCACCATGCGCTCGATTTCGTCCAGCGTGATGCACAGCGGCGGCATCAGCACGACGGTGTTGCCGATGGGACGTGTGAGCAGACCGTGTTGGCGAGCGGCGATGCAGATTTTTGCTCCCGTGCTCAAATCCTGCGACTCCACCGTCATCGCCGCGATCATGCCGCACTGACGGAAACCGGGCAGATCGGCCATCAGCTCACCCAAACGTGCGATTTTGGCCGGGAGCTGCTCCAGCACCCGTTCTTCGCGGAAAACGCGCAGACTGGCCAGCGCCGCCGCGCAACCGAGTTGGCTGCCAGCGTAGCTGTGGCCGTAGAAAAACGTGCGACCTTCGCTTGGATCGCCGAGGAAGCCTTCGAACACGCGTTCCGAGGTCAATGTGACCGCCAACGGTAGATAACCGCCCGTCAGACCCTTCGCGAGGCAGAGAAAATCAGGAACGACGCTTTCATGTTCACTGGCAAACATTTTGCCCGTGCGACCAAAGCCGGTCATGACCTCATCCAGGATCAAAAAAATGTCCTGAGCCTGACACCACGCGTCCAGCGCTTTCAGCATGCCTTGCGGCCACAGGCGCATGCCGGCGGCACCTTGGATGAGCGGCTCGATGACCACGGCGGCGATGCGGTTACGCTCGTCAACGGTCAAGAGGTCAAGGGCGTCAAGACTTGGGACCGTGAGGACGCGGTAGCCGAAGTCGTTGCCGCTGCCTTTGAACAGCGGAATGCCGCCGAGACTGGCCGCACCGAGCGTGTCGCCGTGATAGGCGCGGTCAAAGGCGATCAGCGTGTCGCGCTGCGGCCTGCCATTTTGTTTCCAATACTGCAATGCCATGCGCACGGCCGATTCGATGGCCGTGGAGCCGTTGTCCGTGAAAAAGGCCCGCGTGAGCTTCTCTCCCGGCACCAGATCCACAAGCTCCTTCGCCAGCCGGATCGCTGGTTCATGGGTGAAGCCCAGAAACGAAGTGTGCGCCACCTTGCCGAGCTGTTCCGTGATCGCCGCGTTGATCACGGGATGGTTGTGGCCATGGACGTTCGTCCAGATCGAGGCGTTGCCGTCGAGGTACTGGTTGCCGAACTGATCCCGCAGCGTGCAGCCATTCCCTTCCACCAGCAGCAGCGGCACGTGATCCGCCGCACACCATGGCTGCATCGGCGTGAAAGGGTGCCAGAGATGGCGTTTGTCGAGATCGATCAAATCACTCAAAGGTTGGCTGGGGATTAGCTGCTTGCGTACTATTTACAAATCTTGTTTTCTCCAAGTCCTGCCCCTGGGGTAGTTTCAGAGTCTTTCACCTTATCGGAACGTAATCGTCTCATGAATGACGGAACCATAGCGCTCTCAGCCTCACAGCCAGCCGCTAACAGCGGGCTGTTTCCGGCGACGATGTGGTCGATGATCCAGGCGGCGAAGCAGGATGAGGAGTCGTTGGCGGGGCTGGAACGGCTAGGACGTGCCTATTGGCGGCCGTTGTATGTGTTTGCGCGGCAGAGGGGGGCGGCGCATGACGCGGCGGCAGACGAGGTGCAGGGTTTTTTCGAGCACCTGCTCTCCCGGGACATGCTCAAAAACGTGAAGCGCGGCGAGGTGCGCTTCCGCAGCTTCCTGCTGCGCTGTTTCACCAACTGGCTGCTCAACGAGCATCACCGGAACCATGCGGCCAAGCGTGGTGGCGGGGCGGCGTTGCTGCCGATGAATGAAATGGACTCCAAAATCGATGAACCGGCCTTGATCGAGGGAAAATCACCCGACAAGGCCTATGACCATGGCTGGGCGCGCGCCCTGGTGGATCATGCGATGAAGCGGTTGGAGGGGGAGATCGCGCAGCGTGAACGCAGCGTGTTTTTGATGGAACTGCGCGAGCGCACCTTTGCCAGCAGTGGCGCCAGCCCTGACTGGGAGGAGATGGCGCAGCGTTATGGCATGTCGCATGGAGCGGTGCGGAAGGCGGCCACGGACCTGCGGCGGCGGTTTGGTGTGCTCCTGCGAACGGAGGTGCGAAACATCGTTTCAAAGGATGAGGAGGTGGATGATGAATTACGCTATCTTGTGAGTCTGCTGTCCATGGCGGCATGAAGCATGCTGGAAACGCGTATTCCTCGACCCGCATGAGTGCCGACGCCCCGCCAAATGTCTGCCCCGTCTGCTCCAGCAGGCTGGAGCAGGATGGCATTTGCCTGGTGTGTTTGTTGCAGGAAGGTCTGGAGGCGGATCATGTCACTGGTCAGCCTGGTTCGACGCCCACCCCGCCCGCAAGGCATCTGACCCTGCCGTGCGATTTTGCCGGCTACCGGCTGGTGCGTGAGATTGCCAGTGGCGGCATGGGGGTCGTGTATGAGGCGGAAGATTCCAATCTGCGACGCGTGGTGGCGATGAAGGTGATCCGCAATGCCCACTTTGCCACGCGGGACGAGGCGGCCCGTTTCCGGGCGGAAACGCAGGCGGTGGCGCAGCTCGACCACCCGGACATCATCCCGATTTATGAAAGCGGTGAGCATGACGGCATGCCCTACTACACCATGCGCCTTGCCGAGGGAGGCTCGCTGGCGGACCGCCTCAAAAAGCGCGGGGTGATGCCGGATCGTGAAGCGGCGACTTTCCTGAGCCGCATCGCCCGGGCCGTGCAGCATGCGCACGACCACGGCGTGCTGCATCGTGATCTTAAACCAGCGAACATCCTGCTGGACATGGCGGGGAAGCCAATGCTGTCGGACTTTGGCCTGGCGAAGTTGCTGGACGCCGAATTTCAACTGACCCGCAGCAACGCCTACGTGGGCACGCCGCACTTCATGAGCCCGGAGCAGGCGGCGGGGAGATCCAAAGAAGTCACCACCGCCAGCGATGTGTGGGCGCTGGGGGTGATGCTCTACCAGATGCTGACGGACAAACTGCCGTTTCAGGGCGGCAGCGCCGTGGAGGTGATTCGCCGGATCACTCAGGAGGAGCCGGAGATCAGTTCGTCCGGGAAATTGACCGCCCGTTCGGGAGGGAAATCGGATGGTGGCAAGCCGGCCAGTGTGTCAGCAAGTTCGCTTCAGCGCGTGCAGCCCGATCTAGCCACTTTGATCCTGCGCTGCTTGGAAAAACAACCCGCCCGGCGGCTTGCCAACGCCGGATTTCTGGCGGACGAACTGGACCGTTTTTTGCAGGGCAAACCGATTCAATCCAGATCGGTGGGATCATTCGAGAGCATGTGGAAGCTGGCGATGCGGAACAAGGCGGCTACTTTGGGTATTCTGGCCACCTCTGCCGCGCTGATCGGGGGTGCCTGCATCTCACTTTGGCAGGCTGTGAAGGCTCATCGGGCGGAACAAGTGGCTCTCCAACAAAAGGCTGACTCGGATGAGATCGCCGCCATCGCGCTGGCGGCTGCACGCTACAGTGATGAGCGTTTGGTTGGCAAACAGATGGATTCAGATCAGATGCGGAATGATCTGTTGCAGAGGGTAAAAGCGTTCAAGGGAGACCCTGAGAGGAAAGCGGAACTGCTCATGGAGCTGTCCGACATGCTGAGAAAACCGGCAGACATCCAGGTCTTCCGGCAGGTTTTGGCGGAGTTGGAGCCCGGTCTGCAGGCGGATGATCCGCTGCTGTGGAATCTGCGCTATCGTGTGGCGCTCAAGACGATGCATGCTTCGGAAGCCACGGGAGCTGAGTCCCGCACGGCGCGCGACGAACTGCGCCGCATTTTGGCCTGGCAGACCACCCATTTGGACGCAGATGACACTCAGATTTACAACACGAAGTATGCGTTGGCGGTCGAGTTGCAGGGTGAGGTGGGGACACGCTCCGCCCTGCAGGAGGCCGAGGAGCTGCTGCGGTCTTGTGTGGCGCATTACGAGCGTCGGAAAAACGACTCCGATCTCACCATCTGCCGCATTGAATGGATGACGGCCATCTTTGACCAGGGCAGGCACGAGGAGGCTCTGAAGCTGGGACGTGAGAACTGCGAGTATGCGTCAAAGAAGCTCGGTGATCGTCATGTGGACACCGGTCGTGCCTACGGACGCCTGGCCAAGCATTGCCGCGAGGCCGAGTTGATCGAGGAGTCGATCACCCACAGCCGCCATGCCTTGGATATATACTGGCACACTGTCGGCCCGGGTTATGTGAAGGCGGATTCCACTTTGGACGCGTTGGTCGGGATGCTAAGAAAAAAAGGCGATCTCGAAGCCGTGCTGGAGCTCCGCCGTGCCTCCTTGAGCGTTTATGACCAGCAAATGGGCACGATGTCCCCGGACACCCAGTGGGAGGCTGGCAAGGTCGTCGATGCGCTGCGGGACCTGCACCGCCTGGAGGAGGCACATGCCCTGGCGGAACTGTGGCAGGACCGCGTGCGCGTGGATGACCGTCTGCCAGCCGGTGCCGCATCACTGCTGGTCTATGATTTTCTAAACCTACAGGACCTAACCAAGCAGGAACAGGCTGAAAAGCTGCTGCGGCAACTGCCTGAAATCCTCCAGGCACAGGACTGGAGCGAATCTGCCTATTACCTGCTCAGGCGCTGGCAAGCTGTCGCAGAGAGGTTGTTCAAGGCGGGGCGGCCTGCGGAATGCATCAGCATCGTCAAACACGTCCTCCAGGTCATGGACAAAAGCGAGATCAGCGGACGCAAGGCCAACGGCTTGCGGCCTGGGCTTGTAAAGCTGCTCGATGAGGCCGAGGAAGCGCAAAAAGTGGCTGTAGCCGCTGAAAAAGAGGCTTGAGCCGGAAAAACGCGGTCCCTCAAAATATTTTTCAGCCATGAGGTAACACGCGGAACAGGAAGTTGTGGATGCCGGATGCACGAACCCGTGCATACCCATGAAAACACAACATCCCATACTCCGAAAAGTGCCGCATGCGGCACTCGCAGCGATCATGTCGCTGTCTCTCGTCCTAAAACCCGCCTATGCGGCGGATCCGACTGGTATCTTCGTACAAACAGGCAGCAACCTGAACCTCAGCAATCTCACCTATCAGAATTATTCCACCGTGGGTGGTGATGGCAGCGGGGGTGGCGCAGGTCTTGGCGGGGTGTTGTTCATTGACAAAGGGGCCACAGTCACGCTCAACAACGTGAGCTTTCTCTCCAACAACGTTACTGGCGGTAACGGCGGAGTTGGTTCGAAGGGCGGAACGCTGAACAACCTGAGCATATTCTCCACGGGCCCCGGTACCATTGTCGCCAATGGGGCCAACGGCTACACGCCGACTCAGACCACTTATACAGACATCGGCGGCACAACCGGCACCAAGGGCTACAACGGCCTCAACAACCTCAGTGGCTTTGGCGGCACTGGTGGAAACGGCGGCGCTGGCGGCGCTGGCGGTGACCGCAACATCTCGGGCATCCTCGCTGTCACGATGGCCTCATTGGATGTGGTGGCTGCGGGCATCGAGCTTGCCTCGGCTGCTGGCAATCCGTTCACGATCAATGTCGCGATTGGCCTAGCGCCTGGGGTCATCAACGCCGGCATCGGTCTCGGCGATGCGGTTGCAGCCCTGGCCTATTTCGACCAGTCGCTGGCTGACGGTCAGATTGGCTTAGGCGGAGGAGCTGGCAAAGGCGGCAATGGCGGCAACAGCGGCTTTGGTTTCGGCGGCGCAGCCGGCGGCAACGGCGGCAACGGCGGCATTGGCGGGGCCAACTGGAGCGGTTCTGCCTACAAGGGTGGTGCCGCAGGAGGTGATGCTGGAGATGGTGGCAATGGCGGCATCGGTGGTTTTGGTGCCGGTGGCGGCCAAGGCGGCAACGGGGGTCTTGGTGGTGGTGGAGCCGGCTGGGCAGCCAGCGCAGGCTCGCCCGCCGTCCCGGCGGTTACCGAGACCAAGCACATCCCGGCCGATTACACCAGATTTTACACCAAAATTGACGGCACAACGGTGGAGCTCGAGCAACGTCTTGACAGTAAAACGCCCGGAACTGCCACCTACACTACTACTGACATCGATCCCATGACCGGTCTGCCTGTAACAACTACGCGCACCGCACCTTGGGAGTACAAGGGGACCGATGCACGAGACGTCACTTACATCACGACTCCCGCTAAGCCGGCGATTATAGCCGGGCAGGCCGGTTCCCGCCCAGACGGTTTGGACGGTGCGGCTGGCGGTGGTGGCACTGGCGGATTTGGCGCAGGTGCGGGAGCCAGCGGTGCTGCCCCCGGAGTGCTCGTGGTTGGCGGCAATGGCGGCAGCGGTTATGGCGGTGCCATCTTTGTGCGTGAAGGGGCTACTCTCACGATCACCGGCAATGCCGTGTTCGATGGCAACGGTGCGCGTGGCGGTAAGGGTCAGGCTGGAGACGAAATCACAACCATTGCCGGAGCACCCGGTGGTGCGGCTGGTTCCGATTTGTTCATGATGACCGGCTCCACGGTGATCCTTGATCCCGGCACAGGGAAGGTGATCACCTTTAACGGCGATGCTTCCGGCACTTCCATTGCAGATGACAGCGCTCCTTCGGGCACGGCATCGAACATTCGTTCCGGCCAGGGCGCGGACATCACCATCAAAAGCGGTTTGGTGCAGTTCAACGGCACCAACACGTACACCGGCCAGACCATCATCGAAGGCGGCACCCTTCAGGCTCAGGACGGCGACGGCATCTACTTTGACAGCAACATCGAGTTCAAAGGCACCCAGACTTCGGACGCGGTCTTGATGGGCAACGGTGATTTCACCCGCTTCCTCGGCATTCAAAGCAACCGCCTGCAATGGACAGGTAGCGGTGGCTTTGCTGCCAATGGGGGTGAACTCAACGTTCGCCTGAGTAACGGCCAAACCCTGAACTGGGGCAGCACCGTCGGCTTTGTTAAAGACGGTGACGCGCTGATTTTTGGCTCCAAAACGGCTAATGATAAGGTCAATTTTACGAACAACATCAACCTAGGCGGCACGAACCGCACCATTCTCGTCACTGCGAATGATGCGGATGTGGAAGCCGGGATCGATGCCAATGTTGATAAAGTCGTGTTCTCGGGTGTTCTGTCCGGCTCCGGTGGCCTGAACATCGGTGACGCTACGCATACCGGCATCGTGGTGCTGGCAGGAAACAACACCTTTACCGGCCCGATCAATGTGGTGGCCGGTTCTCTGGAAACCTCTGGAAATAACCGAATCGCCGACACCGCGACACTCAACCTGGCCAGCGGAACCAGTTTGACCCTCGGCGGCAATGAAACCATAAGCGCCCTCTCCGGCGGTGGTAATGTCGTTATTCTGGACACCAATGTTCTCACCACCGTTGTCTCCGCTGATTCAGTCTTTTCCGGCATCATCTCCGGATCGGGCAGTTTGACCAAGGAAGGGGCGGCCAAGCTGACACTCTCCGGTGCCAATACCTATACGGGTGCCACCCTGGTGAACGCCGGCACGTTGGCAACTTCCGGCAATGAGCGTCTCTCCGACGCCACCAACGTCACGGTGCAGTCCGGTGCCTCGTTCCGCCTCGGCGGCACGGAAGCGATCGGCACCATCACTGGCGCGGGTTCATTTGACCTCCAGGGCAACGCCCTCACCACCAATGCCGACACCGACACCACCGTTTCGGGCGTCATCTCCGGCAGCGGCGGCAGCCTCATCAAAAACGGCACGGGTAAGCTCACCCTCACTGGCGCGAACACCTACTCGGGTGCCTCCACCATCAATGACGGCACCATTGCCCTCTCGGCATTCGGTTCCTTGTCAGACAGCACCGCCCTGAGCATCACCGCCGCCACTGGCGGGTTCGACATCTCGGCCAAAACCGGTGCCAGCGAGAAGATCGCCTCGATTGCCACCGCAGCGGGTTCTTCGGTCGTTCTTGGCGCGAAAAACCTCACCGCAGGCGATGCCAATGACACCACGGTAGCTGGCACCGTCAGCGGCACGGGTGGTTCCTTCACCAAAACCGGCAGCGGCAATACCACCTTCACGGCGGCGAACACCTACACCGGTGCCACCACCATCGAGGACGGCACGTTCGCTCTTTCGGCGGGTGGATCACTCTCCGACCTCACCGCAGTGAGCGTCACCAGTGCTACCGGCACCTTCGACATCTCGGCCATCAATGCCAGCAGTGAAACCATCGCCTCCATCGCGGGTGTGGCGGGTTCGAACATCGTTCTGGGCGCGAAAAACCTCACCGCAGGCGACAGCACTGACACCGAGGTGGCAGGCGTCATCAGTGGCACGAATGGATCGCTGACCAAAACGGGCGCAGGCAAGCTCACGCTCTCCGGTGCCAACACCTACACCGGCGACACCAGCGTGAGCGTAGGCACTATCGAGACCTCCGGCAACGAGCGCATCGACAACGCCTCCGACATCATCGTGGCCTCTGGCGCGATCTTCCGCCTCGGCGGCACCGAATCCGTCAGCACCATCGCGGGCGCTGGAGCCATCGAACTTCAGGCCAACACCCTCGTTACCAATACCAATGTGGACACCACCTTCTCCGGCGTCATAAGCGGCACGGATGCCTCCGTCCTGACCAAAACCGGCACGGGTAAACTCACGCTCTCCGGCGCGAACACCTCCACCGGCACCGCCAATTTCAACGCAGGCAGCGCCGATCTCACGGGCAGTCTGGCCAGCAAAACTATCAATGTCGCCTCCGGCGTCGTGCTCGATAGCAAGGCTGGCGGCCTCTCCTTGGCTGCCGATCCGAATTTGGGACCCGATGTGAGCAACAACGGCACCATCAACTTGGGAAACACCGACGACACCGTGAAGTCTTACACCAGCACCGGTACCCTCAATGGTCCAGGCAAGCTCACCGCGCTAAACTACAACCTCAACGGTGGTTCGGTCATCAACGCCAACTTGGGCACTGGTACCATCACAACCAATGGTGCGGTCGATCTTTTGGGAACCAGCGGGGCCTCAACCGTGAACGTTAACACGGGCAGCACGCTCAATTTGCTGGCCCCCGAGCTGATCCTGGACAGCGCGTCCGTCACGGTCAACGGCACCCTCAATCTCAATGGCGGGAACGAGACATTCCAAACCCTAATGGGCTCCGGCACGGTGAACACCAACGCCAACAAGCTCGTCGTCGCGGACGGCAGCGCCTTCACCGGCACTCTCAACGCCCCGAACACCGACCTCAGTGGCGGCAGTCTGGCTGTCGGCGGCGGCACCACCACCACGGACTCAACCACGGTGGAGAACAACCTCATCGTCGCCGGTGGCGGCACGCTGGACAGCAATACCATCACCGTGAACAGCACCGGCACGCTGAACATCGTCAACGGGAACATCGTCTATGACACGCTCAACGGCCTCGGTCCTGTCGGTGGCACCGTGAATACCGGCGGCGGCACCTTCACCAACCCCATTGGCTCCACGGTCAAAGGATTCCTCACCTTCACTGGGGATTTCACCAACAACGGCGACTTGTCTCCCGGGGCCTCCCCTGGGATCACTGCGGTGGGCGGAAATTTCGTCAATGCAGGCACTCTCAACAGTGAAATCGGCGGGCTGGGCGCGGCTGGTGCCAACCCTGGCGGTTTTGACCAGACCCAGGTCGGAGGCACCGCCACGGTGGGCGGCACCTTGAATGTCCAGGGCTTCGGCGGCTTCCTGCCGGCCCAGGGCAACACCTTCCAGATCATCTCCAACGCCGCTGGCGGACCCATTCGCGTCATCAGCACCTTCGCCGCCGCCACGTTTGATGCCGATGGCGTCGCCGGAGCCGGTCTTCCGGTGACCAATGCGGCCTACGTCTTTGATGTGAACACGGGGGCCATCACCACCACAGGACTCAACAACTCGAACAGCAGCTTTGCGGACCTTGGTTCCAACACGAATCAGCGCGGCGCGGCCACGGCCATCTTCAACTCGGCTTTCGTGGGGCAGAATCAGATCGATTCCAGCACCATCGCCGGTCAGCTTGCCCTGCAAATCACCGATGCCACCGGGAGCTCTGCGGCTGATCTGGCCCGCTATGTGCCAGATTATTATGGCTCCATCTCCGACTACGCCTTCCTGGGAGACCAGGTGCTCGCACGCGGCATCCAGGATCTCGTTTCCATGATGAACTATGAGCAGGCCGGCCGGGCGGGCGAGGATTCCGCCGCCCAGACACCCGAGCACATGTCCGTCTATTTCGGTTACATGAACAGCAGCATCGGCACGGTTGACAATGCCCAGGTCAGTCGCAACGATTACTATGCCGGAGTCAACCTCATCGCCACCGAGCAGTTCGTCGTCGGCATCGCCGGCAGCCTGAGCGATGGCAGCATCAGCGCCCCGCTCGGCAGGGCGGAGGTCGAAGGATTCGGCGCCATGCTCTATGCGCGTGCCAACCTCTTTGAGGACTGGACCTTCTTCGGCTCGGTCGGCTACTCCAGCCAGGACTTCGACCTTACCCGCGCCACGGTCAATGGCACCGCCACCGGCAGCACGGACGCGGCCACCTGGACCGGCGTCATCGGTGTGCAGCACAAAGGCTGGCATTGGGGTGAGGTGTCCATCGCACCGCGTGCCTCGCTTGCCTATTCGAAGACGGATATCGGCGGCTTCAGCGAAAGCGGCCCCATCGACGCGCTCAGGCTCGGCGGCTGGTCCGCCACGCGGCTGGTCGCGGAGGCCGGGCTTTCGGCGCTGTGGAGCACGGAGCTGGCAGGTCGTCCCTTCGGCCTGGAGGCCTCGCTCGCCATCCAGCAGTCGCTGCAAAACAGCAAGGACCGCATGCAGGCGACCATCATCAGCGTGCCCACCGCCAGCTACCCGGTCTCCTTTGCCGAGAGCGCGGACACCCAGGCGGTCGTTCGCGTCAATGCCAGTTACGCCATCGCCAAGTCAGTCAGCGTCTATGCTGGTTACGAGGGCAATTACGGCAGCCAGACGGCGCACCACGCCAAGGCAGGCTTCCACATCAACTTCTAAGCGGTCTCGAACTCTCCCTGGCGTCACGTTCCGGCACACCGCCAACCGCCGGACCGTACCTCAGGGAGCATTTCGAATCTCTTGGCCATAAATAGCAGGCGCGATCTTTTCATGGGGGTCGCGCCTGCTCCGTGCCTGGATGAACATGTGCGTTGTTCACTTTTCTGCGTGATGGATGCCTGAACGATCAAGCTCAGCGCCGCTAAATGTTTTAGGCGGCAAGAGAATCATACACCATCTTCTCCTCGTGCTGCCTCGACACCCCGCCAAATCTCCTGTGGCATGTCATGCCGCCAAACGCCACGGAGAACGGAGGCAAATGCTGGACTGCGCCGTGCCTCTGCCTCAACGCGCCCAATAAATCGCTCGCCGTGCCAAGCCAACAAACTCTCAATCGGGCCGGCTGCTAACCAAGACCGCTGCTCGTTCGACAAATCATGCTGCATGAGATGAAGAATGGCCGACCAAACTGATTCGGCGTCATCGTCTGGCGGAACGACGCTGTCAATCATCGTAATGTCCTCGCGAGACAAGAACCTCGATGCAAGCCGATCAGCGGTTGGTGGGAGCATGGGCATGGCTGCCGCCTAACATTGAAGATCATTCACAGATCGTGAGGCTTGTCAGCAGCTTTATATCTGATGGAATTGCGGAAATCAGTACGGGCTGGAGCATCCATGGCTGTCGTTTTATAATCCCATGTTGGAGTGCGGCAACAAAAACGTCGGTTTGCGCCCACATACGAGCAAAAATTCACGGTGTGAATAGTACGTTACCGCAGCGGAGGAAGCAATGTCACTTTCCCAACAGCTTCCTCACCGTCTCCGCGATCTTCTTCGCGCCGTCGGGTTCGAAGCCGGTTTTCACATAGGCGACTTTGCCGTCGGGGCCGATGATGACGGTGTGGGGGATGCCTTCGACGCCGAAGGACTGGCCGACGCGCTGGTTGGCATCGAGGGCGACTTCGAGTTTCCAGCCACGGGTGTCGAGGAAGCTTTTCACGGCGTCTTTGGCCTCGGCTTGATTGACGCCGATGAAGCGGACCTTCTTTGAGTCGAAGACGGCCATTTCGTCGATCAATCCGGGCAGGGATTTGACGCAGGGGCCGCACCAGGTGGCCCAGAAGTCGAGGACGATGACCTTGCCCTTCTCCTGCGCGAGATCGAAGTCGCCACCGCCGAGCAGGGGCAGTTTGAAGGGCTTGGCGTCTTGTTTGAGCAGCGGGGAGCTTTGTCCGCCGCTCTCCGGAAGCACGGGCTCGGGGGCGAATTTGAGTTTCCAGTCACGCAGGGCCAGCATGGCGGCGCTGTCCGGCGGTGTGGTGCTGCGGATGATGTGGACCTGCTTCAACGGCACACGGCAGGCACCGAGCAACGCGTTTTGACCGACAACAATGTCCGCATCGAAGCGCTCCACCTTCAAGCCGAGACGACCGCCGTTGTTCAATAGCAGCCAGTGGGTGATGACGGGCGGGGTTCTTTCACGGGCCTCGAAGGCGGCGCTGACATCGTCCACCGGCTTGATGAGCCACACGGCGGCCTTCACGCGATCACGCGGCACCTGGATCGTCTCCAAACCGGAACGAATGGCGAAATGCTGAGCAGTGGCGGCCTCGATGACGCCGCGCAGGAGGTCGCCGTTCGCAGCGAGCAGCGCGTGGCGCGGCGGGTCTTCCTTGCGGAAGCGCGGCACGGTCAGCGCATGCTCCTTGGAGCGCAGATTGACTGTGGGAACGGCCACACGGCCCGGCGCGATGCGGGCGATGAACGCTTGGATCTTCACCTCGCGCTCGCCATTGCCCCACAGGCTGAAGGGCTCGATGAGGATGCCGCTGCCGGAACGCATTTGCGGAGTGAGCACAATCTTGCGCCCTGACACACCGTTGATGAAAATCTCGATTTCGTTCTCGGCCACGACGATGCGGACGGACGCGGGGCCGTCGCTGGGCATGCGGAACTGGCGGTCCATCTGGTCGCCGCTGGCTTCGAGACCGAAGCACACCTCGCTGCCCATGTGGCCGAAGAGCAGGTTCGTGCTGGGCGCGGCGGGGCTCACGCCATCGGTGAACAGGCGCACGCGCAGGGCGTTGAAGCCGCTGCTGAGCAGCTTGAAGCTGACCTCATTGACCTGCATGAAGGAAGGGTGCCCCCAGGTGCCGCCGGCCTGGAAGTCGAGCCCCGCTTTGCCCTGGCGTTTCACCTTGTCCGCCGTGCCACGCGTGCGCTGCCAGCCGGGGTCTTCAAAACCTTCAAGTTTGATGTTCTCACCGCCGAACTGGATGGCCTGCAATTTCTCCGCCGGCAGTTGTTTCAAGGCGACCACCTCGGAGTCGAGATCGACCTGCTTCGCGTCAATGGCCCGCAATGCGCCGGGCAGGACATCGCCGGTGCTCAGGTAGAACAAGGCCTCGCTGCGCAGGCCCTCGGGGTCGGCGGGGGGAGTTCGGATGATCTCCAACTCGCCTGTGCTGACCATCGGGACCGAGTGCAGACCGCCGATCGGCTTCCAGCGTGGCTGGGACTCGCCCCCTGCATCGAGCGTGCCGTGGAGCACCTTTTTGTTGAGGGTCAGTTTGCCATAGGTTGCCAGATTGACCGCAGGCTTGTCCTCAGCGTAGCCCTTGAATTCCAGATGGTGCATGCGCGTGATCTTGAAGGCCACGGGTGCCTCCGACCAGGCCGTTTTCAGCGTGGCGGTCTCATTGCGCATGTGCTGCAACTCGCCCTGCGCCCACTCGCCATCGGTGAACCACAGCTCCACGTTTGGTGCCGCGATCTGAACGAAGGGCGAGGGCGTGCCTCCCGTCTCCACGCTCAGCACCTGCTCCCAGGGCAGCGTGGTTTCCTTGCCGCCGCCCTCTTTCACGGTCAAAGCGGTCGCGCTGGCCCGCACGGGCGCTGCTTGCAAAGAACGACCGTTCGTCAGCTCGATGCGCGGGCGCTTGGCGGCGACTTCTGCTGGCAGGGTGCCGTTCCAGGCACGCAGGCTCAGTGTTTCGAGCGTGAGATCGGGGCCTTTGTTCAGCAGGGTAAAACCTGCGGGAGATACGGGTTCGTTTGAGGCACGGAGCATCTGGGCCCGTGCCTCCACGGCGGCGTCCACGCGTGCCTGGGCGGCGTTTTGCACCACACCGAGCAAGGCGCCAAACAAACCGCCGCCTTTGCCCGCTGGTTTTTTTTCCGCCGGTTTCGGTTCGGCAGCTTTTTCTTTCTCCACAGACGGCTGGTTCGTTTCCGCGATTTTTTTCCCGTTCGCTCCGTAAATCGCGCGCTGGCCGGTTTTGCGATTCCAAAACAAGGTCAGCGTGATGCGGCGGTCGGCCTCGGCCAGCCTCTGCACGCTCTGGAACACGCGCCCTTGCAGCACCACGTCGTCCGCCCACGTCTCCACGACCAGGCTCTCCTTGTCCTTGGACATGAGCTCCACCTTGAACTCGGGCCGCACCGAGGAGCTGAGTGTGAACTGCATTTCCACGAGTTCCGGAACCTCCAGCGGCAGGCTGGCGCTGCGATTCCAGCCGACCTGCTTCAAAGCCGCGCCGGGCACGATGCGCCAGAGCTTCACCTTGTTGTCCTGGCCGATTTGACCGCCTTCCATCCACCCGCTCGTGCTCGTCGGCGCGGCAAACAGCAGCCCGTCCGCCTTCAACCGCTGCACGCCCAGCACCGCCTCACGCGCGATGTTCAGCGTGCCGAATCGCGCGGACTTCACCTCCAGCGTTTTTGCGTTCAGGCCGGTGATCGTGCCATACAGGCGGCTGCCGTCAGCGAGGCGGAGGCTGAAGGGTTCCTCGGTCTTTTCGGCGTCCTTGTGCCGGATGACCTTTTTCAGCACATCCAGTTTTACTCGCAACGGCTCGGTGAACATCTGTGCGTTGCGCCACGCTATCCGATCCTTCTCGGCGGCGAGGAAATCCCCGCCGATCATTTCCCCGTTGCGCCAGTGCAGTTCGGCGGCGTGCCCGAGGGCGCAGGAGAGCGCGAAGGCGATGAGCGTGCGCTTAGCGTTCATAGATGGGCAGGAAGCGATAGTTTAGTCCCAGCGCCAGCAGCGCCATGCCGGTTTCGTACGGGCCGTTATTGAAGCTGCCGTCGGCGGCCTGCGTCTCGCTGAGCACACGGGCGGTGGCGGCGTTCCACTTCTGCCAGGAGGCATAGTCGCCTTGGAAAAGCGCCTGCGCCATGTAGTAGCGGAAGTACTCCTTGTAGTTGCCCTCGCTGTGCTCCAGGCGCTCGGTGATGTGCTTCAGCGTGGCTTTGAACTCTTCGGTCTCCTTGTTTTTCGACACAGCGGCCACCAGCGTGGCGATGGCGCTGCGGTTCATCGACTCTCCGAAACCGCCAAAGCCGCCGCTGTAGGTCACACTGCCATCCTTGCCGGTGCTGCGTCGCATGTACTCCAGCGCGGTGTTGATGACCTCGTCGGAGACCTCCATGCCCGCGTTCCGCGCCGCGAGCAGCCCCATCAAAACCGCGCCCGTGACCGAGGTGTCCGCGTCCGTGGAGTTCGGCATGTACCGCCAGCCGCCCCAGCGGTTGTTTTTCTGCGAGGTACCCGCGCAGCGGATGGCGAGGTCCAGCGCCTGCGCGATGCCGCGCACCGGCTTCTCACCCTCCCACAGCAGCGCCTCGTCCACCGCGCCATAAGCCTCGGACAAGGCCAGCATGGCAAAGCCGTGGTGATACATGCTGTTCGGCAGATAACCCGTGGTCGCGTCCTGGCTGCGGATGATCGCCCGCAGCGCCCGGCGGATGTTCGGTGCGTAACGTCCGAAGTTCGGCTCCTCGCCGCCGGCTAAAAACGCCATGAGGCAGATGCCATCCACACCGGAACCGCCATGACCGCCCTGCCAGTTGCCCTGCTCGCTTTGTTTCGACGCCAGCCAGGCCAGACCGCGCTCATACACCGTCTCCACCTCCTGCGGCACCGCGCCGCCAAAACGCAACGCAGGATCTTGGGCTGCGGCAGGAAAAGCCGTGCAAAGCAGCGTCAAGCAGGCAGCTCTGAAGAGTCGTTTCATTGATCCAGCATGATCCCTCCATTAAAAAAAATCTGATTCCCATTCCCGCCCTGTTTGAGCCGGTTTTTGTGATTGTTTTCGATGCCCTCCCAGTACTGCATGGCGTCCGGCAGGTCGCGGTCCTTGCACAGCTTCCATTGCGGCTGTGTCAGGATTTCCTGCATCTCTTTCTCCGGCACACCGGCCACCGGCACCAGCGCGTAGTAGTATTGTAGGAACCAGCTTGTGGACATGTAGCGTTCCAGATCCGGCTGGTACTCCACCAGCACTTTTTTCACATGCGGTTCCAGTTTGGCGCACTGCTCGGCCGAGAGGCGGCGGCGGCGGTCCAGCTCCGCCACGGTCATCGCTGCCATGGCCCGCAGACGGAAATCCTGCCGGGCCTGTGCGGCGGTTTCGAGCTGCTTGAGTTGTGCCGGCGTGAGCGCGGCCTTCAGGGCTGTCTGCCAGACCTCTGTGGACTGCGGACCGCTGTCGCCATTGTTCCGGTTGAAGCTCACACGTTCGGTGCCTGTGAGCAGTTGCAGGAGGTTCTTCGGCGTGGCGCTCTGCACCGTCTGTCGCACATAGCGCTCCGTGTTCTGCCTCCAGTAGCCCAGGCTTTGCTCCACCGCGCCCTTCGCAGCCGTGGTGAGCCGTGCCACCGTCGCCTCCGGCAGCACGAGCACCCGCTGTGCCTCCTCCACCTGCGGAAGCATGGCATCCAGCGTCTTCTTGCGTTCCGTGAGGAGCATCTTGTACAGGTGCTTCGAAATCGCCTCCTCCATGTCAGGCACTTCGGGCTGCGTGGCGGTCCGATCGTTCGTGTTGCGAGGAGAGGGGCTGCTGTTTGAGGCCGTCAGCTCCTGCCAGCGCTTCCATTGCACGTCGTCGAGGATTTCACGCACCGTCTCCGCCCTCGCCTTGCCCGCGTTTTGAAACAACTGCTGCGGGCTGTGGCTCCAGTACTGCTGGCGGCGCTGTTCCAGCAGCGGCTCCATTAGCGTGAGCATCTGTGGCTCCAGCTTCAGGCGCTGCACGTCGTTCAGCATCAGCGCCCGGTCCATCTCCGCCAGACAGGCGCGTGAGAGCGCGACGAGGGAGCGCTGCTCACGCTGCTCTTTCTCTGTCGTCATGCGTGTGCGCTCCACGTCCGAGAGCACTTGTGTCAAGCCATCCTTCCAAATCGGCAGCGCCGGCGCCTGCTGCTCCTCGTTCAGGCCGAAGTAGGTGTTGGCTCTCATCCGCTGACGTTCGGAGGCGGAATAATTCCGCGCCTGTTCCAGCCACTGTTTCCGGCCCAGCTTCAAGGATTCCTCAATCGCCTCATCCGACAGTTTTTTTAGCTTCTCCTGCCGTTCCTTGTCCAGGCTCAGTTCGGTGGCGAGGTTGTCGATCTCCGCCAGCATGCTTTGCTCCATCTGCTGACGCATGTACACCTCGGAAGGCTTCACCAGCTCCGCTAGCTCGGCCTCGCTCTTGACACGTTCCTCGACGCTCACCTTGCGCCATTGCTCAATCACTTCCGCGCTCAGCACCTGCGCTGCGGCCTTCTCCCACCGCTCCTCCCAGGCTGGGCCTCGCGGACGGTCAAAGCGGATGTAAAAATAGCTGCGCTTGAGGATGTTTCGGCGCGCCTCGGCCGGCATCGGCCTCAGCATGCCCGCCGCGCGCTGCCGCTCCGCCTCGGTGATCTGGTCCAGAAGCGCCTCCGCTGTCTTTTTCAAAGCGGCGACCTGCTCCTCATTCAGGGCGAGCTTTGTTTTCATCAGATCAATCTGCGCCTGCAAGTCCTCGTTCATCGGTCCCCGTGATTCGCGCACCCAGCGTTCCAGGTAAGTGTTGATCTCCTCGTCGGTCTGCTTCCGTGCCTGAATGTCCGCAGCACTCCACACTTTGAAACGTTCCTCGCCAAGCGTCTTGCGCAGCGCCGCCAGCCAGCCGGCGTCCTGCTCCGGCGGCGTCCAGCCCTCCACCGGCTCGTTCAGTCCTGCCAGATCGGGTTTCCAGCCGTTGATGTGCCGCGTGGCGGCCGCGTCGGAGGTGCGGTTGAGATAGGTGCGCATCGCCACCACGCCAGGCTGCTTCCAGGCCGTCACGGCAGCTTCCACGGCCTTGCTCGTCGGCTCCTGCATCGCGGTGGTCTCGTCAGCCGTGAGTTTGACCGCCGCATCGACCGCCTTCATCACCTCGGTCATGTGCGTGGTGAGCTGCTTCTGCTTTTCCACCGCGCACCGGTCCACGAAGTCCGCCAAAAACTTCTCCACCTTCGGCGAGAGCGGCTTCGTCAGCTCCGAGCGCGGCAGATACGTCTGCGCCTGCACGGAGACGAGGCCCAGCAGTAAAAGTGTCAGCACCAGCCGCATCATTTCAGCGTGCCTCCTGACTCCAGCTTGTTGAAATAAGTGTCCAGGCCCGTCTTGAACTCTTCCGGCAGCTCGCGCCCGGCCTTGCCGGTCGATTGACCCACAGGCCGCGACTCCGCGCTCGATTCTGCGTCCGATCCATCGCCCAAATCCGCCAGCGCCGCTTCGGAAGCCGAATCGGCGGTGCCACCACCACCAGGGTTCGATCCTCCACCGCCGCCGCCCTTGCCTTGCCGTTTCGCCTGGAGCAGCAGTTCAATCGCTTCCGTCTCCGCCGCGACGGCCACAGCCCCCGTGTCGGCTTTGTCCAGAATGCCTGCCGCTTCCATCATGACGCCCTGCACCGCGTTCAAGAGCTTCAGCTCTCGGCCAAACTTCTCATTTCCCTGCGGCAACTTTAGGATGTCATCAAATGCCCCGCGCACCGTTGCCTGGATGCCGTATTGCTTCGAGGCGAGGTCCGCCGATTTCTTCGTGTGTTCGCCTGTCGCCAGCGCCGCCTTGGCGTTCTCCAGCTCACGCGTCTCATCGCGCAGCTTCATCTCGTCACGAGTGGCCTTCATCACTTGGAGCACGATTTCAGGAGGCAGGCTGTCGCTGCTGCATGAGCTGCACGACTTGCACTCGCTGGCCGCTACCATCTCCTCCGCCCAGCGGTCTAGCGTGTCTGCCCAGAATTCCGCGCCCGCCATGCTGCTGCCGCTCAAGTTGTAGGCCGCCTGGTCGCCCAGATACGCCAGCATCTTCACCACCTGCGTTTCCTTCATCTGGCCGATCACGTTCTTGAAATGCATCTCCGGCTTCCGCGCAAAATACGCCTCAAGATCGCCCTGAATCACGCGCACCACCTCGCTTTGCTTCTTCTCGTGCTCCGCGATGCCTGCCGCGTCCTTCACCGGCTGCTTTTCCAAACCGAAGGCGCTCAGCGTTTTCGTGTTCAAGTCCTTCGCTGCCACGAGTTGATCGCGTGACGCCTTCTTGAGCCGCTTCACAAACGTGCTTGCCTCCAAACTCGCCAGCACGGCCGCCAGCTCGTCCGACACCTTCGCAAACTCGGCCAGCAGCAGCTTCTGCTCATCAATTGCCTCGTCCATCTTCTGCTGCGCCGGTGTTTCCGCCGGTTTCGTCTCTGCCTCGCCGTCTTTCTTCTTCGACGGTGCCGCCGCCATCTGCGTCGTCGGCAGTTTCATCGTGCTCGGCTTCGGCGGCGATGGCTTTGCCTTCGGATCAGCCGGTTCCTGCTCCGGTTTGCTCATCGAGCCTTCCTTGTCCGCGATGCTTGGCATGTTCGTCTTCTTCTGCTCTTCCGTCGAAGCCTTCCCGCCCTGCGCTCCCTTCGGCAAGTCGGCTCCGTTCGCGATCTGCGGTGCAGAAGGCTTGCTCGGTGCCTTGCTTTCCCCTTCGCCCTTCGCCTTCTGCCCTTCGCTTGGCGGTTGACCGTTGCTCTTCGCGCCTGCCTTGGCCCCGGAACTCTCCTTCAACAATTCCGCCACGCTCGGCATGCGCTTCTTCGCGATGTCCTGCAGTGACTTGAGCATCGTCGCCCACGATTCGAGTCGATTCGCGTCGAACTCATCATTCCGCGTCGCCTGCTCCACCAAGCTGCGCCCGCTTTGGTTCAGCGCGCCCAGCCGTGTCGCGTTCGCATTCTCCGCGCTTGCTTGCTGCGCGATCTTGCGGCGGTTCTCCGGCCGGTCTAGCTCCGCCGCGCTCATTTCGCGCAGTTCTTTGTTCGTCGCGTGAAGCTGCTGCTCGCGCTCATAGGTCTCTCTCGCCGACTCCAGCCACTTGCCGAACTGCTCTGTCAGCCACAGCGCATGATCCGTCTTGTTCAGCACATGCAGCAGAAAGGCCGCCGAATACGCGCGCTTCCGGTTCGGCAGGTAATCTTCCGCCCAGGCGCGAATTTCGAGTGTCTGCGGCTCCACGCCGTCACGCGAAGCGCTGAACGTTGCCTTCGCCGCCAGCGTCTTCTTCTCCGGCTCGCCTGCGGCGGCGATCTTGTCGCCCTTCGTCTTGTCATCGTTCACGCTGCGCCATTCCAGGCCTGTGCGGCGGATGCCGAAGTCGTCCTCCACATTCACATCAAACGCCACGACCTCCGAATCCAAAACGACCTGCTCCGGCGTCTCACGCCGCGCCGCCAGACGCGGTGCTTCGTCCTCAATCGCGTTGATCCGCAGCACCAGCGGCTCGCGTGGCGTCAAACCATCGCGATCCTGCCACATCACACGTTTTTCCACGTCCGCGTCGATTTTGCGCAGCGGTGTCACGATCTTCACGCCGGAAACCTTCTCCTTCGCGCCATCCACCTCCGCCGAGGCCAGCTCACGCGATGCCGTGGCCTCCAGCGCCGCCTCCGCGCCCTTCAACACGCTCACCGCGCCGCCATGCACTTCCGTCACCGGCTCCGTCTTGTATTGCAGATACTTCGGCAGCCGCGTGCGAATAGACAGCGTCGTAAGTTCCGGCCGCGTGCGCGGCAAAACGCTCACTGTCTTGCGCACATCGCCCAAAGAAAGCTTCAGCTCCGCATCCGCCTTCTGCGGCGGAAACACCAGCGGATACGTGCTCTCCTTCAAACCGCTCAGCACTACCGGCTGATCACCGATCCGCGCTTTCGCCTGCTTCGGCGTCAACTGCGTGTCTTTTCGCAACTGCACCTTCAAATCAAACGCCTCCGCATACGGCACCACGAGCCGGTCAGGCAGCGCCTCGATCCTCGCAAACGTGAAGCGCTCGATGTCTTTCCACGGCATGGCCCAGCGGAGCATCGTGTTCCAGGCCGCCGCTGGCACCGCCAGATTAACGGCCAAAGCAATGACTCCGGCCACACCGACCGCCCAGCCCCACTGCACATGCTTCGCCTCCGGCACCGCGTGCGTAAAATCCTTGTCCTTCACCGCCTCCGCCGCCTGCGCCATCGCCGCCTGCACCAGCCGCTCGCTGCGCGACGCGTCTTCATGCCGCGACAACTCCACGATGCCGAGCAACTGGTCGCCCAGCCGTGGAAACGTCCGCTTCAACAACCGCGCCGCATCCTCCAACTGCCGCTGCCGCCACACCCAGCGATGCCACTTCAGCGGCAGTCCCAGTCCCAACGTCAGAGCACCGGCAATCAGCAATGATGCTCGCAGCCACACCGGCGTCTCCATCACGCGATCCAGCGCGAACACGAGCAAATACGACAGCGCCAGCCCAAACCCCGCCGCCAGCAATCCCTCGATCAGCTTCACCGTCCAAACCCGCTGACGAAAATCAGCCAGCTTCGCTTCCAGAATGGGCGGCAGTTCCGTTTTCATAATTCGAGGATGTTATCGTGATTGAACGGTCATGACGAGCTTTTGATTGGGATCATTAAAACGCTCCCGCCGCCTTTCTTCCCACCCAAAACACACCCAACAGCACCACCAGCAGCCCCGCCCAAGCGGGATGCGCCCACAGTGGCAGGCGGCGTTCTTGATAAGCGGCCTCGGGGATGGCGGCGATGGCATCGACGATGCTTTGAGGCTTTGTGGCGTCTAAAACGGTGCCTTTGGTGAATTGGGCGATCTCTTTGAGCACATCAATGCGGGCCGGCTGACCGCGTTTTTCGCGGCTGGTGCCTTGAATGGAGATTTTCGTCTCCAAACTCGATCCCGCCTCGGCGCAGCTCAGCATGACGCGATGATCGCCAGGTTCGCCTGGCGTGAAGGTGCCGTTGAACAGACCCCAGGCTTCCTCGCCGGCCGGTAGCAGCCGCAAACTCGACACCTTGCCGCTCGGCGCTTCGATTTGTGCGATCACTGCGCCTTCGCGCAGCGGCTCGCCTGTGAGACTCATGACATTCGCATTCAGCGTGAGCACATCGCCGGTGCGCGGACGATCGGGCGAGTAAAACAGGCGCATCTTGTCGCCGCTGCTCATGTTGCGTTGATAGGCCATCCAGCGCACCACCTGGCCCCAGAAGCGGTAGTGATACTTGTCCTCCACGCCTTTGCGCCAGCGCCACGCGCCGTCGGTGCCCATGAAGAGGATTTTGCCCGCGCCGTAGGTCTTCGTGACGATGAGCGGCACACGCCCGAATTGATTCGACTCGCTGCCGTGGATGGCGAGCACCTCGCTGCCCGCTTTGGCTCGAAGCGCCGGCGCATACCACTGGAAGCCTGGAAGCGTGCTCCACACGCGGGCACTGGCTTCGTCAGTGTCTTCGAGCTTCGTCAAAAGGCTGCGTGTGCCTGCCTCGGTGAGCGCGAATTTGCCCGGAGCACTCGACCCCCAGCCGCGAGGCTGCGCGGCATCCCAGATCACCGGCAGCAGATCGGCGAGCGGCGTTTCTTGCAGACTTGATTGGAACCCGTGGAAGCCGGGCATGAAGACGAGGCCGCCTGCTTGGTCGCGCACGAGCTTTTGCAAAGCGGTGCATTGCTCGCCAGTGAGCTGGCCTTTCTGCGTGCCGACATCGCCGAGGAAGATCACGTCGAACTTCGTCAACTCCTCGTCTTTCGGGAATTTGTCGAGGTAACCACGTCCCGCGCCCATTTTGCCGAGGCCGGGATGCAGCAAGAGGCAGTTCACCTCGACACCGGGATCGCGTTCAAGCGCGTTGCGCAGGTAGCGATACTCCCAGCGCGGAAAACTTTCGATCACGAGTACCTTGAGCTGCTCTTTGCGCACGCTCAGCGGCGCTTCCTGCGTGTTGTTTTCGGGATAGCGCTCGTTCGGCGCTTTCGGAATCGTCAGCGTGAGCTTCACCTCACCCGGTTTCTCCGGCTTCCACGCGATGGCATCCTGATAACGACTCATCGCAGGCAGTGTGACCTCTTTCGTGATGATCTCGCCGCTGGTCGATTTCATTTCGAGCACCACGACCTCATCACGCGGCAGCGAGCTGTCGATCACAAATGGAATGCGCAGCGGTTTGCCCGCCACGGCGAAGGTCGGCACGTCAAAGCTGCTCAATTCGACATCCGGCAGTCGCGTCTCCGACCCGACGGGCACCGCAAACACGGGCACCTCGCGCATGCGCAGTCGCGTGGCGGCCTGCGATGGCGGCTGGCCCAGGTTCCAATCGCCATCGCTGATCAAAACGACCGATTTGAGGTTCGGCTGCTTCTCCAGCACGCCGAGCAGTGCCGCGTGAATGTCCGTGCCATCGGTCGTGGCGGGCGAAAACGGCTCGATGACCACATCCATGCGCTCCTTGAGCGTTGCCCAGAGTTTTTCGTCGATCAGCGGCTTCACGAGCTCCTCGCGTGCAATGGCTTCCTGACCTCGAATCACATCCTTCGTGCTCATCGAGCCGGAAACATCCGCCAGCACGGCCAAAACAGGCCGAGTTTGAGGTTTGAAGGTCTCCAGCCACTCCGGCTGCAAAAGCGTGATCGCGATGCCGACCGCGATGATCACCCGCAAAAGCTCCAACCATCCCATCAAAGGCCGCCATCCACTGCGCCGCCACGCCATGAACGCCAGCCCCGCCACCGCCACGATAAACGCCACGCCGATGGCAAAAGCCTCGGGCGTGGGATTGAAGACGAGCTGGCTGGTGGTGGGCTGCATGAGTTGGATCGGCCGAAAGAAACGAAAGAATCAAAAAAAGAAGGAACAGATGGTCTGGGTGATTTTGCGGAAGCGCGTCATGCTTGGGATGTCCTTCATGCCGAGTTTTCGAATTTGGAATTTAGCCCCACCAAAGTTCACGATTGCACCATGTTCGATGCCCGAGGCACGCAGATAGCCCAGCAGTTGGGCCACATGCTCGTCTGCAATCTCTTTGGCCGCTTTGAGTTCCAAAATGAGGACATCATTCACGACCAAGTCGGCGTAGAACTCACCAAGTTCGGTTCCGTCCTCATCATAGACCTTCAGCATTTTTTGTTCTTCGACTTTGAAGCCCATCTTCCGCAGCCGGTTCATCAAAGAGCGCTCATAAATCTTCTCCAAATGCCCAGGGCCGAGGAATCGATGAATTCTGAAACCTGTTTCCCTGACGACATCAGTCAGTTCAAAGACAGGATCCTTCGGAGTGGTGTTCATAGCATCAATGATCGGATTAGTTTTTTATGTTTTTCGTTTCTTTCGGCTAAACACTGCTTGGAGTTGGCTCTCGCTTCGGCGGCATGCACAGCAGCGCCTCGCCGAGCAGCGTGATGGCCATCAGGAACAAGAACGTCCTCCACACCTCGCTCGCGAGGCTGGTTTCGTTTTCGACCTGGTCTTCGATGATGTGATGATCGAGACCGGCGAAAAGCTCGCCGAGGGCGGTTTTGCCGAGGAAGTCGGGTGCGTCTTCGCGTAACGGCCGATTGAGGGCCACGAGTTTGTCGCCGCTTTCGGCGATTCCGGCTCGCAGAGGCAGTTCGGTGCTCAAAACGGCTTCGCCGCGTCTTTTCCAGTCGCCGGAGCCGAGAGCGTTTGGAGCGGCTTCGCGTTGCTGTGCTTTGCCGAGGCCGCGTGCGCCATCGTTGAGCGCGCGATGAAGCATGGCGAACATCACGACGCCATCACGGGCCAAGGTGGACGCGCCGGAGCCGGGAAGCGTGCCGAGGAACCAAGCTTGGTTTTCTCCGGTGGTGTTCGCTCGCATGAGCAGCGGTTGGTTTTCGCCGAGACGAGCGAGCGGCGTGCCTTCGCCGAGGATGTCGCAGCGGCGCTGCACTTCGAGATCGCCGAGCGGCAGCGCGGTGCCGCTGCGCGTGTTCGCTAGCAGGCCCGCGTCGTTGCGCCACCAGCTCACGGTGGCCGGTTTGCTGTCGCCACTCCAAGCCCCCCATTGCAGACCGGCAAAGGCATTCGTATTCGGCGTTTCCGGCGGCAAAAACAGCACGCATCGCGCATTCGCGAGCTGTTTGGCGATGATGTCGCCCTCCTTCGGCAGCGGCGCGTGCCAGAGGATGAGCGCCGTGTCGTCCCACGCGATCTCTGCGGCTCGCGACGGCGGCAGCACGGCGCAGGCGTATTTGCGCGTGGGATCGGCGGCGGCTTCGAGAGCGGCTTGAAGCGGCGTGAAGGTGGCCTCGTCGTCGCTGACGATCACGCTGCGCAGCACGGGCGGTTCGGCGAAGACGAAGTGGAAGACGTTGTCGCTCGGCGCGGCATCGGCGGGCAGTTCGACGCGGCCGTGGCCCTGTTTCATCGTTTTGGTGATGGGGATGGCGTGCGCTTGCAAAACGAGCTGCGAGTCCTTCATCTCGGCTTTGAAGGTCGTGCTGACATCGCCCACGACGAAGCGCAGCGGCAGTTCGAGCGGCTCCTTGGCCGAGTCGGCACGCGTGACGCGCACATCGAGCAGCAACTCGGCTTTCTCGGCGGTTTCGCGTCGTGTGACGCGCTCGACGGCGATGCTCAAATTCTGCGCGGCGGGCTGTGCATAGGTTAAGAGATGAAAGCGCACGCCTTTGAGGCTGGCGAAGCCACTGCGCAGCGCCTGCCAGCGTCCACCGCCGGAATCCCAGTCGCTTTGACGCAGGTCGCTGAGCACCCACACGTCCGTGCGGCCGGTTTGATTCGTGGCGATGTAGTCGAGCGCGCTTTGCAGCAGCGCAGGCACGTCCGCGCTCGTGTCCGTGGGGCCGGTGATCGGCAAATCAGTGAGTGATTCCGGCTTTTCGAGCGCCTGCGGCTGGAGATGCGCGTTTTCGATGAGCACGAGCTTCGAGCGCGTGCCCACGGTGTCGCGCAAGGCCTGCGAGAGCTTTGCGAGGCCCGCGCTGCGCTTGCTGGTGCCGGTGGCGAGGTTTTGCTGCTCCATGCTCGCCGAGCGGTCGAGCAGCACGATCACCGTGTCCGGCACGCCGCCGGTCAGACTCAGCAAACCTCCCGCCATCGGCCGCGTGATGACAAACAGGATCGCCGCCACCGCCAGCACGCGAAACGCGAGGATCAAAATCTGCCGCAGCCGCGACAGCCCCTTGTTCATGCGCTGCGCCATGCGC
>NZ_JBIIKX010000092.1:0-21059 GCF_044232965.1 Prosthecobacter sp.
GGACACGCTTGAGAGCGCCACAAGGTTCCATCATGCGAATCGGCCACCAACAGCACCCAGGCCGCGAAGAAGACTGGCCCCCAAGTTTTGGCCTTTTTAACCCCTCTTTTTCAACAGGCTGCTAAGCCGTGCTGTCGAAACGCGACGGGTTACATTTCCGCCATGTGGCGATTACGACACCATCACGCGTTTGAAGCGCCTGCTTCCAGGGGCACCAGATCACTTTCCCATGGTCCGTCGCAGCCCTTACTCCAGTCTTCCCACTCAGCGCCGACGCTCGCGCGGGCCCGTCATCGCCACGATCTTTGTCGCCCTGGCGGCACTGGGCCTCGTCACTCGAATGGTGAGCAGCCGCACCCAGCTCCCTGTGGCTGACGATCAACTCGTCACCAGCCTCGAAAAAGCAGCCACCGTGCTTCAAGAGGAGAGAAAAGCAGAGACCACGCCTCCGGCAGCAGCCGCTACTCATGCTGAAGCTGCGTCGGCAAGCACTGCGATCGTTCAACCTGAGAAAAAGTCCGCCGCAACACCTCCGCCAATGCCACAGGCCATGGCCGCCGACAAAGTGCGCGAGGAGTTTGAGAAAGCCGCCACGGTGTTACGCCAGTATTTCAAGTCTCCCTCTGACGATGCTCTGGCCACTCTGCTACGACATCCAGATCAATCACTTCCCCGTCATCGCACTTGGTCGCAGAAAAACCGCATCGTGCCCGCCGTGCCGCTGCGCATCGGTCCGCAATTTGGCACCGCAGGCAGCCTGCTGGTCACGCCGGTGAAAATGGCCGATGGCAGCAGCCGCCTTGCGGCTCTGGAAAAGACGGAAGCTGGCTACCGCCTCGACTGGGAGAGCTTCAGCGCCTGGGGAGAGTCACGCTTTGCCGATCTGCCTCAAGTCAGCGCGACAAGGCCGGTCCTGCTGCGCGTTACCGTCAAGCCCTCCACCGCCGTCGCGCCCGTGGCGGGAGCGCTCTCTTTCACACTCACCCACCCGGATGAGCGCTCCACACTGGCCGCCTACGCGACTCCTGACTCCCTCAGCGTCTCTCCCGCCGCCCGCATGCTTCGCGATGCAGGGGGCGGGATGTTCACCCTGCTGCTGACCATGAGCACCACGGACACGAAGACCGGCTGGGCAAACATCCACTCCGTTGTCTCCACTGGCTGGGTTGCGGAAATAGCGGAAAAGGAATGAAGCCTGCTGAGGCCACGAGGCTTGCCATTGCCATCACGCTCTCGTAAAACGTGCGGTAAATCACGCCGCATGGTCACCATCACGATCCAGGAACTCACCAAACGTTTCAGCGGCAGCGTTGTCCTCAGCAGTGTCGATTTGCAGATTGAAGCCGGGGAGCTGTTTTTCCTGCTCGGCCCCAGCGGTTGCGGGAAAACCACGCTGCTGCGGCATATCGCCGGGTTCTACACGCCGGATGCAGGCAAAATCTGGTTCGATGACGAGGATGTGACCCGCCTGCCCGCGCACAAACGCGGCACGGGCATGATGTTTCAAAGCTACGCGCTCTGGCCGCACCTCAACGTGGCGCAAAACGTGGCCTTTGGACTCGAAGAGCGCAAAAGGCCGCGCAAGGAGATCGAGCACCGTGTGTCTGAAGCGCTTTCGCAGGTCAAACTCGATGGCCTTGGCTCCCGCAAAATCCAGCAGCTCTCCGGCGGCCAACAGCAGCGTGTCGCGCTGGCCCGTGCGTTAGTCATTCGGCCCAAATGCCTGCTGCTCGACGAGCCGCTCTCGAATCTCGACGCCAAACTGCGCCTGGAGATGCGCAGTGAAATCAGAAACATCTGCAAACAGCACGGCCTCACCGCGATCTACGTCACGCATGATCGCGATGAAGCTCTCAGCATGGCCGACCGCATGGCGATCATGGAAGCGGGCAAGATCGCTCAAGTCGGCACGCCCACCGAGGTCTATCGCAACCCCGCCACGCGCATGGTCGCCGAGTTTATCGGCGAGACGAACTTCGTCGAAGGCCGTGCGCTGCGAGAAAGCAGTTGGGCAGGCTATTTCGATGTGGAAACCGCCTTCGGCGTGCTGCGTGGCCGCACCAACGACACTTCCTGGCAGCCCTCGCCTGGGCAGCCGGTCGTCTTGAGCATCCGGCCCGAGGCGATGACGTTTGCCAACCTCACCGACTCCACCAACCGCTTCCCCGGCCAGATCATCGACACGACCTACCTTGGGGCGACCGTGCAATACCAGCTTCAAGTGCAGAACGGCCCGCTCATGAAAGTGTGTGAAATCAACCCGCAGGAAATCCGCCCGCCCTCTGAGGAGGAAGTCCGCGCCATGGCGGGAATGAACGACGTCGTGATCCTGCGCAAATGAACGAACGGCTCACAGCTTTGCTGGATCACCCGCGCACGCAGGCCGTGCTCGCCTGGATGCGGCAGTGGCGCAAAGAACTCGCCGTCGTGCTGGCGATGCTGCTCACCATGATCGGCCCTTTCCTGCTCAAACCGGCGCAGAGCACCGCTCCGGCGCGTTATGACCGCCGCCTCGTCATCATCTCGCCGCATCATGACCGCATCCGCGAGGAGTTTGGTCATGCCTTCGCCCAGCATTGGAAGCAGAGCACCGGACAGACGCTTTACATCGACTGGCGTGTGCCCGGCGGCACCTCGGAGATCGCCATGCTCATCAAATCCGAAGCCAGCGCTGCGTTTCAGCAGCACTGGCAGCGTGATTTGAAAAAAACGTGGTCTCCATCTGTGGCGCAGGCTTGTTTGAATCCCAAGGCCGCCCCCGGAGATGAAGCACGCAAAGCCTACCTCGCATCCAACGTCAGCACCGGCATGGATGTGTTCTTTGGCGGTGGTGCCTATGATTTCGAGCAGCAGGCCAAGGCGGGCACGCTTGTCGCTGGTGATGGTGCAACGATTGGCGTCAGCGGTCTGATGAAGAAACATCCCGACTGGTTCGGCGAAAACGGCATCCCCGAAAAGCTCAGCGGCGAGCCGTTTCGCGATCCGCAGGGCCGCTGGTGCGGCGCGTGCCTTTCCAGCAGCGGCATCGTCTTCAATCGCGATGTGCTGCGCCGCATCGGCATCCCTGACGATCCCGACGCGTGGGAAGATCTCGCCGATCCGCGCTACTACGGCCAGATCGCCCTCAGCGATCCCGGCAAGAGCGGTTCCGTGACCAAAGCGCTCGAAATGCTCATCCAACAGCAGATGCAGATCGCCATTGATCGGCTCAAGACCGTCCCAAATGCCAAACGCACGCCTGAAGAGCTCGAAACCCAAGGCGTGGCCGAAGGTTGGAATGAAGGTCTGCGCCTGATCCTGCGCATCAGCGCCAATGCGCGTTACTTCACCGACTTCTCCACGAAAATCCCGCTCGAAGTCGCCCGTGGCGATGCCGGAGCGGGCATGTGCATCGACTTCTATGGCCGCTCCGCCGAAGAAGACGTGCGCAGGGCCGATGGCACCTCACGCGTCGGTTTCATCGCGCCGCTCGGCGGAACTTCGATCAGCGTCGATCCCATCGGCCTGCTGCGCGGTGCGCCCGATCCTGAAATCGCCACGGCGTTCATCGAGTTTGTGCTCGGCGATCCCGGACAGAAGCTTTGGAGCTTCCGCGTCGGTGAAACAGGCGGCCCGCGTCAGCATGCATTGCGTCGCCTGCCCGTGCGGCATGATCTTTACACGCCAGAAAACATCGCCCGCATGAGCGATGGTAAAGAAGCGCCGTTCGAGAAGGCGCAAGCCTTCACCTACCACCCCGAGCGCACCGGAGCCGCGTTCAATGCCATCCGTTTCCTGGTCCGCGTCATCTGCGTCGATTCCCACAATGAACTGCATGAGGCCTGGAAGCGCATCATCGACAACGGCATGCCTGAACGTGCCATCACCGTGCTCGAAGACCTCACCCGCGTGAAATACGAGGCCGCCACTGGCAACATCGCCAAAATCCTAGCCGCCCGTGACAAAGCTCAGGAAACCCGCCTAGCCCGCGAACTCGGCGACGCCTTTCGCAATCAATTCATCCGCGCCGGCACGATCGCCCGTCGTGGCTCCTGATCTTCCCGCCCCATGTCCAAAACCCTTTCGCTGCTGATCTTTCTGGTGATGACCGCGTTCTTCGCGTGCTTCTTCGCCTACCCGATCTGGGCGGCGCTGGAGGCGGCGTTTAGGGGGCCCAATCACGAGTTCACGCTGGAATACATCACCGAGGTCTTCCTCAACGAGCTGTATCGCGAAGGCTTGTGGAATTCGTTCATCATCGCGGTGTGGACGACGTTGGGATCGCTTGTCATCGCGCTGCCGCTGGCGGTTTGTTATGTGCGTTTCGCGTTTCCTGGCCGTGCGCTGCTCAATTCGCTCGTGCTAATGCCAATGATCCTGCCGCCCTTCGTCGGCGCCATCGGCATCAAGGCCATGCTGGGCCAGGCGGGGGCGTTGAACAGCTTCTTGATTAATCTAGGCCTCATGGATGCGATGCATCCGACCGACTGGCTCGGTCAGCAGCGCATGCTGGGCATCATCCTCATGGAGGTGCTGCATCTTTATCCGATCATCTACCTCAACGCCGCCGCCGCGCTGTCGAACCTCGACCCGGCCATGGAAGAAGCCGCTGCGAACCTCGGCTGCAACGCGTGGAGTCGCTTCTGGCGGGTCACACTGCCGCTGATCATGCCCGGTGTGTTCGCTGGCGGCACGATCGTGTTTGTGTGGTCCTTCACGGAGATGGGCGTGCCGCTGCTGTTTGATTACGACCGCGTCACCGCCGTGCAGGTCTTCCGCAGCATCAATGATCTCAGCGGGAATCCGTTCCCCTATGCCTTGGTGACGGTGATGCTCGTTTTCAGCACACTGTTCTACCTCACGAGCAAGCTGCTCTTTGGCAGTTCGAGCGCCAGCGGCGGCGGACGGGCCACGACAGGCCGCGAGACGATCCAATTACCCCCATGGCTCGGCTGGGCCTGCACTGCGTTCTTCGCCGGTGTCACCTTCCTTGCCGTGCTGCCGCATCTCGGAGTCGTGCTGCTGTCGTTCTCCAAAGACTGGTATGGCACCGTCATTCCGCACTCGCTCACCTTTTCTCATTACCACGACGCGCTCGGCCACGAACTCACGCTGTCCTCCATCGCGAACAGTTTGAAATATTCCGCGCTGGCAATGCTCGTGGCGCTCGTCCTCGGCATCGGCGTGGCCTACGTTTCCGTGCGCACCCGCATCTGGGGCCGCCAGATTCTCGATGCGATGGCCATGCTGCCGCTCGCTGTGCCAGGAATCGTGATGGCCTTCGGTTATCTCGCCATGACGCGTGAAGGACAGCCCTTTCACTGGCTCATGCTCGGCGAGGATCCGATTCTGCTGCTCGTCATCGCGTATGCGGTGCGAAGACTGCCCTACGTCGTGCGTTCCGCCGCCGCTGGTTTCCAACAAGTCAGTCCCACACTCGAAGAAGCCGCGCAAAACCTCGGCGCTCGACCCGAAAAAGCCCTCTGGCGCATCACGCTGCCATTGGTCGCTCCGAATCTCGTCGCCGGAGGCCTGCTCGCGTTTTCATTCGCCATGCTCGAAGTCAGCGACAGCATGATCCTCGCGCAACAAGCCGCGCACTTCCCCATCACGAAGGCGATTTACTCCCTAGTGCTCGCTCTTGGCAGCGGCCCCAACCTTGCATCAGCCCTCGGCGTGTGGGCGATGATCTTCCTAGCGGTGACGATTCTAGGAGCGGGAGTGATTCTGGGGAAGAAGCTCGGAGCATTGTTCAGAGGCTAACTCGAAGCCCTGGCTCCATCTGAATGGGACTTGGTTTTTTCACGCGAGCGATAGCGTGCCGCCCAAGCATTCGGTTTTCGCTCAACAACATCGGCAATGATCTCGCCCATGACGGGAGTGAACTTGAACGCGTGGCCGGAATCACCGGCGGCAACGATCAAACCAGCATGATCGGGATCGTGGTCGATCCAGAACGCACCGTCGAAGGTGTCGCAGTAGAGGCAGACACGGGATGAATGCAGCTGGGCTTCGGCGAGTGAGGGGAATGTCTCACGCAGGAAGGCGCGATAGCGCTCTTCTTCACCCACAGGCAGTGAACGCGGGTCATTTGCATTCACGCGACGACCAGGGCCATGATTGGCGACTTTGACGAGGCCGTCAGCGTTCGCGGGAAAGCCATACCAGCCGGTTTTGCCGATGTCAGCGCCCCACACAGGAAACTGCGGTGGTGTGAAGGGACGCGGATCGTGCGGCTTGAAGTGCAACACGGTCTGCGCCGTGGCCCACATGACGTCTTGCAGATGCGGCAGCAGCGAGGGCGTCCACGCACCGGCGGTGACGAGAACGTGATCTGCTTTCCAGCTTTGAGCGCTGGATGTGATGCCAACGCAACATGCGCCCTCAAACTGCGGACGAGGCTGATGGACTTCCCCGATGATCTCAATGCCCGCAGCGCGTGCTTCGGCGGCGAGTTTGGCGATGACGTGCCCGCTTTCGACCCAGCCGCCGATGGGATTGAGATAACCCTCGCGATAGGCCTTGTGATTCCACACCGGATGCAACTCGCGCAGCATCGCGGCGGAAGTGCGGCGCAGCTTGTGGCCGCGTGCGGTGAGAAACTGACGGCTATCGTGCTCGAAGCCGCTAGGCTTCATTTCATCCCGCGACATGACCAAGAAACCCACCTCGTGATACAAGTCCTCGCCCCATTTCGCATTCCAGGCCCGCCAACGGGTGAGACTGCACTCGCCCATGGCGGTATGTTGTTCGTCGTTGCCGTAATCCATGCGCACCACCTTGCTGATGTCGGTGGAGGCGGCGTCTGGATGCGGGAGACGGCCTTGATCGATCACCGTGACCTTCCAGCCGCGTGCACGGAGTTCGAGCGCGGCCGTGAGGCCGAAGCAACCGCCGCCGAGGATGAGGATGGATGCACTCATTCGTGCTGGATAGATTCAAACACTGCGCCGCCGAGCAATCGCTCGCCCTCATACAGCGCGCAGATTTGACCCGGGGTGAGTGCCCGTTGCGGTTCTTGGTATTCGAGTTCGGCACGGCCATCACCAAGCGGACGAAGGATGGCATCGCCTGCAGGGCAGCGATAACGTGGCTGGGCTTGCAGCAGGCGCTCGTCACTTAGAGGCTCTCCGGTGCTCGAAATGGAGTGCAGCACGGCTTTGCGCGCCCAGAGCAGCGGCGTGTCGGCGCTTTCGATGGCGACGACGAGTTCGTTCGTCTGCGGACGCTTGGCGACGACGACATAGGCCTGCTTGTGCAGCGGACTGGCGACTCCATGTCCCTTGCGCTGGCCGAGCGTGTAAAGATGCAGACCACGATGCTCGCCAAGCAGCTTGCCTTCGAGATTGACGATAGGCCCCGGCTTGTCCGGCACGAAGGTGCGCAGAAAGTCCTCCATTTTGACCTGGCCGATGAAGCAGATGCCCTGACTGTCTTTTTTCTGCGCCGTTTTCAGGCCAAACTGCCGTGCAAGGTCACGCAATTCCGGTTTGAGCAGATGGCCGATGGGAAACTGCGCGATGCCCACCTGATGCGGCTGCATCATGGCGAGGAAGTAGGTCTGGTCTTTATTCGAGTCGGCTCCGCGCAGGACATGATCGCCTTCTTTGCGGGCGTAATGGCCAGTGGCGATCGCCTCGAAGCCGTGTTCGCTCGCCCAATCCCACAGGACGCCGAATTTCATCTCGCGGTTGCACATCACGTCGGGATTCGGCGTGATGCCGGCCTGGTAGCCTTCGAGAAGGTATTTCACGACCTTCTCGCGGTATTCGGTCATCAGATTGACAACGCGGAACGGGATGCCGAGCTGCTTGGCGACGGCCTCGGCGTCCACGATGTCCTCCTCCCACGGGCAGTGGCCGATGATGTTCTCCTCGTTGATCCAGTTCTTCATGTACACGCCGGACACGTCATGCCCCGCGCGGACGAGCAGCGCGGCGGCCACGCTGCTGTCCACGCCTCCAGACATGGCGGCGAGAATTTTCATGCGGCGAGAATCGGCGGCTGGCCGCGCACGTCAACGAAGAGGCGCGTGGCGGTCTCCCGCACACGCGCCTGAATCCATTCAAAGTTGCCTCAAATCAGCTCTTTTGGCCCACAAACTTGGCATCGCCAAAGGCAAGAATGAGAATGAAAATGGGGGAGAGCAGCCAGAGGCCCACACCAAAGCCGCCGCCTTTGCCGAAGTTTTTTGCCAGCCCCAGCGAAACGAGCAGGGAGATGATGAAGTTCACGAAAGGAATGATGAGCAGAATGATCCACCAAACGGGTTTGCCCGAGATGCGGAGAAACACAATGATGTTGTAGATCGGAACGATGGCAGCCCAGCCAGGCTCCCCAGCCTTGGTGAAGACTTTCCACATGGCGACAACCATGAGAACAATGACCGCCAGCAGAATGATGGTTCCCACCGGGCCGAGGTTCCCCTGAGCCGAATATTCAAAGTTAACAGCACTGGCCTCTTGCAGCATTGGAAGCAGATACGTGAGCATATGGATGTGTGGTTTGGATTGCGAATCCTCACGGAAGGATTTCCTAGAGTGATTTCTCCAATGACAGCAAAAAGCCCGCCACCTGGCAAGAATGAATCTGGGAGTCTGACAAAACCGCTGACAGAACCCCGGCTTGATCTTTGCCTGCCTCGCATTCAGATGCGGCATGGCACGATTTGAAAAGACCCCGACAGGCGAATTCCATTCCGGCTACGGCTGCATCATCATGACGGCGGTGGCGGCGGTGTTTGGTTTCATCGTGTGGTGGTCCTGGTATTCACTGGTGACGATGGACAAGGAGATCGGCCTCTTGACGCAGCCGACGCCGGTGGTGATGCCCGCGATCCCGCCGCAACCCGGGCTTGAGCAAAAGCTGGCCGACTTTGCCAAAGCCGCGAACGCGGGCCAGACAGCGGCCTTGAAGCTCTCAGTGGCCGAGTTGAACGCCCTGCTCCTGCTGGCCCCGGATGGCGGCAACGGCACCTACAAGGACATGCTGCGGGTGAAGTCACTCGATGCTGCCAAGAGCCTCATCATCACCGATGCCAGCCTGCCCATGAACACCGCCAAGTTCTGGGAGGACACGAAGCGTTACCTCGTCGGCGAGATCGACTTCGCCATCGAAATGACCGCCCTGGGGCCGGACACGAAGGTCAGTGCCGTGCGCATCCCTGGCAAAACGGTGCCTGAGGGCATGCTCAAAGGCATGCAGATGTATGGCTATCTCGGTCCTTACCAGGCGCACCCGACGATTGGTCCCGTGCTGAAGGCGATCAAGCAGGCCAAAGTCGAATCCGACGGCCTCTTGCTTTCCACCCAACCTTGACCGCTTGACTCCTGGACCATGATTTTACCTGAACATCCGAACCCGTGGCAAACTGTCTCCACCCGCGAGGCCTATGCGAATCCTTGGATTCGCGTGCGCGAGGATCAGGTCATCAAACCGACGGGCGGACCCGGCATCTATGGCGTGGTGGAGTACAAGAACATCGCCGTCGGCGTGATTCCCGTGGATGACGAGGGCTTCACCTGGCTCGTCGGCCAATGGCGTTACTGCCACGAGCGTTACGAATGGGAGATCCCCGAAGGCGGCTGCCCGGCGGGTGAATCCACCGAGGATGCCGCGCGTCGCGAACTGCTGGAGGAAACCGGCATCGTGGCCGAGAAAATCGAGCCACTGCTCTCCGGCATCCAGCTTTCCAACTCCACCAGCAACGAGACCTGTGACATTTTCATCGCCACGGGGCTCACCTTTGCCCAGGCGCAGCCGGAGGATACGGAGGAGCTTGAAGTGCTGCGTTTGCCACTCGCCGAGGCGATTCAAATGGCGCGTGACGGCCGTATCCGCGACAGCGTCAGCGTTCTGGCACTGCTGGCTTTATCTCACCTGGGTTAAAAGAACCCGAACTCCGCCTTTGACAGGGGGGAGGAGGCATGTATTCTCGCGCCCCTTTTCCCCCAGGGATCTCGTCGCCATGGCAACCACACAAGTCATTCTCAAAGAAAAAATCAAAGGTCTCGGAGCCGAGGCTGATGTCGTCAAAGTGAAGCGCGGCTTCGCCCGTAACTTCCTCCTGCCGCAAGGCAAGGCCTACGAGGCATCCAAAGGCAATCTTCGCTACACCGAGCGTCTCAAGGCCGTCCGTGCCGAGCGTGAGGCCAAGGAAGTTGCCGAGGCTGAAAAAGTCGCCAGCAAGCTCAAGAAAACGAAGCTCAAGCTCACCCTCGCCACCGGCCAGGGCGGCAAGGCTTTCGGGGCGATCACCACCATGGACATCGCCAAGGCCATCACCGAACAGGCTGGAATGGAGATCGACCGTCACCAGATCGTTCTGGAGCGTCCGATCAAGAACACCGGTGCTTTCGAAATCGAGGTCAAGCTTGGCCACGAAGTGTCCGCCACGATCAAGCTGACCGTCACCGCCGCTGGCGATTCTTCCGCCGAAGGGGAAGACTCCGCCGAGTAAGCTGACAACTCTGTCTTATCATGAGGCCGCCCTGCGCAAGCGTGGCGGCCTCATTGTTTGTCACCTTCGGCACGAAAATATCAGCTTCACGCTGAAAAGAACCGAAAAAGCAGCTCGGCAATAGTGTATTGACATGCCACACGTCACTTTGGAGCATCCACACATCGAATCATGAAGAAATACAACGTCGGAATCATCGGATACGGCTGGGCCGCGAGCGCCCACATCGAGGCTATCAACAAGACCACCCAGGGCCAGGTCACCGCGATCTATTCCTCCCGTAAACTGGATGACGCAGAACTGACCGCGAAGCATGGCTCCCCGATCAAGAGCTACTGCAACCTCGATGAGATGCTCGCCAACCCGGACATTCATGTCGTTGATATTTCCAGCTACCCCAGCCAGCACCGCAACCAGGCCGTGGCCGCCGCGAACGCCAAGAAACACATCATCTTGGAAAAGCCGATGGCGAACTCTCTCCAGGAAGTGCGCGAAATCGCCGCCGCCGCCAAAGCCAACGGCGTGAAGGGCTGCGTGTGCTTTGAGTGCCGCTTCTCCAACCAGTTCCAAGTCACCAAGGCGCTCATCGACGAGGGCCTGCTCGGCACCCTGCACTATGGCGAGGTCGATTACTATCACGGCATCGGCCCCTGGTACGGCCAGTTCCGCTGGAACACGGGCAAGAAGGACGGCGGCAGCGCCCTGCTCACCGCAGGCTGTCACGCGCTCGACGCCCTGCTCATGGTCATGGGCAACGAAGTGGACAGCGTCACCAGCTTCTCCACCAAATCGAAGAGCGACATCTTCAAGCCCTACGAGTACGACACCACCAGCGTGACCCTCATCCACTTCAAGAACGGCAGCATCGGCAAAGCCGCCGCCGTGGTGGACTGCCTCCAGCCCTACTACTTCCACACCCACCTCTGCGGCAGCCAAGGTAGCCTGCTGGACGACAAGTTCCACTCCATGAAGCTGCACACGGACAAGCACGCGTGGAGCAAGCTCTCCATGAAGATGCTCGATTCCGGTGATGTGAGCGACCATCCGTATCAAAGCCAGTTCCAGGCCTTCTTCGACGCCCTGGACGAGGGCAAGGACATGCCGCTGACCAGCTTCACCGAATCGCTCAAGAGCTTCGAGGTCATCTTCGCCTCCGACAAGAGTGCTGAACTCGGTGGCAAGCCGGTGAAAATCGCGGACCTTGGGTAAAACAAGGTTTGGCTTCTCAGCGAATCAAGCCCCAATTTCTTCCCAGCGGGAAATAGCAGAACAGTGCCGGACCCACGAGGTTGCGCTCCGGCACTGCACCCCACACGCGGCTGTCGGAGCTGTTGTAGCTGTTGTCTCCCATGGCGAAATACTGGTCGAGGCGGAGCCTGACATGCTCATACGAGCCGCCCACACTGGCGGCTGGGCCGTAGCCTTTGTAGCCATTCACGGGCTGGCTTTCCGTGCCGCTCATCACGCGCTTGAATCCCGCTTCCTCGGCCAGCTTGCCGTTGATTTTGAGCAGAGGCGAATCGACTTCCAACTCATCCCCAGGCACACCCGCAAGACGCTTGATGTAGTGCTGCGAACCCTGCTCCTCTGGCACGCCGATGGCGCTGATGTTGTTCGTGGTGAAAACAAACACCTCCCCGCGCACCGGGCGGCGGAAATGGTAGGCAAACTTGTTCACCAACACATGGTCCCCGGTGTCCACCGTGCCACGCGCAAGAAGCTGGCCTTCGGTGATGGTTTTGCCAGCCAGCGAGCCCTCGTAATAGCGACGGCTGTTGTCAGGCGTGTACATGGGGTTCTCCTTCGGCGCGGCTCCCGCGTATTGAAACAGGCCCAAATTGTGCCGCACGGTAGTTAGCTGGGCCTTGGGCGCCCAGATCCACTGCGTTTCCCCATCTTCAAAATGCAGTCGGCAGTGCGCGAAGAAGCCGAGGAAGCTGTGCTCAGTAAGCGGTTCCCTGTCGCGAAGAACCCCGGTATGTTTCGCCACCACGTTGAAGTAGCTGCGGCCCGTCACCCAGTCCTTGCAGCGCACGAAGATGTTCGGCGTCGCGTCTTCCTCCGTGTGTTCCGCCACCAAGCCGTAAAGCGTGGGCTGCATGGAGCCGGTGGGAATCTTGAAGGGCTGGGCGATGTAGCTGCGAATGCCCAGCGCGATGACGATGGCGACGAAGAACACCTCGATGTTGTCCGCGATCTCAGAGGTCGCCGCATGCGGCAGCGCCCTCTCACAGGTGTTGTTGATCTCGGTGGTGAGCGTGTCGATGCGAGCACGGTCCCGTGACTTCATCGCATCCTCCAGGCTCGTGCGCAGTGTGGTGATCTCCTCCAACTTCGCCGAGGGCAGCACGTCGCGCTTGTAGTTGATGAAACGCGTCACCCCCTTGTGCAGGAGCTTGGCGTGCTTGAGGTAGCGGGGAGTGAGGAAAAGCATGACGATGGAAAACGGTCAATTGTTCTTCAAAACTTCAATGAACGCCTCCTGCGGGATGTTCACGCGGCCGATGGATTTCATGCGCTTCTTGCCCTCTTTCTGCTTCTCCAGCAGCTTGCGTTTGCGGGAGATGTCCCCGCCGTAGCACTTGGCGGTCACGTCCTTGCGCAGGGCGCTGATGGATTCACGAGCGATGATTTTGCCTCCGATGGCGGCCTGGATGGCGACGACAAAGAGCTGCTGAGGAATGACTTCTTTCAGCTTCGCGCAGAGCTGACGGCCACGGCTCTCGGCCTTGCTGCGGTGGACGATGCAGGAGAAGGCATCCACCGGCTCGCTGGCGATGAGGATGTCCATTTTCACCAGTTCCGCCGCCTGGGTACCGGCGTGCTCATAATCCATGCTGCCGTAGCCACGCGTGATGGATTTGAGCTTGTCATTGAAGTCCACGAGGATCTCGTTCAACGGCATGACGGTGTGCAGGAGCACGCGACGGTCGTCGAGAGTCTCGGTGTTGTTCACCACGCCACGCTTATCCATAACGAGCTGCATCATGTCGCCGATGTACTCATTCGGAATCATGACGTTCACCTTCACGATCGGCTCACGGATTTCGTCGATCTCGTTCGCGGGCGGCAGGAAGGTGGGATTGTCCACTTGAAGCTCGGTGCCATCAGTTTTCCGCACGTCATAAATGACGGATGGATACGTCGAGATGACGTCCATGTTGAACTCACGGCGCAGACGCTCCTGGACGATCTCCATGTGCAGCAGTCCGAGAAAGCCGCAGCGGAAGCCGAAACCAAGCGCGGCGGAGCTTTCCGCCATGAAGGTGAACGCGGCATCATTGATCTGAAGCTTGCCGACGGCGAGCTTCAGTGCCTCGAAGTCATCCGTGCTGACGGGGTAAATGCCACTGAAGACAAGCGGGTGGATCTCTTTGAAGCCGGGCAGCGGCTCGGGAGCAGGCTTGCGAGTCTCGGTGAGCGTGTCACCGATCTTCACGTCAGCCGTGGTTTTGACGTTGGCGATGATGTAGCCGACGTCGCCAGCCTCCAGCTTTTCACAGGGGACCATCTTCGGGCGGAAGGTGCCGACGTCCTTGATTTCGGAATCGTTGCCCGAAGCCATCAGTCGCACTTTTTGACCACGAATGATGGTGCCGGAGATGACGCGGACATAACTGACGACACCGCGATACGGATCGAAGATCGAATCAAACACCGAGGCTCGCAGGTAGCCGTCGCCGGGATCTGTCGGCGGCGGAATGAAGGCCACAATGGCTTCCAGAATGTCCACGATGCCGATGCCCATTTTGGCGCTGGCAGGCACGGCCTCATCCGCCGAGAGCTGCAGGATGTCCTCAAGCTGGCGTTTGACCTTGTCGATGTCGGCGCTCGGGAGGTCGATCTTGTTGATGATGGGGACGACGTGCAGGTTTTGCTGCAAGGCCAGGTTCAGATTGGCCACCGTCTGGGCTTCCACGCCCTGGCTGGCATCGACGAGCAGCAGCGCCCCTTCACAGGCGGCCAGCGAGCGGCTCACCTCGTAGCTGAAATCGACGTGTCCGGGCGTGTCGAGCAGATTGAGCTTGTACATCTGGCCATTTTTGGCCTTGTAGTTCATGCACACCGGATGCGCTTTGATGGTGATGCCTCGTTCGCGCTCCAGATCCATCGAATCCAGGAGCTGGTCCTGCTGCTGCCTTACCGTGATGGTCTGGGTCGTCTCCAGCAGCCTGTCCGATAGCGTGGTTTTCCCATGGTCGATGTGGGCGATGATGGAGAAGTTGCGGGTGTTGGCAATGGACATTCGGGGGGCTTGGAAGGGGGGCGGCCTATGTAGTCCATGGCCGTCTGGAATGCAATTGCGATGCTTGCAGCCCTTGCCATGCCGGGGAATGGATGCGGAATGAAACGCGAATTACTTTCCGAAGAAACCCTTCAGATAGCGCTGGCCTCCCTGCCCGACTGGCAGATTGAGGGACGTGAACTGGTGCGGGAATTCCGCTTCGACAGCTACCTGGCAGGCATTGAGTTCGTGAATCGCATCGCCCAAGAAGCCGAGGCGCTGAATCATCACCCCGACCTGCTCGTCGGCTGGCGCAAGGTCATCGTTCGGCTGACCACTCACAGCGCGGGCGGTTTGACCGGCCTCGATGTGACGCTCGCCGGGAACATCAGCGCGGTTTGAACTCAGCGGGCCACTGCCGCCGTGTCCCGGTTGACCTTCTGGCCCGATGGATCAATGACGTCCACCGTCACAAAGATGATGATATTCTTCGTCTCGGTTTCCGCGACCTCACTGCGGAACAGCCACCCGACAAAAGGAAGATTCCCCAAAACTGGAATTCGATCATCGACCATGGTGCGTTTCTGAACCTTCGCCCCCCCCAGCACCACTGTGGCTCCGTCCCAAATCTTAACCGAGGTAGCCACTTTCCGGGTTTTGAAGATGGGCTGCAAAATATAGTTCGGAGTGATGAGCTGCTCCGGCTGACTGATCGGCACATAACCTGTGGTAGCCGCGACACCCGCCAGTCCGGGAACAGCACCAGCAATCGCACCTAATTGGATAGGAAGAAGTGAACGAGAACTCGGAGAAAAAATGGGGGATCCATAATTCACAAAGCCTTCAAAATCGGTCAATTCAGGTGTGATCGTGAGTTCAATGCTGCGTCCATCGTCTGAAATGACCGGCTCTACATCCACCAACACACCGGTTTTCCTCATTTCAAAAGCCGTCGGAGTCGTGGGCGTGGCGATCATCTGTTGTCCACCACCGCCCCCTCCCAGAGTGAGACCGCCCCCGCCCTGTGGCAATTGTGGCGGATCGAATTCTGTCGGGTAGATAAACTCACGCGTGATCTCCACCGTGGCCTTGAGCCCGTTCTTTGTGGTCACGCTGGGCGAGGCATTCACATCTATACCCTTTTTTTGCGCCAGCCCTCGAATGACTGTCTGAAACTGAGGGTCGGTGAAAACCCCAGCAACTGACAGCACTCCTGGTGCCACACTGGCGCTGCTCGTGGCAGAACCGGTTCTGAGCAGCGCATCTAGCGAATTGAGGCCCGTGGCGTATGTTCCAGAACGCAAGCCGGAACTGATCGGGCCTCCGCCCACCGGTATCGGAGCAGATCCACCCGGAACTTGTCCGGTAAAGGATGAGGTGATCCCAGACGGCAACGGGCCGGCAAGGGCATCGGAAACGGGCAGCGAAGGAAATACCGTCACTCCATTGACCACCGTCGCAGGAGTAGCCAGCGTGCTTGCGAATGGATAATTGGCAGCCGTGTACGGCGTGCCACTGCCCGCGCTGCCACCGCCAAAAAATACATTGTTGCCATTTGTTCCCGCTCCACCGAGCAGCCAGTCAAAACCCAGTTCATCCAGATTGGTTTGGTTGACCTCCAGCATGCGCACGGTGATCACCGCCATCTTCGGCGCGGCTTTCGACGCCTGCTCGACGAACATCTCTACCATTTCCATGTTGGCAACCGTGTTGCGGACCGTCAGCGTGCTGGTGTTCGAATTGAAATTGGCGCTAGAACCCTCTGGGAAAGCGACCCCACGAGCCTCGAGAAACTCTTTTGCGCCCATGCGGCGGATGACCAGACCACCACCCGCTGGTGCCTGTGCGCCAAAAGGATCAGCCGGAGCCGCGGCACCCGCATCCCCCGCCGGAGCGTTTTGAATGAAGTCCGGCGGGACCCGGAAGGAACGGGAGATGATGACGCCGCTGCGCTCACTGAGAGAGACGAACGTCACCGCATGATCGTCCACCTTGTAGCTCACGCCGGACATCTCACTCACATAGCGCAGAACCTCCTCCATGGGCACATCCCGCAGGTTCAGACTGATGGGCTTGTTGCGCGACTCTGGCGGCACATTGAGAATGAAATTGATGCCCGCCCCCTGCGGGTCCAGGTCACGGCTGCGAACACGCAGTAACTCGGCCACCTCATCCAGAGTTGCTCCGGCGAAATCCACCTGGGGAAAAATCAAGGTGCGGAGCTTCTGAGTGATCTTTTCCCGCCCGCCCTGCTCATTGTCTAAAGCCGCAGCACGGGCACCAAACATCACACTGACATCCTGCGCCGTTAGCGGCACCGGATCCTCCCACTTTTGGTCCACCGCGCTGAGCATCTTGGAACGCGTATGATCATAAGCGGCCTTGAAATAGCTTTGCCTGGCTCGCTCCACCGACTCCATACCACGCCGGGCGGCGCTGTTTGCAGGGTCAATGCGCAAAACATCCTCGTAAGTCTTGATCGAGTTGTCGTAATCACCAAGCTCACGAAAAGAATCAGCCTTGATCAGCAGCTTCTGCACCTCATGCACGTCCGTGATATGCTTTTCAGTCAGTGCAGGTGGCCAGCGGTCGGGGTCGGCAAACTGCTGCTTCAACTCCGCAACTCTGGAATCCTTGGGAGAGATGGTCAGCAGATTGTCCAGCAAATCCCCCGCTTGCTTGTACGCCCCCTTGGACTGCAAGGCGCGGGCGTGCATGCAGCCGGCCACCACATAGCCGTTTTGGGCAGCCAGGCGGGCCTCGTGTGTCAGCGGTGTTTCGGGCAGGCTTTCGTAGCTGGTAGTAAAAAGCGCCAGCGCTTCCTCGGCCTTCTGCTGATTGATCAGTTCATAGCCACGCTGGATGTCATCGATTGCCTTATTTGCCGAGATCGCCCGCCGCCGGGCTTCTTTTTCCGCGAGAGCAGACACTGACTGGGCACGGATGGTCCCTAGCGAGAAGCTCAGAGCTGCCAAAGTCATCGTCAAGGCTCCGCCAATCAGGCGAAACCGGGGCATCTGGAGAATGCGGGAAGGGGGCGGGAGCATCAAGGAGTTGGAAAAATTAGGTTTATATCAGGGCCGGACGCTTCGCCAAAGCATTTTCTGCGGAGATTTCGCGTCCTGGCAGTTGCCCCCCTTCCCCATCTTGCTCTGATGCCGTCTCTTATCTCTCCAATCATGTCGAAAACCCCCATCAAAGTCGCAGTCACCGGCGCCGCCGGTCAAATCGGTTACGCCCTCCTTTTCCGCATCGCTTCCGGTGCCATGTTTGGCCCGGATCAACCCGTGATTCTCCAGCTCATTGAGGCTCCCTTTGAGAAGCCGCTCGCCGCCCTCGCCGGTGTGGCCATGGAGCTCGATGACTGCGCTTTCCCGCTGCTCAAGGGCATCGTGCAGACCAGCGATCCCGCCGTCGGCTTCAAAGACGCCAACTGGATCCTCCTCGTCGGCGCCAAGCCGCGTGGTCCGGGCATGGAGCGTGCCGATCTTCTCAAGGACAATGGCAAGATCTTCATCGAGCAGGGCAAGATCATCGACGCCGTGGCCGCCGCTGACGCCCGGGTCGCCGTCGTCGGCAATCCGGCCAACACCAACTGCATGATCGCCGCCTCGCAAGCGAAGCGCCTCACGGCGGACCGCTTCACCGCCATGGTCCGCCTCGACCAGAACCGGGCACAGACCCAGCTCGCCCAGAAGGCCGGTGTCGATCTCACCGAGGTGAAGGACATCTTTATCTACGGCAACCACAGCCCTACCATGTTCCCCGCCTTTGCGCACGCCACCATCGGCGGCAAAGCGGCCGCGTCCGTCATCAATGACCAGGCTTGGCTCGAAGGCCCGTTCTGCGAAACCGTCGGCAAACGCGGTGCCGCCATCATCGCAGCTCGTGGCGCTTCTTCCGCCGCCTCCGCCGCGAACGCCCTCGTCGATCACGTCCGCTCCCTCGTCACTCCTGGCGCGATCCATTCCATCGCCGTGAAGAGCAACGGCCTCTACGGCTTCGATCCCGAAGTCTGGGCCGGCATGCCCGTCCGCACCACCACTCCTGGCAGCTACGAAGTCATTACCGGCTACGAAATGAACGACTTCGCCAAGTCCAAGATCGCCGCGACGAATAAGGAACTCGTCGATGAGCGCTCTTTCGTGGCCGACATGCTGAAGTAGCGCCTGCGGCGGTCAAGGCTTCGCCTGTCAAGAAATGGTGAAGAGGCCAAAAGGTGCCGTCTTGACCCTTTTGACCACTACTTGACCTTCCCATCCGTCTCCTCCGTCCCATGCCTCCCCTCCGGGTCGCATGGGACTTTTTTGCCACTCTCGGCAAAACGCCCCTCCCGCTCGCGTTAAAGCCCCATGCTTTCCACCCGACGCGACTTCCTCCAGACCACCGGCTGTGGCTTCGGCTATCTCGCCTGGCAGGCCATGGCGCAAAGTCAGGCCGCCCTGGCCAATCCGCTCGCCAACCGCCGCCCGCATCATCAACCGAAGGCGAAGCGCGTCATTTTTCTCTTCATGCAAGGCGGTGTGAGCCATGTTGATTCCTACGACTACAAACCGCGCCTGCTCAAAGACGACGGAAAGCTCATCGACGTGGCCGACTCCCGCATCGTGGCAAAGACCGGCAAAGGCGCGCCCCAGCGCGTCATGAAGCCGCTGTGGGACTTCCAGCAGCACGGCGAGACCGGCCACTGGGCCTCCAATCTCTTCCCGCACATCAATCACCACATCGACGACCTCTGCTTTCTGCACGGCATGCACACTGAAGGCGTCGCCCACGGCCCCGCCACGCTTTTCCTGCACACCGGCACCACCAGCTTCATCCGCCCCAGCATGGGTTCCTGGGTCATGTACGGTCTCGGCGCGGAAAATGAAAACCTGCCCGGCTTCATGACCATCAGCCCCAGCCTCGGCAACGGCGGCCCGCGCAACTACGGCAACGGCTTCCTCCCTGCCGTGTTCCAGGGCACTCCTGTCGGTCGCAGCGGTCAGCCCGCCAAGGAATCGACGATCAAAAACATCGCCAACACCTTCTGGACACCCGAGCAGCAGCGCAAGCAGTTCGGCCTCCTCAGCGCCCTCAATGCCGAGCAGGCCGCCAAAGCCATGCCCGGCGACACCGAGATCGACGCCGTCATCCGCAGCTACGAGCTCGCCGCCCGCATGCAGACCAACGCACCCGGCGCCATGGACCTCTCCGACGAATCGGAAGCCACCCTCAAACTTTACGGCATCAATGAGGAACCCACCGACAACTACGGCCGCCAGTGCCTCATGGCCCGCCGCCTTGCCGAGCAGGGCGTGCGCTACATCCAGGTCAATTACGGCGACAACTCCAACAACCCCGCCTGGGACCAACACTCCAACCTCCCCAAGCACGGCGACCACGCCGCTGCCGTCGATAAACCCATCGCCGGCCTCCTTGCCGACCTCAAACAACGCGGCCTTTTGGAAGACACCATCGTCTGGTGGGGCGGTGAATTTGGCCGCACCCCTTACGCACAGAACAACGGCACCGGCCGCGACCACAACCCCCTCGGCTTCACCGTCTGGGTCGCCGGTGGCGGTTTCAAGTCTGGATTCTCCCACGGCGTCACCGACGACATCGGCCACATGGCCGTCGAGGACAAAGTCCACATGCACGACCTGCATGCCACCATCCTCCACCAGCTCGGCCTCGATCACGAAAAGCTCACCTTCCGCCACGCCGGGCGCGACTTCCGCCTCACCGATGTTCACGGGCATGTGGTGAAGGAAATTATCGCCTAAACCCATCCAAACAGGGTTTTAAAGGACGAAACGAAGGAAACAGAGATCAGAAAATCTTCGTTGCCTTTGTTATCTCCTGTTCAATTCAAACTTCTGCCTCACCGGAGACAAAGAAGGCCTGGGCGATGAATCAGCGACAGCTCGATGGGTGGCAACGGAATCCGACAGGCAGGCCGGAGGCAGAGGGTGTTTCACCCCATGGCGCGGACTGGCCGCCCTGGGTAACTTGTGGGCACGAGAGCACCTTCTCATCCCGAACCCCACTCACACTCACTCCATGCACCCCGCCCTCCACACCCTCCTCCTCGACCAACCGACTCCGGCCAGCAAAGACTTCGCTCAGCAACTGGCCTCCACAGCCAAGGAAGCCGCCCAGCAGGTGACCACCAAAACCAAGGAAGTCACTCAGGCTGCCAAAGACATGTTCCAATCCGCCGCCACACGCGCTGAAGACACCCTGGTTCAATCCAGGCAGTATGTGCGCGAGAATCCCCTGCCGGTCGCGCTAGCAGCCTGTTGAAAAAGAGGGGTTAAAAAGGCCAAAACTTGGGGGCCAGTCTTCTTCGCGGCCTGGGTGCTGTTGGTGGCCGATTCGCATGATGGAACCTTGTGGCGCTCTCAAGCGTGTCCA
>NZ_JBIIKX010000031.1:0-68174 GCF_044232965.1 Prosthecobacter sp.
AGAAGCCCTGTCACGCAGGGCGGTTTGCAGACTCCGGGTCAGTTTGTTGAACATGGCTCCTTCTCAACTCCCGCCCATTCCAGCACCTTGCCAGAAAGGCGTTTTATTTGCGAAGACACCGCCTAGGTCGAGCGGATCAGGCATTGGGATGCTGTGCCCAACCAACGCGGATTTTAAGAGACATGCCGGACAGAGTCCCTCGGACCTCACTTTGGTGACGACTGCACCGCAGGACAAACAAGTGGTGTTGTCACTCATATGGGGGGCGTTTCAAACGAGAAAATGCTGTTTGGGGTGGCTTGATCAAAGTCTTTTATCGGGCACCTGCTGTATCTTGTCTGCGATGGACCACAGCAGCAGTCCTTTCGTCGTTACAGTTGCTAAGAAACGACCGTCGCTCGAGAATCCAATTCTGAAAGCGTTCCCTGCACAATTCAGTGAACCGGAGGTGGCGAGTGTCGAAGGATCCCAGAACTGAATTTGGGCGCCCCCGTTTGAAACGGCAAGAACGCGCCCGTCAGGTGAGAAGGCAATGCATTGAAATAAACTCTGTTTTCCCGTGTCGATCTGCCCGGTGATCTTCCCCGTTAAAATGTCGAGGAAGGTGATTTGGTGCTCCAAAGGTGCTGCCGCAGCTAGTTGCTGGCCATCGGGGAAAAATGCGAGGCTCATCACTCCACCGTTTGAGGCAATCCAAGCTCCGCGGCGAACCTTCCATTTCCAGCCAGTGGTGTCCCAAACAATGACCGCGCCATCCCCGCTCGCAGCCGCCATGGATTGTCCGTCTGGGCTGAATTGCAGATCGTTAAGGGTTGCCTGTGGTCCTCTGAGATTGATTTGATGCGTTGCATCAAGAAGATCCCAAATGGCGAGTTCGCTTTCTTGCCGGCCTCCAACCGCAGCTGCAAACTCACCACTTGGCGAGAAGGCGGCACGATTAATCGGATTCTTGAGCTGCCCGAGATTCTTCATCTGCTTGCCAGTCTTCGCCTCATGGAGGGCGACTCGAAAATCTGTGTCTGCGGTGAGAACCCATTTCTGATCAGGCGAGAAACTGGCCATTAAATACTGGGTCGTGCCTCCCGGCAGGGGAGAGTTGATCTTGTGGGTCTGATTGTCCAGAATCAACACCTTGCCTCCAGCGCAGAAGACGAGTGAACTGCTATCCGATGAGAAGGCGAAATCAGAGACCTTTCCTTCATACACATTCAGCGGTGGGTGTTTGATCCGTGCGGCAAAACTAGGGTTGCTGTTGTTCTGAGAACCTCGCCGCTCTTCCGCGCACAGCTTGCTTTTTGGAAAACAGCACATCGCGATGCAGAAGATCGCGGTGAAAAGAATGTGGGAGGTGTTCATGAGTTGAATGAAGGCTTCTCCGTTGATCTCTCATCAGGCCGCCATGCGGCATAATTGCGTGATGATTAACCGCATTTTCACATTGGTCATATCGTGCATCAGGGGGATTGGAAAATCTCGATGAGGGCGGACTGGCGTTTTTCATCAATCCAGCGCTTAAAGAAGGCGTCCTGATTTTGCCGGAGCACTTCTTTCAAGAGGCGCGGGCGTTCTGTTTCGAAGGGTGGGGTGGGTTTGGGCTTTTCGTCTTTGATCCAGAGGAGGACGAAGGCGGTCTCGATTTCGATGACCTGGCTGACGTCCCGTGCCTTCATGGTCTGGAGGGCGTCCTGGAGGGGCTTGTAGAGTTCAGCAGGGTCGATGGTGCCGCGGCAGCCGCCGTTTTTGGCGTTGTCGTCCTGGGAGTAGGTTTTGGCGAGTTGCTCGAAGTCCGCTCCCTGAAGGGCCTTGGCGCGGATTTCTGTGGCGAGCTGGCGTGGGTTCTGGGCCTTGCTGTTGGAATCGCCCTTGGGAAGAGTGATGGCGTGGAGGTGGACCTCACGCGCGGTCTTTTTGACGACTTGCTGGTCGTAAAAAGCGCGGAGTTCTGAGTCGGCGGGTTCTTTGACGCTGGCGGTGACCTGCGCACGAACGTACTGCACGATCATCGTTTCCCGGCGCATCTTTTTGAAACGCTCGACGGTGAGGCCGTCTGCGGCGAGGCTTTTGTGAAAGGCGGCAAGGTCTCCACCAAAGTGCTGCGTGACGAAGGTGCTGAGATCCTGCTCGATGAACTCGTCTTTGAGGGTGCCGCCGTTTTTTTCGAAGGCATCAAGGATAAGAACTTTTTGAATGAGTTCATCCAGAGTTCTTTCCCGGAGAAGCGCGAGTTGCCCATCTATTTCGGCGGGGCGGTCCATGAGTGAACGACGGATGAACTCTTCCTGCGTGCGGGCGTTTTCCTGGACCTCTGTGCGCGGGATGTCGGTGTCATTGACACGGGCGGCAACAAGAGCTGGATCTGGAGGGATGAGGAGAGAGACGGGGCCGATCTGGGCCTTCAGGTCAGCTTCGCCGCTGGTGGACCACCAATACTGGGCGACCGGCCAGAGGAGGTCGGTGGGCGGGGTGCCGGGCTTGGTGCGGAGGCGGGTGACGGCTTCGGCGAGGGGTTTTTCTAGCGCAGGGCCACCGAGGAGATGGATTTGGCGGTCATCGAGCGCAGCGAGCTTGGTGAATAGATGATTGAAGCTTTCCTGTAGACCAAGGGGGGAGCGAAAGAGAAACTCCCAGTCTTTTCGAAACTGGCCCATGGAGAGCTTTTGTGCGGCGAGCCGACGGAACATGGCTGACTGGGGCAGGTTGAGCTTTTTCAGCATGGTCTCGGCCAGCAGGGCTCCATAGGGGCCGATGTCCGGATCCTTGGCGATACGTTCGATGGCCGCCTGGGTGTTTTGAGTGCGGCCCATCTCGGCGTAGAATGCCTCACGCCCGAGTTCCCACAGCCAACTATCAGGCGGGAGGAACTGATCGGCGAACATGAACCAGAGCTCCGCCAGCAGGCTGGAGATCGGAGGCGGCACGTTGCTGTCCTGGACCCGCATGGGAATGGTGAATGAGTCCTTGCTGTTGGAGCCTTTTTGCCAGGCATCGAAAAAGGAGATCATGAAGTGGCTGGAGAGATCAAGGAGGAGGGCATAACGCTCGATCACTTCACGGGTAAGGAGGCCGTCGGTCTTCGACTCGAGGTCGGGGATCTTGAGCAGGAGACGGCCCCAGTCGCTGAAGCTGCTCCAGGGGAGATCCTGGCTCTTTTCTTCTCGAACGAGCATGGCGTCGATGGCGCGCCACTGATCTATGCCCTGGCGGATTTTGACGAACCGCCGGGATTTGCCCTTGGATGCGTCGTCGAGCGGGAAGCTCCACTCACGCAACTGTTGCTGCGGAAGATCCCAAAGGATGCGGACATCCTGATACAGGATTTCAAGGCACTCAACTCCCTGGTCGGAGATGCGGCGGACGATACTGTCCGCCCGAGTGGAGATGCGGTAGAACTCGGTGGGTGTGACAGAAGCTTGCAGCTTGAGGCCGCTGCCAGCAACAGAGCCGTTGCGAATGCCACCGCTGTAAAGAATTGCGCCTGCTGTCTGCCCTTTGTCACTCAGTTGGGTCACAAGACTGAGCTTCATTTCCATGACAGCATTCGGGACGGCTGCATGCCACACCGAGCGCTTGTTGCTTTCATCGAGCAAGGCTTTGATGCCTCCGTGTCCCATGGCAAGGATGAAGGACTTGAAGGAATCCTCAGGGTTGTTACGGGACAAATGAAGCTGGAGTCCTTTCTGGGCGGCCCAGGTGAAGCTAAAGGGCGAGTTTGGATCAGGTGTGCCGTCCGCCAGGAATGTGCGTGCCTCGAGAGTGGTGTCTCGCTTGTCCATGAGGGTGAGCCATTCGGCCAGCTTGACGAACTCCTGCTGGTCCGCATTGAGCGGTTGTTCCAACGGCAGAGCACCAGGCATTTCCTGGATGCCGAGGCAGAGATCAATGCCGTCCTTGGCATCCACCAGCAGCCCGCGCCAGCGGAGAAAGCGCATGGATCTGGCCAGCCTGTCCTCGACGCGCGCGATGATGTCGTCAGAGATGATCATGCCCTCGTGCAATCCGAGAAACTTTAACAACTTTTCGCGGGTGAAGACCTCATGGCCTTTCAGCGTGATGGTGCGCAAGACCAGAGGAGGACCTTCCTCGACGATCACGCGGGTGTCGGCCAGCCCCGTGTCCGCATGTTGCTGGTGGGAGATGGTCACCTTCGCAACGGACACGCCTTTCCAACGAAGCGCCTGGATGATTCGCTGCTCAAGTGATTTGTCCGCCGCCACGCCGAAGGAGGCGGTGTCGCCAGCCTTCCATGCGCTGAAGTGGTTGACATGGGTGATGACCGACTTGTCACCGACGAGTCCTTTGACGGAAAGTGGATCGTCATCCGATTCGTTGAAGAGTTCGCTACCGGGCTCTTTGGTGGTGACAGCCTCGCTGATGCGGCGGGCAAAGGAGTCCGACTTTTCAGCCGTCTGAAGAAAGTCTTGGGTAAACGCGGTGGCGTCGAGTGACTTGAGACCTTCGATCTTGAGCGCACCCCAGCGAAAACGCGGCCCTTCGTCGATGGCGGCTTTGATCAAATCGCGGGGAGCGTCGTAGTTCACGGTTATCCGGGCGTCAGGAAAGCCGGAATGGGAATAACCGCGATGGAGGCAGCCTTGCAGCGCTTTTAGAAATGCATCGAAATCCTCAGTGGGATACGCCGCCAGCAGATACTCCGAACTGCTGAGCAGACCGCGCCGCAAGAGCGCCCGCATGAAGGTTTTGTTTCCCTCAAAGACGATCATGTCCGCGTGCGAATAACGCCCGACATGGTGCGGACGCGCAGGCTTGGTGCCCGGAGTGGTGATGCTCTCAGCCCTGCGCTGGGTCGCCTTTTCATTCTCAGCGCAGCAGGCTGGCGCTTTAAACAGGCCGAAAAAGCCGCCGACCACAACGATGGACAAAGTGAGACGGCTTGCACTCATCGAATGGGGAGTGGTGTTGATGTTTCTAACGATGCATTTGGGCGCATCCATCGGATTGTTTTCGAGGATGACGGCGACACGGGTCCGGGGCAGTGACAAGGAAGTCATGGCGAACTACACCTGGAAAAGCTGGGTGCAGGCTTCATGGGATCAACATTTTGGGTTGAACCATGGCAAAATCCTCCATGCGCGGATTGGATTGCTGAAGGGTGGTTTTTTCATTGGAGCTGTATTCCAGGACGCCGCGAGAAAGATCGACACGCGCAAGACCATAATCGCGGATTCCAGGAGCATAGGCTGCCGACACCGAAGCTCGTCCGTTCAGGATGATCTCATTGGTCGCCGCCCGGTAGTGAATCTCGTCGGCACGACAATAATAGGAGCCAAAACGGTCGATCACGTCGATGCGGGCGTTTCCGCGCACCCGGGCGATCTGGACATCCTTCCCGTTTTTGGCAGGAACGTAGCGGAGTTCAGCTCCGGATAGCTTGATCTGACAATCAGGAGAAGGCGAGATCGTGCGCGACCTCAGGGACGGCTCAACGAAAAGATCTGGCATGTTGGTCGGCCAGTGCATTTCGGGTGGTCCGAAGCCAGAATAAATACCGGCAGCCACCAAGAATGACCCGACAACCACCGTGCCCGTAACTATCAGTGCAGATTCCACGGTTGCGCCGACCGAGAGTGAAGGCTTCTTGGTACGCAAGTTCTTGGCGTTCATCAACTCAGCGTCAGAAATCATGCGTGACGGACTCACCTGACAGGATTGAAGCAAGAGTGCGGGATGGCGGGTTGTCGATGCCGTGTGGCCAAGTTTTTGGTTTTCACAGGATGAGGAGCAGGAGGACAGGGCGAGAATGAGGTTCGCGGTAATCCAGTGCCGGGTTAGTTTGATGATAAGGCATGGTTTCATAGGATGAGGTGAGGATTCATCGCGGTATGAGCACCGCTTGATCCCCTACCTCCGGAATGGCCGTCAAAGGTTACAGGCCATCCTTGATTTCCACACGACTGCCAAAAGCATCCTCCTGACGGATGGCTTGTTCGCGTGTCAGCACCTTGAAGTTTGCCCAGGTAATCGAGCCATTTTCAGCTAGCACACCCCGCATGCTGGCAACGATGGCTGCCTCCACCGGCATGCCTGAGAAACCTTTTGGGCCGGAGGTCAGGCAGACGAGAAAACGCAGCGGTAGACGCTCTTCGGAACCCTTTTCTGACTCCACATCAATCGTGAATCCGTCAGGGTATGCGGTACCGTTGCCTCGATTCTCCTGAACGGCGGCGGTATAGGGTTCAGGTGCCGCCGCCTTCACGCGCTTCAGTATTTCTTGTTGGGATGTTCTGAGGAGGTCGGTCTGCCAAACAACACGACCATCGGCGATCTGTAGATAGGCCAGGGAGCGATGGCACCACTTGCCGGCAACGGCCCAGAGCAAGCCTGAGCCATCCTTCGTCCATTTCGCATACGCGCCGCCATGATTCATCTTCTGCATACCCGGTCTGGCCTGGATGACGGCCAGAGCTCGTCTGGTGGCGACCTCAACAAGTTTGTTCTGATGCTGTGACTCATTGAATTGATCGAGAGTTGGCACAGTGACGCCCATTTTGCCATCGGGGGAATGAGTGAAGGCGGGAACGTCCAAAGAATGCTCCACCTCAGTGACATGGAGAGAGTCCAGTCGCGTTTGCAGATCATCGGGGATGGGGGAAGGGAGGTTTTCCAATGCCCAACCTCGCAAGAACTCCGCGACGGTTTGATCTTCGGCGTGCCGGGCCAGCGCATAGTGCGCTAGCGGGCTGGCGGGATCATATTGAAGGGCCTGACGCAACTGAACCGGCCCAGCCTCTGCGGTGATCAGGCGGTCGGCAACCGCGTGGCGCGTGTCCTTGCCACCTGGTCGCACGGGGCGCTGCTCCGCAGGCGTCAAAAACCAGCGAGCGATTTCGCCAAAACGTGAATTATCCTCCCTGCACGCATCTTCAATGCTCTTTCGAAGACTTTCGGCTGTGTCCGGGCCAAGGTTGCGCGGTCGGCCGTTTTTTTGCGCCACTTCTCGTCGCACCAGGTAGCGCAGAAAATCCGCAAACCATGCAGGCACGGGGCCTTGAAAGCCTGGCAGTTCCCAAATCAGTGGGCCGCCACGCCGGGATGCCGTAATGACGCGTCTGCCATCTTGACTGAAGGCGATGCTTCTCAAATCCATCTCCGGCCAGCGCAGGCTTGTGACGAGTTCTCCCGTTCGTGCTTCCCATAGATTGAGCGCAGCCGCACGATCTGACGCCGCAGTGACAAATCTGCCGTCGGGGCTGAAGATCGCGCGTTCCATGCTCTCCCCGGATTTCTTGATGAGTGACAGACGCTGCCAGGTGGCCGTGTTCCAGATTTGCACCACGCTCTCACGCCAGCAGGCCGTGGCCAACATGGTCCCGTCAGGACTGAATGTGACCGAGGACACGGTTTGCGGATGATCCTTCAAAGTGGCCGCCAGCCGCCCGGACGCATGCTCCCACACTCTGGCCACGGAGTCGTTTGAGCCGGTTGCCAGCAGCGTGCCGTCAGGACTGAATGCTGCGGAAACCACCTCCTCATTCTCATCCAGAGAGGATTCGAACATCACTCTGCCAGAGGGCACTTCCAGCAGTCGCAGATGGTTTTTGTCAGGCACCAGCAGGCGCGTGGAGTCCGGGCTGAACAAAAGGCAGCCCAACTCAGAGCATTCATTCGGAGTTTGAAACACTTGGCGGCCGGTGCGGATTTCCCAGACACGCACGATTCGGTCTTGGGCTTGGGTCGCCACCCATTGACCGTTGGCGCTGAAAACCGCTCTTTGAACCGGCCCGGCATGGCCTTGCAGCTTCGCCTGTGATTGTTGGGTGGCGAGGTTCATCACCTCCGCTGTGCTGGCCTCGGCATCCGTCTTCGTATCTTGAGGGCGACAAACAAGTGCCATGGGGTGGTTGAAGTTCACCTCCCCAACGATCTCGTGGTTCTCAAAATAGACAGGTGGCCCGCTCGCCTCTCCGGTTTCCAAATTCCACGTCCAAAACTTTTGCCCGAACGTGCGGGCGATGATGTCCCGGCCTGAAGCACTGAAGCCCACATCCATCAGGCTATCTTCGCCGATGTCACCCGCCTGCACCATGAGGCGTGTTGCGGCGGTCTCCCAAATGCGGGCCGTGGTATCCTCCGAGCAGGTCACCATCTTGGCTCCATCCCGGCTGAAACGTGCTTGTGTCACAGGTCCGGCATGCCCGATGATCCATGCGCGAACTTCTTCTGTCTCGACATCGTGCAGGAGGGCGTTCTGGTCGGTGCCGCCAGTGACTAGCGCGAGTCCGTCAGACGAAAAACGGGCGCACAGCACTTCTCCCTCGTGTCCGTCGAGAGATCGCCCCTCTTTGCCTGCCACGTCTCGCAGCACGGCTGTTCCATTCTGTGTAATCACGCTTCGCGAACCGTCCGGCGATGGCATGGCGGTGTCACGGACGGCATTCGATTCCCAAGGCCAGTCAAAAGCCAGTGTGCCGATGCTCATCGCCACACTGGCGGGCTTTTCATTGAAGTCGGTTCTATCGGCTGCTTTCAACGCGAGACTTTCTTGAAGACGACCGGTGTTGGCATCCCACAGATGCGCAAAAGGACTCGGGGCCGTTCCTTCTCCGAAAGCTTGAGGCATGGTTTGAACCGAGAAGATGTGACGGCCATCCGAGGTGAACGCAGCATCATCGGCCCCCAGCCACTGATGCTGCTCCAGGCGCTGCAGCCAGCCATTTCGATTCAAGGGTTCGGTTGGAAACTCGCCTTCGCCCTTCAGCACCAGCAACTCTCTGGCCAGGCTTAAGGTGTTGAGTTGGAGAATCGCTGTCTCCGCGGCCAGAGTGGATTCGGGGTCGTAGTCGCAAGCCCGTGCCAGAAAGGCGAAGGCGTCCCGATGCCGGTTTTGCCCGAAAAGCTCCATCGCGGTGAGCCGGTCTGTCCGCGCCGCTTCTGCGAGTTGTCTTTTCCGGCTACTGTTTTCCTCGCTGGCATGATTTTTCGCCATCACTGCCGCATCACGCGCCTGACGCGCGAGCGATGCCTGCCAGAGGCTCACGACGGTGCCAACGGCCAAGGCCGTGCCAACTGCCACCGCCAGCAGGATTGCCTGCTTGTTTCTTCTGGCCAGCTTACGCAGACGGTAAAGCCGTGATGGAGGGCTGGCACTCACCGGCTCGTCATTCAAGTGACGCCGAATGTCGTCAGCAAACGCGCTGGCTGTTTCGTAGCGGCGGCTGCGTTCTTTCTCCAGAGCCTTCATCACGATCCAGTCCAGCTCGCCCCGAAGCTGCCTGGTCAGTTTGACAGGCTCCGTCCCGCGCTTTCGTGCGACGGTCGGCAGCGCCGCGCCCAGCGTGCTCAGGCGCGTGCTTGGACGTGGTGGTTCCTCCTCGCGGATCATGCGCTGGATCTCTTCGTAGCCAGCCTGTCGCATCCGCTGTGAGTCCAGTGGCGTGCGGCCGGTGAGCAGTTCGTAAAGCACCACGCCGAGCGAGTAGAGATCGCTCCGCGTGTCCACGTCCAACGCGTTCACCTCCGCCTGCTCAGGACTCATGTATTCCGGCGTGCCGATCATCCGCCCCAGTCCGGTGAACAGCGTTTTCGAGGTCAATTCCACGCTCAGCGCCTTGGCGATGCCAAAGTCGATCACCTTGACCACCGGTTTGCCATTGTGCGACGACACCAGAATGTTAGACGGCTTCAAATCGCGGTGAATGATGCCCTTTTGATGCGCGTGCTGCACGGCAGCCAGGACATCGAGGAAAAGCTCCACCCGCTGGCGGGTGCTGAGCTTTGCGTCATCGCAATATTCCGTGACGGGTGCGCCCTTCACCAGTTCCATCACGAAATACGGCCTTCCTTCCGTCGTTGTGCCGCCGTCATAGATTTTCGCGATGTTCGGATGATCCATCAACGCTAAAGCCTGCCGCTCCGCCTCGAAACGGGCCACGATCTCGCGGCTGTCCATGCCCGGCTTGATGACTTTCAGCGCCACCCGCCGCTTCACCGGCTCCGTCTGCTGCGCCAGATAGACGATGCCGAATCCGCCCTCGCCAAGTTCCTGGAGCAGCTTGTAGCGCCCGATCATGGCACCGGACATCGCAGATGCCGAGATGCCTGTCGGCACCTTGAGCGTGACTGTGTCCTGCCCAGTTTCATCGTGGTCTTCCAGCAGCGCTTCCGTCGGCAGTTCCAGCGGTTCCCGCACGGCTTTGAGCAGGCACTGCGGGCACTGGCCTTGGGCGCTCCCGGTCGGCAGGAGCTGTCCGCATTTTGCGCATGAATTGGAGTTGTGGTGCATCACGGAATGAATGAGCCAAGGTTGTCCAACACGACCTCCTCAAGTCTGGAGCAACCAGATTTGAGCGGCAAGCTTGTCATTACGGTCGCTGGGTCTTCGCCTTGAACGCCGCCACCCGCTTCTTGCCTTCGGCGAGCTGTTCGGGAGTCAAGATGCTTTCGAGCGTCTCTTGGCTGCTTTTCGCCTGCGTATGCCCCTGTGCGGCGGCGAGGCTTACCCATTTGTAAGCTTCCACTTGGTCCGGCGTTGTCCCCAATCCCTGGCCGTAACAGATGCCGAGCATCCATTCGGCATCGGCCAGCCCCTGTTCTGCCGCTTTACGGACCCAGATAATGGCCTCGACCTCATCTTTGGGAACCCCGATGCCCTGACCATAAAGCAGACCTAGGTAATGCTGAGCCAGGGCGTGGTTCTGAAGTGCTGCTTTGCGGAACCAGGCAAGGGCCTCAGTGTTATCTTGGGGGGCCCCTTGCCCCTGCCGGTGAGCGAGGCCCAGGTTGTATTGAGCGGGTGCAAAATTTTGGACCGCAGCCTTGCGGAACCACTGTACGGCTTGCACCTCATCTTTGACTCCGCCTTGACCGAACAGATACATGATGCCGAGGCCATGTTGAAACTGCGGATCGTTTTGATCCGCCCCCTTTTGGGTGTATTCACGCAGTTCCTCGTTCTTGCCGAGCTTTTGAAGGCTGCGGCAGAGGTTGCCCAATAAACGCAGGGTGACCGGGTGGCCGGGGCCGAGCACGCGCTCCAGGAGCTTGAGCAGCGCGCGCTGTTCCACTTCGGCCTCCACAATCCTTCCTTGGCTGGAGAGCACAAGGGCCAGGTTGATGCGGATTCTCAGTGTGTCGGGATGCTCTGGACCAAGCACACGCTCGCTGGTCTTGAGTACCGCACGTTGCGCCGCTTCCGCTTCCGCACTCCTGCCTTGGGCATCCATCACGTTGGCCAAATTGCCTTTGTTGCTCAGCGTGGTGGGATGCTCCGGGCCGAGCACGCGCTCCATGATCTTCAGCACCGCACGTTGCTCCGCCTCTGCTTCCGCGTATTTTCCTTGGTAATCCAAGGCATTGGCCAAGTTGTTCCGATTGAACAGTGTTGTGGGATGCTCCGGGCCGAGCACACGCTCCATGATTTTGAGCGTCGCGCGGTGCAACGTTTCGGCTTCTGCGCTCTTGCCTTGGGAATTCATCGCGGTGGCCAAATTATTTCGACTTACCAGAGTGTCGGGATGCTCCGGGCCGAGCACTCGTTCCCTGATTTTGAGCACGGCACGTTGCTCCACTTCGGCTTCGGCGAAGCGGCCTTGATCATACAGCGCAACCGCCAAGCTAGTTCGCCAGTTCAGCGTATCAGGATGTTCAGGCCCGAGTCGTTGTGTCCGGCTTTTGATGCGTGCCCGGTGCTGCAATTCCAGATCCGCCGCCTCTGCTTCCGCCTCGGTTACCTGGCCTTGGGCGCGCAACATGACCACGAGGGAATCCCGCGTGGTCATGGTGTCATCGTGGTCGGCACCGAGCACCCGCACCTGCAGGGAAAGCACTGTGCGCAATTCTTTGACGGCCTCCGCCGGTCTCCCGGCATCTCCGGCCAGCCGCGCCAGCCCCATTCGGTTGCGCAGCGTGAAGGGGTTCTCTGTACCGAGGCTGTTCGTCGCCTCCGCCACCACGGCACGGAACGCCGCCTCAGCCTCCAGCACCTTGCCACCTTCCGCTAGCGCGACTGCGCTCTCACGCTGCTTCACCAGTGCGGCATCAGGCTGCTTTCCGCCTTCAGCACAGTGGGCGGGTCCGCTGAACAGACAGAGAACGCCGCAGATCGCAGCGATGGAGAGGATGGATGAAGGGATCATGAATTGAGGAGATGGGGTTCACTTGCTCGTTGTCTTCGCTTGGAATGCTGCCATCCGCTTCTTCCCTTCAGCGAGCTTCTCGGGTGTGGGGATGCCTTCGGTGCTTCCCGGTCTCGTCACACCTGTCCTCGTTGTATGGTTTCTCGGCGGAAGAGACTGCTTTTTTCCCCGTGTGCTTCTTCTCCGCAACCCGGTGGGTTCCAGGATCGCCGGGCAAGAGCAGGGTGATGAGGCATGGCAGTTTCATGGCGAGGTGTCGTCACTCTTCATTACATCCAAATCACAGAGCAGAAGGTTACACCCTGGTGCGAAGAAAAAACCGGGTTGCCCGCATCAGCCGCCGCTCTGTCCAAACACCTTGAACAGATGCTCGATCTCCAGGTTCACCTCGTCGGGTGAGTCCAAAGTCAGGGCGATCTCCTCCTGCAACAAACGCCGATAGCGCTGCCGCAGTCGGTAAACGGCCACTTTCATCGCGCCCTCGCTCATGCCCAGCGACGCCGCGATCTGTGCCAGCGTGGTGCTGTCCCCATCCGCGGAGAGGCGGTCCTTCAGCGCGTTGAAAATCCCCTCTTTGCCATCCTTGGCATACTCGTCGCGCAGCTTCCCGAGCACTGAGTCCAGCAAGGCCAGCGCCCACTGCCGTTCAAACAAGACCTCCGGGGTCACCGCCGTCGCCGGCTCGGTGAAACCAGCCTGCTCCATCTCTTCCGCGTCCAGGGCCACTGTCATCTTCCCGCCGCCGCGCTTCAGGGCGGAGGCGCGTTCGTGCTCGTTGGCCGCGAAGCGCTTAACCGCCACCAGCAGGAATGAGCGCAACCGGCCTTTCCCCTCCTCGACAGTGGCGAAAGAGCCCCGCTCCAGCAGCATGGCAAAAAAGCCCTGCGTCAAGTCCTCGGCGTCATGCGGCGTGTTCCCCTGGCGGCGCAGGAAGGCGTAAACGGGCTTCCAATAAGTCTGGCACAGCTCCGCCAGCGCCTCGGCCGCCAGCGGCTCGCCAGCCTGCCGGGCCCGCAGCACGACGCTCCAATGCGTGGCAGGAAAAGCCGCGCCGTTTTGGGGGGCGGACTGGCCAGGCATGGTCAGGGCGATGGTTTCCTCATTCATGCGGCTCATCATAGCAACAGGCCCGGACTGTTGGCGAGCTTGATTTAAGGGACCTGCTGCTAACAGGGGAGAACCTGGGCCTTTATGGATGAATGGTTTGATGCAGGCGGGCTTTCTTTGGTGGATGATGCGTCAATGAGATACCGCGACCAACGCCGCTCCGCATCACCGCCCCCACGCCCGCACTTCACACCCCGCAAGAGCATGGGGCAGAATTTCCTCCAGGATGAGGAGACGGCTAAGTGGATCGGGGATCAGGTGCAGCCGGATGGGGCGGAGGTGGTGGTGGAGATCGGGCCGGGGATGGGGGCGCTGACGAAGCACCTCGTGGGCAGGCCGAAGAAGCTTATCTTGATCGAAAAAGATTCCCAGCTCGCGCCGGAACTCATCCGTGAGTTTGAGGAGCGCGAGGATGTGGAGGTGATTCACAACGACGCCACGCGCATCGACCTGCGGCCGTGGTTCCGGCATGGGCCGCTGAGTTTGGTGGGCAATCTGCCGTATTCCGTGGGTAGCGAGATCCTGAAGCACTGGCTGACGTCGCCTTCGCCGGTGGGCTGTGCGGTGTTCATGCTGCAAAAGGAGGTATGCGACCGTCTGGCGGCCACTTGTGAGGACGACGCCTACGGGGCGCTCAGCCTGCTGGTGCAGAAGGACTGGAATGTCGAACTGCTGCGCGTGGTGCCGCCGGAGGTGTTTGATCCGAAGCCAAGGGTGGATTCCGCCGTCATCCGCCTCACCCCGCGTGATCCGGCCACGCTGCCGGTGTTTGACCATGTGTTGTTTGATCGGCTGGTGCGCATGGGCTTCTCTCAGCGGCGCAAGCAGCTCAAAAATCTGCTGCCCGAGGCTCCGGGCGGCTGGGAGGCATTGATTCAAAGCCTCAATGTCTCGCCCACGGTGCGGGCCGAGGCGCTTTCACTCACGCAGTGGGTTCAGATCGCCCGCCACTACGAGCAGCGCCACGAGGCCGATGCCGGGCAGAAGGCCAGTGAGATGTTCGACGTGGTGAATGAGCGCAACGAGGTCACCGGTCAGCTCACGCGGGGGGAAGTCCACAAGCGCAAGCTGCTGCATCGTGCCGTTCACATCTTTGTCATCAACAAGCGCGGGCACATCTACCTCCAGCAGCGTTCGCACCTAAAAGATGTGTCGCCGTTGAAGTGGGACAGCAGCGCTGCCGGGCACCTTGATGCCGGAGAAGGTTATGCCAGCGCCGCGATCCGCGAAACGCATGAGGAAATCGGCATCCAGGTCGATGCGACGGAGGTCGCGGCGCAGATTCCTGCCGGAGAGAACACCGATCACGAATTCGTCGAACTGCATCTGACCCGTCACGATGGTCCCATCCGCTGCCTGCCCGAGGAAATTGCCACTGGCGATTGGTTCAAGCCTGAAGACATCACGGCGTGGGTCGAGTCGAGGCCCCAGGACTTCGCGAAGGGTTTTGTGACGTGCTGGAAGGCGTGGACGAGCAAGAAATGAAGCGGACAAGAGTGTTCCGCGCTCCCTTCGATTACCGCAGTGTGCGCGGAATAAAAACCGCCTGCATGCCGGCGGCTTTGGCGGCTTCCAGGCCGCTGTTGCCGTCTTCGAGCACGAGGCATTCGCTTGGAGCGATGCCCATGCGCTCCGCAGCCAGCAGGAACATGTCAGGTGCGGGTTTGCCGTGCTTCACGAGTTTCGGGGTGATGATGTTTTCAAAGAGGTGAATCAGACCCGTGGCTTCCAGGCAGCCGCGCACGGTGGGTTCCTCGCTGCCTGAGGCCACGGCCATGGGGAAACGGCCTTCGAGAGACTTGGCAAACTCGGCCACCGGGCGCACCGGTTGTACTTCAGGGATGCGCCTGCGGAAGATTTCCATTTTCAGTTCGTCCACACTCACCGGGTCGATGTTCGTGCCGTGCCGGGAATTCAAGATCTTGACGACATCCTGCTCCTTGATGCCAGCATGCGCGTAAAACACCTCCTCAGTGAATTCAAACGGGGCGTCGTGCTGTTTGAGCGCCTCCACCCAGGCGAGGTAGTGCAGGGGCATGGAATCAACGAGGGTGCCGTCGCAGTCGAAGATGTAGGCTTGGAAGGGGTAGTCGGGAATGTCGAGCATGGGGACGAATGACGAATGACGAATGACGAACGCGCGGGGATGGCTCAAGCGCCACCGGCGAGGGCGGAGCCACGGACGAGCAGATCAAGGAAGCGTTCTTCAAAGGCTTCGTTGCTGGTGACCTGCATGAAGTCGATGCGGTGGCTGGCGCACTCACGGGCGAGGCTTTCAGAGAAGGCGTCGAAGGTCTCGACGTAGCGCTGCACGTCCTTTTTGGTGAGCCAGAAGCGGCGGCGCTCGCCGGTTTCGACCTCGGCGAGTTCGAGTTCACCCTCCAGCTCGGGCTGGCGCTCCTCGGGGTGGATGATCTGGAGGAAATGATTTTCACCGGGCCAGGCGGAAACACGGGAGACGGCCTCGGTGGCGCTGCCGATTTCGTGGCCAAAGAAGTCGCTGATGACGAAGATGATGCCGTAGCGCTGCTTGCTGGGTCTGTACTCCTCAAAGCAGCGTTTCATGTTGGTGAGGCCGTCGAACTTCAGCTTGGAAACCGCCTGGATGACCTTTTCGATGTTGCCCTGGCCGCGTAGCGGCGGCAGTTCCTGATGCACAGTGTCACTCATCGAGTAAACGCTCACCCGCTGCTGAGCGCTGAGCGCCAGATAGGCCAGTGCGACGGAGAATCTGAGCGCCTGCCGCCGCTTCTCGGGAAATGGCTGGGCCATCGAGGTGCTGGTGTCGAGCAGGATATGCAGATTCAGCTCCTGCGTTTCCTCGTAAAGACGCACGAAGAGCTTGTCGAGCCGCGCATACAAACGCCAGTCGATGGCCCGGTAATCTTCACGCGGTGTGTAGTGGCGATAGTCTTTGAACTCGCGTGTGAAACCGGTCGCGGGAGAGGATTGAGCTCCACGCCGCATCAACTGCCGCCGTTTGCGCAGTCGCAGCGCCAAAACGCGCAGCCGGTCCAGAAAGGAGGCGTCGAAAAGGTCTTCGCGTTCGAGAGTGTCGGGCATGCGAGCGAATCACGCCGAGGTTAGGCCGCCATCTGCGCCGGAGTTTTCACCTGATCGAGCAGCTTGCTGATGATGTCGTCCACTTTGATCTGCCCGGCCTCGCCTTCGAAGTTCAGGATGATGCGGTGACGCAGGGAGACGTGGGCGATGGCGCGGATGTCGTCGGTGGAGACAGCGGTGGCTCCGTGAATGGCGGCCCAGACACGGGCACCGCGAATGAGAGCCTGCAAACCACGCGGGCTGGCGCCGTAGCTGACGTAACGCTTCACCTCAGGGATCGCATCGGGCTGCTCGGGGTGGCTGCTGAGAATCAGCCGCGAGGCGTAATGCGCCACGGGATCAGCGACGGGCATTTGCGAGAGCTTGTGCTGAATCTCCATCAACTGCGGACCGTTGGTCATGTTGGCGAGCTTCGGCTCGGAGAAGCCGGTAGTGCGGCGGGAGATTTCAACGAGGGAATCGAGGTCGGGGAAGGGGACCTTGATTTTGAACATGAAGCGGTCGAGCTGCGCTTCGGGCAGCGGGTAGGTTCCCTCCATTTCCATCGGGTTCTGAGTGGCGAGCACGAAGAACGGCTCTGGCAGCAGATGGCGCTCGCCGCCGGTGGTCACACAGCGCTCCTGCATCACTTCGAGCAGCGCAGCCTGCGTCTTGGGCGTGGCGCGGTTGATTTCATCCACGAGCAGCAGGTTCTTGAACACCGGGCCTCTTTCATAGCGCAGGGTGCGGTGGCCCTTGTCGTCCTCACCGACGATGTGGGTGCCCAGAATGTCCGCCGGCATCAAATCGGGCGTGCATTGCACGCGTCCGGGCTCCAGACCGACGACCTGCGAGAGCGTGCGCACGAGATAGGTTTTGCCGAGGCCGGGCACACCTTCGAGCAGCACATGCCCGCCGGAAAAAATCGCCACCAGCACGTCGCTGAGGAGCGCATCGTAACCGACGATGGCTTTTTGCATCTCGGCCTTGAGGTCAGTGAACAGGGTGCGGAAAACGGCGTGGTCGGGCATGGGGCGATTCTCGCCAGCGGCTCCGTTTGCGCAAGGCTGGTTGTCGCTCAATCCATCTGCACGAGAATCTCGCGCGGCTTGGCGCCTTCTCCAGGGCCGATGATGCCGCGGTCTTCGAGGAGGTCGATCATGCGGGCGGCGCGGCCGTAACCGAGGCGCAGGCGACGCTGGAGAAGGCTGGTGCTGGCCTTTTTCTCCTGACGCACGACTTCGAGGCACTTTTCCAGACACTCCATTTCCTCGGCGCTGACACCATCTTCATCACCTTCGTCATCGCCAAACGCGCCGCCTTCTTCATCGACTTTGACATCGAAGACCGGCTTGCCCTGAGCGACGCAGTGGCTGACGAGGGCGTGGATTTCATCGTCGGTGACGAGAGCGCCCTGGCTGCGGACGGGCTGCGCTCCGCCGGGCGGCACATAAAGCATGTCCCCTTTGCCGACGAGGTTCTCGGCACCTTTGCGGTCGAGAATAACGCGGCTGTCGAGTGCGGAGGAGACCTGGAAGGCGATGCGGGTGGGGATGTTCGCCTTGATGACGCCCGTGATGACGTCCGCTCGCGGCGTCTGGGTGGCGACGATGAGATGGATGCCTGCCGCGCGCGCCATCTGCGTGATGCGGGCGATGGCAACTTCGATGTCCGCAGGCGCGGTCTGCATCAAATCGGCCAACTCATCGACGATGACGACGATGTAAGGCATCGTGTCGGGAATCACGACCTCCTGCTTGCGTGGTGGTGGCGGCTGTGAATCACCGAGCCAGGTGCCGCTGGCATCGCGCATTTCAGTGTCGCCATCCACTGTGCCGACATGGGCCGTTTTGGGAGCAGTGTCAGGTGCGGCGGCTTCTTCAGCAAAGGCGGCGGAGACACTGGCGTCATCGACACCGGCTTTGATTGGCGGAGCTCCAGCCGCATTGCGGGCGGCACGGGCGGCGTCTGCCTCGGCCTTGCGCTTGCGATTGCGGTTGTTGAAGGCTTCAAAGTTGCGGCAGCCTTCCTGGGCGAAGATTTGATAGCGGTTTTCCATCTCCTTCACCACCCAGCGCAGCGCGAGCAGTGCTTTCTTCGGATCTGTCACGACAGGCAGGGCGAGGTGCGGCAGTTCCTCGTAGTTCTGCATTTCCACGACCTTCGGGTCGATCATGATGAAGCGCAGCTCATCAGGCGCGAAACGGCAGAGCAGGCTGGTGATGATGGCGTTGATACAAACCGATTTACCAGAACCCGTGGCACCCGCGACCAGGAGATGCGGCATGGCAGCGAGATCGCCGATGATCGTTTTGCCATACACATCCTTGCCGAGGGCGACGGGCAGCTTGGACTTGCCGTTGACGAAGATGTCGTCCTCCAGCAATTCGCGCAGCGGGACGATGATTTTTTCTTTATTCGCGAGTTCGATTCCCACGGTGTCTTTGCCTGGAATCGGGGCGAGGATGTTGATGCGCTCGGCACGAGTCGCACGGGCGAGGTCGGCGTCGAGACTCGCAATGCGGCTTACGCGCAGGCCATCGACGGGGCGCACCTCGTAGCGGGTGATGGCCGGGCCGCGGGTGATGTCACCGGGTTCCACGCTGATGCCGAAACTGGCGAGCGCTTTGACAATCGTGGCCTGAATGCCGAGCAGTTCGCCTTTGTCGGTTGGAGCATGGTTGCTGTTCTCCGGCCATTGGAGGAGATCCATCGGCGGCAGTTTGTAGTCCTTGAAGCGCACCGTGAGATTGCCCAGTGAGCCGTGGGGGGCCTGTTCCATCTTCTGGGCGCGCTTTTTCTCCCATACTTCGGCCAGCTTCGGCTTGTCCGCGTTGTCTTCGTGCGAGCGGGGAATCGAGGAGTCGATGATCTTTGGCGCGGGCGGGTCAAACTTGAGCGGTAGCTCCATGGTGGTGGCCACGGGAGTGTCGCCACGCAGTTCAGCGCCCTTCTTCTTGCGACGGAGTTCAGTGGGAACGGGTGTCAGTGTGCCGGGGATCGTGTTCGCGGCCTCCTCGGCGAGTTTTTCCTCGATCAGTCGCTGCGCCTCGCGTTCCTGCTGCCAGCGGGACAGTTCAGCGCGGATGCTGCGGATGGCCGTCAGCGGATGCTGGCCGGTGGTTAAAAACAAACCCACCACATAGACCACCGTAAGCAGGAGTGTGGCACCAATCTTGCCAAACAAGGTCTTGAGGATGCTGCCGCCGACGAAATAGCCCAGTGCGCCACCACCGCCGAGAGGGGTGATGTGATCGCGCTCGTTGAGCAGGTTTTGCACCTCCAGCAGGCCAGCCGCTGTCACGATCATGACCACCACACCGAGCCAAGCCACTCGGGTGATCTTCATCTTCGAGTGCAGCTTGCTCACGCCGAACCACGTCATGCTGAAGGGCAGGAGATAGCCCGCCAGGCCCATCAGCCACAGCAAATGTCCCGCTACCAGCGCCCCGGTGCGGCCCACGAAGTTTTGCGTCACCTCGCCGGAAGACTCCGACAGCGCCAGGAAGGACCACCCTGGCATGTCTCGCGGATCGTAGGACACCAGCGCCAGCAGCAGCATGGCCGAAAGCATCAGTAGCAGGATACCATGCACATCATTCCACGGACTGACCTTCTCGTCCGTGGAACGGGCGCGAGGGGGGCGGGAGGCAACAGCAGCGGCACGGCTCATGAGAATCACGAGATTCTGGCAGACGAAATTATTTAAGGCTACCGAAATATTTGGCTTGCCTCACTTTTGTGAATCGGCTTCGATCCTTGTCAGGGTTGCAGCTTGACCACGAAAAATCCTCGTGAACATCTTCACCCGCCCGCTCGTTTCACACCACCCATGAAAAACACACTCGCCCTTACCCTCGCCGCCGTGCTTGCCCTCGGTGCTTCTCTCACCTCCACCAGCAGCGCGCAGGACGCGGGCAAGGTGGACTTTGAAAAGCAGATCCTCCCGATCCTCAAAGAAAGCTGCTTCAAGTGCCACGAGAAGGAGCACGAAGAAAACGGCAAGGTCAAGAAACCCAAGGGCGGCCTCCGTCTCGACGGTGCCGCGGTCATCATGAAGGGCGGTAAAGAATACCCGGATGAAAACGTCGTCGCTGGCAAGCCTGACGCAAGCTGGCTGGTCAAGACCATGCTGCTTCCAGATTCCGATGACATGGCCATGCCTCCTGAAGGCAAGGGCGACCGCATCACTCCTGCCAACATCGACCTCATCAAGAAGTGGATCACCGAAGGCGCGAGCTTCGGCGCTTGGAAAGGCGTCGAATAATTTCCCAGCACAACATCTCACCACGAAGGGCGGAGCCTCGGCTCCGCCTTTCTTATTTCTCCTCATGAACGCCCCCTTTCGCTTCACCACCTGCCGCGCTGGATCAGAACCCGTGCTCAAGCGCGACATCGCCACGCACTTTGCCGGTGAGCTCACGCCTGCGTTCATGAAACCGCAGTTCATCACCTGGAAGGTGCGCAGTCCCGGTTTCAGCCCGCCGCGAACGCTCAGCACCTTTGCCCGTGTGAGCGGCACCTCGCTGGGTTTGTGCAAAACGATCGCCGAAGTCGTCGATCATGCCCGCAAACTCACCACCAAGCCGGTTCGCCTCCACGTCTTCCCACGCCTCACGAATGAAGACGGTGTCGAAGCTGCGGAATGGCAGCGCATGGACGCCCTCGCAGTCGAAATCACGCGTGAGCTTCAGCAGGCAGGTGTTCAACTCGAAACCCGGCTGCCTTATGCTCACGGCGATTTGATTCTCGATGTCATTGTCGGTGAAACCAATGCCGAACCGCTCTTTCTCGGCCATCACGAGCATCAAAACAGCTCCCACACGCATCCTGGTGGCCTGCCTCGCATCACCTTGCCAAAAGACGTGCCTTCGCGGGCCTGGCTGAAGCTAGAACAAGCCCTTGCGTGGCGTGGCTGGGATCAGCTCGATCTGCGCGGCCAGACCGCTCTTGATCTCGGTTGTGCGCCCGGCGGTGCCACCTTTGCGCTGCTGCAACGCGGCATGGATGTCCTCGGCATCGATACTGGCGAGATGGACGAGCGCGTGCTCCAATTCGCCAAAGCCCAAGGCGTTCGATTCGACCACTGGCGCACCGCCGCAGGCCGCCTCAACCTCACCGCCTTGCCTCAGGAACCCGCCTTGTTGCTCTGCGACATCAACCTCGCCCCGCCTGAGGTACTGCCACAAGTGGCGCGCATCCAAGAGGCCGTTCAGGCCCGCCGGCTGATCCTCACGATCAAACTCAACACACCGGCGCTCGAAGACCGCGCCCACGAGTTCATCGACGCCATTCGTGACTGGGCACCCGCGCCCGTGTTTGCCACGCAACTCGCGGCTAACCGTCGCGAGATTTGTGTGTGCGCTGGTTAAGCCCGCAGCGGCACCACCTTGCGGTCCAGATCATGCACGGCGTGAATGCGGCGCACGGTGCCGCTGCGTGAGCGCATCAGGATCGAATGCGTTTCGACACGGTGACCAACCAGACGGCAACCGGGCAGCAAAGGACTGTCGCTGATGCCGGTGGCGCAGAACAGAGCGCTCTCGCCGACGATGAGCTCATGCACACGGAAAACCTGGTTCAGTTCCGAGGCGGAAACCTGCGCGGCCACCTCGGCCCGGTGCGCATCGTCATGAAACCACATGCGCATCTGCATGTCCCCACCGAGGCATTTCAGCGCGGCGGCGGCCAGGATGCCCTCAGGGGAGCCTCCCATGCCGACGTAGAGATCGCAGGATGATTCGGGCATGGAAGGGGCCACGGCGGCGGCGATGTCGCCATCCGTCACCATACGCAGCGCCGCGCCGGTGCGGCGCACCTGGTCCACGATGTCGTGATGACGCGGACGATCCATGGTGACGACAACGAGGTCGCGCTCACGTTTGCCCAGCGCCTCGGCCACAAAAGTGATGACCTCTTGCAGCGGCATGTCGAGGAAGCAGCGATCGCCCCGGCCTTCGAGCGCGCGCTTCACAGCGGGGCCGTAGGCGATCTTGTGGCTGTAGAAGCTGGGGATGCTTTTCATCGCGCAGGGAGCACCATCAGGGATCTGGGCGGCGGCGATGACGGAAATGCTGTTCGGCAGGCCCTTGGCGATGTTGCTGGTGCCGTCGATGGGATCGAGCGCGATGTTGAAGCGCGGGCTGCCGTCACGCCAGGTGCCGAGGTGCTCGCCCACGAAGATGCCAGGGGCGTTGTCCTTGATGCCCTCGCCAATGACGACCTCGCCGCGGATGTCGAGGATGTCGAAGACGCCGTAGATCGCACTGCATGCCGCGCCGTCGGCCAGTTCCTTTTCGCCACGTCCCAGCCAGTGGATGGCCTGGAGCGCGGCATTTTCCGTGGCACGGACAAATTCAAATTCGAGGACGCGTTCGAGGTCGTGGGCGCTGCGCAGAGGTGGGAGGCTGGTGGACATGGGAGGGAAGGACAAATGACTAAATCCGAATGACGATGGAATGTCGAAGCAAGAATGACAAACCAGGGTCAGAAAGGCTATTTTTGGCACTTCGGGCAGAAGTAAGTCGAGCGCTGGCCCAGGACGATGCGTTTGATCTTCGCTCCGCAGATCCGGCAGGGCTCGCCCTCGCGGTCATAGACACGGAGCGTCTGCGCAAAGTAGCCCGGTTCGCCGCTCTCGTTCACGAAGTCGCGTAAAGTCGTGCCTCCCATCTCAATCGAGGCTTTCAGCACGGCCTGAATGGCTTTGACGAGGTTTTCGAGGCGCGGTTTCGTCACTTTACCCGCTGGTTTGCTTGGATCAATGCCTGCCATGAACAGCGCTTCGCTGGCATAGATGTTGCCGACACCGACGACCACATGCGCGTCCATGATCAGTTGCTTGATGGCCGCCGTTTTACCCTGGCAGGCGGTGCGCAGATGCGTGGCGGTGAAATCACTGCCCAAAGGCTCGGGGCCGAGGTCTTTGAGCAGAGGATGCTGCATCGGATCGCCCTCAATCCACAGCGCGGCTCCGAATCGGCGCGGATCGTGAAGGCGGAGTTGTTTGCCAGAGTCGAGCGTGATGGCCACATGATCGTGATTCTTGAACGGTGCGTCTGGAGTGAGCACCCGCAGATTCCCGGACATGCCGAGATGAATCATGAGCGTGCCCTTTTTTGTGCCAAACAGCATGTATTTGGCCCGTCGGATGCCAGTGTCGATGCGGCAGCCTTCTAGCTCATAAATCGTATCCGGCACCGGCCAGCGCAATCGTTTGTCCCGCACGATCACCTCCCGCACGCGTTTTCCGATCACATGCGGCAAGACGCCGCGTAGCGTGGTTTCGACCTCGGGTAGTTCTGGCATGGCCTTATTTGCCTTCGAGTGCCTGCTCCACCGCCCGCCAGGCCAGCATGGCGCATTTCACGCGCTGGGGGAATTTTTGCACTCCTTCGAGGAGGATGAGTTCGCCGAGAGCATCTTCGTCGGCAGGAGCGCCGTCGCCCATGACGACACGGCGGAAGTCCTCGCGCATGGCGGCGGCCTGCGTCTTGGATTTGCCTTTGATCTTTTGCGTCATCATCGAGGCGCTGGCCTGGCTGATGGCGCATCCCTGGCCGGTGAACTTGAGGTCGTCGATGTTTTGACCGTCCTCGGACAAACGCAGCCAGACGTCGATTTCATCGCCGCAGGAGGGGTTGTCGCCATGCGCGTGGAGGCAGGGCGGGGGAATCTCGCCGCGATTGCGCGGGTTCTTTGAGTGATCGAGGATGACCTGCTGGTAGAGGTCGCGGAGCTCTTCGGAGAGGGGCATCAGGAGAAGAATTGGTTGGCGGCACGCAGCACTTCGACGAGGCGGTTGATTTCCTCGATGGTGTTGTAGAAGTAAAAACTGGCGCGGGTGGTGCCGGGCACTTTGAAGCGCTTCATCAGCGGCTGCGTGCAGTGGTGCCCGCCGCGCATGGCGACTCCGTGCGTGTTGGCAAACTCGACCAGATCGTGCGGATGAGCGGAATCGAGGTGGAAGGCGACCAGGGAGCCACGTTGGCCGGACTGCGGGCCGAGGATGCGGATGCCGGGCACCTCGCTCATGCACTGGACAGCGTAAGTAGCGAGATTGTGGTCGTGGCGGTGGATGTGTTCAAGTCCCACAGCCTCCAGGTAGTCGATCGCGGCGGACAGACCGATGACCCCGGCTATGTCGGGCGTGCCGGCCTCGAAGCGATGTGGCGGCGGCTTGTAGGTACTGCCTTCAAGCGTGACGGAGAGGATCATTTCGCCACCACCCTGCCACGGCGGCATGTTTTCCAGCAGCTCCATTCGTCCGTAAAGCACGCCGATGCCGGTGGGGGCGCACATTTTGTGACCGGAGAAGGCGAGGAAGTCGCAGCCGAGCTCACGCACGTCGATGGGCATGTGTCCGACGCTTTGCGCCCCGTCGAGCAAGGTCACCGCGCCGACGGCTTTCGCCTTGGCGCAAAGTTCGCGGGCGGGATTGATGGTGCCGAGGGAATTCGAGATGTGGACGAAGGCGAAGATCTTCACCCGCTCCGTCAGCAGCGTATCGAGATCAGCGAGATCGAGCGTGCCGTCGTCGAGCACCGGAATGTGCTTCAGCGTGGCTCCGGTGCGCTGCGCCAAGAGCTGCCAGGGCACCAGATTGCTGTGGTGCTCCATGCCGGTGACGAGAATGACGTCCCCGGCGCGAAGATTCTGCGTGCCCCAGGTGTTGGCCACGAGATTGATGCCCTCCGTCGTGCCACGGGTGAAGATGATCTCGTTCTCCGAGGCGGCACCGATGAAGCGGGCGGTCTTTTTTCGTGCCACCTCAAAAGCCTCGGTGGCACGGGCGCTCAGCTCGTGCAGGGCACGGTGTACGTTGGAATTGTCCCGCTCGTAGTAGTGCGAAAGCGCCTGGATGACAGCCCTCGGTTTCTGGCTGGTGGCGGCGCTGTCCAGATAGACCAGCGGGTGCCCGCTCACCTGCTGGGCGAGGATGGGAAAATCAGAGCGGATGCGGTGCCAGTCCATGGGGTTGGTTTCGATACGTCTGCATCTCCACAAAGATCGCCCCGGAATCAAGCGCGGCTTTTGGCCGCCGGTGTTTGCCTGCCATCAGATGACGGGGAACTTTTAGCGTGCGGCAACCTTGCCGACGGGCAGGGCTTTGCCACCCACGCCACCCGCGTAAAGTCCTTCGGATTGCACCTGGCGGGCTCGCTCCTCAATGGATTGTGGTTTGCCGTTGGCTGGAAGCGTGTTGTCTCCCAAATACCCCATCAATGCAGAGCCGGTCTGGTCCAAGATCCGAAATGCAGAGCTGTTCATCAGACTTGCCAGTGTGCTGCAACTGGTGAGGCTGATGGCAATCAGGGCAGAGATCGTGAGGCGGGCGAATTTCATTGTGGTGGTGTTTATCATGAGGCGTTGTTTCTGTAAACAACGATTCTTAGCGGGCAGCCATCTGCTGGCGTGCGGAAGGCAAAGTATGGTTTGGCGTCTGATAAAGACCACGGTTTTCGATGAACTCTGCACGCTGCTGAACACCCCCCGAGGGCTTGGCTGGCGATTTCTCCACCAGCATTAGCAATGGGGCTAAGCGCAAGGCTGTATTGATGAGGCCACAACTGTTCAGCAGCAAGCAGGCTGTGAGGGCGAAAACAAGGCGTCCAATAGAAATCATTTTATCTTGTTTATCACACCACGCCATTTCCGTAAACCCTTTTGCTTCCGCTTGGGCAAAGCGTACGCATCAAGAGGCGAATGATATCGGCGATGAACTGGGTCCGATGGCAGGGGATCAAGGACGGTACACATTCGCTTGGCGCACACCGGCCGAAGGTCTGCGCTCGACCCTCTGCTGCGGTGAGCTCTCATGGAAGTTCTCAAAACCCGGTGCCACGCGGGCGAGGAGGTCGCGGATCTGGTTGCAGTTCGTCCCCAGTTCCAGCCATGGGGTCCGGCTGCGGCTGCTGAGAGCGGTGGCCGCCGCCTTGCGGGCGACGATTTCCGGCTCGGAGAGCAGGTTAGGTGAGGCCGGGTGCAGCTTGCCGTGGGAGGCGTGGACCACGCTCATACTGTTCTCCACCGTGAGGAACTGACCCACCCTATTTCGCGTTTCTTTTTCGCTACGTCCGAGGCAGGGCAGGATTAAATCGGTGCGACCGGTGATGACGTGGCTGCGATTAAGCTTGGTGCAAATGTGAACGGTTAAGTAACAATTAAGTAACGTTAACGACGTAAATACTGTGTAAGGGGTGGCTTGGATGTAGTCGCCGCTAAATGCGTAAAATACATTCGCTTCTCCTTCATGCATAGACATGATTGACGTCACAGTATCGTAACCATGCTGGCGCGCAGTTTTGAGTTGGAACTCGCGTTCCAGATTGCTCAAAAACCACTCCGGCATCTTCTCAAAGACGCCCATGGTTCGGTCGCCCTGGCCGTTGTTGTGGCCGCGCACCGGGCAAAGCCCTGCGCTGTCGCGGCCGATGGCGCCCAGCAGCAGATGGAGGTTCACCAGCTCCTGAATCGTCGCCACGGTGTTCTTGTGCTGCGTCAGTCCCATGGCCTAGCAGGTAATGACTTTCTGCCCACCTCGGGCGCAGGTGCGGGCGACCTGTTGCATCGCCTCCCGGGAAATCCCGCTCTCACGCTCCAGCTCCACCCAGTCCAGCGTCCGCAGATGCGCCTCGTAGTCGGCGAATCCGACCGTGTGCTCGGAGATGAACGCCCGGTCGATCGTGCCGTCCTCGGCCAGCGTTTTGGCGATGCCCTTGAGCAGCGCCTGGTCGCCGTTGCCACGCACCTGGAGGAATTGCTTCGCCAGCGGCGTCGCCATGCCCAGCACGCCTTCGACCTGCTGCGGGTGCATGAAACCCGTCAGCCCGGCTTCCTTCATCAGGTTCACCGCGATGATTTCCGCGCCGTTTTCCACCGCCCTTTGCAGGGAGCTGAGCATGCGCGGGTGGTTCGTACCCGGATTCTGCCCGATGATGAGGATCGTTTCCGCCTTCTCCAGATCCTTCAATGTAACGGTACCTTTGCCCACGCCCACGCTCTGGTTCATCGCCGCGCCGCTGCTCTCGTGGCACATGTTCGAGCAGTCCGGGAGGTTGTTCGTGCCGAACTCGCGCACAAAGAGCTGGTAAAGAAAGGCCGCCTCATTCGTCGCCCGGCCACTGGTATAAAACGCAGCCCCATTGGGTGAATGTAACGGATTGAGCGATTCTTAATTAACGGCAAAAGCGTCACTCCACGAGATAGCCTCGTAGTGCTGCGCTCCAGGCCGCAGAATCACCGGCTGAGTGATCCGCCCGGCCTGATCCATCTCGAAATCGCTCATTTTGGCGATCTCCGACAGCCCGAACTGGGCGAAAAACTCCGGCGTCACCCGTTTCTTCGTCGTTTCAGGGGGCGATGGCCTTGGCCCCGTTCTCGCAGAACTCAAAGGCGCTGCGGTGGTCCTCCGGGTCAGGCCAGGCGCAGCTCGGGCAATCAAAACCCTCCCACTGGTTCAGGTTCAGCATCGCCGACGTGCCACGCATGAGTCCGCTGCTGCCATAGACATGCTTCAAGGAATTCGTCACCGCCGGCACCCCGGCGGCGGCCGCCTTCGGATCATCCAGCTCGATCCCGGTGAAGGCTTCAGGCGGCTGGGACGAAATGACGGGAATGGAAGCAGGGGCAGGGGTCATCGGGGAAGTTTTACGTCAGCCATGCCATTCCAGACGGCCCAAGCAAGTAGATCGAACTTCCAAGTTCGGTCTCAGGCGCGCCACGCATCCTCAGCTCTTTCTCGGGCCAGCCAAGTCACCAATTAATTGGCTGGAATTGGTTATGTACTTGGTTCAAGAAATCAAAACCGCCTGCAACGGCCTTCCGAAAGAAGAACTCTGGATTCTTGCGGATTTGTTTCTGCGTAAAGGAATAGGGGTTGGGTTGACTGGATTTTTTGTTTGAGGAAGCCGTAGTCGTCCGTCAGGCCAGATGATAAGGCATTTTAAGCCCTCAAAGTCTGGTCTAATAAACTACAAACAATCAATGTAATGTTGAGTATCCAGGTGGTGGGTCTGCGTGAATGTGGGGATTTTTGTATTCAGGGTGGGCTACTGAATCAGTTCCTCCAACTCCCCCTCGCTCAGGCCTTCCATCATGGGGGCTTGGTCGTTGAGGGCGGCTTCGACGAGGCCGCGTTTTTGGGTTTGGAGTTTGAGGATGCGCTCCTCGACGGTGCCGCGAATGGCCAGGCGGTAGGCGTTGACGACCTTTTGCTGGCCGATGCGGTGGGCGCGGTCGATGGCCTGGGATTCGACGGCGGGATTCCACCACGGGTCCGCCAGGATGACGCTGTCGGCGGCGGTGAGGTTCAGGCCGTAGCCGCCGGCTTTGAGGCTGATGAGGAAGATGCGGCAGTTCGGATCTTTTTGGAAACGCTCCACCTGGGCCGAGCGGTCCTGGCTGCTGCCGTCCAGGTAGGCGTGATCGAGTTTCTGGGCCTGGAAAAGTTCACGCATGAGGCGTAAGAACTGCACGAACTGGCTGAACACGAGTATTTTACCGCCAGATTCGAGCGCGGAGTCGACCTGATCGTGCAAGGCGGCCCATTTGCCGGACAAGTCGTCTGGCTCCAGCCCGGCCAGCGCCTCCGGCCGGATGCCTGTGAGGCGAAGATCGCAGCAGACCTGGCGCAGGCGCAGCAGGACGGTGAACATGGTCATCTTGGCACCGTTCTGGCCGGAGCGGCGGCGGGCGGCCTTGATCTCCTCCCGGCCCTCCTCCAGGATTTTGCGGTAAAACTCGGCCTGGGCGGCGCTGGGCACGCACCAGAGCACCTGCTCGATCTTTTCCGGCAGATCCTTCAACACCTGCCGCTTCATGCGGCGCAGGAAGTACGGCTGGGTCAGCTTTTGCAACCGCTGGGCCGCCGCCTGGCCGGCGGGCAGGCTTAAACCGGACTCGATCGGGCTTTCAAACCGCTCTTTGAAGGATTTCTGGTTCCCGAGGTAACCCGGCAGCGCGAAGTGGAAAATGGACCACAAATCCCGCACCCCGTTCTCCAATGGCGTCCCGGTGAGCGCGATCCGGCCCGTGGCCTTGAGGCTGCGCAGCGTTTTGGCAGCGTCCGTGTCGGGATTGCGGATGAAGCTGGCTTCGTCGAGCAAAATTAGCCCAAACTTGATATTTAAGTAGTGTTGATTATCTCTGATAATCAATTGATAAGAGGTCAATATTACGTCATGGGCGGCTATCTGCCCCAGCGCCTTTTCCCGGCTCGAACCCTGCACCTGGAGCACTTTCATCTCGGGCGCGAAGCGCTCAAACTCCGCCTGCCAGTTCCCCAGCAGCGATTTCGGGCACACGACCAGCACCGGCCCCGAATTCCCGCCCTGGCGCTTCAAAAAAAGCGCCAGCGCGATGCTCTGGACGGTTTTTCCCAAACCCATCTCATCTGCCAGGATGCCGCCGCGTCCTTCCAGGATACGAGAGGTCATCCAGCACACGCCTTCCATTTGATAAGGCCGCAGCAGACCGGCCAACTCGCCGATCTGGGCGCGGATTTCCTGGTCTGAGACGGTCTTTTGCCCCCCTGCTCCGCTGTCCTCGCCACCAAAGTAAGCCGCATGCGCCCCGTGCATCCGCGCTCCTTCCGGGGTCAGTTCCAGTGGCACGTCCCGCAGAGATTCTTCCAAATCGTCCACCGCCGCTAGGTCGAGAACGTAGCGCTTGCCGTTGCCCTGCACCGAGCGCTGCCCGGAGCGCACCAGCCGCAGCACCTCCGCGCGTGGCAGGCGGAAGCCGTCGGCTGATTCATAGGCGAACTCCATGTTCATCCAATCGCCACCGCCGGAGCGTCCCGTGTCCGGCACAAACCGGGTCGTGGGAGCGATCCGCTGCACGCCTCGGGTGGCCGTGCGCCAGCGTTCGCCTTCGATGATCGTGGCCAGTTCACGCAGGCGGTTCAGTTCCGAGGCGTAGAACCGCAGGACGTTCTCCCCGCCCTGCAAACGCCAGCTTTGAACCGTGTCCGGCTGGAAGCCGAGCGCCTCCAAACGCCGTGAGAGGCGGGATTCACTATCTATGTTTCGAACGTAAAATATAAACTTATGTGAATCATCTTGAAGCGGAAATGGCGAGGTATTGCCGCTGACCTGCCCCCCTTCCGGCACCACCGGCCAGCGATGCGGGCCGTGGCGGGCAATGATCCGTGCTTCGACACTTTGAAGCGAGCCTTCGAGGTGGATTTCGAACTCACACGGCACCGGCGAAACGTGAAAACGCTCCAAACCGCCCCGCAGCTCCATTTGGAAGCATTCGCCCAAGCGCTCCCCCTGCTCTGCCAGCCAGCGCAACGGCCGGGTGGCGGCAGCGCGGCCCAATTCGGCTGCCAGGGTGGCGAGTTCGGGATGGTCCGAGGCATGGCGAAACAGCGCCCCGGTTTCCTGGCAGACCCACCAAGCCCCCCAAACCGGGCGCTGGGCACCACCCGCCAGTTGCAGCCGCACGGTCTGCCCGGCGGCCGATTCCACCACCAGCGGCAGCCGCACCGGCTCGGCGGCGACCTGGAGCAGCCGTTCCTTGCCATTCGGCTTCCCGGCAAAGACGCGGGGATGGTCCGCCAGTGTCTTGAGGAAGGTGTTCAAGCCATCCCCCCGCAGGGTGATCGGCAGGCTCTGTGGCTGCTTGATCCCCTGCCCCGCCAGCCAAGCTGCGAAGGCGGAGGTTTCTTCCTCACCCCCGGCCTCAAACTTCACAAACACCCCAAACGGCTCCCTCGCCTGCCCTGTGAGCACTGTTTCCGGCAAATAGATCGAAAACCGCCCCGGCACGGTGACAATCAAAGGTTTGGGTATCGTACTCCCGCCTTTAGGCGGCTCAGAACCGCCTGAAGATGGGGCTACAGTGGTCTTTCTGACCGGCGCGGCATTCGCCCGCACCTGCATCAGCGCCACCGCCAGCGCGTGCTCGCAGATCTGCCCGCTACGCCGGGCATGCGGGCAGGTGCAGAGATTGTCCACATCACTCGAACTGCGGATGCGCAGGCCGGTGGTGAACTTCATTTTGCCCGATCCAGCCACGCCGCGCATCAGTCCGTCCTCGGTGCTCGACACCGCTGCCAATCCAGCATCCGCCAGACTGCGCGCGGCCTTCATGACCTGCCAGCCGCCGATTTCACCGAGCCATTTCTCTGTGATTTCCATTTCCTTCTGGCGTGTCCCATGGTTTCTCGCCAAAGTCCAGCGCCAAGTGCCTATGCGGATCGTTGCTATTTCCAATCAAAAAGGTGGGGTCGGAAAAACGACCACCGCCGTGAACCTCTCCGCATGCCTCGCGCAACGCGGCGTGCGCGTGCTGCTGGTCGATCTCGACCCGCAAGCGAACGCCACCAGCGGCCTCGGCCTCGCCCAGGAAGACGGCGGCAGCCTCTACTCGGCCCTCGTGGATGGCACCGACCCACGTCTCGCCATCCGCAGCACCCGGCTGCCGAACCTTTCCATCATCCGCTCCCATCAAGAACTGGCGGGTTGCGAGATCGAGTTGGCGCAGTCTGGCAACCACCTCGCCCGCCTGCGCGAAGTTTTGGAGCCGTTGCGCTCCTCCGGCCACTTCGATTACGCCATTCTCGACACCGCCCCGTCCCTCGGCGTCCTCATGACCGGCGCCCTGGCCGCCGCAGATGAACTGATCGTGCCCATCCAGTGCGAGTACTTCGGCCTCGAAGGTCTCTCCAAGATCGTCAGCATCACCCAGCAGATCCGCGACTGCGGTGCGAATCCCAATCTGCTGCTCGAAGGCATCGTCATGACGATGTTCGACAGCCGCGCCAACCTTGCCAATCAGGTCGTCAACGACGTGCGCAACTACTTCGCTGAGACGGTCTATCAAACCATCATCCCGCGCACCGTGCGCCTGGGCGAGGCACCGAGCTTTGGCAAGAGCATCATCGAATACGAGCCGACGGGCAAAGGAGCGCTCTCTTATGTAGCGCTGGCGGATGAGTTCATCGCCCGTCGCAGCGGCCAGACCGCTCAGGTTCCCGCCGCAGCCTGATTGCATCCCAGGAGGCCCGCATGGAGACTCCTTCCAGCATTCGCGGACGCGGCGCGGGTTTCAATCCCGCCCAGCGCTTTGCCGAACTGCGGTTGGATTACGATCCCGGCGAAGCGCCGGAAAAAATCGCCACCAAGTTCCTCCGCGATCACTCGTCGTCGATCATCTCGAAGAACAGCAGTCCTGATCTGCCGTTCGAGGCCAGTTTGAACCCCTACCGTGGCTGCGAGCACGGCTGCGCCTACTGTTACGCCCGGCCCACGCAGGAATATCTCGGCTTCTCAGCCGGAGTGGACTTCGAGTCCCGCATCATGGTCAAGGAGGACGCCCCTGCCCTGCTCCGCGCCGAATTGCTCAGACCATCCTACAAACCCGTCACCCTCTCCCTCAGCGGCGTCACCGATCCGTATCAGCCCGTCGAGAAAAAACTGCGCATCACGCGTGGCTGCCTCGAAGTCCTGGCCGAGGCGCGGCATCCGGTCGTTTTGATCACAAAAAACCATCTGATCACACGGGATGTCGAGCTCCTCGCCGAACTCGCCCGTCATCACGCCACCGCCGTTTACATCTCCGTCACCACGCTCGACGCCGACCTCGCCCACAAACTCGAACCCCGCGCCTCCGCGCCGAAGATGCGTCTGGAGGCCATCCGCATCCTCAACGAGGCCGGTGTGCCCGTCGGCGTTTCCACCGCGCCGATCATTCCCGGCCTGAACGACTCCGAAATCCCCGCCCTCATCGACGCCGCCCGCGCCGCCGGGGCGCAATTCGCCGGCTACACCGTCGTACGCCTGCCCTTCGCCGTGAAGGACATCTTCCGCGCCTGGCTGGACCAGCATTTTCCCAACATGCGCGACAAGATTTTGAGCCGCATCGAGGAAACCCAGGGTAAAACTCTCTCCCACGGCGAGTTCGGCAAGCGCCTCAAAGGCATCGGCGTCTGGTCCGAGCAAATCGCCTCCCTGTTCCGTGTCTCCATCCAACGCGCCGGCATGCTTCACCGCCGCCCTCAGGTCAATGCCAACGCGTTTCGCCGTCCGCGTGATCCCAGCGGGCAGATGGAGCTGTTTTAAGATTCGAGTTTCCAATTGAGTCACCAATCCGTTCTTGCCTCTATGCGATCCGATGGCATTTCCTCTTCTGACATGAGCAACACTTGGGATGTCATCATCATCGGCGGCGGGCCGGCGGGATCTTCCGCCGCTTGCACGCTGCGAAAGGCTGGACGGAAGGTGCTGGTGCTGGAAAAGGAAAAATTCCCCCGCTTCCACATCGGCGAGTCGTTGCTGCCCTACAACCGTCCCATCTTTGATGAACTCGGCGTGTGGTCAAAAATCCAGGCCGCCGGCTTCATGGTGAAACGCGGCGCCCAGTTCTGGATGGGCGACGGCTCGCTGCACACGCGGTTGAATTTCTCCAAAGGCTCCTTCACCGAATTTCCCGAGTCCATCCAGGTCGAGCGTGCCAAATTTGACGACATCCTGCTCCGCCACGCGGAGGAACTCGGAGCCGAGGTGCAGGAGGAAGCGCTCGTCACCGAGCATCGCATCGAAAAAGAGCGCGTGACCGTCAAGTTCCGCGCCAAAGATGGCACGGAGCACGAGGCGCAGGCCGCCTTTCTCATGGATGCCAGCGGCTTGAACAACTTCACCGCCAACCGCGATAAACTGCGTGAGTATTATCCCGGCCACAAAAAAATCGCCATCTTCGGCCACTACAGCGGCGTGCAGATGACCGAGGGCGAGGAGAAAGGCGACATACTCATCGTGCGCCGCGAGAACTCCTGGTTCTGGATGATCCCGCTGGCGGATGACAAGGTCAGCGTGGGCCTCGTGCTCGACGTGAATGATTTCAAAGCCCTCCAGCAAGAACCGCAGGCGGTGTTCGATGACGCCGTGCTCAGCACCAAGGCCGTGCATGATCGCATGATCAACGCCAAGCCGATCACACAGGGCCATGTGCTCAGCGACTTTTCCTACACGAACCGTAAGCTCGTCTCCGACCGCGTCGTGCGTGTGGGCGATGCCGCAGGCTTCATCGACCCCATTTTCTCCAGCGGCGTCATGCTCGCCATGCACAGCGGCCAGCGTGGCGCGCAGGTGGTGCATGCCGCGCTTGCTGCTGGCAAGGCGATGACCTTTGCCATGCGGCGTTACGAATGGTCCACACGGAAGCATGTGAGCCGCTTCTGGCAGTTCATCGAAAAATTCTACACCAAGCACTTCGCGCAGCTTTTCTTCCAGCCCAGCAACAAGTTTCGCATGGTCTGCGCCATCAATTGCGTCCTCGCCGGCCGCCCGGAGATGACCTTCGCCACTTGGTGGCGTCTGCGCTTCTTCTTCGCCCTCGTGTGGCTTCAGAAGCGCTTCTCACTGGCAAAGCCCATCGAGATTCGCTGATCACCTCAGCTTCACGCGCAGCATCGGCGCGGAGCGCGTGTCATTCTCCTTCGTGGCAAAGGCATGCACCAGGCCGCTGGCGGCGTTTTCATTCGTCTCTCGGCAGATGATCAGCGTGGCGATCTGATTTGTGTCGGCAGCGAGGAAATCAACGAGGTCTTTGCCACGCAGCTTCCGCGTGCCACGGTTGATGCCCTGGGCGATCTCGAATTTGCCGAGCAGTTTCACTTTCGCGGCGGCTGGCAGGTGGTGATCTGGCTGTGAAGGATCATGCGCGGGAGCTTGCTGCCATGTCAGACCGTTTTCTTCCCAATGATCCGCCGCTTCATCGAGCACGCCATAGACAACGAACGTGCTGTCCGGCACGAAGCTGGCGAAACCAAGTTCGCTCGGCTCGATGGTGAGCACCAGTTCCGCATCTTCAATGTTGCGACCGCTGAACTTGCTTAAATCAAATGCGATATAGCCCTTGCGGTTCAGTTCCGGCTTCGAGTCGATGCTGTGCTTCACACGGAAGAAAGGATGCTGGCCGAAATCACCGGACGTTTTGTCGGATGACTGGATGTAGCTGTCCTTCCCACGGCCAAAAGCCGTGGTGATCGCTTGCCAGCCGTCGCCAGCGTCCATCACTGTCGTCGGCTGCCAGCGGTTCGGCTCGGGGTCGTCCCCAGCAGGGTTTAAGAGGCTCTTCGACCAGCCTCGGTCCAGGCGCTGGCCTTTTTCGAGCCTCTTTGAGGCGGTGCCGGATTTGTCATCGACCTCCACAAGACCTTCGAGCACCTGCACCATGTATTTGCCATCCTCACCGGCACTGATGCCGAATTTGGTGCCCCAGTCGATGACTTTGGCATCCTTGGTATCAATGCTGAAGCCCTTAGCCTGAGGCGGCACTTCAGCGACGAGCGTGCCACGGCGGAGTTTGCAATTCATCGCGTCGAGCACTTCCACAGTCGCAGGGGCTTCGAGAACGAGTTCCGCGCCACTATCGAAGCGCAGCACGGCCAGGCCCTCGATCAAATCGAGCACGCCGGGCTGCAAACGCGCGCCTTCCACCGTCGGCAGACTGCTGCCGGCCCACTGGCATTGCTGGGAACGAATCAGCGTCGCCACCGTGCCATCACGGCTGCTTTGGAGCCAGAAAATGCCAAAGGTGATGCACGCCGCCGCTGCCGCTGTGATCGCATGACGCCACCAAATCGGCTTCGCAGCAGGTTTGGCCTCCGCAACGGTCTGCGTGTGCCATGAATCATCAAAACACAACTCGGCGCGTTGATGCAGCGCTTTGGCGAAAAACGCGCGTGCTTCCGTTTCGTCGCGCAATTCGGCTTCCAGCGCGGAAATCTCCTCCGCGCTCAATTTTTCGTCCGCGTAGCGCTCGGACAGCTCCAGCAGTCGAAATTGATCGGCAGGTTTCATGCTCATGCTCCTTCCAGTTTGAGTTCTTTCTCCACGCAGGTCATGAGACTCATGCGAATGCGGCTCAAAGCGCGATAAACAGCCCCCGCCGTGCTGCGGATGCGCTCGGCAACACCGTCGATCTCCAGGTCTTCGAAATAGCGCAGCGTCACGAGCTGGCGGTGCGCGGCGGGTAGTTTGGCCACGCAGGAGCGCAGCGCGTCGCGACGGCGGTCGCCGCTGTCGCTGAGCTTGGAGACCTCGTCGTGCAGCAGTTCCAGGATTTCATCGCTCAGCGGCGTCGCCTCACGCTTCTTCTGCCTGCGATGCGTCAGCACCTGATGAAACGCCGTCTTCCGCGCCCAGGCCAGGAAGTTTGTGCCCGTCTCGAATTGATCAAAGCAGCGCCACAGAATCATTTTTGTCTGCTGAAGGATGTCATCCGCGTCATGGGGCTGCGGCACCATGCTATAAACATAGACACCCAGCGCACGGTCATGGTGCGTGAGCAGTTCGAGAAATTCCTGGGTGCGGTCAGTGTCAGGCATGGCGTGGAAACATCGCGGAAGGGGCGGTCGTACTCAACAGGTCGCTGCGGCGGCGCTTTGGACAGAAAAAATCATGTCCAAATGACCCCACGCGGCACACTCTATTGCCAGCACCATGATCCGCGCCTTTTTCCTCCTCTCCGCCACTGCCGCCGTCGCCGCCCCGAATGCGGAGTCGCTCAAGTTTTTTGAGAAGGACGTGCGCCCGCTGCTGGTTGAGGCCTGTCAGGAGTGCCATGGCCCGCAGAAGCACAAAGGCGGCCTGCGCCTCGACAACCTGCCCTACATCCTGCAAGGCGGCGAAAGCGGTCCGGCCATCGTGCCGCACAAGCCAGATGCCTCGCTGCTCATCAAGCTGGTCAATTACGAAGACCCCGACATGGAAATGCCGCCGGACGGCAAGCTCAGCTCGGCGAAGATCGAAATTTTGAAAAAGTGGATCGCCATGGGCGCTCCGTGGCCTGAGGCGGAAGTCGCGGCGGCCAAACCCTCGCGCAAACCCGGCGACATCACCGAGGAAGACAAAAAGTGGTGGTCCTTCGTGCCGGTGAAATCGCCGACGGTGCCGAAGTCGAAGGCCTCATCGCCGATTGATGCCTTCGTTCAGGCCAAACTCGCCGAAAATGGACTCAAGCCTTCGCCACCAGCCGATCCCGTGGCTTTCATCCGCCGAGCGACCTTTGATCTAACCGGACTGCCGCCGACGCCGCAGGAAGTCGAAGCCTTCGCGCATGAGGCGTATGCATCGAAGGAGGCCTATGCAAAGCTGATCGACCGCTTGCTCGAATCTCCGCGCTACGGCGAGCGCTGGGCGCAGCATTGGCTCGATCTCGTTCGCTACGCGGAGAGCGAAGGCTACCGCCTTGACGCCTACCGCCCGAATGTCTGGCCGTATCGTGACTACGTCGTGCGCTCGCTGAACAACGACAAGCCGTATGACCAGTTCGTGCGCGAGCAGATCGCAGGTGACGAGCTGCTTTACGCGACAGGCAAAACGGTGCCGCAAACCGCCGACGATCTCGACTTGCTCACCGCCACCGGCTTCCTGCGCCACACGATCTACGAATACAACCAGCGCGACTCCGAAGGCCAGTGGAAGCTCATCATGAACGAGGTCACCGATGTGACCGCCGATGTCTTCATGGGCATGAGCGTGCAGTGCGCGCAGTGCCATGATCACAAGTTCGATCCCATTTTGCAAAAGGACTATTACCGCCTTCAGGCCTTCCTCTCGAACATCACCTGGGCCGAGGACAAGCCCTTCGCCACGCAGGCGCAGATCGACGACTACAACGCGAAGCTCAAGATTTGGGAAGAAGCCACGAAGGAGCCGCGCGCGGTGATCGATGCCATCGTCGAGCCGAAGATCATCGGGGCGCAAAAAAGCGCCATCACGAAGTTCCCGGAGGAAATTCAGGCGATGTTTGCCAAGGAGCGCGGGCAGCGCACGCCGTATGAGGAGCAGATCGTCCAGCTTGCGGGCCGGCAGGTGTATTACGAGCGCGAACGCTACAAGGCGGACAAATTGAAGGAACCCGAGGCCACGCAGTATCGCGAGGCGCAGGTGAAGCTGGCCGAATTCGCGCATCTCAAGCCGAAACCGCTCATTCCCACGCTCGCTGTCGGTGAAACCGGCCCGCAGGCTCCCACGACGAAGTTTGTGACACGTAAAGTCGGCGAGGTCACCACCACGCCCGGCTTCCTGACCATCCTCGATCCTTCTGACGCCAAAATTCCCGCGCCCAAGCCTGACGCTCTCACCAGCGGACGCCGCACGGTGCTGGCGAACTGGCTCGCCAGCCCGCAGAACCCGCTCACCGCACGCGTGATCGTGAACCGCGTGTGGCAGTATCATTTCGGCAAAGGACTCAGCACCACCGCGAGCGATTTCGGCCGCCTCGGCGACAAACCATCGCATCCCGAGCTGCTCGACTGGCTCACCAGCGAGTTCATCAAGAGCGGCTGGAAATTGAAGACGCTGCACAAGCTCATCATGGCCAGCGCCACCTACCAGCAGAGCACCGCGAGCGACAAAGACGCGCTGCTCAAAGATCCCGAGAACCGCCTGCTCTGGCGCTACAGCCCGCGCCGCCTCGATGCGGAGCAAGCACGCGATTCCATGCTCAGCGCCAGCGGTGAACTCGATCTCACCATCGGCGGCGAGGGCGTGGAGAAGTCCAAGCCGCGCCGCAGTCTCTACTTGCGCAAAATGCGCAACACGCCGGACGATTTCCTTGCCAGCCTCGACGCTCCTCCCGGATTCCAGAGCACACCTGAGCGCCAAAGCACCACCACCGCCACGCAAAGCCTCCTCATGGTCAATGGCGACTGGCCACTCGACCGCGCCCGCGCCATGGCGGCCCGCTTGACGAAGGAAATCCCCAAGGACGATGCCAAACGCGTCGCCAGCGCCTACGCGCTCGCCTTTTCACGCCAGCCGACGAAACAAGAGAGCACAGCGGCGCTCGCCTTCCTCAAATCCCAACGCGCCGTGCTTCAACGCGAAGCTCCGCCGCCTCCGCCCGTCGCCACGCCGCTCGCGGACGCACAAAAGTTCTTCGGCCCGAATCCCGCCGCACGCACCACGAAGACCTTCCTGCTTCAACCCGGCTCCGCGAATGAAAAACTGCGCGTGAACCTCGAAGGCAAGACCGAGAGCGATCAATTCGCCATCGAGGCCGTCGTGAAGCTCAATTCGCTCTATCCCGATGCCAGCGTGCGCACCATCGCCGCGCGTTGGGACAACGACAAAACCAAGCCCGGCTGGTCCCTGGGCGTCACGAGTGAAAAATCCGCGCACAAGCCGAACAACCTTATTGTGCAGCTCAGCGGTTCCGATTTCCAAGGCAGCCCTGCGTATGAAGTCGTCGCCTCCGGCCTCTTCATCCCAGTCGGAAAGCCGTATTACATCGCCGCCAGCCTCGACAACCATCCCGCGCCCGGCCAGAATTTCGGCGGCACCGTCACCTTCTACGTCCGCGATTTGAGCGATCCCGCCGCCGCGATGCAAACGGTCACCGTCCCGCATCAAATCGTCGGCAGCTACATCAACAAGGACCGCGCCTTGTATGTCGGCGGTCGTGAGATCGACAAACGCAGTGTCTGGGACGGCGCCATCGCCCGTGTGGCCCTCCGTGCCGGAAAACTCGACGCCGGCAAGCTCATGAGCTGGACCGTGAACAGCGATCCCACCTGCATCGCCGACATCTCCGCCGACCAGGCCGCCACGATGCTTCAGGCACCCAAAGAAAGCCGCTGGGCCTGGGAAAGCAGCGCCGCGCCGACGAAAAACAGCGGTGCGCTCGATCCGAGTCGCGAAGCACTCACGGATCTGTGCCACGCGCTGCTGAACTCGAACGAGTTCTTCTATTTGCAGTGATGCGATGGGGAACGAGTTGGAAAACTCGTTCTACTTCTTGTCCGCCTTCCCGAAGAACATCAGGTGCTGCCAGGGCAGGCCGTCGTATTCGCGTTTGAGCACGAAGCCGTTGGCGTTCATCTCCTTGTTGATCTGATCCTTGGTCATCTTGTGCTCGGGCTTGATCGGCACGTTGTCGTCCTCGGCGCGGAATTCGACGAGGACGAGCTGGCCCTCGGGTTTCAAGGCGGCGCGCATGCTGGCGAGCATCTGCACCGGATGCGAGAACTCGTGATACACATCGACAAGCAGGATCATGTCGCAGGTGTTCGGCGGGAGTTTGGGATCGTGGTAGAGGCCGTTGATCGGCTCGATGTTTTTCAGGCGCTTGCGCTCGATGTTCTGGCGCAGCATTTCGATCATCTCGGGCTGCACATCGACGGCGAGGATTTTGCCCTTTTCCCCGACCATTTCGGCCAGCGGGAGGGTGTGGTAGCCGTTGCCACAGCCCATATCGCAGATGACCATGCCGGGCTTCACCTGGAGCTGCGCACGCATCTTGCTGGGGCCTTCCTCCTGCTCACGCACGCGGCGCATCAGCCACTCGGCACCTTTCCAGTGCATCGTTTGGGCGATCTGGCGGCCCAGATACTCCGTCAGCGCGGGCGGGGCCTCCTGGGCGGGCAGATTCAGGATGGCGAGGACGAGGAAAGAAAGGATCAAGCGCATGGGTGGGTGCCATCAAACGTCGGTTTGAGCGGAAATGTAGCGATTTGGCGCAGGGAGAGACTTTTCCAGACTCGCGCTGGAAATCGCCGGGCGACTCCGTATCATCGCCCATCATGACTCGCGGACTCCTTTCTCAGACGCAGCTTTTCGTTCTCGCCACAGCTTTGGCGCTGCCGCTCGCTGCCCAGGAGGCAGCACCGCCCGCCCCGCCGAAAAACCCCATCCCGGAGGACATCATCGGGGATGAGCATGTGCGTGAGGAGTTTGGCGTGAACGAGTTCACCACGCCCTCGATTCGCAAGCTCTTCGACATGCTCAACCATGTGGGCAAGCTGAGCTACGACAACCTGAAGCGCCCTTTCACCGACAAGACCCCGGCGGACCGTGTGCTGGTGTCCATGGGGCTGGGCACGCTCATCGCCGACGGCTTCCTCATCGTGCAATGTGAGAAGGTGGAGGAAATGGAGGCCGTGGGCCGGGCGATGATCAAGTACGGCAAGGCGCTCGGCGCGGGCAACCGCATGAACAAGCACACGGGCAGCCTGTTTGAGTACAGCATGAAGGGCAACTGGCAGGATCTGCGCATCGAACTGGCCAAAACACAGGCGGATGTCGAGGCGGAGATGGTCATGCTGCGGGATGTGGACATCGCGCATCTCATCAGCCTCGGCGGCTGGCTGCGGGCGCTGGAGATCTCCACCCAGAGCATCGCCGACAATTACGCCGAGGAGAAAACCCGCCAGCTTTCGCGCCGGGACATCGCTGAATATTACCTCATGAGCCTCGACAGCCTGCATCCCAGCCTGATGAAGAACGTCACGCTTCAGGCGCTGCGCAAAGGCATTGAGGAGCTGATGCCCGTGGTCGATGTGCCCGAGGGCAAGGCCCTCACGCATGATGAGGTGAAGGCGCTGCATCAAAAAGCCGCCGCCCTCTCCCATCTCATCACCGACAAGATGAACGGCTGATCCTCACGTTCTTTCCGCCTCGCAAACACCCTCATGGCCAATCTTTCCCCGCAGCAGCGTCAACTCGTCGAACAATGGGCCGCTGAAGGCGCCAACCTCAATCAAATCCAGGACCGCCTCCGCTCTGAGTGTGAGATGACGCTCACCTACATGGAGGCGCGTCTGCTCATCCTGGAACTGGGCGTCAAAATCCAGGACAAGCCGCGTGAGGTGCCACCAGAGGAAAAACCCGCGCCTCCGCCTGAGCCAGTCGCCGAAGATAAAGCCGCCACGCTTCCCGGTGATGACTCCGCTGACCTGCCCGCAGGCGGTGGCGATTTGAAAGTGACCGTCGATGAAATCCCTCCCGCTGGCGCGGTCATCAGCGGCAAGGCCACCTTCAGCGATGGCAACACCGTCATGTGGTTCATGGACCAAATGGGCCGCTTCGGCATGCGCGGACCCACCCCCGGCTACCAACCGCCCGCCGCAGACATCCCCGTCTTCCAGCGCGAACTCGACACGATCCTCAGCGTTCGCGGCTTCTGAAACTTGAAACCTTAAACTTGCCAATCTGATCCCGTGCTCCTGATCATCGACAACTACGACTCCTTCACCTACAATCTCGTCCAGTACTTCGGCGAGATGGGAGCCGTCATGGAAATCCGTCGCAATGACCAGATCACGCTGGAGGAGATCGAAAAGCTCAAGCCCGACCACATCTGCGTCTCCCCCGGCCCTTGCACGCCAAAAGAGGCGGGCATCAGTTGCGCGGTGATCGAGCGCTTTGGCAAATCCATCCCGCTGCTCGGTGTGTGTCTCGGTCATCAGGCCATCGGCCATGTGTTCGGTGGCGATGTCGTCCGCGCCGGACGCCTGATGCACGGCAAGACGTCGATGATTCATCACAGCGGACAGTCCGTGTTCAAAGGCCTGCCGGAGCCGTTTGAGGCCACGCGCTATCACTCCCTGCTCGTGAAGCGCGACACCCTGCCCTCCTGCCTCGAAATCACCGCTACTGCCAGCGACGATGAGTCCGAGATCATGGGACTGCGGCACAAGGAACTGCCTATTCACGGCGTGCAGTTCCATCCCGAGTCCATCCTCACACAGGAAGGCAAGCGGCTGCTAAAGAACTTCCTGGAGATGTGATCAGCCTTCTTTGCGCGGGCGCTCGCCAAAGATGGCGGTGCCCACGCGCACGAGGGTTGAGCCTTCCTCGATGGCGATCTCGAAGTCGTGGCTCATGCCCATGCTGAGCAGCGGCAGTGGCTTTCCGCCGCTTTTTTCCAGTTCATCACGCAATTCACGCAGCCGGGTGAAATAAGGGCGGCTCAGCTCAGCATCAGCTTCAAAGGGCGGGATGCACATGAGCCCCTGAATGTTGAGACGGTCCAGGCCATGCAGAGCCTCCAGGCTGGCACGCAGGTCTTCCACCTTGAAGCCGTGCTTGGTGCTTTCCTCGGCCAGATTGACCTCCAGATAGACCTTGGCAGTCAAACCCAACTCGGTGGCGATGCGGTTCACATCCCGCGCCAAGTCTAGTGAGTCGATGCTATGGATGGCCTTCACCAGCGGCAGCACTTTGCGCACCTTGTTGGACTGAAGATGGCCGATCAGGTGCCAGTGCAACTCGGCGGGCAGTTGCGGAGCCTTGGCGAGGATCTCCTGCACTTTGTTTTCACCAAAGAGAAGCTGCCCGGCCTCCACCGCCTCCCGGATCACCTCCACCGGATGAGTCTTCGACACCGCGAGCAGTTCAACCGTCGCAGGATCACGCCCGCAGCGCACAGCGGCGGTGTGAATGCGGTCGCGGATGACTTGCAGGCGGGCGGAGAGTTCGTTCATGGGTTTTAGAAGGAGAAAACGGAAGATGCACCGCCTGCGCAACGTATTTTCGCGCTCATTCGACCTCTCACTCCCGACTTTTCTCCTCACATGCAATCCCGCCGCCATTTCATCCGTCAGTCCGCCGCCACACTCTTTGCTGCCCCCTGGGTCACCACCGGTGTGCGGGCCGCGTCTCCGAACGGCAAGCTGCGTCACGCGGCCTTCGGCGCGGCCGGGATGTCCATGGCGGACATGACCGCCATGTCGAATCATGCGATGTGGGAGCTTGTGGCCGTGTGCGATGTGGACACCCGCAACTTCAAGAAGGCGCAGGAAAAGTGGCCGAACATCAAGGTCTATCAGGACTGGCGTGAGCTGTTGGAAAAAGAATCCGCCAACATCGACAGCGTGAACGTCTCCACGCCCGACCACATGCATGGCAGCATCGGCCTTGCCGCCATCGCCAAAGGCAAGCATGTTTATGGCCAGAAGCCCCTCGCCCATAACCTGTGGGAATGCCGCCAGATGGTCGAGCGCGCGCGTGAAAAAGGCGTCATGACGCAGATGGGCATCCAGGTTTCCTCGGACTTCACCGAGCGCCTCGCCGTCGAGCTCATTCAGCTCGGTGCCATCGGCAAAGTGAAAGAAGCCCACACCTTCTCCAACAAGAAGTGGGGCGACATGGAAACGCGCCCCGCCACGAGCGATCCCATCCCTGAAGGCTTCGACTGGGACAAATGGCTCGGCGTCGCCTCCGAGCGCAGCTACATCAAGGGCTACGATCATCCCGGCAACTGGCGCAAACGCCGCGACTTCGGAACCGGCACACTCGGCGACATGGGGTGCCATATGTTCAGCGGCTGGTTCCGCTCCCTCGACCTCGCCGCGCCGACATCCGTTATCTCCCGTGGTCCTACGCCGAACAAGGATAACTGGGCCATCAACGCGGTCGTCGAATACACCTTCAAAGGCACCAAGTTCACCTCCGGTGAAAGCATCAAGGTCACCTGGACCGACGGCGACGCCCGTCCGCCCGCTGAAGTGATGGCCTTGATCGGCGACACCGCCAAGTTCCCCGGCCAGGGCACGATTTATCTCGGCACCGAGGGTGTTCTGCTTCATCCGCATGGTTCCACGCCGATGCTCTACCCGCGCGACAAGTTCACCGGCTACAAATACCCGAAACTCGAAAAGCGCGACCACTGGGGCGACTTCATCGACTGCTGTCTCCGAGGCGGCAGCCAGAAACCCACTGCGAACTTCGACTACGCCGGCCCGCTCACCGAAGCCGTTTTGCTCGGCTGCCTCGCAAGCGCCTTCCCGAACGAAAACCTCACCTGGGACGCCCCGGCCCTCAAGATCCCCAACAACGCCGCTGCTGACAAGATGGTTCGCCGCGACTACCGTAAAGGTTGGGAATTGGTGTGAGGTCACGCTGCGCTTGAGGCAAAAGGCACGGACCTTGCATGAGCGATGATGCTCGTCACCGTTGCTTTCTATGAGCAAGCACGGTGGCACATTCCTGTCGGGGGTTTTGACTCTTTTCCTGGGGGCGGCCCAGCCAGCGCTGGCGGAGACGATCCAGGTCAACGTCCGCCTGGTGCGTGAGGATGGAAGCCCGCTGGCAAACACGGCGGTGCGGGTGGTCATTGGCAGTGAGAAGGCGGCACGCTCCCCGGACGCGGGCAAGCGCCTGACGACTGACGCGGACGGCCGCCTTCGCTACCAGGTGGAGGCTCCGATCAAACAACGCCGCATCAAACTGGACTCGTTTTTCGCCCGTCATGACTCACAACTCGTGGAGGTGGGCTTGGAGTTGGAACTGCTCGGACGACGGGCTCTGTACTGGGTGGAGATCGACCTCGTGAAGGCGGGGCCGCTGGCGGGCATGCATGTTTTCCTGCCGGGCCGAAGCGGGCAGTTTGACCTGCCGCTGCGGTTCAACGACAAGAGCCATTCATGGAGCTTCCCCGACCAGCCGGACGGCATGCAACTGACGGGCATGGGCGTGCGATTGCTGGAGCATCACATGAAGATCAGCCCCAGCGGTGTCTGGATGGTGACACTCAAGATGGAAAAGCAGCAGTTCACCGTGCGGTAAGGTCTTCCGCCATAGTTTGCACGACAGGGCGGATTGGCGTGGAGAGGACGGCGGAATCAACGTGCTTTCCTATTCGTCATCATCATCGTCGCGGCCACCGTTGACGGAGCGTTTTTTCTTCACAGCAGAAATGTTGCGGTGGACCCAGACGCTCTGGACCATGCCCATGAGGAAGAGTGTGACGATGACAAAGGTGCCGCCGTAGCTGATGAAGGGCATGGGCAAACCAATGACGGGGAGCATGACGAGATTCATGCCGGCGTTTTGAAAGGTGTGGACGAAGAACATGGCCACCACGCCGACGACAATGAGCCGCCCGAGCTGGTCGCGGGCACAGAAGGCGACGAAGATGCTCTGCAAGAGGAGCAGGGCCATGCCGGAGAGCACCAGCACGGAGCCGCGGAACCCGAACTCCTCGGCGATGACGCCGAAGATGAAGTCGTTGATGGACTCGTGGGGGAAGAAGGTGCGGTGGATGGAGGCCTGGTCGGGCACTTTTTTGGACTCGGGCCCCTTCCCTTCCAAGCCACCAGTGGAGACAGCGATTTGCAGGTGCTTGGCCACCCAGCCCTCGTTTTGCAAGTCCACCTTATCGAGCTGATTGGTCATCATGTACCAAGTGGAGTTGATACGGGCCTGCTGGTAGGGCTTGAGGGCAAAAACATACACCAGCGGCACGAAGCTGGCGACGCAGAGCAGCAGGGTGATGAGGTAACGCAGCGGGATGCTGCCAATGAGCATCATGGAGAGAAACACCGGACCCCAGACAAGGCCGGAGCCCAAGTCTTCCTTGATGACCATGATGGCGGGCACACCGGCAACCATGCCGGCCAGCATGATGCGCAGCCAGGGACGGCGGAAGACGGGCAGCAGGCGCGGCAGCTCACCAAAGATGACGGCAAGGATGAGGATGCCGGACATGATGGCGAACTGCGAGGGCTGGATCATCATGCCACCGACGCGAATCCATGCTTTGTTTCCGCCAATCTCGACGCCGATGAGCAACACGGCCACGAGACCGCCAATACCCGCCAGATACATGGGCAGGCAGGCCCAGCGGATCCATTTGTAGTCGAGCAACGAGGCGGCGAAGAAGAACGGCAGGCCCATGAGCACCCAGCGGATCTGATCGCGCCATTTGAAGGCGAACTCGGCCTCCTCCTTGTGCGCGGAGGCGTTGAAAATGGCATACACGCCAAAGACGATGAGACCGGCGATGTTCAGAATGAGCAGCCAGTTCATGCCGAGGAATTTTTTGAAGAGCGGAGTCATGGAGGCAGTAAAAGAGAATCAGGGATGTGGCGAGAGCGTCCTAATGACGAAATCAGAATGACGAATGACGAACTTGATCGCGAAACGGCGGCTCATTCGGCATTCGGGCATTGGAAGTTCATTCGTCATTCGGTTTTAGTCATTCGTCATTTGCCAGCGCCGCACACACCTGCGGCTTTGTTAAATGAGCGCTGGCACGGCTTCGAGCAGGCGCTGGGTGTAGTCGTGGCGCGGGTTTTCGCAGAGTTCGTCAGCATCGCCCTGCTCGACGACTTTGCCGTGGTGCATGACAACGATGCGGTCGCTCATATGACGGACGACGGCGAGGTCGTGGGCGATGAAGAGGAGGGTGAGCTGAAATTCTTCCTGCAAGTCCTTGAGCAGGTTCAAAATCTGCGCCTGCACGCTGACGTCGAGGGCGCTGACGGGTTCGTCGCAGATGAGAAACTTCGGCCGCACGGCGAGTGCGCGGGCGATGCCGATGCGCTGGCGCTGGCCGCCGCTGAATTCATGCGGGTAGCGTTGCAGCGCGTCCTCCGGCAGGCCGACTTTGCGTAGCAACAGGGCGGAGACCTCGCGGTGCTCGTCGCGGCTCTGCTGCTTAAAGTGAATCTGCTGCGGCTCGGCGAGAATGGACTCGACCGTCATGCGTGGGTTGAGGGAACCGATGGGATCTTGAAACACCATCTGCATCTCCTTGCGCAGCGGGCGGAATTCATTCTCCGGCATGGAGAGAATTTCGCGTCCCTGGTAAGTGACCGTGCCGCCGGTGACGGGCGTGAGCTTCAACAAGGCGCGTGCCACGGTGGATTTGCCACTGCCGCTTTCACCAACGAGGCCGACGGTGCTGCCCTCCTCGACATCGAAGCTGACCTTGTCCACCGCCTTGATGACGTCGGTGGCACGGCCGAACCAGCCCCCGCGCACGGGGAAGTGTATTTTGAGATCCTGTACTTGCAGCAGCGGCATGATGGAAAGACGTGAGTTTAGCACAGGAGACGAAACGAGCGAAAGTTTCATTGCGTGAAAGGCTGGAAGTGCCAGCGTCCGCCCCCAATGAATGAGCGCTACGAACTCCTCGCCCCCATCGCCGAAGGCGGCCTGGGGACTGTCTTCCGAGCCCGCGACCGGCAGTTGGGCCGTGAGGTGGCGGTGAAACGCATCCGGGCGGACAAGGCGGGAGACGTGGGCTCCGCCGTGGACACGTTGATTCGTGAGGCGCAGCAGCAGTCCGTGCTGCAGCACCCGAACATCGTCACCGTCCACGATGCAGGCGTGGATGACGAGGGCGGCTTCATCGTGATGGAGCTGGTGAAGGGTGAGACGCTGGAGGACATCATCATGCGCGGGGCGTTGACGCTGGAGGACTTCGATTCGCTGGTCCGCCAGGTCATGGAAGGCATGAGCGCCGCGCACGAGCAGGGCATCATTCACCTGGACCTGAAGCCTGGAAATCTCATGGTCCAATGGCTGAACGCCGGGCGCTTCCAGGTGAAGATTCTTGATTTCGGTCTGGCAAAAACGGCCAAGCAGCCGGTGCAGCAGGACACCGACTCGCAGGGCGCGTTGTTTGGCTCCGTCCACTTCATGGCTCCTGAGCAGTTTGAACGCTCCGAAGTGGACATGCGCACCGACATCTATGCGCTGGGCTGCATTTTTTATTATGCGCTGACGCAGAAATATCCCTTCACCGGTGACACGAACCCCCAGGTGATGGTGGCGCATTTGTACCACCGCCTCACACCGTTGTCCGCGCTGCGCCCGGATCTGCCCGCCAATCTCGTGCAGTGGGTGGACTGGCTCATCAACCGCGTGCCGGCCAGCCGCCCGGCTTCCATCGCCGAGGCGCTGCAGGTTTACCAAAACACCGTCTCTGAAACCGGCGCAGGTGCAGGAAGCGGCACGAAAAGACTCATCACGGGCGGATCAGTGGGCACGAGTTCCTCGCGTTTAGTCACAGGCGGCACGACCGGCACCTCCTCATCAAGACTGGTCACAGGTGGCACCACGGGAGGAGCATCCGCATCACGCCCGGCCTCAGGTGTCGGTGTTCCACGTTCTCCGCTGCCGACCCCACCGGCCAAGGTGGGCTTTCCGAAATGGGCGTCTGTGACGCTGCCGTTCCTCATCATTCTTATTGGCGGTTTTGGAGTGAAGCGTTTCATCGAGCGCTCACGCGAGGCCGGGCGTCAGCAGCGGTTCGCGGAGATCGCCAATTCGGACAAGGCGCAGGTCACGCCGCTCGACATGCAGATGCTGTTTGACTACCTGGAGAATCCCAAGACCAGCGCCGCCGCCGCGCAGGCGTTGAGCCAGGCCGAGGGTGGAGACCACATCGACAGCATGCTGGTGAGCCATCTGGGCTCTGCGAGACACCCGATGGCGCGGGCCAACCTCGTCAAAATCATCGGCCTGCGCGAGATCAGCGGCACCTTCCCGCAAATCCTGCCCCTGGTGCGGGACAAGGACACCAACGTGCGCCGGGCCGCCTGGACCGCGCTCGGATTCATCACCCAAGGGGAGAACCTCGCGTCGTTGCTGGCCGAACTGCGCAACGTGCCGGACAAAGAGGCCGACTTCGCCGAGCAGGCCGCCGTTTCCGCCATTGAATCACAAAGCGACCGGAACACCGCCGTCGCTCCAGTCATTGCCGCTTATCGCGGCGGCGCGGGCAAAGACGCGCTTCGGGCCTTGCTGCTGCGCGTGCTCGGACGTGTCGGCGGGGGCGATTCACTCGCAGTGATCATGGAAGCTGTCGCAGATCCGGCAACAGGTGTGCGCAAGGCCGCGCTCATCGCCATCGCCCAGTGGCCGTCATGTGACCCCGTGCCCGCATTGGCCGCGCGCCTGCCGCGTGAGAGCGATCCCGCCTGCCGTCTGCTGCTGCTGACGGCCGCCACACAGCTCTGCTCGCAGTCGGGCGAGTTGCCGCAGTCCGAGCTCTTTGCGCAGGCGCAGCGACTTTACGAAGCCTCCAAGGACGTGCGTGAAAAAGACCAGGCTCTCGCCGCGATGAGCCGCATCACCGATCCGCAGGCCGCCGCGTTTTTTGACGCGCTGTCCGTTAGTGAACCTCAGCGCAAGGCCCAGGCCGCCGCCATGAGCAAGGCCATCAACACCGCGCTGGCCAAAGTCACGGTGGTGACCGGCAACACCACGGTCTCCGCTGAAAAAGCCGACTATCCCAAGCTGGGAACCATGGATTTGATGGCCGATATTCTGGTGAACTGGCTCAGCGTGGGCGACTGGGCCGCCTGGTATCTGCAATTCGACCAGCCGGGCAAGTATGAGATCGCCGTGCGCCAGGCCTCCGATTCGCAGCGTGAAGGCGTCTATCAAGTGGTCATCGGGGGCAAAACCCTGCGCACCAGCGTCGTGCGCACTGGCAGCGCGCAGGAATTTCGCTCCTGTATCGTCGGCGAGGTCGAGATCACACGTCCTGGCATTTACCGCCTGCGCATCAACGCCGTCGAAGTGCCGGAGCGGCAGCAGCTTTTCCGCCTCAAGGCTGTCGAACTGGTCAAGAAGTGACCTGCTCGGCTTCAGGATGACGAAAGCTCCTTGCCATCGCGAGAAGCGGCTTCCATCATGCAGGGCTATTTTATCAAAATGACCATGATCCGCGCCATTTGCCTCCTCCTGACCGCCGCTTTCGCTGTTCTCATGCTCAACTCCTGCGGCATGATCCAGGCTCTCGATCCTGAATTCAAAATGCCTAAGATTCCGCTGCCCAGCCTGCGGACCGTGACCAAACTCATCCCTGGCATGCCCGAGAAAGATCAGGTCAATGCCGAGGACCCCACCGTGCCGTTCAACTCACGCGGCACTCTCGGCTACGGCCACACGGTGCGGGTGGAAGTGTATGAGGGAGCGCGCGGCTCGGAGCAAATCTACCGCGACATCTCCATGGTGGACACTCAGGGTCTGCTGCCACTAGGCAGCGTGGGCACAGCCCGAGTCGGCGGTTTGACACTGCCAAGAGCTGCTGAGGCCATCGCTGCCGTGTTTCGCTTGGCTGGACGCAACACCCGCCCCATCACCGTCCACATCATCTCCGTGGAGAATACGCCGGTCATCTCGATCAATGGCGATGTGCGCGAGGCTGAGTTTGTCCCCGTGTTTCAAGACATAAGCGTGCAGCAGGCGGTGACCGTCAGCGGCGGGCGCAAGCCGGGCTCCACCGCGCGCGGCGTTTACATCGCTCGTGAGGGCCAGCGCCGCTTCTTCACCTCGCTGGAGGCCGCCAGTCATGACTGGAAACCGCAGGCCGGCGACATCATCACACTCTCTCCTGACATTTGATCCATGCTCGAATACACCGGAGGCAATCCAGCCGCAGTCCAGAGTCCGCTCAGTTCGCTTTTCAAAACCGTCGCCATCGTCCGCATCGGCACCGGGACGCTGCTCATGACGCGGCATGGCTTCAGCGCGGCGCTGAGCGCGTATCAATTCTTTTGGAAAGAGCAGCCCTGGGCCTGGGTGACCGCTTTTCGTGATGCCGGACTGCCCTACCCGCACTTGATCGCGCCGTTCACCGCCCTGCTCGTCGCGGGCGTGGCACTGAGCTGGATCATCGGCTTCCTGACGCGGCTGTTTTCCGTGATTTTTCTGCCGGTGGTCATCACCGCGCTGGTCATCCTGCAAAAAGCCGGCTCCGTGCAGGTCGAGGCCGCCTGGCTCTATCTTTTCATCACCGTGACGCTGCTGCTGTACGGTTCCGGCGCGGTGTCGGTGGATCAATTGTTCCGCCTCGGCCAGGGCGGATCCAAAAAACGCCGCTGATGGCCCGCATCGTCCGCAGCAGCGAGCCGCCCGCCGCCAGCGCGGGCGAACGCGTGCTTGCCATCGACCCGGCTCTGCGAAAAACGGGCTGGGCCGTGGTCGAATGCGAGAAAGGGCAGTTGCGCGCCCTAGCCTGGGGCGTCATCCATAACAAACCCAATCTGCTGCCCTCCGGCTGCCTCGTGGCCATCCGCGAAGGATTGATCGAGGTCATCCGCCAGCATGCGCCGACCGTTTGCGCCATTGAATCGACCATTTTCGTGCAGAGCTTCAAAACGGCTATCGTGCTTGGCACCGCGCGTGGCGCGTGCTTGATCGCTGCCGCCGAACACGGCCTGCCGATCTACGAATACGCCCCGCGTGAGATCAAACAAGCCGCCGTGGGCCGGGGTGCCGCGCAAAAAGAACAGGTGGCCTTCATGATCCGTGCCCAACTCCGTCTGCGTGAGACACCGCCGCCCGATGCCGCCGACGCGCTGGCCGCCGCGATCACGCATTTTCAGAACAGCGCCGCCGCACGCGCCACGGAGCGCGAAACACGGCGGGTGTGAACCCTTCTCTGCTCAATTTTGCGAATGGGTGATTGCGCATTGTGTTTCAGCCGGGCATAAGGTTAATTTTCCACTCCCGTCCCATCGCAACTTCCCTTTTCCCGGTCCATGATTGATGTACAGAACCTCACCAAGCAGTACGCCGGGCGGACTGCGGTGAACAACATCTCCTTCCAGGTTGAACCAGGCGAGATCGTGGGGTTTCTGGGACCGAATGGAGCGGGAAAATCCACCACCATGCGGATTTTGAGCGGTTACATGCCCGCGACGTCCGGCCGGGCGCAGGTGGCGGGTTTTGACGTGTTTCATCAGTCGCTCGATGTGCGGCGTTCGGTCGGTTACATGCCGGAAATGGCCCCGCTCTATACGGACATGAAGGTGAAGGAGTACCTGCGCTTCCGGGCGGAGCTGAAAGGCCTCTCCGGCCACGCCATGCGCCGCCGCGTGGGAGAGGTGATGGAGCTGACCGGCGTGAACGACATGCGTCGGCGTTTGATCGGCAACCTTTCCAAGGGCTATCGTCAGCGCGTGGCGCTGGCAGACGCGCTCGTTCACCGGCCCAAGCTGCTGATTCTCGACGAGCCTACCAACGGCCTTGACCCGGTGCAGATCCGCCAGGTGCGCGACCTGCTGCGCAATTTGAAGTCCAAACACACCGTGCTGCTCTCCACGCACATTTTGCACGAGGTGGAGCAGACCTGCGACCGCGTGGTGATGATCCACCAGGGCCGCATCCGCGCCAACGACACGCCGCAGAACCTCACGCGCCAGCTCCGCTCCACCACGCTGCTGCACCTCGAGATCGAGGGCGGGGGCAATCTCGCTGAAAAGTTGGCCGCCCTCCCCGGCGTGCGCAAAACCACGGAGGAGAAGCTGCTGCTGCATCCCTGGCGGCGCTTCACCCTGCGTGTGGAGCCGGAACATGACGTGCGCGACGCGGTACTGGACCTGGCCTTGAAACAAAAATGGCGCGTCCGCGAGATGCACCTTCAGCTCCCGACCCTGGAGGATGTCTTCGTCGAGCTGTCCATGAACGCCGGCATCCCCGGCGACATCCCCACCCACGTCCTATGAGGATTTTCTGGATTCTTCTCAAAAAGGAACTGCACAGCTTCTTTGTCTCGCCGGTGGCCTATGTGGTGCTGGCGCTGGTGATGATTCTGAACGGCTTTGCCTTCCGTGCCGCCCTGTCCGTGCTCGAAAGCGCCCCCAGCGAAGGTTCCATCGTGAGCTGGACCTTCCACGCCATGTGGTTCTGGCTGTCCTACTTCTTCATCTTCCCACTGCTGACGATGCGCCTCTTTGCGGAGGAGAAAAAGCTCGGCACGCTGGAGACGCTGTTCACCGCGCCGGTGCGCGCCTGGCAGGTCGTCGGCGCCAAGTACCTCGCCTCGGTCATTGTGTACTGCGTGCTCTGGCTTCCAAGTCTCTTCAACTTCAAGTTCTCGTCCTGGATCAGTGCCGGGCAGGTGGAGCTGCCTTCCGGGGCGATGCAGGGCGCGTATCTGATCCTGGTCGTGATGGGCATGTTCAACCTTGCCGTGGGCTGCTTTGCCTCGTCGCTCACCTCGAACCAGATCGTCGCCGCGATCCTTTCCTTCACGCTGAGCCTCATGCATTTCCTGCTGGGCATTTTCGTCATGGTGGTTGGCCGGAAGCTTTCCGATTCCATTGTGAGCGTGATCAATTACTTCGCCGCCACGGAGCACATCCGAATCTTCACCGCAGGCCTTATCGACACCCGGCCGCTGGCCTATTACCTCAGCATGTCGCTGCTGTTCCTCGCCTTCACGCATCATGTCGTCGAGTTCCGCCGCTGGCGCCCGTGACCGCTGATTGAAACCACCTGACCCATGCCGGATTCCGACCCGCCTGATAACCACAAAGCCAAGCCGAGCGAGATGCCGAAGCGCTACGGCATCGGCATGAACGTGCTCATCCAGGTCGTCCTGGCCCTGGCGCTGTTTGTCGGCATCAACCGCCTCAGCTACCGCCACTACTGGCGCTGGGATCTCAGCCCCAGCCAGGACTACACGCTGAGCCAGGCCACGCTGAACTACCTGAGCAATCTCTCCCGGGACGTGCAGATTTACATCGTCTTCGGCCGTGACTCAAAGGTCTATGGCGAGGTGCAGTCCCTCTCCGAGGAGTACCGGCTGCACGGACGCCAGCGCATCAAAATCCGCTCCATCGACCCCGTGCGTGACATCGAGCGCGCCGAGCAGCTCAAGGCCGACACCGGACTCTCTCTGGCACAAAACGGCGTCCTGCTGCGCTGCGGAAACAACAAACGCTTCATCACCGAGGAGGAGTTGGTCATCCGCGAGTCCGGCACCAGCACCAACCGCCAGATCATCGAGTTTCGTGGTGAGGACGCCATCAGCTCCGCCCTTATCTCCGTCGTCGAGGGGCGTGTGCGCCGGTTTTATTATGTCGTCGGCAAAGGCAGCCGCTCCGACACCGCCCTGAGCGACGCCTACAACGCCGCGCTCGACCTGGGCAGGCAGCAAAACTTTGAGGTGGCCCAGATCAACCTCTCCGAAGTCAGCGAAATCCCCAAGGATGCCGACGGGTTACTGCTCATGGGCGCGCGCTACGATCTCTCGGAGCGGGAGATCACCATGCTGAATGACTACTGGAAGCGGAAACGCGCCGGTCTTTTCGTGATGCTCGATCCGGGCGGCGAAACAGCGCGGCTCGCCGCCTTCCTTGCCCTCAACGGCGTGCGGCCGCGTGGCGACCGCGTGCTCGTGGCCGAAAGCACCAGCACCGGCGCGAAGAAGGAGTTCTCTGTCCAGGCCGAGTTCATGAAGGAAGTGCCCTTCATCCGCCATCTCACCTCGTCCTCCATCACCTTTGCCGGCCAGTCGGAGTCCCTCGATCTCCGCTCTGACGACCCCGCGCTCAAAGAGCAGTCGATCAACGTCCTGCCGCTCATTCGCGCCTCACCGCGCTTCTGGGGAGAAACCCAATTCCTCGAAGAGCTTCCCGTGGTCGATGAAGAGGACACCGTCCCGCCAATCTATCTGGCTGCCAGCATCGAACGCGGCGCGGTGGCGGATGAAACCGAGCGTGCCGACAGCGCGCGCATGGTCGTCGTCTCCAACTCAACCATGCTCGACAAGCAGACCATGCTGGCCGTGAACCGTGACTTCGTGGCCGCCGGCCTCAACTGGCTGATGAACCGTGAGAGCCGCATCGGCATCACCTCGAAGCCCAAGCGCTCTTACCGCATCCAGCTCACCCAGCGTCAGCATGAGCTGATCTTCTGGGTCACCTCCATCGCCCTGCCAGGCATCGTTCTGGGCTTCGGTTTCATGATCTGGGCCGGACGGCGGGCCGCATGAGCTGATTAATTCGCATGAACACGCGCACCACTGTCATTCTGTTCCTGTTCGTCGCCGGGCTCGGGGCTCTGATCCTCGGCATTGAGCGCTATTTTCCCTCCGCCCAGGAACTGCGCGAGATCAAGCGCGGGCCCTCCCGTTTTGAAAAGGACAAGGTCACCCGTGTCGAGGTGCTCACCGGGGACAACGCCGCTCTCATCCTGAAGCGCGACGGGGCCTCATGGCTGGTCGAATCACCGTTCACCGATGTCGCGGACCCGCAAAAAGTCGCCGCTCTTATTCTCACGCTGGACAGCGTGGAGTGGGTCGAGCGCATCCACCGCGAGGAGTTTGACGACAGCGAGTGGCTGAAGACCGGCCTCGACAAGCCGCGCCACAAAGTCCGTCTGCTCGCGGGAGACACCGTCGTGCATGAGTCCTGGTTTGGCGCGTCCGCCGTCATCGAAAACAACTACTACATGGGCATCCCCGGCAAGCCCGGCGAGGAACCGGCCTGGTATCTCGGCAAAAGCGAGGCTCCGCTGGTGCTGCAAATTCCCACCGCCGCCTGGCGTGATCCCAAGCTCCTCCGTCTGCCTGCCGAGGTCATCACTGGCATCACGCTGACTCAGGCCTCCGGCCAGATCGTCCTGACCCGCGCCAACGAGCATTCCCCGTGGTCCTTGGAAAAACCGCTCAGGACTCGCGGCAGCAAGGAGCGCATCACCGAGCTGCTCTCCACGCTGCTCAACATCGAGATCACCGAGGCCAAGGACGCCCCTTCCTCGAACGGAACTCCCCCCAAGGCCGACACCTCGGCCCTTCCCGCTGACGAAATCAAGCTCATCATCGAATCCAAGCCGCGTGGCAAAAGCTACGAGTTCACGCTGAAAAAACCCGCCGACGACAAGCAGACCAACACCACCGCCACCACCGTCTGGCGGAAGCCCGTCTTCACCGTCGCCGCCAAGAACCTCGCCAGCCTCTGGGTGCAGCCCAACAACCTGCGCGACCACCTTCTGGCCCAGATCGACGGCGAGCGGCTCGAATTCTTAACCATCCACAGCAAGACCCACCCCGAGGTCAGCCTGCGCAACGAGGGCGGCTCCTGGCACCTCCTGCGCCATGGCAACTGGGATACTGCCAACGGCGAGCGTGTCTCCCGCTGCCTCAACGCCCTCAACACCCACGAGATCCTCCAGTTCACCGCCGACACCGCCGCAGATCTCATGCCCTACGGCCTCGATGATCCGTTCCAGACCGTTACCTGGACGGCTTCGCGTGAAAAGCCCGTGAAGCTCATGTTCGGCCACAATGCGGAGAGCACCCAGTTCTTCGCCAAATACGAGCACGAGCCCTTTATCTACCGCATCGACGCCTCCCTCCTCCCTTCCCTGCCCACCGATGGCATCAAGTGGAAAGGCCTCGGTGCCCTGCGCTTCACCACCTTTGCCCTGCGCCGCATCAGCCTCGCCCTCGGAGCCAACACGCCCATCATTCTCAACTACAACCCCGTCACCGCCGAGTGGAAAGCCACGCGTGGCGGACGCGATGTCAGCGAGGAGATTGACCGCGTGAAAGCCGACCAGCTCGCCGGCAACCTTGCCAAATTCACCGTGCAAGACTGGGCGGTGGACCGCAGCGCCGCCATCGAAGCGCTCAAGACCCCTTTCCTCACCATCCAGATCGTCCTCGGCGAGCCCGGACGCAGCGACGGCCCGGTGCGCGAGGTGGAAATCCTCTTCTCTCCCACCCAACCGAACGCCACCACCGCCTTCTACTTCGGCCAGGTCAAAGGAGATCCCGACATTTTCTACATGACCCGCAACGGCCTGCTGCAAATCGCCGGCAGCGACATCTTCAAGCCGAAGCCGGTGAAGTGACCTGACAACCTGTTGAAAACCTCCCGGCGTGAGAAGTCAGAGGTGAAGAGTGAGACGTGTCGTCTGTGCGAGCACCACTTCGAGCTCTGACTTTTAACGTTTTACTCGGTGCCTCATGAATTTGATAACAGGCTGTCAGCCAGTTTCTCTTTGTTAAATCCCTGCGATGTCAGAGGAGAGGAAAACTGGCGGTGAGGGAGGGATTCGAACCCTCGGTAGCTGTTAAGGCTACGCATCTTTAGCAAAGATGTGCTTTCGACCACTCAGCCACCTCACCGTTGCGTGTTTCTGCCGGTCGGGGCAGCGCGGCGCTATTTAGCGTGAAGCGTGGGAGATCGTCAAACGAAATGTCATGCTCTGACGCATCTCGTTTTCACAGCAGGTCAGGCCGGTTCGTCCGCGTGCGCTCCAGCGCCTGCTGCTCCCGCCATGCGGCGATTTTCGCGTGATTGCCGCTGAGCAGCATGTCCGGCACCTTCAGACCGCGATACTCGGCTGGTTTCGTGTATTGCGGCGCTTCCAGCATGCCGCTCTCCCCAAAGCTCTCCTCCACCGCGCTCATCTCATCCCCCAACACGCCGGGCAGCAGGCGCACGATGGCATCCATCACCACCACGGCGGCGATGGCTCCGTTCGTGAGCACATAATCGCCCAGGCTGATCTCCTCATCCACCCAGTGCTCGATGATGCGGTGGTCGATGCCCTCGTAGTGGCCGGAGAGGAAAATCAGATGCGATTCGGCCGACAAACGCCGTGCGGCGGCCTGATCAAACCGCTTGCCCGCCGGTGAGAGGTAAATGATGCGCGCCTCCGGCGTGTCCAGGCGGTCCAGTGTTTCAAACACCGGCTCGGGGCGGATCACCATCCCCTGCCCGCCGCCGTAGGGCGTGTCATCCACATGACGGTGTTTCCCGAGTCCCTGCTCGCGCACATCATGCACGCGCAGATCCAAAAGTCCCTTCTCCTGGGCGCGTCCCATCATGCTCAGGCCCATGGGCACCGAGACCAGTTCCGGGAAAAGCGTCACCACGTCAATCTGCATGCCTGCGCTATGCCGCAGCCTTTTCAGCGCGGCAAGCACGGCATTCTTTCCTTCACCGGGGAATGCGCCTTGACGCTTCGGGTCGTGCCCCTACTATCGCGACTCGCTTCCCCCCATTTTCCCCATGAACATCCACGAGTACCAAGCCAAGCAACTGTTTGAAAAATTCGGCGTCGCCAGCCCCAAAGGGATCGTCGCCAGCACGGCGGAGGAAGCGGGCAAGGCGGCGCGTGAGATCGGCGGCCCAGGGCTCGTGGTGAAAGCTCAGGTGCATGCCGGTGGTCGTGGCAAAGGCACGTTTAAGAACGGATTCAAAGGCGGCGTGCATGTCGTGGACACGCCGGAGCAGGCGGAAGACATCGCGGGCAAGATGCTCGGCCAGACCCTCGTCACTCATCAGACCGGCCCGGAGGGCAAGCTGGTGAGCAAGGTGCTTATCGCCAAAGCGGTGGACATCACCAAGGAATACTACTTCGCCATCCTGTTTGATCGTGGCAGCAGCAGCCACGCCATCATCGCCTCCACCGAAGGCGGCATGAACATCGAAGAAGTGGCCGAAAAGACCCCGGAAAAGATCACCAAGGAGTTCGTCAATCCCGCCATCGGCCTGCAGCCCTACCAGTGCCGCAAAGTCGCCGCTTCCCTCGGCTTGAAAGGCCCGCTGGCCAATCAGGCTGTGAAGCTCTTCACAGCGCTGTGGAATCTCTACCTCAAATGCGACTGCTCCCTCGTGGAAATCAATCCGCTCGCCATCACCACCGACAACCAGGTCGTGGCCCTCGACGCGAAGTTCAACTTCGACGACAACGCCCTCTACCGTCAGAAGGACGTCACCGCCATGCGTGACACGACCGAGGAAGACCCGCGCGAAGTCGCCGCGAGCGAATTCGGCCTCAACTACATCGGTCTCGACGGCAACATCGCCTGCCTCGTCAACGGCGCGGGCCTCGCCATGTCCACGATGGACATCATCAAATTCCACGGCGGCGAACCCGCCAACTTCCTCGACGTCGGCGGCGGCGCGACGAAGGAACAGGTCACCGCAGCCTTCAAAATCATCCTCGGCGATCCGAACGTTAAGGGAATCCTCGTGAACATCTTTGGCGGCATCATGGACTGCGACATCATCGCCAACGGCATCATTGCCGCCGCGAAAGAAGTGTCCCTGACGATCCCGCTCGTCGTCCGCCTCGAAGGCAACAATGTCGAGGCTGGGAAGGCCACCCTGGCCGCCAGCGGCCTCAAGATCACCAGCGCCGGCGATCTCACCGACGCCGCGCAGAAGATCGTGGCAGCCGTCAAAGCGGCGTAAAGCAAACTCTTTGCCGCCAAGGGGCGGAGAGGCCGGGTTTCGGAGCCATGCTCCGCATCTTCGCTTCTCCGCCCCTCTGCGTTTAATTCAAGGCCGACACGCGTCCTTTCGCATGGAGCGCCTGTTTTCATGCGTATGAGCGTCACCATGAACACGCTCACCCGCCGCCAGTTCGTCCGCAGTTCGGCCCTCGCCACGTTGGCGGCTCCCGCCATCCTCAAGGCCGCAGGCAAGGAAGACAAAATCAACCTCGCCTTCATCGGCCCTGGCGGCATGGGGACGAATCACATCAAGACGATGTGCAAACGCGATGATGTGATCTTCTCGTGGGTCTGCGATGCTGATTCGAAACGGGCGGAGACTGCGGCTAAGCTGATTCAGGAAATGACGGGGCAGACGCCCAAGGTCGTGACGGACATGCGCCGTGTCCTTGAGGACAAAAGTGTGCAGGCCGTGCTGATGGCCACGCCTGATCACTGGCATGCACCGGGAGCCATTTTGGCTGCGAACGCGGGCAAGCACGTCTATGTGGAAAAGCCCTGCTCGCACAATCTGCGTGAAGGGCGGCTCATGATCGAGGCGGCGGCGCGAAACAAGGTCTGCATGCAGGTCGGCACGCAAAGCCGCAGCACAGCCGGAGTCGCGCAGATCATCGAAAAACTGCGCGGCGGTGTGATTGGCGACATCTTGGTCGCCAAGGCCTGGAACAGCCAGCTTCGCAAAAATCATGGCCACCAGCCGGATTCCGAGCCGCCAGCGGAACTCGATTACGACCTCTGGCTCGGCCCGGTGCCGAAGGTGCCGTTTAAGAGCACCTATCATCCCGCGCACTGGCGATGGTTTCATCACTTCGGCGCGGGCGATTTCGGCAACGACGGCGTGCATGACATCGACATCGCCCGCTGGGGCCTCGGCGTGGAGCAGCATCCAAACCGCATCATCGGCCAGGGCAGCAAACTCTTCTTCGACGACGATCAGGAGTGGCCCGACACGCTCTACTGCGGCTTTGAATACGACATCGCAGGCAAAACCAAACAGCTCATCTACGAGCAGCGCGACTGGAGCCCCTACGTCCAAGAAGGCCACGAAAACGGCTGCGCTTGGTATGGCACGAAGGGCATGGTCATCGGCGGCAAAGCCAAGGGAAACTGGCAGATCTACGGCGAGAAAAACAAGCTCATCGAGGATCTCAAACCCACCTCCGGCCCCGATCTCGCCGCGCATCACGCGAATTTCTTCGACGCCATCCGCACCGGCGCAAAACTCAACGCCGACATCACCATCAACCATCTCAGCACCGCGCTCTGCCACTTGGGCAACATCGCCGCCCGCACACGCCGGGCACTGGTGTTTGATCCGGCCAACGAGCAGTTCATCGGCGATGCCGACACCTCGAAGCTGCTCAAACGCGAGTATCGCGAGCATTGGGCCGCGCCAAGTGCATGAAATGGCTTCTTCCATGCCTGGGGCTAAGCGTCAGCATCGCCTTCGCTGACGATCCACTCCCCAACCCCAAGATCGAAGCCCTGCCCCGCTCCGCCGCGTTGCCTACGGACACGCCTGCGAAGATCGAACTCGGCCGCCTGCTGTTCTTTGATCCCATCCTCTCCGCCACGCGCGATGTCGCCTGCGCCACCTGCCATCATCCACAGCATGGCTGGGCGGATGCACGGCCCACGCCGCTTGGCGTTCACGCCACTGGCATCGGTCCAACGCGCAAACTCGTCAAGAGCGCGGAGTTCATGCCCCTGCGGCGCAATACGCCCACGATCCTCAACGTGGCCTTCAACGGCATCGAGTCGGACAAACCTTTCGACCCGGCGAAATCACCCATGTTCTGGGATAATCGCATGCAAAGCCTCGAAGCGCAGGCCTTGGCCCCGATTCGCCAGCGCGAGGAAATGCGTGGCGATGTGTGCAGCGAAGCCGAGGCTGTTCCTGCCATGATCGGGCGACTGAAAGCCATCCCGGAGTATGTGAAGCTCTTCCAGGGCGAAATCACGGCTGCAAGTGTCACGCAGGCCATCGCCGCGTATGAGCGAACGCTCATCACGCCAGATTCCCCCTTCGACCGCTTCATGCGCGGCGACAAAACCGCCATGTCACGCGAGCAGCAGCACGGCATGGAGGTGTTTCAGAAAGCCGGCTGCGCCCTCTGCCACAACGGCCCGATGTTTTCCGATTTCAAACTCCACGCCATCGGCCTCACCGACTCCGCTACGCAACGTCACGAGTTCCGCACGCCCACACTGCGCAATTTGAAGCACACCGCGCCTTATTTTCACCACGGCGGCAATCTCACGCTCGAAGAGGTGCTTTTCTTTTATGACCGCCTCATGGATCAAGCCGCCGAAACCTTCGAGGGTGGCGACGCCTCCCTGCCGCCGCTCGATCCGCTGCTGCGGAAGATGAACATGCTGCCCGAGGATCACGCGCCCATCGCCGCGTTCCTCGAAGCACTGAACAGCGACGACTACGACCAATCAGCGCCGCGGAGCGTTCCCAGCGGTCTGCCTGTGCCGGGTGTCAGGTGAATCAGCCGCGCTTGGCCTTCTTCTCCTGCTTCGCGAGCTTTTTCTCCTTGGCGGTCTTCTGCGGAGCCTTCTTTTTCTCTTTCTTGGCGTCTTGAGCTTTCATGGTGTTGGAATGGGAATGAGTTCACCGTCAACTGAGGCAACGGCATGCGGTGGTTTTAACGTGGGTTTGAAAAATGAGCAATCGCAATGATGCACCGTTGTGCAGGCGCACTGCTCCAGCAAGCAACGTCCTTCATGGGCTGCGTAACATTTGCGCGTCTTCTACCTCAGCGCCATGACACTGATCCATCCTTCGTTGGCCTTCACCTGCCGCAGTGCCTTTTGCCTCACGCGCGTGTCGCCCCGCAGCTTGGTCAGAAGTTTTTGAACAGTCCTTTGAGTTCCTTGAAGTTGTTGATCAACCCCTTGGCCTTCTCTTCGATGTCGCCGCCCAGGAGGCCTTCCAGGCGGTTTTGGATGTCTGGCTTCACCTGGGGATGCGAGAGGGACCCGGTGATGCTCAGGTCGAAGGCCACGCGACCGCGGTCATCGGAAAACGCTCCGACCACCATGCGGGAAATCGTGTCGCCGAGGCCACGGCTGGCGACACCGCGCACGATCTGCTCTTTCAGCGCGTCACCACAGGAAAGCCGGGTGAGAAGGCCCTGCTGATCCTTCGCCAGGTCGATCCAGGAGTCCTTCTTGATGGTGAACTCGTAGTCCGGCAGCGCGAGCAGCGTGTCGCCGAGGAAGCGGATGGACTCGTTGCCGAAGAGCACGCTAACGTTCACGTCCTGAGCCAAAACACCGCCGATACGGATGGCGCTAAGATCGACCCCGTATTTCATGAGCTTGTCGAGGTTCTGCCCGGCGGCATCGCCGATGGTCATGTGGCCGCCGATGCTGGAGCCGCGGTCGATGACGAGGTTCAGCATGGCTGCGGGCGACCAGCGCATGGTGGCGGGATCGACCGGATTCACATCGCCCTCGCCGTGCAGCTTCATGTCGGCAAACTTCACCTCCTGCAAGCGCCCGCCGATCTGGGCCGCGCCATCCACGATGGCCTTGGCGCTGAGCCGCGCATGCACCTTGTTGTGGTTGGCGATGTCCGCCGGATCGATGTCGATGCCGGTCAACACGAGGGTGAAATCGCTGATGTCGGCGTTGAAGCGTGAATCCGTGCCTTCGTTGCTGATGACAAAGTGCCCCTGCTCGATGCTGATCTCCTGGAGGATGACACGACCGGCGCGTGACCCTTCGTCCGGTGCCTCAACAGGCATGGCTGCCGGAGTTGCGGCGGGTGCTGGCGGCACGAGGGCCACCGGACCCGGCGCGGCAGGCTCTGCGGCTACGGGCGGCGGTGTCTGCACGGGGATTGCACGTGGCACGTCGGCCGCCGCCTGCAAGGCCGCGAGTTTGTCCGGTGGCGGCTGAAACAGCTTCTCCAAAGCGCTGCCGTCCTGCGGGCTGATGCGCTCATGCACCTCGATGCCGACGATGCGCAGCACACGCGGGAAGAACTGGCGGCTCATCAGCGCCTCCGGCACAAGCTCGGCGTAGGCCATGTCGATCTGCACCGGCGCGTTCTTCATCGGCGGGCGGGCGGCCAGCGGCGTCCCGGCATACTGGTCACGCGGCCCGATTTTCACGCCCGCCAGACGCAGGCTCGGCGGCCAGGCGAAAATCGTGAGCGTCACGTCGTCGAGATGCACGCGGGCGTTGATGTTTTTCTCCGTTTCCAGGACGATCAGCTCCTTGTTCACATAGCGGCGCAGGATGTAAGCGCCCGCGAGTGGCGCGGCGACGGCCAGGAGCACCAGGAGGCCAAGGAGAAAGAGCAGCAGGCGGACGAACTTCTTCATGGGCAGAGCATAACCAGTGATGAGCGCTTGGAAATTTGAGATTTGAAATTTGCTTTGGTCATTCCCGGCTATGGTCGCCCTCCGTTTCAACTCCTCCGCCCTCTTTCCCATGTCCATCCGCGTCCGCTTTGCTCCTTCTCCCACCGGTGACCTTCACGTCGGAGGCGCGCGCACGGCCTTGTTCAACTGGCTCATGGCCCGCAAGCACGGCGGCACGTTCGTGCTGCGGGTGGAAGACACCGATGGCGCTCGCAACACGGCGGAAGCGGCGGCAGGCATCCTCAAAGGCATGCGCTGGCTCGGGCTGGACTGGGATGAAGGCCCAGAAGTCGGCGGTGAATGCGGCCCCTACTTCCAAAGCCAGCGCAAAGACCTCTACGACGCCTATTTCAAGAAGCTGGAGGACGCCGGACGCGTCTATGCCGAGCCGGACGGCGCGATGCGCTTCAAATTCAGCCGCACGGCCATCACCGTGCATGATCTGGTCTGCGGGGATGTGACCTTCGCGCCCACCGAGGAGCCGGACATGACGATCCGCCGTCCGGACGGCAGCTACATCTTCCATTTCGTCAATGTCGTCGATGACATCGAGATGCGCATCTCGCACGTCATTCGTGGCGAGGATCATCTCTCGAACACCTGGAAGCATATCGACCTCTTCAACGCCTTCGGCGCCAGCGCGCCGACCTACGCGCACATCCCGCTGATCTTGAATCCCGACGGCACCAAGATGAGCAAGCGCGACGAAGGCAGCGCCATCGAGCACAGCTACATGAACGCCGGTTTCCTGCCCGACGCCGTGTTCAATTACCTCTGCATGCTCGGCTGGACGCCGAAGGCCGAGAGCGAAAAACTTTCCCGCACCGAACTCACCGCGCTGTTCGACGCCGACGCCATCCACAGCAGCAACGCAAAGTTCGATCTCAAGAAAGCGCAGTGGTTCAACGCCCAGTATCTGCGCGAACTGAGCCCCGCAGACCTGTTGAAGCACGCCAAGCCCTTCCTGACTGCCAAAGGCCTCGCCTGGACCGATGACGCGATGGCCGCCGACGCCGTTCACAGCGTGCGCGAGAAGGTGAGCCTGCTCACCGAGCTGCCCGAGTGGGTGCATTACTTCTTCCGCGAGGATTTTCCCTTCGAGGCCGATGTCGTGACCAAATTGAAGGCCAAACCCGAAAACGCCGGCCTGCTCAAGGCCGCCAGCGATCAACTCGCCCAAGCCGCCGAATGGACCGAGCAAAGCGTGCATGATGCCGTCGGAGCCGCCGCGAAGGCTTTGAGCGTCAAACCCGGTGCCATGATGCCGCTGCTGCGTTTTGCGCTGAGTGGTCAATCACGCGGGCCTGGGGTGACGACGATTGCACATTTGATCGGGAAGGAGAAGACGCTGGCGAGAATGCAGCGGGCGCTGGTGGAGGTGCTGGGATAAGTTTTCTAAACAAGTTTGGTCTGCCGTATGGCGAACCGAGTATTAACCCAACGCATTCCCTTCATGGACTTGATACGTGAACGTCTAGCTGCTCTCCCACTGGAATGCATTGGCCCGGAGAGGCTTTTGTCGCGTGCGCTCTATCGGTGTACTATCGACATGGTGCAGTTGGAATGCATCGGGCGCATTTTTCAGCTCTCCACCCATTATGGCCGCGATGTTGTTCTGCGGCATCTTGTGCTGCTGCCGGAGGAGGCCTATCAATGGATTCTTGGTGGATTTGAACGAGCTCTGGAAGAACAAGAGAAACTGACAGGGAGCGACCTGATTCTTGGCCCCTTTCCCTATTTTACCGTTGATGGCACGTCAGGTTATGGGTCTCAAGTGCTTGCTCCCAAGATTTGGGCAAAAGACTTTCTCGCTGACGCTATACAGACACGGCCTCTGCCTCTGTTAAAGCGTCATCATCCCTGAAGAATTACAAAATCCCCACGCTCGAAAGAAATATGGGCCTTTCTGGCCGCCTCAAATTCAGGCGACAGATTGCGCGACCCACCGCGCATAGCTCTCCGCTACCTGCTCCGACTTGAGCGCGACGATTTCCGGCACGTCGTAGGGATGCAGTTCGCGCAGGCGTGATTCGAAGCGGGGCCAGGCGAGCGTGCGCAGGTCGAGGCCGCACTGAAACACACGGAGCGCAGCCTGTTGACCGTGGCATAGCTTTAAATTTTCACCGCAGAGATTGGAACGCCGCAGAGGTTTTTCAGAAGAAATATCTGCGGTGTAAATCAGTGTTTCCCTAGTTCCAAACGAGGATGCCCTGTTTTTTGGGTTCATCCGGGAAGTGGGTGCGGTCTGTCGGTTCACACGGGCGCGGCATCAGCCCCTCACCTAACCTCTCCCCGCACCGTCGCTTCAGATCATGGGGGCACCCATAGCGGGGAGAGGGACTGAAAGTGAGGGCACCATCGTCAATCGCAGGCCAGCAGGTATGCCTGCCTGTCCCTCTCCCCGCGCAGCGCTCGCGTTTGGTCTGCCATTTGTTGCGGGGAGAGGTTAGGTGAGGGGAACCTCGCAGTGAGCCGCGAATGCACCAACTTCTCGGATGAACCTTTATTTGGACCTCCTGTTGCTGAAATCGACGATCCTGTTTCTCCATCAGGCGCTCCTGTTTTGCGGTTAGCGCCGCCTATTCCAGAAATAGGCTCTCCTGTTTTCTAAATAGGATGTCCTATTTTGATTTTTGGAGATCCCATTTCTGAAATGGGCGGTCTTATTTCCCAATGCTGACGTCCTGTTTTGGAATGAGCAGCGCCTTTTCCAGAAATCTGCGGTCCTGCTTTCAAACCCGGAGATCTGGATTCCCGAAAGGACTCAACGGGCTGACGTGGCTGCCTGTCTGGGGAGGGATTAGCTCGGCGATTGAAAATAACTTGATACAAGTTTAATATTAACCGTAATTCCCACTGTTATTACTGATCGGCTTTGCCAGCCATTCACACCCGCCGCCCGCGCCTTTAGGCCAACACAACCATCCAAGCCATGCAACCCACATCTCATGCCCCCGCATCTTTTGAAGGTGACCAACCCGCCGTCCGCCTAAGCCTCCCGTCTCCTGGCCCCCACGCCGCAGGTCGCCGCGAGGGCCGCCGCCATGCGGTGGCTGATCCGGCGGTCCCAGTGAGCGACGGAGCCAAGGTGAAGATGGGACTCTTCTACATGAAGATCCGTGAACTGATCCCCTACCTGCAAAATCACATCCAGATGATGACGGACAACCCCAGCTTCCTGACACCGCAGCCACCGGCGGAGGATTTTCTGGCCCAGTTCGAGGCCTTTCAGGACGATGCGCTGGCAGTGCTCCACGCGGAGACAGTGCTGCGAGACGCCGTGGCTCGCCGCGACCAACGACGCGCCGCGATAACAGCGATGATGAACGTTCGCGCCGCCTATGTGCAGGAGGCCAGCAACGGCAACCGCCAGGTGATCCTGAGCAGCGGCCTGGGCGTGAAGAACCCGGCCACCCCCGTGACCACCCTGGCCGCGCCGACGAACCTGCGCGCGGAACTCAACGGCGAGGCCGGTGTGATGAAGCTCCGCTGGGAGGCCGTGGACCACGCCCGCATCTACCCGTTGCAGTGCAGCCCGGACGTGCAGCCCCGGCAGTGGGTGCAACTGGAGAACACCACCAAGACGCAGGTGACCAAGAAGCTGGAGGTGGGCATGACCTACGTCTTCCGCGTGGCCGCCGCCGGCACCCCCGGCCAGAGCAACTGGAGCGCGGAAGTCATCCGCGGCGCGGCCTAGCCGCCTGTTGCACCACCTGTGAAGGAGCGGGCAAAGCGTGCATGATGCCGTCGAAGCCGCCGCGAAATCCCTCAGTGTGAAACCCGGCGCGATGATGCCGCTGCTGCGTTTCGCGCTGAGTGGTCAATCACGCGGACCGGGAGTGACGACGATTGCGCATTTGATTGGTCGTGAGAAGACAATCTCGCGCATTCAGCGTGCGCTGGTCGAAGTGCTGGGAGTTTAACCCGGATCATGCAATAGAACAGTAGCAAAGAACCGGAGAGCCCTTCAAGGCAGGGAGTTGACGAGTCTGCAAGAATCACCGGAATGGTGAACCTGCCGATTGAATACTCTGACAAGCCGGTGACG
>NZ_JBIIKX010000002.1:0-205312 GCF_044232965.1 Prosthecobacter sp.
CACGCTTGAGAGCGCCACAAGGTTCCATCATGCGAATCGGCCACCAACAGCACCCAGGCCGCGAAGAAGACTGGCCCCCAAGTTTTGGCCTTTTTAACCCCTCTTTTTCAACAGGCTGCTAAAGCCGGGACTACAGTGCTCGATGGCGTGAATCTGCTCCCGCTGCTCAAAGGCGAGACCGACAAGCTCGCGCCGCGTGAGCTTTACTTTCGCTTTGGCGTGCAGCACGCCGTGCGGCAGGGCGATTGGAAACTCGTGAAGGCTTCCAAGGACATGGAGCCGATGCTTGTGAACCTCTCCACCGATCCCGGCGAGCAACACGACCTTAGTACAGAGAATCCGGCGAAGAAAGCCGATCTCGTCGCCCTCTTTGACAAGTGGAACGCCAGCATGCAGCCCCCGCGTTGGGAGGATCAACGCTGGAATGGTGATCCAGAGCGGAAGACGGACAAAAAGAAGAAAAAGGGCAAAAAGGGTGCTGAATGAGTCGCCAATCAGATTTCGACGCCCTTGGCTTTGCCATCGTGCCAAAGGTGCTTGATCAAGCAGCCTGCGGGGCCTTGCGCGACCTTTTGGGCGATGCGGAGGGCGCTGGCACACGCGGCATGTTGCGGATGCCGGAGGTCGTGCAGCTCGCTGAATCGCTGCTGGCCGATCTGGTGCGCCCGCATCTCCCCGCAAAACCCATTCCTGTGCGTGGCATCTTTTTCGACAAGCGCCCGGAAACGAACTGGCTTGTCGCCTGGCATCAGGATCTCACGCTCGCGCTCAAAGAACGTGTCGAGGTGCCCGGGTTCGGCCCATGGAGCGTGAAAGAAGGTGTGCCGCATGTGCAGCCGCCAGTTGGGCTGCTGGCGCAGATGCTCAGCGTTCGTCTTCACCTGGATGACGCGGATTCGACCAACGGAGCGTTGCGCATCCTACCCGGCAGCCATCGACTGGGCCGATTGAATGCCCAGGCGATTCAAAGCTGCCGCGAAACCCGCGAGGAGGTCTGCTGCGAGGCCAAAGCCGGTGATGCGCTGCTCATGCGCCCGCTCTTGCTGCATGCATCATCACGTTCCACCAGCAAACGCCGCCGCCGTGTGCTGCACATCGAATTCGCAGGCTTTGATCTGCCCGCGCCGCTCGAATGGCACGAAAACCCGGCCCATAGTGGTCCGCACAGTCCTCTGTGCGGCTCTCCGTTATCAGCAAGCGTGACATCATGCCAGAATGCTTTTTTGCCTGCGGAGCCAAAGGCGTAAAGACAACCACACGCCTTACACGCGCCGCACAGAGGACTGTGCGGACCACTTTACGCTCGTGCGGGTGTCGGCTAGTCTCGGCGTGATGAAAAAAAATTTCCTTCCGCTCCTCCTCGCCCTAGCCAGTTGCTCCACACCGCCTGGAAGCACTCCGGGGAGTTTGCCGCCGACTTCGGGAGGCATGCCGCAGATCATCAATGTGTCGGCCTATGATCCAAAGGAGCGGCAGCGGAATGGCGTGGGCTTCTCGGAGCATGATGTCTCGGCATTGCGGGCGAACGGAGCGAGTGGCTTGATCGCCCGTGCGGGCAAGGGCGGGAATCTGGACGAGAAGTGCGCGAGCTTTCTCGCCTCCGCAGATCGCGCGGGGATGCTGCCCGGTGTCTACTACCGCGTGCAGCGGCATGTCGATGCTGTGACGCAGGCGGATCAGATGGTGAACCGTGCGCTTTCGCTAGCCCGTGGCCGCTCGTGGAACGCGCCGTCGCTGCTGCTGTGCGGGGATTTCGATGGTGATCTGCCGCTCTCGGCCATTCTGCGCTTCATGGAACGCGTGGAGAGCCGCACAGGCGTCGTTCCGCTAGCGTATCTGGAAAACAGCACGCAGCTCAAGCAGACGCTCAGCGGCGCGGATGCCGCCACGAAGGAAAAACTGCGCCGCATGCCCTACTGGCTCGCTTTGTATGCGCACGACAGCGGCGCAGGCCCTGTTTATCCCGCGCCGGGCAATCCGAACGGTCTCGTAGATCAATATCGCGTGTGGTCAAACTGGACGATGTGGCAATACGGCGGCGTGGATTGGGAGCATGGCCGCTCACGACCGAAGGTTTACAACCACGGCCGCTATCGCTTCTCGCCCTACTTCGGCAATCTCGACCGCCCTACCGAGCGGAATGTCTTCCATGGCTCGCACGCGGCGCTGTCAGCGTTTTGGCAGCATCACGGGCTGCGGCTACGCTGAGACAACTTTCAGCGCATCCACCAAAGCGCGTGTCGAGATCGAGGCGCGGCCTTTTTGCCAGAGCACGATGAAGTCCCACCGCGCCTCGGCATCGCTCACGCGCACAAAAGTGACGCCAGGATGGGATGACTTGAGAAAGTAGTCAGGCAACAAGGTCACCGCCGACTCGGAGACTACCTGGGAGAGGACGTTTGTGATGCCATCGACAGTGACAGCCATGCGTGGCTTGAAGCCGGCGGTTTTGCAGAGCGCCGTCATCCAACGATTGCGGCCCGGCATCTGATCCTCGTCCACGCCAATGAAGTCACGACCTTTGAGCTGCTTCAGCGTGATGCTCTTTTTAGAGGCAATGACATCATTGCTGGAAACAGCGGCGCACACACCCAGCGAGAGCAGTTTGAGGCTGTGAAACTCCTTCGCGGCCACCACGCCTTCCTGGCCGATGAGCGCGACATCGAGTTCTCCGCCGCGCAGACCGTCGATCTGCTCGCGTGGTGACATGTCATGCAGCTTGAGCCTCAAATCGGGCTGCGCTTTGCGGAGTCGCGTCAGAGCTGGCGTGAGCACGGATGGCGCGGCCGAGGCGAGATAGCCCACGCGCAGTTCGGACCGCTCACCACGAGCCTGACGACGCAGATCCGCGAGGGCAACGTCGTAGCGGGTGAGCAGCGGACTCATCGTCTGCACCAGAGCATGACCGAGGCCCGTGGCCTTCACGCCGCTCGTCTCACGCTCCAGCAGCCTGCCACCGATCTCGTTTTCCAAAGCCTGCATCTGGCGGCTGAGAGCAGGCTGGGTGATGCGCAGCCTCAGGGCGGCGCGGTTGACGCTGCCTTCCTCGATCACGGTGAGCAGAGCCCGGATGCGTTCGATCATGCCGACGAGGCTATGCACATCCGGCATATCCGCAACGACGAAGCGGCATTACCCGGCCATGAGTGCGCGGCTCAGGATGGGCGCGTCGGCAATCACGTCGGCACGAACAACACACACACCATCCAAAATGAAAACCGCCATCCTCATCATCAGTGATCCCAAAGCAGGCGAAGAATCCCTCGCACGCGTTTTCAACGGACTCGCCGTGGCCGCCGAAGGCAAACAGGCTGGCGACGAAGTCGAAGTCAGCTTCATCGGCACCGGCACACGCTGGCCGGCGGAGCTGTCGAAGGTCACGAGTCCTGTCAACGGACTCTACAACGCTGTGCGCGATCTCGTCGTCGGCGCTTCCTGCGCCTGCGCCGCCGTCTTTGGTGCCAGCGAAGGCTTGAAAGCCTGCGGCATCGAAGAGAAGAAAGAAAACTTTCTCACCGGCACGCTAGGTCTGCTGAGCCTGCGTCGTTACCAGACGGAAGGCTGGCAAATCCTGATCTTCTGAGCCCATCCAACCCGCTCCTGGCAGCACGGCGCTGCCGGGGGCCCATTCCACTCAACACCATGGCTCACCAGTTTCTCGACCTTGCATTCACGCCTCAGGTGCTTGCTGCCCAGCAGCACTACTTTGGACGGTCACAGGTGCTGCCACCCGCTCCTGGTGATGACCCACTCGGGCCGGACGAGACGGCTTTCATCGAGTCTCGTGACAGCTTTTATCTCAGCAGCGTCAGTGAGACAGGCTGGCCGTATGTCCAGCATCGAGGAGGCCCGGCGGGCTTTGTGAAAGTCATCTCCCCCGGCGAACTGGTCTTCGCCGACTACAAAGGCAACCGCCAGATGCTCACCACGGGCAACGTCGTCGGCAATGATCGTGTCTGTCTTTTCATGATGGACTATCCACGCCGTCAGCGTCTCAAGCTCCTCGGTCATGTCGAAGTGCTGGATGCTCGTGATCATCCCGATCTTGTTCAGCAAGTCACCACACCGGACCTGGCTAAAATCACGGAACGCCTTTTTCGCATTCGCATCGTCGCCTTTGACTGGAACTGTCCCAAATACATCACCCCACGCTTCACCGCCGCCGAGGTGAACGATGCTGTTGCGCCGCTGAAGGCCCGCATTGCTGAGCTCGAATCCCAGCTCACACTGCAAACACCATGAACTTCCTCACCAAACTTCGCGGCGACTCCGCCGCCCTTCCTCCGCGTGCTCCGGGCAAAGCCGTCGTGCTTGCCTTTGCCGGCGGCTATCTCGCCATCGCGGTCATCGCGTTGCTGGCGCAGAGTTTGCACGTCGCACTCGTACTGGGATCGTTCGGTGCGAGCTGCGTGCTCGTCTTTGGCTATCCTGATGTGCCCTTCAGCCAGCCGAGGAATGTCGTGCTCGGGCATTTGTTCAGTACCCTCATCGGTCTCACGTTTGTGCATCTGTGCGGTCCGCATTGGTGGAGCGTGGCGCTGGCGGTCGGCAGTGCCATCGCGGTGATGATGCTGACCCGCACCGTGCATCCGCCAGCCGGCTCGAATCCGGTGATCGTGTTTCTCATGCTGCCGGGGTGGAGCTTCGCCCTGTTCCCCACACTTACCGGTGCGGTGATCCTCGTCCTCGTGGCGTTGCTCTTCCACAACCTCACGCGTGAGGCCCGCTGGCCGAAGTATTGGTGATCACACTGGCGAGCATGGAACGCCAGGGCTTTCTCCGTAGCTTCGATTGCCAATCGAGTCCACATCGGCTGAAAACCATCCGCTTGTCCGGCGTTCCCATGGCGCATGACCAACCAATTCACCCGTCGCCACAGTCTCAAGCTCATCACCGCCGGAACATTTGCAGGCATCGCGGGTAGCGAGCATGCCGGAGCGCAAACGCCCGTCTCGAAGCCTGTTTCGGATGCCTGGGCGCGGACGCATGATCGCGTGTGGCTCGGTGGTGAGTTTTGGGCGAATCCGATGGAGGACTGGCGTGTGAGCGAGGGCGGCGCGGAGTGCCTGAACGTCGGCCCCGGTCGCAGCGTGCATTCGCTGACGCATCAGATCACGCAAAACGGAGCATTCACGATGTCCGTGACGCCGACGCGGCTCGAAGTGCTCAAAAACGACGGCGGCGCGGGTTTCCGCATCGGTGTGCGCAGCGAGATCAACGAGCACCGCAGCAACTGCTTCATACAGCGCGGCCTCAATGCTGGCTGGCTGGGTGATCAGCTCGTGCTCGGGCCGAAGACGGTCGCGCTCAAAGATGGCGCGGCATTAAAACAAGTCCGCCTCACGCTCAAAGGATTGCCACAAGGCGAGAAGTGCGTTTTGACACTCACGGCGGCGGATGCGGAATCGGGTGCGGAACTCGCAACGCTGGCACATGAGGTAGCGGCGGATCAAATTCTCGGCAATGTCTCGCTCGCGAACAACTTCGCTGCCGGAGCAGTCGGTGCCGCGAAGAAGGGCAAGGGCAAAGGAGTGGCGACAGGCGGTGGACGGTATCGGTTTCAAAACTGGACACTGGAAGGCGTGGCTTTCACCATCTCACCGCAGCAGAAGTTTGGCCCAATTCTTTGGTCCATGTACTCGCTGAGCGATTCACGCACGAAAGACGGCTTTGTGATGAAGATCAGTGCCCTGACTGGGCCGCTCGGTGCGCAGGATAATCACGAGGTTGAGCTGCATATCGAAAAAGACGGCGCGTGGAAATCTCTCGGCACGGCGAAGCTCGATCCCGACGCGTGGGTGGCGACGTTTCGTGTTCCTAACTGGGATGAGAAGAAGGCCGCGCCCTACAAGCTCGTGTATCGCGAGAAGCACAAGGACGGCAGCGAGACGTCCAACGAATGGAGCGGCACCATCAAGGCCAATCCCGAAGGCCGTCCGCTGCGCATGGCCGCACTGACCTGCCAGAATGATTATGGCTTCCCCTACGCGCCGGTGGCCGAAAACGTGCGCAAGCTCGACCCCGACCTCGTCTTTTTCTCCGGCGACCAGATTTACGAAAACCACGGCGGCTTCGGCATCATTCGTGAACCGGCACAGCCTGCGATCCTGAATTACCTGCGCAAATTTTACCAGCACGGCTGGGCTTTCCGCGAAGTCATGCGCAACGCGCCCACACTTTGCCTGCCTGACGACCATGACGTCTTCCAGGGCAACATCTGGGGCGAGGGCGGCAAGAAGATGGACGTGGGAGACACCGGTGCCTCCTCGAAGGGCGGTTACATCGAGCCGGCGCGCATGGTGAACGTGGTCCACAAAACCAACGTCGCGCATCATCCCGATGCGTTTGATCCCAAGCCGGTGCTCCAGGACATCAGCGTGTATTATGGCGACATGGTCTATGGCGGCGTCAGCTTTGCCATCCTCGCCGACCGTCAGTGGAAAAGCGGCCCCGAGCGTGTCGATACCGGCGGCGGTGGTCGTGCCGATCATGTGCCAGACGCGAACTTCGACACCGCCACACTCGACAAACCCGGCCTCATCCTGCTCGGCGAGCGTCAGGAGGCTTTTTTGAAGCAATGGGCGCAAGACTGGCGCGGGCACAAGCTCAAGGCCGTGCTCAGCCAGACCGTCTTTGCCAACGTGGCCACACATCACGGTGGTCCCGATGGTTATCTCAAAGCCGATCTCGACTCCGGTGGCTGGCCTCAGACGCCACGAAATCGCGCCATCGAGCTGATGCGCCCCGCCATGGCCCTGCACATCAATGGCGACCAGCATCTCACCACGCTGGTGCAATACGGCGTGGAGAAGCAGCGCGACGCGAACTGGTCCTTCTGCACACCGGCGATCTCCGCCGGTTATCCGCGCTGGTGGCGGCCAGATGAGCTCAAAATGCCGCACACGAACCGCCCGAAGCATGGGCTGCCGGACACGGGCGAGTTCATCGAAGGTCTTGGCAACAAGGCTTACGTCTATGCCGTCGGCAATCCCGTGGTCGGTCAAGCACCGAACCGCTATGAGAAGGCGCACGAGAAAGGCAGCGGCTTTGGCTTCATCACCTTCGACACGGAGAAGAAGACCTACTTCATCGAGTCCTTCCGCTTCCTCATCGACGCCACGGATGGCAAAGCCTCGAACCAATTCCCCGGCTGGCCGGTGACGATCCAGCAGGCAGAGAACCGAGGCGAGAACGTGCTCGGCTGATTTTGTAGCTTCGGTTGGCAACCGAAGCCGAACTTCTCCAATCGAATCTACCTTTCCAACCATGCGCCTCGTCATCACCACGCTTCTGCTTTTTTCCTGTGCTTTTCTCAGCGCTCAAGAGACGCCAAAGAAGGGCAAAGGCAAAGCCAAGGCTGCTGCTGCGCGTCAGCCGCAGTTTCAGGTGCCGCTCTCCCAGCATCTGATCTCCAGAGATGCCGCGCTGCATCGTGACTTCCCGGATTTCGTCATCGCGAAGAATCTGAGCCTGTGGGCGACTTACATCGAGCACGATGGCAAGGCGGACACGCTGCATCTCGCCACACGCGAGGCAGGTGCTTGGAAACCCGTGGCGGCGCTGTCGAAGCCCGGCGTGATTCATCAACCGGCCATCGTGGCCGATGGCGCGGGTGTTTGGTGTTTTTGGGGGCAGGTGAATGAGAAAGATGTCATGACGTTGCGGGCGCGACGCTTTGCGGATGGCAAAGGGGAGGATGAGATCGAACTCGCTTCCGCAGCCGGCGCGGGCAGCACGTTTGTGGATGCGAGCAGCGACGCATCTGGTCGTGTGTGGGTGACGTGGCAGGAGGTGCGGCCTGGAGCCTCGCAAATCTGGGCGCGGCACTGGAGCGCGGAGAAAAAGATGTGGTCAGAGGCCATTCGTGTCTCCACGAACCAAGAAGGTGGCAACTGGGAGCCGCGTCTCGCCTTCAGCGACACCGAAGGCGCGTGGATCGTCTATGACTCGTCCGCTGGGAGTGAGTTCAACCTGCGCCTCGCGCGTGTGATGCTCGACGGCCGTGTGGAGGACAAGGTGCTGGTGCAAACCCCCGATTACGAAGCACGTGCCAGCATCGCGGCGGATGGTAATGGCGGTCTGTGGATCGCCGCCGAGCGCGGAAGGCAGCAGTGGGGGCTGGATTCACGTGGACATGAAAATGACATCGGACTCAACGCACAAAAACGTCTGCTGCTCGGCCGCTACGACATCGCCAGCGGTCAGTTCACCGAGGTGCCCGTGCCACACAACGGACGCCCCACGCCTGCGCCTGATCCCAGCCCCGGTTTTGCCGTGAACGTGCCCTCCGTGGCCTTGCGTGAGGATGGTCAGGTGTGGCTGAGTTACCGCTATTTCGCGAATGCCTTCTGGCGTGCCGCTGTCACGCGTTACGATCCGAAAACGAAGCGCTGGGCCGAGCCTGCGGCGCTGCCAGACAGCACGATGGGGCAGGATCGGCATCAAGAACTGCATGTCGGGCCGAAAGGCGGCGTCTGGATCACCTGGGCCACCGACAAACGCACCACCAAGGCCAGTGGCATCGCGGAGATTCACTCGGCCTTGATCCAACACGACGCCGCATGGCCGCTCATGCCCGAGGAGCCGGAGGCCGCCATCGCACGCGCGGCGGAACCGGAGCCGTATTTCAACGAACCCACGCCGCCGCGCCCGCTCACGGAGCATCACACCTGGAAGATCGGCGGAAAGACGTATCGCCTCGTGTGGGGAGATCTGCATCGTCACACCGACATCTCGAACTGCCGCACCGGCTTCGACGGCTGCATCGTGGAGCATTACCGCTACGCCTACGACCTCGCCGGTCTCGATTTCCTCGGCACTTCCGACCACACGGACATCGGCAAGATTTACTCGCCTTACGAATGGTGGCACACACAGCGGCAGGTGGACGCGTTTCACGCGCCCGGCAGTTTCGCCTCGCTCTACGCGTATGAGCGCGAGCAGACTTTCCCCTGGGGACACCGGAACATCGTCTTCGCCAAGCGCGGAGGGCCGATTGTGTACATCCAGCGGCAAAATTACCGCCAGTCGCAGTGGCAGGAGTCATTGCCGATCGCGCCCGGTATTGGAGAGATTCTACCGACCGAGCTGTGGGATGTTTTGAAGCGCTACAACCAGTCCGTCGCCCTCATCAGCCACACCGGCGCCACGGGCATGGGCACGGACTGGACGAAGTATGCGCAAGGCATCGACAACACCTATGAAAACACCGTCGAGATCTTCCAGGGCGCGCGTGTGAGCTACGAAGGCCTCGGTGCGCCGCAGCCCAGCGTCGGCCTGCGGAAAACAGAAAACTACACGCCGCACAAACTCGCCGGTGACGAGCATCCCAAGCCGCCCGGTGTCATCACTGACTTTGACGCCGGATTCCCGAAACAGCCCGGCTACAACAACGGCGTGTATCAAAAGGCGCTCGAAACCGGCCACAAGCTCAGCGTCTTCGCCTCGAGCGACCACATCGCCACTCACACCTCGTTTGGCGGCGTGTATGTCGAAGACTTCACTCGCGAGGGCATCATCGCCGGCTTCAAAGCCCGCCGCACCTGCGCCGCCACGGACAAGATCTTCGTCGAGCTCAGCAGCGGCGATCATTTGATGGGCGAGGTCATTGAAACGAGCGACAAACCCGCGCTCTCTTTCAAGATCGAAGGCACCGCGCCGGTGAAACGCCTCACCCTCGTGCGAAACGAGCAGGATCATCACGTCATCGAGCCGAATGCGAAGTCCGTGAGCCAAACCTGGACCGACAGCGCACCGCTGAAGGGCGAAAACCGCTACTATCTCCGCATTGAGCAGACCGACGGCAACATGGCCTGGTCTTCGCCGCTTTGGATCACGGTGAAGTAGCGAGCGTTCTTGATTGAAGGATTGGCGCGTCCGCCCTCGTTCCAGACGCCCCATGAAGCTCCTGAGCATCGTCCTTTCGTCACTCTGCATTCTGCATTCGTCATTTTCAGCTGAGAAGCCGAACATCCTCTGGCTCACCAGCGAGGATCATGGACCGCACATGGGCTGCTACGGCGACATGTATGCCACCACACCGAACGTTGATGCGCTGGCGGCGAAGGGGATGCTGTTCAAGCACGCGTGGTCAAACGGCCCGGTGTGCGCCGCTGCACGCACGACGATCATCGCCGGGATGTACCCGCCTTCGACCGGTGGCGAGCACATGCGCAGCATGACGCAGATGCCGAAGGGCACGAAGATGTATCCGCAGTTCCTGCGCGAGGCCGGTTACTACTGCACGAACAACAGCAAGGAAGACTACAACCTCGCCAAGCCCGAAGGCGTGTGGGACGAATCGAACGGCAAGGCGCATTGGAAGGCCCGCAAGGACGGCCAGCCCTTCTTCGCCATCTTCAACGAGACCTGCAGCCACGAAAGCCAGCTTCGCAAACGCCCACATGTGGCGATTCATGATCCCGCCAAGGTTCGCGTGCCTGCGTATCATCCCGACACGCCAGAAGTCCGCCAAGATTGGGCACAGTATTATGATCAAGTCACGCTGGCCGATGCCTCTGCTGGCAAACGTCTCAAGGAACTCGAAGAGGCCGGTCTCGCCGCCGACACCATCATCTTCTACTACGCCGACCACGGCAGCGGCATGCCACGCAACAAGCGCTGGCCCTGCAACTCCGGCCTCCAGGTGCCGATGGTCGTGTATTTCCCGCCAAACTGGAAACACCTCGCGCCAAAGGAATACGGCGCTGGCGTGAAGTCCGACCGCCTCGTGAGCTTCGTCGATCTCGCGCCCACGCTGCTCAGCATCATCGGCGTGCAGCCGCCGGAGTGGATGCAGGGCCACGCCTTCGCAGGGAAGTTCCAAACTGAGCCGCAGCCGTTCATCTTCGGCTTCCGCGGCCGCATGGACGAGCGCTACGACTGCGTGCGCAGCGTCACCGACGGCCGCTTCGTCTATGTGCGCAATTACATGCCGCATCTCTCGCAGGCGCAGCATGTGGCCTACCAGTTTGAGACGCCCACCACCCGCGTCTGGCGCAAGGCCTTCGATGAAGGTAAGACCACGCCGGAGCAGTCGATCTTCTGGAAGGAACCGAAGGCTCCCGAGGAGCTCTACGACCTGCAAAGCGACCGCGACGAGGTCCACAACCTCGCCAATTCGCCCGAGCACGCCGAAACGCTCGCCAAGATGCGTGCGGCGCAGGAAAACCTCGCACTGACCATCCGCGATGTCGGTCTGCTGCCCGAAGGCGAGATGCATCAGCGCTCCGAAGGCACCACGCCCTACGACATGGGCCACGATGACAAGCTCTATCCAGTCGCGCGCCTCCTGAAGGCCGCCGGAACCGCCTCGTCGCTGAAGATGGATGCCATGGGCGACCTCAAGGCAGGATTTGGCGACTCCGACAACGCAATTCGTTACTGGAGCACGATCGGCGTGCTCATGCGCGGCAAGGACGGGCTCGCCGCCGCGCACGACGAGATGCTGAAAGCCGCCTCCGACAGCTCGACCTACGTCCAAGTCGTCGCCAACTGGTCGCTCGCCAATTACGGCAGCGATGCCGACCGCGCCGCCGCTTTACCGAAGCTCGTGAATCTCGCGAACTGGAGCCAACACGATGTGTTCACCACGATGAGCGCCCTCAACGCCATCGGCGACCTCGGCGACAAGGCGAAAGCCATCGCCGAAGAGCTCAAGAAGCTCCCCGCCAAAGGCGAATCGCCCGACGGCCGCTTCGCCGGCTACACCGCGCGTCTTCTCGCCGATCTGACCGGCAGCAAGCCCGCCTTTGAAGACGCCAGCGAGCCGCAGCCCAAGAAAAAGGGCAAAGGGAAGAAAAAGTGAGCGCCTGACGAGGCGGAGACGGGTTTTGCCGCGGGATGTGCATTCCCGATAGTGCTGCGTGCAAAAACGCCCCTCCCATCAGGCGTTCCTTTCGCGTAGCATCCTCGCTTTCCGACCATGAAACGCCTCCTCCTCTGCCTGCTGGCTTCGTCATTCGCCATTCCTCATTCGTCATTCGCGGCGGAGCCGCTGCGCGTCTTCATCCGCGCTGGCAAAAAATCTCACGGCCCCGGCGCGCATGATTTCCCGCAGTTTTTGAAGGAATGGGTGCCGCTGCTCAATGAACGCGGCGCGAAGGCCGATGGCTCGCTCGAGTTTCCGACGAAGGAGCAGCTCGACAAGACGGACGTGCTCATCCTGCACGCGCAGGAGGCCGGAAACATCAAGATCGGCGAGGAGCGGAAGAATTTGCTCGAGTTCATCGCCCGCGGCGGCGGCATCGTGACGATTCACGCGGGTGCGGTCTCGCGCGATCCGGCGTGGTTCAAGTCGGTCGTCGGCGGTTCGTGGAATCATGAGCGGCCCACAAAGTGGCTCGAAGGCCCGATGCATCTCTACTTCACCGATAAGGAGAACCCGATCACCAAGGACATGTCGAACTTCGCCATGGACGACGAGATCTACTACGACATGGACCTCCTGCCGGAGTGCCGCATCCTCGCCGGAGCCTACACGCCGAAACCGCAGGGCACGCGCAACGAAAAGGCGAACAAACGCGCCGAGGAGATCACCAAGGGTGGCAAGGTCGTCAGCATCTACGACATCCAGCCGCAGGTGTGGACCTATGAAAAGGACGCCTACCGCTCCTTTGTCTGCATTCCCGGCCACTATCACAAGAATTTCAGCCATCCCACGCTGCGCGCGCTGCTCCTGCGCGGCATTGCCTGGGCCGGCAAGCGTGAAAACGCGGACGAACTCTGCAAGCCGGAGGAACTCGGTGACAACCTCCGCTACGTCGAAGGCGGCCCCACGCATCCCAGCAAGTCCGCGGAGAAAATCGAGGTGCATCCCGACTTCGATCTCTCGCTCGTCGCCGCCGAGCCGCTCATCAACAAGGTCATGAACATCGACTGGGATGAAAAAGGCCGCCTCTGGGTCTGCGAGACGCCCGAGTATCCGAACGGCCGCCGCGAGCTGAACGTGGAGAAGTGGAAGGACAGTGGCTCCTGGACAAAAAAATACGACCGCGATCCCACCGACCGCATTTCCTGGCTCGAGGATACGAATGGCGACGGCGTGATGGACAAGAAGCACGTCTTTGCCGACAAGCTCGAACTCGTCACCAGCTTCGTGTTTTACAAAAACGGCGTCATCGCCTGCGCAGCTCCTGACATCTGGAATCTCCAGGACACCGACGGTGACGGCGTCGCGGACAAGCGCGAGAAGCTCTACACGAATCTCGGCACCGGTGACACGCATGCGGTGATCAATAACATGCGCTGGGGTCTCGATGGCTGGATTTACTCCACGCACGGCTACAGCGGCGGCAATGTCACCGCGGTGAACGCGCCGAACAAACCGGCGGTCGGTATCGGCAGCGGAGTCATTCGTTTCAAACCCGACGGCACCGAGATCGAGCAGTATGCCTCACGCGGCGGCAACACCTGGGGCCTCGACGTCACCTCCGACGGCCAGGTGTTCTTCACGCAGCCCACCAGCGGCACCGTGTTCTTCCACGTCGTGCTGCCGGAGTATGTGCTGGCCAAAGGCAAAATCCCCGGCACCACGAGCTGGAAAGGCATGATCAGCGGCCAGAAGACCTTCCCGGCCATGTCGTGGCCGGAGCAGGCCTATGTGCAGATCGACCAGGTCGGCAATTTCACCGCCGCCGCCGGTTGCGCCATCTATGAAGGCGGCGCGTGGCCCGCGAAGTGGAACTACAGCTACTTCACTACCGAACCGACGCTCAACATCGTGCATCATCAGTTCGTCGAGAAAGACGGCGTCAGTTACAAAACAAACAAAGAGCACGGCCGCGAGGAAACCGAGTTCATGCGCAGCAAGGACCTGTGGTTCCGCCCGATCGAAAACCGCGTCGGCCCCGATGGCGCGCTGTATGTCGTCGATTTCTACAATCAGGCAGTCATTCACAACGACACGCGTGGCCCGATCCACGGCCCGGCCAATGCCGCCGTGCGTCCTGACCGCGACCACTACTTTGGCCGCGTATGGAAAGTGCAGCACAAGCAGGCGAAGCCCGTCGCAGGCAGTTTTTATCACCACAGTGCCGACTCGAAGGGTACGATGGGTAGCTCCGCATTGCGCACCTTTGAATCAAAGGCCGACGCGCTCGCCACGTTCAAATCCGCGCAGGATGACTGGACGCGCTCGGCGGTGATCGCAGCCGCAGTTGATCACGCTGACGACACGATCGCTAAGGCCCTCAAAGCACCGGAAGGCGTGGAAGGGCTCGTCGCGGCCCTGCTGCCCTCCGCGAAGTCCGCCGACAAACTCATCACCGCCGCCGCCGAAGCTGGAACCAACGCTGACGCTCTGAAAATCGCGATTCTCAAAGGCATCGCGCAGCAAGGCGGCGAGTCGCCATCTCTCACGCCCGCGCTCACCGATTCGCTGAAGAAACTGCTCGCGAATGCCAGCACCGCCGGCGCGGCGCTGCCGCTCGTGGCGAAGTGGGACAAAGCCGGCGCACTGGCGGATGAGGTGAAGGCGCAAATCGCCAATCTCAGCGCCAAACTCACCAACAACGCCACCGCCGTGGGTGAACGCATCAGCGCCGCACGTGCGCTCATCGGCGTCGGCAGCGCGGACGCGCGTGCGACGGTCGTGGCGACCCTGGTCGAGGCAAATTCGCCCGAGGCTCTGCAATCCGAAATCATCAACGCGCTCGGCGACAGCGGCAGCGTGACCGAACTCGTCGCTTCGATGGGCAAACTGCAGCCCAAGGCGCTCGGACTGGCCTTTGATGCCGTTTTGAAGCGTCCTGAGGCCACACTCGCGCTGCTCGCCAGCATCGCGGACGGCAAGATTGAGCCCAAAATCCTCGGCCCAGGCAACATCGCGCGTCTGCGCACGCATCCGAACAAGAACGTCGCCAAACAGGCCAATGCGATGATGGACAAGCTCAATCCCGGCACGAAGGCGAAGAACGAAATCATCGCCAAACTCACGCCCGAGGTCGAAAAGCCCGGCAATCTGGCCAACGGCAAGGCCATGTTCACAGCCGCCTGCGCTGTGTGCCATAAGTTGGGCGACATCGGCAAGGACGTGGCCCCGCCGCTCGTCGGCATGGGCGCACACGGACCGGCAGAGCTGCTCGTGCACATCGTGGACCCGAACCGCGAGGTCGATCCGAGCTTCTGGGCCTGGAACGTCACCAAAAAGAACGGCGACGTGCATGTCGGCGTCATCACCAGCGAAAACGCCGCCAGCATCAACCTGCGCAATCAGGGCGGCGACGTGGAGATCAAGAAGAGCGACATCGCCACGCGTGAAAACACCCGCCGCAGCCTCATGCCGGAAGGTCTCGACGCGCTCGGCCCCGAGGTGCTGCGCGACATCCTCGCCTTCATCTGCGGCAGCGGCGACCAGAAGTATCGCGTGATCGACCTGCGCGCCGCCTACAACGCCGACAGCCGCGTCGGCATCTTCCGCGGCGAGGAGTTCAAGGACGAAACCGTCACGTTGCACAAGTTTGGCAACGTCACCGTGCATGGCGTGCCCTTCTTCATCATGGACCCTGAAAAATCGCAGACTGGCGCCAGCATCATCGCGCTCAAAGGCGGCGGCAAAGGCACCGTGGCCGACAATTTCCCCGCGCGGGTCGAAATCGCCACCAATGCCACCGCGGCCAGCCTCCACATGCTCGGCGGCGTCGCCGGCTGGGCCTGGCCCTACGGCGGTGAAGGCGTGATCGGCAACCCGGCGATGACCGTGCACGTCGAATACGCCGACGGCGACAAAGAAGCCATCGTGCTGAAGAACGGCGAGCATTTCGCCGACTACATCGGACGCGCCGAAGTGCCGCTGAGTGATGACGCGGGCGATTTCACGCGCCGCGGCCAGTTGCGCTATCTCGCCTTCAATTTGAAGAAGAAAGCGCAGCTCAAAAAGCTCACGCTCGAAACCAGCGGCAGCATCATCGCGCCCTGCACCGTCGCCATCACCGCCAGCACGGAAAAAGCCGCGGTTAAGAGTGATGCGGGCACTCCTGCCCGCAAAGGCAGGGCTCCCAATGCGGGCAAGAGTGCCCGCACCACTCCCGAAACCGGCCCCAAAGAAGGCGGCAAGGGCGATGGCCCGCTCGTTCCTGCCGCGCCCGTGCAATGGGAAGCCGGTAAAACGCGCATCCTTGTCATCGGCGGCGGTTCCTCGCACAACTTCAAAGACTTCTTCGGCAAAACCGATGTCGCCACGCTCAAAGCCGCCGGCTTCACCGTCCACTACACCGAAGACCGCGACCAAGCCGCTGCCGAGCTTGCAAACGCCGACGCCGCCATCATCAGCGTGAACCGCAAATTCTTCGACACCGCCGCCTATCGCAAAGCGCTCTTCGAATTCGCCGCCGCAGGCAAAGGCATCGTCATGCTGCATCCCGGCACTTGGTATGGCTTCGGCGGCTGGCCCGAGCTCAACGCCCAAATCGTCGGCGGCGGCGCCCGCGGCCACGACAAGATCCATCCCTTCGATGTGAAAGCCCTCAAAGCCGACCATCCCGTCATGAAAGACGTCCCCGCCAGCTTCACCGTCGAAGACGAGCTCTACTACGTGAACGCCGAGCCCGACAAAATCCCCGAAGGCACCGCCCCCATCGAAGTCCTCGCCGAGACCAGCAACAGCGACAAATACCAAAAGCCGCACCCGAGCGTCTGGATCACGAAACACCCGAAAGCCAAAATCGTCGGCATCGCCCTCGGCCACGATGCCCGCGTGCATGACCTGGAGCCTTACAAAAAGCTCATCATTAACGCGGCGAAGTGGTCGAGCGGAAAGTGATGTCGAAGATCGGAGCGCGAGTATGGCGCAGCCTACTCGCCATGCTTTCCCAACGCGGCGAAGTCCATAAAGCCGCCTTACCGCCACTCCACCCCGCAGGAAATTCAGGCGAGTGGTCTGCGACACACTCGCGCTCCATATTTTCTTCCCAATTCAAGGCTTGCCGCAGGGCGGGATCGCAGACAGCGGTGGGGCATGACGTTTGATTCGACCCGCAAGTGGCAGATGAGCCTGGAAGACGGCACTCCCTTGGTGGTTCGCAGCATCCGACCGGAGGACCGGAACCTGATCGCTGAGGCGTTTCGTCGGCTGTCGCCGGAGGCGAGCTACTTTCGCTTTTGGATGCGGGTGAGGGAGCTGAACCCACGTTTGATCGAAAGCCTATGCACGCCGGATCAAAAAGATCATGTGGCCTGGATGGCGATGCATCAGACGCGCGACGACATCCCCGGTGTGGGCGGGGCGTCGTTCTGGCGTTTGAAGGAGGAGCCGGAAGCGGCGGAAGTTTCCTTCAGCGTTGCGGACGAGTTTCAAGGACGCGGTGTCGCCACGCTGCTGCTGGCGATGATCTGGGAGCACGCGCTGAGCCTGGGCATCAGGCGTTTCGTCGGGCATGTGCTGCATGAGAACATCGCCATGCGCGCCTGGTGGGACGCGCTGGGCGCAACCGAGCAGGAGGCGCCGCGCCACTGGCTGAGCACGCTGATTTTGGACGAGTCGCTTTTGCAGGACAATCACACCGGCAACTGCCTGCGCGCACGACTGGCGCAGGTGCGGGCGTGGATGAGCGGAAGCGCCACAGCGCTGTAAAAATAAAAAGGGCGGGAGATGACTCCCGCCCTTCGGCATTCAAGAGGTTCGTGACCGATTACTTCACGATGCCAATCAACTCGACGTCGAAGATCAGCGCCTCGTTCGGGCCGATGTCGCCACCGGCGCCCTGCTCGCCGTAGGCAAGCTGGGAAGGAATGTAGATACGCCACTTCGAGCCGACGGGCATGAGCTGCAGCGCCTCGGTCCAGCCTTTGATGACTTCCTGCACGCCGAAGGTGATGGGCTGGCCGCGCTCGACGGAGCTGTCGAAAACCTTGCCGCTGATGAGCGTGCCGTGGTAGTGAACGTTCACTTTGTCGGTGGCGACGGGCTTGGGTCCGTCACCGGCCTTGAGGACTTCGTACTGAAGACCGCTGGCGGTGGTGGTGATGCCTTTCTTCGCGCCGTTCTCGGCCAGGAATTTGTCTCCCACGGCCTTGGAGGCCTGGCCACGCATGGCTTCTTTTTCGCGCATGCTGTTTTCAAAAGCCTGCATGGCGGCCATGAGCTCCTCCTGGGTGAATTTGGGCTTCTCGCCGCCGAGGCCGGACTTGATGCCCTCAACCAAGGCGGTGACGTCGATGGCGATGCCCTGGCCTTTGAATTGCTCGCCGAAATTACGGCCGATGAAGTAGCTGACTTTGTCCATGGGTACGGTGGTGGGGGCGGCAGAAGCTGCGGCCGGCTGTGCGGGTTTGGTTTCCTGGGCTTGGGTGGCGGTGACAGCCGCAAGCGCGGCGCAGAGCAGAGCAATGGTGGGTTTCATAAGAGCGCGAAGCCTAAGCGCCGGGCTTGATCCGGTCAAACAAAGCGTGCTTCGGGCGGGAAAAAGCCGTTTGACCCCGTCCCCCGCTTGAACCACTATCGCCGCCCTTCTAAACCAGAACTTATATGCCCGCGAAAATCTACACTGAAAAAGACGCCAGCCTTGCACCGCTCAAAGGCAAGACCTGCGCTGTGATCGGCTTCGGCTCCCAAGGCCACGCCCACGCCCTGAACCTCAAGGAGAGCGGCGTCAAAGTCATCATCGGCCTCTACGCTGGCTCCAAGAGCCGCGCCGTGGCTGAAGAGAAGGGCCTCAAGGTCATGGACACCGCCGATGCGGTCAAGGCGGCCGACGTCATCTTCGTCGCCGTGCCGGACACGAAGATTGGTGGCGTGTACAAGAAGGACATCGCCCCCAACCTCACCAAGGGCAAAACGCTCCTCTTCTCCCACGGCTTCGCCATTCTCTACAAGACCGTCGTCCCGCCAAAGGATGTGAACGTGATCATGGTGGCCCCGAAAGGCCCGGGCCACATCGTCCGCCGTCAGTACACCGAAGGCAAGGGCGTGCCCGCCCTCATCGCCATCCATCAGAACGCTGACAAGCAGGCCAAGAAGATCGCTCTTGCCTGGGCGCACGGCATCGGCGGCACCCGCGGTGGTGTCATCGAGACCACCTTCAAGGAAGAAACTGAAACCGATCTCTTCGGCGAGCAGACCGTGCTTTGCGGCGGCGCCAGCGCCCTCGTCCAGGCCGGCTTTGAAGTTCTCACCGAGGCTGGTTACAGCCCTGAGATGGCTTACTTCGAGTGCTTGCACGAATTGAAGCTCATCGTCGATCTGATGAACGAGTCTGGCATCGCCGGCATGCGTTTCTCCATCTCCGAAACCGCCAAGTGGGGCGACGTCAAAGTCGGACCGAAGATCATCGACGCCAGCGTCAAGAAGCGCATGAAAGCCGCGCTCAAAGACATCCAGACCGGCAAATTCGCCAAGGAATGGATCAAGGAGACCGAAACCGGCTACAAGAACTTCAACAAGCTGCTCAAGGCAGGTGAGAAGCACCCGATCGAGAAGACCGGTGCCCGCCTCCGCAGCCTGATGCCGTGGATCAAGAAGCGCGACATCAAGGGCCAGCAGGCCAGCTACTCTTAATGGGCTGACGCTGTTAAGGCGTGGTCAAAGAGCCAAGAAAGTCAAAGCAGAGCGCGGATCGGTGACGATCCGCGCTTTTTTGTGCCCTCACGCCTTGGCGTGCGTCTCGTCGATGGCGCGTGCCGAGGCCTGGCGTGAGTCGGGTGTCTTGAACAAGATCGCGACGCCGATGGTGACGAAGGTGCCGAGCGTGATGCGCCAGGGGAAGGACAACACGAAAGGCTCCTTGATGCCCACTGCGTTCTGGATGCCGAGCACGTTGCTGAGGAACAGTACGGCCACGATGCCGCAGACCATGGCGATGATGTTGCCTGTGTCGCAGCCGCGTGTCTTGGTGAGCACCGCGAGCAGGAACACACCGAGCAGTGACCCGAACGTGAAGCCGAGAATGCCCAGCACGAGCGGCAGGATTTCGACTTTCGGATTGTGCGCCATGAACCAGGCCGTCCAGATGCCGACCACGATGATGAGGAAGGCGAAAAATACCGTGCTCCAGCGCAGAACGGCGATGCGCTTCGAATCTGGCGCGTCCGCAGGCAGTCTTGGCAGGATGAAATCGCGCGACAGGCTGGTGGCGAGCGCATTGAGCGCGGTGCTGAGCGATCCCATCGCCGTGGCGAGGATGCCGGCTGTGACGAGGCCGCGCATGCCTGCGGGCATCTCATTCATGATGAAGAAGGGAAAGACCTCGCGGCTTTCCACCGGCAGCGCCGCGTTCGGATGCGCCAGGTAGTAGGCCTTCAGCAGCACGCCGATGAGGATGAAGGCCGAAACGATCGGCAGATCGACGATGCCGGAGAGAATCGTCGCAAAGGCGCTCTGGCGGCGGTTTTTCGCCGTGAGCATGCGCTGCACGGTGTCCTGGTCGATGCCGTGCGTGCTCATGGTCACAAAGGTGCTGCCGATGATCGCGGCCCAGATCGTGTACTCGCTGGTGAAGACATTCTTGACCCAGGCCCATGCGCCTGTTTCAGCAGGCTTCGCAAAATCGAAGAACACGGGTTCCTTGATCACATCGGCCACCGCGCCCCAGCCGCCGGGGATCTTCATCAGGAGGTAGGGAATCGTGAAGCCGAGCGAGGCCACCAGCACGCCCACTTGGATGAAATCCGTCCAGATCACTGCCCGGATGCCGCCCACCGAGGTGTAGAGCGCCGTCAGCAGCGTGACGACCACCACCGCTCCAGCATACAGCCAAAATTTCGTGTTCGCATCCACCGCGCCGCCCTGCCACATCGCCACGGCCAGCACGAGGATGATGGCGGAGACATAGAGCCGTGTGCCCATCGCCAGCACACGGGTGAACATGAAGGTGATGGATGCAAACTTCCGCGTCACCGGCCCGAACCGTGTCTCCAGGAACTCATAAAGCGAGATGACGCCGTGCCGGTAAAAGATCGGGATGAACAAAAAGCTCACGATGATGCGTGCCAGCACCGTGCCGATGGCGAATTGCGCATAGCTCCAGTTTTGCCGGCTGTAGCCGGACTCCGGCGCGCCGAGAAACGTCGCTGCGCTGATTTCCGCCGCCAGAATGGACGCCAGCACCGCCCACCAGGCGATTTGGCGGTCTCCGAGCGTGAAACCCTCCACACTGCCGCTCTTGCTGCGCTGCGACAGACCAATGCCGATGATCAGGGCGAAGTAACCGAGGATGACGAGCGCGTCGAGGAGGTAGGGCATGGCGTTTGTGGCACGAAGTCTCGCCGCAAAGCACCATGCCCGTCAAGCACCCAGGCTAGCGATGGCGCTCTCCGCCTGGGCCACGATCCGGCCTCAAGATCACGACTTGGTCAGATTTTTCGTCTCCAGCCTCGGAAGCGCGCGCACAATCACACGCTCCTGCACCGAGGTGCCACTGGGAGATACCACGGTGACTTCCTCCAGCACTCTGCCGACATCCTTGTTCGTGAGCGGACGGTTGATCAGCCTCCGGGTCATCACGGTGGAGTTTCCCAACGTCTGGGTGGTGACCGTGCCTTGGGGAGTGGGTGACGCCAAAGTCACCACGGACGACGGGGTCTGCGGCGCAGAGCACTGGGTCAAAAGCAAGGCCGAGAAACAGATGAGAAGTGCGGGGGTCTTTTTCATGGGTTGGAATGCGTCATACAGACATGAGGTTGGATGACTGAGCGCCCAAGACGTTCAAAACATTCATTCTCAAAGACTTCACCCGACTCACCGAGGAATTTTCGCAGCGCCATCATGGTGCCAAAACATAGGCTTCAGGCGAGCATGGACTCCGTCTGCGCCAGCACATCGCCAAAGGGAATGCGATCCAGCAAACCAAAGCTGGGATGCCTGCCGAGGCGTTCGCGGCTGGCGGCCGGGCTGGTGAGGCCGCAGAGGAAACGCGCGAGCTGGCGTGACGACCTGAGCGCGGCCTTGCGTTCCGCGATGACATCGCGAATCGCGGCGACGTGCTCGACGGTGATGGGCGGGGCAGGGGATTGCGGGATTTCGCGCGGGGTGTCATCGGTGCTGCCCTTTTCGCGCTCTTTGCAGCTCGTGCAGGTGCCGCAGTTGGTTTCCATTGTCTCTCCGAAGTAATTCAAGAGCCAGCGCGTGAGGCAGCCGCGATGCTGGGCGAAGCTCAGGACTTCTCGCAAACGCGAGACATCACGTTGTTCACGCTCGGCGAAGAGCATTTGCATCTTTTTCGTGATTTCCTTCGGATCGCGACGGTGCGCGTCTTCGGCGAGGCGATACTTCTGCCGACTGCCGCTGGGCTTGAGCTCGATGTCGCCGCTTTCCTGAAGCCAGGTGAGCGCTTTGAGCACACGGTCGCGTGGTTCGTTGAGTTCGGTGGCGGCTTCGTCGGGATTCAATGTGATCCACTTAGTGCCACGCTTGCCGCATTGGAACAGACTGCGCAAAAAGGCCTGCCGCTCGGGTTTGTGGCCCGAAAGGATGCGCTGTTCGGGCTGGATGAAGCGGAATTGATAGCTGGCGTAAAACGAACCGAGCGGACGCAAGATGCCATCGAGTTCGAGGTTCGTGATGACCGTTTCGATGACGAGCGGACGAATGTCCGTGGCATGAGAAAGATCGTACATCGAGATGTCGAACTCGCCGCCTTGCAGCAGGAGATGATCGAGAAGCTGGCGAATGGCCTGTGGTGTCGGTGTGTCGCCAAAGGTGAAATTTTCGAGCACGATGCAGTCGTCGGCGCAGGCGAGCATCTCGCAGACCGATGTTTTGCCATCGCGACCGGCACGGCCGGTTTCCTGCGAGTAGTTTTCGAGCGTCTTCGGCAGGTTGTAGTGATACACAGCGCGGATGTCTGCCTTGTCGATGCCCATGCCGAAGGCGATGGTAGCGACGATGACATCCGTCTGCCCGTTCATGAACGCATCTTGCGCGGCATAACGATGTTCATCAGGCAAACCGGCGTGGTAGGCCAGAGCGTTCACGCCACTCTTCTGCAAATGCGTGGCGACGTGCTCCGCCGTGTTTTGCAGCGTCACATAGACGATAGAGGGCACCTTGCGCTTGAGCAGCAGCTTCGTCAGCACCGGCAGGCGCTGCTGCGCGGTGCAGGGCGTGATGCGAAAATGCAGATTCGGCCGCAAGAACGAGGTCTGCACATGATCTGCCTGCTCGATGTTGAATGCGCGTCGAATATCCGCTGCGACCGATGGCGTGGCGGTGGCCGTGAGCGCGAGCACGGGCTTAATGCCGAGTTCCTTTGCCACCAGCGCGAGGCGCAGGTATTCCGGGCGGAAGTTGTGACCCCACTCGGAGATGCAGTGCGCTTCATCGACCGCCATCATCGAAATGCGCAGACGCTTGAGCCGATCGACGAAGTTTTCATTCATGAGCCGCTCCGGGGCGATGTAGAGCAGCTTCAGCGTGCCGTTGCGCATGTCCTCAAAGACCTGCGCTGCTTCATCCGCCGATAGCGATGAATCCAGTCGCGCTGCGGCAATGCCGCGTGCCCGCAGCGCCTGCACCTGGTCCTTCATCAATGCGATCAACGGCGAGATCACGAGCGTAACGCCGTCCATGAGCAGCGCAGGCAGTTGATAGCAGAGCGATTTGCCCGCACTCGTCGGGAAGAGCGCCAGCGCACTGCGCCCGGCCAACAGCGCCTCCATCACCTGCTCCTGCCCGGCACGAAAAGCCTTGTGGCCGAAGTACTGTTTGAGTGCGGCGTGGAGATCATGAGGCATGCGGCACTCATGGCACATTCAGGCTTCTGCCTGCAATGCAAACCTCACCGGGTTCGTTCTCTTGTGACCATGAAGACAACCTTGCTCTCCCTCCTTGCCCTGTCTGCCGCCGCTTTCGCCGCTGATGATGGCTTCACGCCGTTGTTCAATGGCCAAGACTTCGCGAACTGGGTCGTGCCCGAGGGCGACAACGGCCACTGGAAGGTGATCGACGGAGTCATTGATTACGACGCGTGCAGCGAGGCTCCCGGGAAGGACAAGAATCTGTGGACCGCGAAGGAATACGGCGATTTCACACTCAAGATCGACTGGCGGCTCAAACAGACCACCGGTCTCTACGACATGCCGGTCGTGTTACCCGACGGCACGCACAAGCTCGATGAAAACGGTAAGGAGATCAAAATCCCCACGCCGAACGCCGACTCCGGCATCTACCTGCGCGGCGTGGGCAAATCACAGATCAACATCTGGTGCTGGCCGATCGGTTCCGGCGAAGTCTATGGCTACCGCATGGACAAAACGATGCCGCCCGAAGTGCGTGCCGGTGTGACACCGAAAGTGAAGGCCGACAAGCCCGTGGGCGAGTGGAACACCTTCGAGATCACGATGAAGTGCGACCGTCTCACGGTCGTGCTCAACGGCCAGACGGTGATCGCAAACGCGCAACTCCCCGGCGTTCCTGAAAAAGGCAAGCTCGGCCTCCAGCATCACGGCGGCAAGAACGCGAAGACCGGCGAGCTTTCAGCGGCCTCCAGCCTGATTCAGTTCCGCAACATCTCGATCAAGGAGCTGTAGCCGGCAAAGAACAGGAAAAGACGAATGAATGGGTCCGTGCGCCCGTTCCCACGCACCGTTTTTCACGCCATGAAGTCTCTTGCCTGCCTCGCCCTGATTTTCTCTGTCCTTTGCCCTGCGCTCAGCGCCGCGGACAAGCCGAACATCCTGTTCATCGCCATCGACGATCAAAACGACTGGATCGGCCACCTCGGCGGGCATCCGATGGCGAAGACACCGAACATCGACAGGCTGGCGGCACGCGGCACGACGTTTCTCAACGCGCACTGCAACATGCCGCTGTGCAATCCTTCACGCACGAGCCTGCTGCTGGGCCTGCGGCCCACCACGACAGGCATTTACGGCCTCTCACCATGGTTCCGCACGCTGCCAGAATGGAAGGACCGTGTGACACTGCCGAAGCATTTTGAGAACAACGGCTACCGCACGGCAGCGACCGGCAAAATCTACCATGGTGGTACTGGTGGAGGAGGAGGCGCAGGCAAAGGCAAGGGGAAGAACAAAGCCGCCGCGAACGCACCGAAGTCCGAGCCTGAGTTTCAGATCACCGCTCCGTTGGGCGGCGTCGGCACGAAACCACCGCAGAAGCTCATCCCACCGGCCCCGATGGGCGACCACCCCGCGATGGACTGGGGCGTGTGGCCCAAAGACAATGACGACACAGGCAAGGGCGATTACCAAGTCGCTTCATGGACCGTCGAGCAGATCAAGTCCGCACCCAAAGACCAACCCTTCTTCATTGCCGCCGGTTTCTTCCTGCCGCATGTGCCGTGCTACGCGACGCAGAAGTGGTTTGACCTGTATCCCGATGACGACAGTGTGCTGCCGAAGATCATCGAGAACGACCGCGAGGACACGCCGCGCTTCTCCTGGTATCTGCACTGGAGCCTGCCGGAGCCGCGCCTGAAGTGGATCAAGGAGAACAACCAATGGCGTAACCTCGTCCGCAGCTACCTTGCCTGCACCAGCTTCGTCGATGCGCAGATCGGCCGCCTCTTGACCGCGCTGGATGAGGCGGGAGTCGCTGACAACACCATCGTCGTGCTTTGGGGTGACCACGGCTGGCATCTCGGTGAAAAGGAGATCACCGGCAAAAACACGCTGTGGGATCGCGGCACGAAGGTTCCGCTCATCTTTGCCGGCCCCGGTGTAAAAGGCGGCCAGCGCTGCATGCAGCCCGCTGAGCTGCTCGACATCTACCCCACGCTCATTGAACTCGCCGGCGTGCCTGCCCGCAGCGACCTGGAGGGCCTCAGCCTTTTGGCGCAACTCAAAGACGCCGCCACGAAACGCGAGCGCCCGGCCATCACCAGCCACAATCAGGGCAACCACGGCATCCGCAGTGAAAAATGGCGCTACATTCACTACGCCGACGGCTCGGAGGAGCTCTACGACATGGTCAACGACCCAAACGAATGGCACAACGTGGCTGCCAAGCCCGAGAATGCCGCCATCATCGCCGAACACAAAAAATGGCTGCCAAAGATCGACGTGCCCCCCGCACCGAACAGCGCCAGCCGCGTCCTCACTTACGACAAGGCCACCGACGAGGCCGTGTGGGAAGGCAAGACCGTGAAGCGAGGCGATCCGATCCCGCAGTGAGTCTGCGTTCTCAGCGGAACAGCTTCGGCGCGAACTCAGCCAGATAATCCCGCCACACCGGCCAGGAGTGATCTCCCGGCGTGAGCCGCCATTCATGGTTCACGCCGCGTGCCTTGAGCAGGGCGATGAGCTGTTCGTTGCGTCCGAGCGCGCCGTTGTCCTTTTCGCCGCAGGCGATCCACAGCAGTTTCACCTTCGCATTGGTGCCTGCGGCATCGTCGAGCGCTGGTTTGATCTCGTTCTCATCCGCTGCACCGCTGAAACAGCCGATCCAGGCAAAACGGTCGGTGTTCGTCAGGCCAATGCTCAGCGACTGCCAGCCGCCCATGCTCAGGCCGGCGATGGCGCGTTGTTCGCGCTCAGGTGAGACGCGATAGAGGCTTTCGACGAGGGGCAGTCCGTCTTGCAGCAGCTCGTTTTTGAAGGCCTGGAGAGATTCGGCGCGTTTGTCGGCCATTTCGCGCGGGATTTGGCCCAGCGGATGGCCGTCGAGCATCAAAACGATCATCGGCTTCGCTTTGCCGGCGGCGATGAGGTTGTCGAGAATCCAGTGCGCCTTGCCATGCACCACCCAGGCCTCGTGACGGTCGCCGGAGCCGTGTTGGAGGACCAGCAGTGGGTATTTCGTGCTCGAATCGGCCTCATAGCCCGGCGGGGTGTAAACCCAGGCGCTGCGCTGCCCGCCGAGGGCTTTTGAGAGGTAGTCGTGCTGATGCACGGTGCCGTGTGGCACGTTCTGGAAGTCCCACACGTTTGGCGGCGTGCCCGGAATGTGCAGGATGCTCGCGGTGGGCTTGCGCTGCGGCTTTTGCGCCGGATTCAGCGGATCGATCATCATCAAACCGTCCACGATGAAGCTGTACTCCCACACGCCAGGAGCGACCTTCGGCACGGTGAGGGTCCAGACTTTGTCCGCATCCTGGGTCATGGTGGCCTGCTGTTTGTCCCACTGGCCGCGCAACGCCACACTTTGGGACTTGGGTGCGCGCAGACGAAAGGTGACGCTGTGATCCTCCCGGATCTCTGGCGAAATCAACGATGGGGCAGGCTGGGCTGCTGCTGGGAGCGTGCTCAAGGCCCAAACCAAGGCCAGGGTGGGAAAATGCTTCATGGTGGCCGGATGCTGGCATGCGCCCCGGTGGATGGGAAGCCTGTTTTCAGCGGGTTGGAGCGGGCTTATTTTCCCTCTTGCCAAACGAAGTTCCTCCCCGACTATCTCGGCCCTCTTGTCCGGGAGCCTGTTGGTTCTGCGGGACGAAAGCCCGCAGCGCGCCTCAGGAGTGGAGGTTCGCGTGCGGTTTCCCTCCAAACACTCGCAACCCGTAACAGCATAATGAGCGCAACAGCTACTCTCGCAGACCTGATCGCAGGTTCTTTCCGCGAGCTCTCCGAAGGATCCATCGTCAAAGGCAAGATCCTCGAAATCAAACCGCAGGTCATCCTCGTGGACATCGGCTACAAGTCCGAAGGGGCCATCCCCTCCAACGAGTTTGAAGATGAAGACATCCAGGTCGGCGATGAGGTGGAAGTCCTCCTCGAACGCCTCGAAAACGACGAAGGCATGGTCGTGCTCTCCAAGGAGAAGGCCGCCCACCGTCAGAACTGGGAGAAAATTTACGCCGTGTTCAAGGACGGCGGTCTCGTCAAAGGCAAGATCAAGAGCGTCGTCAAAGGCGGCCTCATGGTCAACGTCGGCGTCGAAGCTTTCCTGCCCGGCAGCCAGATCGACATCATTCCGCCGAAGGATCTCAACGAGTACGTCGGCAAGGTGTTCGAGTTCAAGATCGTCAAGATCAACGACGAGCGCAAAAACATCGTCCTCTCCCGCCGCGAAGTCATCGAGGCCGAGCGCGCCGAGCAGCGCCAGAAGTTCCTCGACGGCGTCACCCCTGGCGACAAGGTCATCGGCATCGTCAAGAACATCACCGACTTCGGTGCGTTCGTCGATCTCAACGGCATGGACGGTCTCCTCCACATCACCGACATGTCCTGGGGCCGCCTCAACCATCCTTCCGAACTCCTCGGCATCGGGCAGAAAATCGAAGTGCAGATCCTTGAGGTCAATCGCGAGAAAGAACGCGTCTCCCTCGGCCTCAAGCAGCTTCAGAACAACCCGTGGGAAAACATCGAAGCCCGTTACCCCGTCGGCCATCAGGTCCACGGCAAGGTCACGAAGCTCGTCGCCTACGGCGCGTTTGTGGAAGTGGAAGAAGGCGTCGAAGGCCTCATCCACGTCTCCGAACTCTCCTGGACGAAGCGCATCGCCCGTCCTTCCGATGTCCTCACCGTGGGTCAGGAAGTCAACGCTGTGGTGCTTGGCATCAACAAGGAAGAACGCAAGATCAGCCTTGGCGTCCGTCAGCTCGACACCAATCCTTGGGACGATATCGACGCTCGTTACCCGATCGGCACGCAGATGAAGCGCGCCGTCCGCAACCTCACCGCCTACGGCGCGTTTGTGGAGCTGGAAGAAGGCATCGACGGCATGATCCACGTCTCCGACCTCAGTTGGACCCGCAAGATCAACCACCCTTCCGAACTGCTCAAAAAGGGCCAGGAAGTGGACGCCGTCGTGCTCGGCATCGACAAGGCCAACCAGCGCATCAGCCTCGGCATGAAGCAGCTCGACACCGACCCATGGTCCATCATCGACACCCGCTTCAAGGTGGGCGACGTCGTGAAGGGCCGCGTGGCGAAGATCGCCAGCTTCGGTGCCTTCGTCGAACTCGAAGACGACATCGACGGCCTCGTGCACATCTCGCAGATCAGCGAGGACCGCATCGAGAAGGTCAAGGACAAGCTCAACGTGGGCGACGAAGTGGAAGCACGCGTCATCAAAGTGGACAAGGTGGAGCGCCGCATCGGCCTTTCCATCAAGGCCATGAACTACAGCGAAGCCGAGATCCAGAAAGAAAGCCAGGCCTTCGAAGCCCTCCGCCCCAGCACCGACCTCGTCGGCCTGGAGCAGGCCTTCAAGTTCGCCACCGAAGAGTGGCGTCCGGGCGGTCAGTAATCCGCGATCCACGATTCAACATACGATCACCACGAGGGGACGCCGCAAGGCGTCCCCTTTTTTGTCCCGGTGCCACGTGAAAAGAAGCAGGAGTGGCCCAACTTCCGCTCTAGGTGAAGTGCGCCATTCAAAAACCGGTTGCCTCACCAAATTCATGTAATATACCTAATTCTAAATACGTTTTCTTCTTGATGTGACCCAAGATTTATGCTGATCTTTCAATTCGGCACAAATGCCCGCCTCCTAAGCTTACTCCCAGTCTTTGACATGTGTCCTTCAGCAGAACCTTTGGAAAGCAGCCGCAGTTTGCACGGAAAGCTGGTGGTTTTCATGAGTCTGTCGGCACATGCGTCCGCCTCTGGGGCCCCCTCCACTCATGAACTGGTGCGGAAAGACCAGTTGAAGGAGCTGGCCCGCATTGCCGACAGCGACGAGCAGCGCATGGATGAATATGCCTCATATGTTCTGCTGCCATTGCTGCTGCTGTTTGGCACGATTGTGCTGGTGCGCCGGTCCATCCTGCCGTGAGTGCACGATTGCATGCGGCATTAGCTCTTACCTTTTGGGTGTCGGCAGCACTTCCACCTCGATCTCGCGGACTTCGATCATGGATGTGGAAGCAGCCGTCTTCTCAAACCGTCGATCCTTCGCAAACGTGCCCGTCAGCTTCTGGCGCAGGGTGAAATAAAGCGCGACGCAGGCTGAAACCGCCAGTCCCGTCACCACCACGGCCGCACCGACCACCAGCATGAGCACTATGATGCCCAGCACCACGATCACGCCCAGTCCAAGCACCAGCACGCCCGGAAGACCCCGCAGGGGCGGCAGATGGAAGGCAAACGTCCTGGGTTTCATGCCATCAACATGCCTATTTTGCCCACGATCACAATATGCATCTGCCCAGTCATGGCCTGGTTTCAGCCTCCAGGCAGAAACGCCGGCGCGGCCAGCTCCTTGCGCAGTGCTAGCAGCCGCTCCAGCAAAGTCAGCTTTTGTGGGTTGTGTCGCAGTGAAAAGCACGGCAGGCATGGGTCTGCGCCATGCCTCGTGGAAAATCCATCGCCTTTGCCCGCATCCGCGCGGAGGTCATCCGCTTGGTGGCGTTGATCCCGCCGGGGAAGTTCACCACCTACGGCAGCATCGCCATCCACATGAACGTCATCGCCCGTCATGTGGCCACCGTGCTGAGTCGGCTCACAGAGGAAGAATCCGCCTCGCTGCCCTGGCATCGAGTTGTCTCCGCCGATGCGCGTCTCAGCCCGAACATGGACGCGACTCTTTCGCGCAAGCAGCGTCGCCTTCTCAAGGCGGAGGATCTGCGCATCGACAAAGACGGCTACATCCAGGATGCGGAGACGCATTTCCATGTCGTCGGCGTGCGGCGGAACATCCGGTGGAGTGAGGCGGGAGAGTAACCCTCACGCCAGCAGCTTCGTCACCAGCTCGCCATGCACGTTGGTCAGGCGCATGTCGAGCCCCTGGAAGCGCACGGCCAGCTTGGTGTGATCGAAGCCGAGCAGGTGCAGCAGCGTCGCATGCAGGTCGTGCACATGCACCGGATCTTGCGTGACGTTGAAGCCAAACTCGTCGCTCTCGCCGAGCGTGAGGCCGGGCTTCATGCCACCGCCGGCAAACCACATGGTGAAGGCGTTCGGATGATGATCGCGCCCGTCACTGCCGCCTTGCACCATCGGCGTGCGACCGAATTCGCCGCCCCAGATCACCAGCGTGTCCTCCAGCAAGCCGCGCTGTTGCAAATCACGCACCAGCGCCGCGCAGGGCTGGTCAGTGAGGGCACATTGATCCTTCAATCCTTTGGTGAGACCGCCGTGGTGGTCCCAGGCCTCGTGGAAGAGCTGCACAAAGCGCACACCGCTTTCGATGAGACGGCGGGCGAGCAGGCAGTTGTTGGCGAACGAGGCCTCGCCGGGCTTCGCGCCATACATGTCGAGGATGTGCTTCGGCTCCTTCGAGATGTCCATGACCTCGGGCGCGGTCTGCTGCATGCGGTAGGCCAGCTCGAAGCTATTGATGCGCGCGGCGATCTCGGGATCGCCCACGACATTGAGCCGCTCCTCGTTGAGTTGCTTCAGCGCGTCCAAAGTCTGACGCTGTGTCTTGTCCGTGACGCCCTGCGGGTTGTTCAGGAATAACACAGGCTCTCCACTGCTGCGGAAGGGCACGCCCTGATAAACCGTGGGCAGAAAACCGCAGCCGAAGTTCGACAAGCCACCGCTGGGGCCTTTCTGGCCGCTTTGCATGACGACATAGCCGGGCAGGTCCTGGTTCTCGGTGCCGAGGCCGTAAAGCGTCCATGCGCCAAAGCTTGGCCGTCCAAAGATCTGCGAACCCGTGCTCATCAAAATCTGCCCGGGTGCGTGATTGAAGGCATCGGTCTTCATTGAGCGCACGATCGTGAGATCATCCGCGATCTTGGCCGTGTGCGGCAGCAGCTCGCTGATCTCCGCGCCGCTTTGACCGTGTTTGGCAAACTTGAACTTCGGGCCGAGCAGCTTGCTGTTCGGATTGATGAACGCGGCACGGTAGCCTTTGAGCAGGTCCGCCGGCGGCAGCTTGCCGTCCCACTTGGCAAGCTCGGGCTTATTGTCGAACAGCTCCAGATGGCTCGGAGCACCGCCCATGAACAAATAGATCACGCGTTTGGCCTTCGCGCCGTAATGCGGCTTCTTCAGGGCCAGCGGACTCGTCGGCGCGGGCGCGGCGTTGGCACGCATGAGATCCAGTGCCGCCAGCGAGGCCATGCCGACGCCGCATTCCTGGAAAAACCAGCGGCGGGTCAGATAGCGGGCGTGTTCCCGTTGCAAATCAGTCATGAGATTCATGGCGGTCATTCCTTGGTGATGGTTTCGTCCAGGTTCAGCAGCGCGCGCGCCACCGTGGTCATCGGCGCGAGCGTTGCAGGCGCGGTGTGGGTGCGTTGCTGATTCAGCAGGCCCAGAAGCACGCGGGTTTCTTTATCCGTCGGCTGTCGTGAGGTGCAAAGGTGGAAGCCATACGCGATAGCGGCCTTGTCATCGCCCTTCGCGGCGTCTGTCATGCGTTTGGCGAGATGCTCGGCCGCCTCGAGGCTCAGCGTTTCATTCAGCGTCATCAAGGCCTGCAGCGGCGTGTTGCTGCGGGCGCGTTTGATGCAGCTCGCCTCGCCATTCGGCACGTCAAACGTGCTGAGGAAAGGATACGGTGTGCTGCGACGGCGGAAGACATAAACGCTGCGGCGGTACTTCTGATTGGAGTCCTCCACCTTCCACGGGAAGGGCGCGTAACTGACGGGCTTCTGGAATAGATATTCCGGCGCGGGCGGCATGACGCCACGCCCGCCGACTTCGGGATTGAGCAAGCCGCTGACGGCGAGCTGGATGTCGCGCACGATCTCGCCCTCGACGCGGAAGCGCGGGCCACGGGCGAGCAGGCGGTTGTAGGGATCGCGTTCCAGCAGCTCCGGCGTGACGCGGCTGTCCTGCTGATAGGTGTGGCTGGTGACGATGAGCTTGTGCAAATGCTTGAGGCTCCAGCCGTGATCCATGAACTCGCAGGCCAGCCAGTCGAGCAGCTCTGGATGGCTCGGCTTCGCACCCTGAGTGCCGAAGTCCTCCGCTGTCTCCACCAAACCGATGCCGAAGTAGGCCTGCCACACGCGGTTCACGATCGCACGCGCCGTGGTGGGCGAGTCACGTGAGACGAGCCACTTCGCGAACGTGAGGCGCGAGCTGTCGGCGTTCTTGGGCAGCGGATTGAGTGCCGCAGGCACGCCAGTGGTGACGCGGTCGCCAGGCTTGAGGAAATCGCCACGCTTCAGGACGCTGGTCATGCGCGGTTGCTCACGGGCATCCAGAACAAGTGTGGTGGTGCCTTCGGGATGCTGCTTCCACAGCGCTTCGATCTCATCATTGATCGGCTTCCACTCGGCAATGCTGCCACGAAAAACGCCGAACTCAGTTTTTTTGCCATAAAGCGGGTCTGCCTCAGCATCCGCTGCCTCCGTGGCGCTGATGCGATAGCGACCGAGGTTCATCGTTTGCAGATCGTCGCTGTTCCAGCCGCCATGCTTCATGCTGAGGCCGATCGTCAGCTCAGAGCCGTCATTGACCTCGATCGGTTTCTCCAGCACAAACACCGCGTTGCGCGGCACATTGCGACGGCCCGGACCGGCATCAATGCCCCAGGCCGTGTCAGCCTTGCCATCAATCGCATAAGCGATGGGCCCCGTGACGCGCTTGTCCTTTGCTGTGTCCTGATCTTTGGCAAAACCGGGGATCGGCGTGTTCTCCGGCTCACCAAAGTCAGCGGTGGCCTTGCTGAACTTCAACGCGGTATCCTTGCCATTGATCTTGATCGTAGCGTTGAACTCGGTGAGTGCGGCGGTGCCTTTCTGCGAGCGTCCGGGACCGTAAGCCGGCAAGTTCGGATCATTCATGAGCTCCAGGCGAAACGCGGCGATCTTGAGCGGTGCGCCTTGCTTCACCACAAACTTCACCTCGCTCTTCGTCGGCGCGTAACCTTGGGCAAGAATGCTGCCATCAGGTTGGCGCAAGGCTTTTTCGCCACCGCTGGGATCGTCTTCAAACTGCAGCGTGGTCCATGCAGGTTGAGGTTTGAGCGATTTCTTCCATGAGGCCAAATGCTGCTGCCAGTCGGCATGATCATGACGGAGTTTGTCTTCGAGTTCGCGGATGCGCTGCATGAGCTCCGCGCGCTGCATCTGCTCGCTGGAAGTATAGACCACGCGCCAGGGCTCGTTGTCGTTGTTCAGGAAGGCGAACATCCGGTAGTACTCCTCCTGCGTGATCGGATCGTACTTGTGGTTGTGGCACTGCGTGCAGCCGATGGTGAGACCGAGCACGCTTTTCCCGATGGTGTCCATGTGGTCAAACATGGCCTCCATGCGAAACTGCTCAGGATCGACGCCGCCTTCCTCGTTGATCATCGAGTTCCGCAGGAAGCCGGTGGCCACGATTTGATCCTGCGTGGCCTTTGGCAGTTGATCCCCGGCGATCTGCTGGATGATGAACTGATCGTAAGGCAGGTCGCGATTGAAGGCATTGATCACCCAGTCGCGGTAAAACCAGATGAAGCGCATCGGGTCCTTTTCATAGCCGTTCGAGTCCGCGTAATGCGCGGCATCGAGCCAGTGGCGCGCCCAGCGCTCGCCATGATGCTCGGAAGCAAGGAGTTGGTCGATCAGAGCATCAACGGACCCTTTTTCTGTCGGCGAAGGCGGCAGACCGATGAGATCGAGATACAGCCGCCGCACCAGTTTTTCCGGCGCGGCTTTCGGCGCAGGCTTGAGACCTTCCTTCGCGAGCCGTTCTTGAACGAACGCATCAATCGGATGCGCCCCCTTGGCACCGGGCACCTTCGGCTTTACCGGCGGCTTGAAGGCCCAGTGGTCCGTCTTGGTCTCCAGCCTCACACTCGCACTGTCCGGCCATTCGGCGCCCGCGTCGATCCACGCTTTGATCGTGGCGATCTCGGAGGCACTGAGCGGATCTCCTTTGCGGGGCATCCGCATTTTCGGGTTCCGGCCCTCAATGGCATGCACCATCACGGAGTCGGCGCTGTGACCGGGCTTGATGGCAAGGCCGAAGTCCCCGCCTTTCAACGCGCTGGGTTTGTGATCCAGCCTTAGCGCGGCTTCCTGCTTGTTCGGGCCATGGCAGGAATGACAGCGCTCCTTCAGGATCGGCTGCACGTCATGGACGAAATCAACCGCCGCCACGGCGGGCAGTACGGCGGCCAGGGAGAGCACCAAAGGTTTCAGCATGCAGACGAATACGTGTGCTCTCATGAAATCTCATGTCCCACGGCATGGAGGATTCAGACAGCGCAGGCCGCAGACCTCCATGAACACATGGTGGCCCGGCTTCGCATAAACCGTGACGAAACGGCCGGGACCTGCCACTCCGTAACGGGCAAACTCTTTGGAGTTGGAGGCCTGCTTCAGCAGCCCGGCACGATACAGCACATGCGAGATCGATCCGGAGCAGTCAAAGCCGTTGTCGAACAGCACCTGATGCCCGCCGCCCCACTTGTAGGGCTTGTCCACGAGCTGATTCGCGGCCAGCACCAGTCGATGAATCTCGGCAGGATGGGTGTAGTGGGCGTAGGCATGCCGTCCGTTGAAATACAGCGGCACCACCGGGGGAGCCATGCCATACCATGCCGCCGCCCCCATCCCACCCAAAGCGCCCCACAGGCCGAGCTTTAGCCAGCGACGACGCCCAAGATCCTGGACACACTGCGCTTCGGCAGTGTCTTCGATTTTATAGGGAATGAGCGGTTCCTGCGTCATGCAACTAGGTGGAAATATAATTTCCATAATGCATTGCGTCAATGCTTATATATTGGCAGGTAAAATCATCTACGCTCCATCCGGCAAAAAAATTCATGACCCCTTCGTTCGCCTGCGGCCTGATTCTCGGGTGAAGAGGGCGGCTTTACCTGCGCATCCTTGCGCCGATCCTGCGCTCGGGGGATTCCCTCCTTGCTTGTCATCGTGAGCCACGACACCCTATCCATTATGAAAAAGGGATGCTTGATCGTGCTGGCTGTCGGAGTCGTCTTATCCCTGATCGGGGCTGCCGTGGTTTTCTTTGTGTTCCGCCTCACCGCACCGCTGGTCACGGAAGGGGAAAAATTCCTCAACACCGCCGGGAACGGTTCTCCTGAGGCCGCGTATGCGATGGCATCAGCCACCTTACGCAACGGCCAGACCCAGGAGGACTTCACCCGCGCCATCCAAAAGTTCGGCCTCAAAGGCTATGAATCCGCCTCGTGGTCCAACCGCAATATCAGCAACGACCGCGGAGTGCTCGAAGGCACCGCCCACACCCAGTCTGGCGGCTCCGTGCCACTCACCCTGGAACTGATCAAAGAAGGCGAGACCTGGAAGGTGCTCTCCATCAAGGGACCGCAGCCTGGGGCCAGCAGCGGGCCGATCATTGCCAAGGAAGACGCTCCGCTGGCCGTGCCATCCTCGGAAGAGGCCAGTCGGATGGTCCTCGCCTCGCTCCTCGCCTTCAATGAGGCGCTTCAGGCCAAGTCCTTCGAGACCTTCCACGCGGGCATTTCCAATCTCTGGCAGCAGCAGATCACCCCCGCCAAGCTGCTGGAGGTGTTCAAGCCCTTCATCGATGCCGAGATCAATCTCGCCCCCATCAAGCCCCTCACCCCGGTGTTCAAATCCCCGCCCGCCATCAACGAAGACGGCGTCCTCATCCTCGAAGGTGACTACCCGACGGAGCCCAGCAAAGTCTATTTCACCCTGAAGTATGTCTCCGAGAACAAGGCCTGGAAGCTCATCGGTGTGAACGTCAATGTGAAGTGATGATCTCTTCAGGGCCGCCGGTACCACCGGCCAGCCTGATCCCAAAGAGCGGCTGCTTATCCTCCGCCTGCGCAGCGAGGACAACGACTTCTACAACGACTTCAGCCTCCTCGCCAGCAAGCTTCTCCCGCCCGGCATTGACCTCGTCTGCGGCGTCATCACTGACGAGCATGCCCACCCTTTCCTCAGCAAAAACAAGCCCCTTTGGCCAGTGATGGCCGAGGTGGGATGAAGCCGTTTGTCAGACCGTTGCACCCTGATACCATTTTCCCGATAACGACACGCAGCCTCTCAGCGCAGGTAGCGCGACGCTGAGCATCCGCAGCGGCAATGCGGAAATCAAGCTGTCCCCGCTCGGGTTGGCGGTGTTTGAGCTGAAGACGAGGTGAAACATCGCATCGTGCTCGCGTCCACCTCGTGCGATTTCCTGCCTTGGTACTGCGAGTGTTTGAAGCGCGGCGCGGCTGACGGCGATATTTGTGCTTTCCTTCTGCGCCGTTTTTGAAACAATTCCAGGCATGGACGGAGAATTCAGCCCTCAATGGCGGCCCGAACCGGAGCCGGGCAACGCGCTTGAACGCTTGCTGCAAAAGGCGGCCACCGATCCGGCCATGCACGGACGCATGATGCGGGCGCTGTGGGATGCGGAGCTGCACACGCTCATCGAATACCATCCAGAACTGGCGGGTGCCACCATGGAGCTGAGCAACGGCTCCCCCATGCCGCGTTTTGTTCTCGTGCAGGACGATACCGGCATTTTCATCCCGGTCTTCAGCAGCGAGGCCGTGGCCGAGTACTGCATCACCAAGAACGCGAAGGGCAAAGGCCCGCAGGCCGTCGCCTCCATGCCTGGAGAGGCCTTCTTCCTCATGATGGCCCAGTTGAAGCACGATGTGATCTTGAATGCCGGCATGACACACCGCCTCCTTCTCAAGCCCGAGGCCATCGCCGATCTCGTCTCCGGCGCGATGCGCCACTCCCGCCCGTCTCATGGCAAAGAGGAGGCCACCACCCTGCATGGCGTTGAGGCAGGCAGCCTCCCGCCCGACTTCCGAGACGGCATCCGCCGCTTCTGCGACCGCACGCCCGTTCCCATCGCCGTTTATCTCTTCGTCCTCGTCGATCCCGCCACCGGCCAGCCCGACCTGCGGCGGTGGCGGCTCATCCTGCGGCTGCGCAGCGAGGACAACGACTTCTACAACGACCTCAGCCTCCTTGCCGGCAAGCTCACCCCGCCCGGCATCGAACTCGCCTGTGGTGTCGTCACCGACGACGAGCATGCCCTCGCCTTCCTCAGCAAGAACACCCCGCTCTGGCCGGTGATGGCCGAGGTGGGATAATGCCGTTTTTCAGACCGTTGCACCCCGGCAACTATTTTCAGGCAAGATTTTTGACGCATTTTGTCCCACAATCTGTCGAAATGCGTATTGAAATGTAATAAATGACAAAATATTGTTTATTTGCTGATTTAACCTCGCCTCCGTTCTCATGATTTACTCCTTTGGTGGCCGCAATTTTTACTCGTTCCGGGATTCCTTTGAGGTGGACTTCCGCTTGAAGCCGCAGGCTTCTGAGCGGGATATCTTCCAGACAGACACCCGTGGCCAGAAATGCAATACCGTGATGGGCATCTTCGGGGCCAATGCCTCCGGCAAGACGCACCTGCTTCAGGCGCTCGGGTTTCTACAATGGTTCATCCTACATTCCGCTCAAGAAAAGCCAGATGAGAAAACTTGGGAAAGCATGGCATTCCTGTTCTCGGAGACACCCGAGCCACAGACGGAGCTGTTCCTTGAATTCGAAATGGGCGGACAGCACTACCGCTATGATCTCTGCCTGGATGACAGGCGGGTGCTAAGCGAATCGCTCCAAGTGAAGAGGGTCCGTTTTGCCATGGTGTTTGAGCGAGAGTGGAATGGCAGTTCCTATAACTTCAAAAGTCAGGATTTTGGTCAAAACGCCATTCAAGTGCCCCAGCGATCCAACGCCTCGTTCATTTCCACCTCACTTCTCCTGGAAAACACATTCGCAAGACAGCTCGATACCTTTTTCACATCCTGCTACGGCAATCTTTGGGCGCTGGGACGAAGTGACCGACATGACCCGCTCACCGAGAACCTGATTGCGACAGCCAAATTTTTTGACGAACATCGCGACCATCTTGAGTGGGTGAACCACCGTCTCGCCAATTTTGACCTCGGGCTTCATGAGATTGCGATCCGCAAGGTTCCAGTTCCAGCGATGGATGGGAAAATGGAGGATAAGGTTCTGCCTTTTGGGATTCACCGCTACGGTAACCATGACTATGCGCTCTCGATTTTCGAGGAATCCCGCGGCACGCAGGCTCTGTTTGTACTGCTGCGCTATGTTCTTCCAGTGCTGAAGTCTGGCGGCATCGCCTTCATTGACGAGTTCGAGCAGGGGCTACATTCCCACATGATACCCTGTCTCGTGGACCTGTTCTACACCACCAAGCACAACCCCAAAGGCGCTCAGCTCGTCTTCTCATGCCACTCGGACTACATCATCAGCCAGCTTGAGAAGTATCAGATCCAGCTCGTGGACAAGGATGACGAGGGCTCCAGCCACACCTACCGGCTCAACGAGGTCAAGGGCGTCCGCAACGTGGACAACCATTACGCCAAATATCATGCCGGAGCCTACGGCGGTGTTCCTGAGTTTTGAGCCTCCATGCCATCGCCACGCCGTCAACTTCAAGTCCGCCGCACTGTCCTCGTCGTCGTGGAAGGAGATACCGAGTTTGCGTTCTGTCGGTATTTGAAGGCCGTCGGCTCACACGGCAGAAACATCCAGATCACCATCAAGAACGCGCATGGCGGTTCGCCAGACAAAATCGTCGAATTTGCCCGCCGTCAGGCCCGCCAGTCCGCATTTGAGCAGGTTGTCATCGTTTTCGATGATGACAAGCCGCTCACCACTGCTGGCGAAAAGATGGCTAAAGCTCTGAAATCCCAAGTCTTCCGCTTCCAGCCCTGCATTGAGGGTTTCTTTTTTCAGCTCATGGGCTGTCCTTTGCCGGGGGATTCAGCCACTTGCAAACGCGCCTTCCATCAACAGGGATTGGATGAAAAACAGAAGGTGGATCACGATGCCTATGCCAAGCTTTTTCCAATGGCCCAATTCAATCAGCTCATGACGAACCCCCAGTTCTCTGCGTTGTGGAAACTGTTCACGAACGACGCACCATAAACAGAGCCAAAGCCGCATCCTAAATTGGGCAAGAGCGAAGCTGTATACAATCCTGTCGAAGCCGAAGAGCAACAGATCTGTCGAAGATCACTCACCGGTGCGTGCAAATCCACAGGCTCACGGGCCGGGCGGCGGCGGGGCAGGGGGCTCCGGCTCTTCTCCGGACGACGGATTCTCCAGCAGGTGCTGCATCATGTAGAGCGGCAGCTTCTCGGGCTGGCGGGGGAACATTTCCATGAGCTTCACGAGGTTGAGGTAGAGCATGAGCTGTAGGTTCTCGCGGGCCAGTTTCTTGCCGTCCTGCGTGGTGGTCTTGCCGCCGGTGGAGGACTCGCTGGCGGTGTAGATCGTGACCCAGGCGTTTTTCAGGTTCGTGGCGGCGGTGACGAGCGGGGCACCGAGATCGGCCTGATGCGCGGTGATGGCGGTGACGAGGGTTTGCAGATGCACTTCCACCTGATCATCGCGGCAGGAGCTGAAGATACTGCGACCGCTCGGCACGCATTCGGTCACCTCAGGGGAACCATCGCCATAGTGGGCGATGACGGCGGCGACGATTTTCGTCACGGCGGCAGGCAGGGTCTTGCGGAAGTTGTCCTTGGCCTGCTTGCGCGCCATGCGGATGCCGAGTTTGCCCTGGTCATCGGTCACGCAGTCCTCCACCTGCGTCAGTGCCTGGCTGGTGGCGGTGATGCGGGCGGAGAGTTCGCCACCGCTGTTGTTGGCGGTCATCCGTTCCAGATGATCCGTGGTGAAGGCGACGAGTTCGAAGACGCTGATGTCCTTGTCGTCGAAAGGATTGTCGAGGAAGCGTGACAGGTTTCTCATGGTGCTGCTGGGTTGGGCATCCGGTGAATCAAAGCGCACACCACTGTCGAAAAACGCGTAGCCGTAGCGAGCCATGATTCACGAATGCGGGTTGGAGAATTGCGGGATTTAATGAAAAAGCAGCGCAAGCGTCAATTCTATTTTCCAGCACATGACCTATGTCATTCAGGATCAAATGAGAAGAGGCATAAGAAACTTGCTCGTCACGCCTTCTGATAACCCGTGTGGCACGGAAAACACCGCCGCCACCCCCTCGGAAATTCAGAACGACCGGGACATCATTCCGAAGCCTCTTCTGGGAATCCGAGGTCACGAAAAAGCGCTCCGATGGTCACTCTGGAAATCCGAGGGGCCGGAAAAGCCTTTCGGCAGCGACTCTGGAAATCCGAACGACCGGGAAAACGCTTTGGCGTGGCCTCTGAAAATCCGCAGCGGCGGGGAAATGGTTCGGCGACGGGTCTGGAAATCAGAGGTGGCGAAAAATAATTTCGGCGGCGCCTCTGAAAAGCCGAAGGGCTGGGGAAAACGTTTGAGAAAAATTTACGATGATTGCTGCGGGCACTTCTGGCATTTTCGGAAGGGTTTTCGATCTCTTTCCAACTGCGGCGATCAGGAGCGGAACTGGAGGAGAGCATATTGTGTTGCCGCCTTCGCATGACTCTGCTTGCTTTCCAAACCATGCCCACAGGTTTCAAAAAATGGCTTTGCCTCACGAACATTGTCCTTCTGATTGCTGGTTGCGATAGCCGCGAAGATCGGATCAATGCTGCTGAAGCCAAGGAGCGCGCGGCAGAGTTGCTGGATGATAAGGGTGAATATGTGCAGGCGGTAAACCTCGGTAGAGAAGCGCTAACGGAGCTCACCAAACTGCTGGGATCAGATCATCCCAAGACCATTCATTGCAGGTACAATCTCAGCGGGTTTCTTCAAGGAGCGGGCAAGCGCGATGAAGCCATTGCCGAGGGACGCAAGTTGCTGGCATCATCGATTCGAGCGCTTGGAGACGACGACGAAGAGAGTCTCTACGCACGACTCCAACTGGCTTCTGCTTTGCGCGATGTCAATGATGTGGAGGGGAACATCGATACAAAGTGCGCTGGAGAAGCCGAGGCGCTTTATCAAGCGGTGATTCGACTTGCTGGGACCTCAGAGATCGTATTGCGGGCAAGAAATGGCCTTGGAGTCTTATACGGACGAATGGGTAAGCATGGAGAAGCGGTGAAGCAAATCACGGTCGTTTTGGAGGCCCAGCGACTGAGTCTCGGCAACGAGGCCGATGAAGTTTTGGCAACCCGGCTCAATTTGGCTGCGGCGTTGATGGCTGAGAAGCTGTTTGAACCCGCCCAGAAGGAATGTCAGGTCGTCTATGATATTCGAAAGAAGCGATTGGGCGAAGAGCACCCTCTGACAATCCGTGCCAAAGACTGGCTTGGAAATTGTCTTGCTGACCAAGGTCGGCTGGAAGAAGCAATCCCGATGATACGGGAGGTTTGGAACGCCAAACGAAGAGTTCTGGGCGATGCACACCGCGATTCCCTCGTTGCCGGATTTAATCTAGCGGTCGCAGAACTCAATGCAGGGTATCGCGATGAAGCCATTCGGGTTCTAGAGGAAACTCATCGGCAGGCCCTGAAGGCATTGGGTCCTGCGGATTCGCAAACTCAGATGTATCAGTCCGCACTCGATAAAGTGAGGTGAATCGGTTCAAGCATCGACCTCTGTTTTATCGCCTCCTCGTTTCAGCATCACCGCGAGCAGCGCAATGTCCGCCGGATTGACGCCCTGGGCGCGAGCGGCCTGGCCGAGGGTGGCGGGGCGGAGGGCGGTGAGGCGGTGTTTGGCTTCGGTTTTGAGACCGGGGATGGCGTGGTAATCGAAGTCGGCGGGGATCGTTTTTTCCTCCATGCGGGAGGTCTTGGCGACCATGTCTTCCTGGCGGGTGATGTAGCCGGCGTATTTGACGTCGTTTTCGACCAAGGACCAGACCTCTGGGGTGAACTGGGCGTGGATCTCAGCGGGCAGGGCAGCAGGGGTGTTTTCGGGCCGACGCAGCCATTTTTCGAGGGTGATGCCGTCGAGCCGGGCTTCCTGAAGGAGGACGCGGGCGGCGGCGAGCTGGGCGATTTTTTCCTCGGTGTGCCGGACGCGGAAGGGCGAGGCGAGGCCGATGGCGGCGGCGAGGGGGGTGAGGCGGAGGTCGCAGTTGTCCTGGCGGAGGAGGAGGCGGTATTCGGCGCGGGAGGTGAAGAGGCGGTAGGGCTCGGTGGTGCCTTTCGTGACGAGGTCGTCGATCATGACGGCGAGGTAGGCCTGGCTGCGCTGGAGCAGGAACGGGGGGCGGCCCTGGGCCTTGAGGGCGGCATTGGCCCCGGCGATGAGGCCCTGGCCGGCGGCTTCTTCATAGCCGGAGGTGCCGTTGATCTGCCCGGCGAAGTAGAGGCCGGAAACGCGCTTCGTCTCCAGGGTGGGGTGGAGCTGGGTAGGGGGGCAGTAGTCGTACTCCACCGCGTAACCGGGGCGGATGATCTCGGCGTTTTCGAGGCCGGGGATGGACCGGATGAAGTCATACTGGACCTCGAAGGGCAGGGAAGTAGAGACGCCGTTGACGTAGAATTCGCGGGTGTGACGGCCCTCGGGTTCGAGGAAGATCTGGTGGCGATCCTTCTCCGCAAAGCGCACCACCTTGTCCTCCACCGAGGGGCAGTAGCGGGGTCCGACACCCTCGATCTTGCCCGAATACATGGCCGATTTGTGGATATTGGCCCGGATGATGTCGTGGGTCTGGGGCGTCGTGTAGGTGATCCAGCAGGGAATTTGTTCCACGTGGAACATGCCCGGCTGCCATCGGTTGAGGGTGAAGCGGTGGAAGGCGGAGTTCGGAATTCGGAATTCGGAATGGACGGAGCCGTTTTGGGATTCCGCATTCCGCATTCCACCTTCCGCACTTTCATCTTCGTCTTCCCCCAGGACTCCCGACAGGTAGCTGAAGCGCGGGGCGGGCTCATCGCCGGGCTGGAGGTCGCACTTGGAGAAGTCGATGCTTCGGCTGTTGAGGCGGCAGGGGGTGCCGGTTTTGAAGCGCTGGACATCGAAGCCGAGGGCGCGCAGGCTGTCGGACAGGGTGGAAATGCTGTCGCCCATGCGCCCGCCGGCCTGGTTCTGCTGGCCGACATGGAGCAGGCCGCGCATGAAAGTACCGGAGGAAATAACGACCGCTTTGGCCCGATAGATCATCCCAAGGCTGGTGCGGATGCCGGTGATGGCGTCGTTTTCGACGAGCAGTTCAGCGGCGTTGCCTTGGTGCAGGTCGAGATTGGGCTGGTTCTCGATCAGCCACTTCATGCGGAACTGGTAGGCCTTCTTGTCGCACTGGGCGCGGGGGGCCTGGACACTGGGGCCCTTGCGGGCGTTCAGCATGCGGAACTGGATGCCGGTGGCGTCGGTGTTCCGGCCCATGACCCCGCCGAGGGCGTCGATCTCGCGCACCACATGTCCTTTGGCCAGACCCCCGATGGCCGGATTGCAGGACATCTGCGAGATGGTGTCCAGGTTCTGGGTGAGGATGGCCGTCTGACAGCCAAGCCGTGCGGCGGCCATTGCCGCTTCCACTCCAGCGTGACCAGCTCCGCAGACGATGACGTCGTAGTGCTTCGGGTAAGTGTAGAGAGAGGCGGACATGGAATGAGGAAGGATGAAGGCAGCCAGACAGGGCAGGGGGCGGGCGTGGAGGATAACACGGCTGACGAATTGTTCCATGTGGAACAAAGGGTGGATCCAGAAGCCGAACAATCCTTTGCGTCTCCGGCCTCGTTGGCTAGTATGATTTCCCTTTCGCAGCCTATGTCCAAAGCCAAAACCACTCTCGCCGCGCACGCAAACGACCCCATCAATCAGAAGCTCACCGCAGCCGACAAATTGGGTCTCTACCGCCAGATGGTGCGCATCCGGAAGTTTGAGCAGGTGTCGCTCCAGCACTACCAGGCAGGTCGGATGGGCGGGTTCCTCCACCTCTATATCGGCCAGGAATCGGTGGCCGTGGGCACCGTTTCGGTCATGGGTCCGAACGATCACGTCATCACCGCCTACCGCGATCACGGCCACGCTCTGGCGGTCGGCATGGGCATGAACGAGTGCATGGCGGAACTCTTTGGCAAGGCGACTGGCTGCTCCCGTGGCAAGGGCGGCTCGATGCACTACTTCGCGCCGGACAAGAATTACTGGGGTGGTCACGGCATCGTGGCCGGCCAGACGCCGCTGGGCCTCGGCCTCGCGTATGGTTTGAAGTATCGCGGCATCAAAGGTGCCGCGCTGTGCTTCCTTGGCGATGGTGCGGTGAACCAGGGTGCCTTCCATGAGTCGCTGAACTTGGCCGAACTGTGGGATCTGCCGGTGATCTATGTGATCGAGAACAACGGCTACTCGATGGGTACCAGCCAGCAGCGTTCCTCCGCCTACCAGGATTTCCTCGCCAAGCGTGCCGAGGGTTACGGCATGGCCTGGGAGCAGTTCAATGGCGAGGACGTTTACGCCGTCCGTGCCGGAGTCGGCAAGGCCATCGAACGGGCGCACAACGAGTCCAAGCCCAGCATCCTCGAAATCGCCACTTACCGCTGGGAAGGCCATTCCGTGGCCGACGCGAACAAGTTCAAGTACCGCACCAAGGAAGAGGTCGAGAAGTTTCAGAGCGAGCATGACCCGATCCAGGTGTGGAAGCGCAATCTTCTCAACGAAGGCGTCGCCACGGAGGAAGACCTGAAGAAGATCGACAAGGAAGCGCAAAAGGAAGCCGAGGACTCGGCCGAGTTCGCCAAGTCCAGCCCCTATCCCGAGCCGGAGACCATCTTCGAGGACGTGTACTGGGAAGTGGACAACAAAACCGAAGCCGGGCAGACCGGACGGCATTTCTTCAACGACTAAATGGGGCGGAAAGCCGCCTAATCAGTTCATTTTGAAGACTTTGGCGCTGTTTCAGCGGTCGAAGTCGCCGTGTCTGCCATGCTGGACAGAATGACGGCATGTTTGTCGTAGCTGGCCTTGGCTCCGGCCAGTTGCGTCACATAATTCAACGCCTCCGTCAGCGGGATGTTGGAGAGCGAGAGACTGAGCTTGCGCTGGGCCAGCTCCTCACCCTTCACGATCACATTCGGCATCACCTTGCCGCCGCTGGCATTCTTTGAGAGCGCCCGCAGTCCGTCGATGGCTTCGGTAAGCGTCACATCGCTCATCTCGACCTTCGGCAGGATCACCGTGGCATACTGAGCCTTGAGCGTGTTGTCCGGTGCCCGATGATTCGCGCGGATGTAGGCCAGCATGCGCACGGTGTCGGGATGCTTGGGATTCGCCGCCGCCACTCGCGAAAGAAGCTGCTGCGCCGTGGTGAAGTCACCTTGATAAAACGCGGCGCGTCCTTGCTGATACACCGCGTTCAGATCTTCCGCCTGAACGGAAGCCGTGATCATAAAAAAGGCCGCAGTGAATGCGGCCGCAGAAACCTTTGCCCTAATCGAGTGTGTTTTCATAGGTTGGTTTGGATTTGCGATGATTTCATCAAATCGCAGGACGCATGTCAAGATCGCGCACGCCGCGAGGCTTGATGCCACGCACATCCTGCTCCATCGGTGAAGCATGCCGCCGCCGAAGAAAACCGCCGCCAGCCAGGTCAATGTCCTCATGGGCAGTGACGAGGCGCGTGTGAAGGAGGCCGCACTTTTGCTCGTGCGCAGCCTCACACCGCCCGAGGCCGGGGACTTCAGCAACGACATCATCGACGGCACGGCCGACAACGCCGATCACGCCGGCACGATTTGCTCGAACATCTGCATGGCCTTGCAAACGCTGCCCTTCTTTGGCGGCACCAAAGTCGTATGGCTCAAGAACGCCAACTTCCTTGGCGACTCCGGCCCGGGTCGTGGACAGGACGCGGTGAACGGCTTCGAGCGCATCCTCGACATCGTCGAAGGCGGCCTCGGCAGCGACGTGCGCTTTGTCATCAGCGCCACGACGATCGACAAACGCCGTAGCGCTTACAAGCGCATCTCCAAGATCGCCAACATCGAGGTCTTCGACAAACCGGACACTTCGAGGGCGGGCTGGGAAGGCCCCGTGCTCGCCATGGCCTCACGCAAGGCGAAGGAACTCGGCATCACCTTTGAAAGCGGCGCGTTGGAGTTGCTCGTGCAGATGGCAGGCGATGACACACGGCAGTTGGAAAACGAACTCGAAAAGATCGACCTCTACCTCGGCGAACGCCGCCGCGCCGGACTCAAAACCGTGCAGGGTCTCGTGTCCATGAGCCGCGCCGGTGTGCTGTGGGATCTGGGCAACGCCATTGGCAAACGCGATCTTCCGCGTGCGCTCGAACTGCTCGGTACGCTCATGTATCAGGGTCAGAACGCCATCGGCCTGCTGCTCGCCGCCATCGTGCCGCGCGTGCGCAGCCTGCTGCTCATCAAAGACCTCGGTTCGCGCTACAAGCTCAACAAGTTCAACTACGCCGGCTTCTGCACCTCGCTCGAAGGCCTGCCTTCCTCCGCCACCTCGCATCTCCCACGAAAGAAAGACGGCACCGGCTTCAACGCTTACCCGATGTTTCTCGCCATTCCCGAGACCGGGAACTACACACTCGAAGAACTGCACGCGGGCTTCAAAGCCTGCCTCGCCGCGAACTCCAAACTCGTCACCTCTTCGCTCGATCCCAAGCTCGTGCTCGAACGCTTGCTCGTCGGTCTCCTCGCCAGACAATCCCGCTGATCCCCCAGTCCATGACGACCTCCACCATCCTCACCTGTCTTGCCATCGGCATCGTCAGCGGTGTCATCGCCGCACTGTGCGGCGTCGGCGGCGGTGTCGTGATGGTGCCTGCGTTCGTCTTCTTTCTCAAACTGCCGCAGAAGACCGCCGTCGCGACTTCGCTGGCGATCATCATTCCGACCGCGTTGATGGCGACAACGCAAAACGCCCGCTCCGGCTTCGTCGATTGGAAAGTCGCCCTCGTGACCGCGATTTCGGCCTCCATCTTCGCCTACTTCGGCGCTGGCTGGCTCAAAACGATGAGCAATGAAACTCTCACGCGCATCTTCGGCACCGTGCTCGTTGTCTTCGGCCTGCGCATGCTGCTGGCGGGGAAGGCGTGATCGTATTGTAGTCGCGGGTTCGCTTCGCGGATTCGCAGCAGCCGGTTCTGGTTTTCACCACACCAGCACATCAAGGAAAAACGTCGCCACCATTCCCAGCGCGAGCAGCAGACGCAGCACCAAGCCCACGCCTGTTCCCAGCAGCGAACCCCAGGCCGATTTGGCCGCCGGTTGCAGCCGCTTCTTTGCAAAGATCAGCTCAAACGACACACCGCCGAGCAACGGGCCAAGGATCAATCCCACTGGCACGAAGAACATGCCCACGATGCCGCCGATGAACACGCCCGCGATGCCCCAGCGACTCGCGCCGAACCAGCGTGCGCCCATCGCTCCGCTCACGAAATCGACGACATAAGACAGCACGAGTCCCAGCGATAAAATCACAAAGCCCCAGGCGCTCATGCCGGCTTCCGGCAGCAGCAGTGTGTGGATGATGCCCGCGCCAAAGATCAGCAGCGGCCCCGGCAGAAATGGTACCACCGAGCCGATGATGCCGACGAGCAAAAGACAAATCGTCAGCGACCACACGCTCAACATCTCCCATGGCATGGAAGTAAAGAAATGCGCCGTCGCATTCCATGCGCTGGTGAACCACTCACTCATCGCACCACCTCGTTTTCGTTTCGACCGGCTGCCGCACGCTTCGCGGCCAGTTCAGTCCTTCACGCGGCCAGCCGAGGTAAATCAGCCCCACACAGCGATCTTCCGCACCGATTTGCAGCCACTCCGCAAACTCTCGCGTTCCCAGCAACGGCGGTGATGACCAGTAACAGCCCAAACCAGCCGCAGTGGCGGAGAGCATCAAGTTTTGCAACGCACAAGCCACCGCTTCGATCTCCTCAATCTCGGGGATCTTCATTCCACCGCGTCGCTCCATCACACAAGCGATCACCACCGGCGCGAGCAGCGGGTTCTCACCCATCTTCTTCATCTTGTCCTCGCGGAACTCATTCGCGGGCGTCGTCTCGCGATAAATCCGCTGCATCGTCTCCGCGAGCCGCTGTCTCGCCGCGCCTTGATGCACCACAAATTTCCACGGCTCGGTCAATCCATGCGTCGGTGCCCACGTCGCGTCTTCGAGCACCTGCGTGAGCAACCCACGCTCCACATCACGCGTCACATCCATGTCCACCGGCTTGATCGACCGACGATGGCGGATAAGCGCGCTGAGTTGGGAATGCGTGGCGATGTCAGTCATGAACGCACGACCCTTACACCATCGGCAACAATTTGCTCAAGATCAGTGTCACCAGCAAACCAATGATCGAATCCGCCGTGAGCTGGAGCGACCAGGTGCGCAGCGTTTCCTTCTCCGTCATGCCGCTGAGGCGGGAGACGACCCAGAAGCCGCTGTCGTTCATCCAGGAGCAGAACATCGCGCCGAAGCCGATGGAGGTGAAGAGGTAGAGCGGATGGCAGCCGAGATCGGCTCCCACCACCATGGGCGCCATGATGGAGGCGGCGGTGAGCATCGCCACCGTGGCAGAGCCCTGGGCCACACGCACGACCGCTGCCACGACCCAGCCGAGCAGGATGAGGTTGAGGCTGTAGTTCTTCGCCAGCTCTGCCACCGCACCGCCCACGCCTGCAACCCGCAGCGCATAACCAAACGCACCACCGGCGCTGGTGATGAGAATGATCATGCAGGCCGTCTCCAGCGGCGGTCCCATCAGATCCTCGATCTTTTTCAGGCCAAAGCGACGCTGCTTCGCCAGCACGCCCACCGAGATCGCCGCGCCGATGAGCAGAGCGATGTTCTTGTGGCCAATGAAGTCCACCCAGGCGCGGATGCCGTTGAAACCAAGCTCCCCACCGAGCGCATTCACCATCGTCAGGCCCCAGCCTGCGCCTTTGGCCGCTCCGGCATGCGCCAGTTCAAACACCGTCGTCAGGCTGATGAGCAAGATGGGGAGGATCACCGGCGTGATGCTCCAGAAGAACGACGGCAGCTCGTTTTCCGGCTTGGCGCTGACGCCTTGCAGATCCTGCAACGAAACACCACCCGACTCACGCAGCGGCACATCGGTGCGCGCATTGAGCCACTTGCTGAACAGGAAGCCGAAGAAGCAGGTGATCGCGCCGATCACCAGTCCGCCCACCAACGACTCGCCCACATTCAGCTTCAGGCTCTCCACCACTGCCACCGGTCCCGGATGCGGCACCGTCATGGAATGCGTCACCGTGCCGCCGCAGCAGATAGCCATCAGGTAGAGTGTATAATCCTTCCCCGTCCGCATGCGCAGCGCCATCGCCAGCGGCACCATGAGCATGAACATCGTGTCGAAGAAAATCGGCGCGCTCAGAATGAAGGTGCTCCACAGCAGCGCCCAGCCAGCGCGTTTCTCGCCAAAGAACGCGAGGAAGCGCCGCACCACCTTGTCCGCGCCACCGCTTTCCATCAGGCACATGCCAATGATCGCCGCGAGGGCGATGGAGATCGCGATGTCACGCGCCGAGTCACCGAGTCCCTTGGACACCATCTCCACCGCGCCCACCAGGGCGGGCATCGTCTTCACCTTGCCATCCTTCTGCACCACGTCCCACGAAGCATTTCCCGCCAGCAGGCAGGCCAGCAACGCCGCCAGGATGAGCGCCAGAAAGGGATGCATGCGCAGCTTGCTGATCGCGATGATGATGAAGGCGACGCTGACAGCGAGAACGACGAAAGGCCAATAGCTGGCCGAGGTGGCGGCAAGGAAAAACATGGCCGCGATGCTGGCGGGTCTTCGCAAGATGATCCAGCCGAAAATGAGGCGGCCCGGCATCAATCTGGCCAGGGCTTGGATTCTCAGCGCTTGGCAATTCACCCCATGGCGGCCATATTGCCAGCATGTCCACGTTAACCATTGAGCTCGATCCCGGCCTCGCGCATTGCCTTGAGGATGTGGCGCGTCGAGAAAAGAAGCCGGTGAGCATCTGGGCAAGGGAACGGCTTGCCAGAGCGGCGCTCGAGGAAACTTCCGAACAAAACGGCTATCCTGACGGCTGGTTGAAGTTGTTCGGCTCCCTGTCCGATGATCTGACCTTTGAAGCACCAACAAGAGGCAAGTCACGGCCCGTGACAGCCCTGAGCCTGGAATAACTCACGCGCATGGCCTGGTTTCTCGACACAAACATGGTGGTGTTCTGCCTGCGTGGAAAATCCGCGGAGGTCATGCGGCAGCTCAATGCGACGCCTGCCAGCGAAGTTTTTATTCCTGCTCAAGTGCGGGCCGAGTTGCTTGTCGGCGCGGCCAAAAGTGCCAGAGCAGCGCAAAACAAGTCGGCCGTTCTATCATTCATCGCGCCCTTCACGGTAGTGTGGCCGGATGAGCAGACGGCCGATCACTATGTCTCCATTCGGGTGGATCTCGAAGCCAGGGGGCAAGTCATCAGCGAGGCGGATTTGTGGATCGCCGCCGCCACTCGTTCACAAAATGGCATTCTGGTGACGAACAACACATCCGAGTTCCAGCGGGTCAGCGGACTGCCGGTGGAAGACTGGTCCAAACTGTGAAACCCGCCCCGCTTCGTTTGCTGTTTGTGCTGCTCGTCATCGTGGCGGGCTGGTTTGGTGTGTCGCGGCTGGATTTCGATGTCGATCCGCTCAGCCTGCTGCCGCAGGAACTGCCGGGACTGCAAGGCACACGTTTGTTGCGCGAGCAGAAGCGCGATCTCCTGCTCATCGCCGTTCAAGCCGATGATCCCGCACTTGTCGAGGTCACGGCAGAAGCATTGGCCGAACATCTTGCTTCCAAGCCGGAACTCTGCGCCAGTGTGCGCAGCAAATCGCTGCTGCAATCCGATCCCGCGATCATCGCGGAAGTCGTCGCTTATCTCTGGCTCAACGCACCGCCTAAAGAAGTCGCGAAACTGACCTCCTCACTCGATGCGGCGTCACTCTCGGCCCTGCTGACGCAAGCGAAGGAAACCGCCGGCACCTCGCTCGATCTCCAAAACGCCACCATGAGCGGTTACGATCCGCTGGGACTCGCACGCGGAGCCATGCAGCTCCTCAGCGGCGGCGCGGACATGAGCAGCATGATGAGCGATGAGTTCAGCAGCGCGGACGGCACACTGCGCCTGCTGTTTGTCACGCCGCCCGGCAAAGCGCTGGCCGATTACCGTGCCGCAAACGCCTGGCTCACGCAGATCAAGAGCGAGGTGCGTGAGCACTGGCTGCCACAGCAGGGCGAACTCACTGGCGTGAAGATCGGCTTTACCGGCGATCCCGCGTTTCAGGCCGAGATCGCCACCGGCATGGAAGGAGACATGCGGCAGTCGATTGGCGCGGTCACGTTCATCGTCGGCTTCCTGTTCTGGCTGCTGCATCGCAGTGTGAAGCCCTTGTTCTGGCTGCTGCTGGCGATCCTGTGCGCGAACTTAATCACGCTCGGCACCGCTGGTGTGATCTATGGCGCGCTCAATGTGATGTCGATGGGATTCGCGGCCATCCTGACCGGTTTGATTGAGGACTTCGGCGTCGTGGGCCTGCATGTGGCGCGGGAGCATCCTGGCGAGAGTTTTGCGAGCATCCGCCGTCGCGTGCAGCCGGGCGTGGCGTGGTCGGCGGTCAGCATCGCGGGCATCTTCGCCATGCTGGGCCTCAGCCAGCTTCCGGGAGTCGCACAGCTTGGAGTGTTGTCTGCGCTCGGCGTGTTGATCGGCGCGGCGGTCATGCTGTTTGGCTTTTTGCCGCTCGGCATGAAAGCAGGCAAGATTAAGGAGCATCAAGGCTCCACCAACATCGCCCTGAAAATGCAGAGCGTCATGGGCTGGCTCGTCGGCATCGGTTTGATCGCCGCGACGGTCGTCTTGATCGCCCAAGGCCTGCCGAAGATGGACTTCGGCTCCGCCGTGCTGCGGCCAGACAAGAGCGAGGCCTTCGATGTGTTTGAGGACATCGAAAAACGCATGATGGACACAAACTCCGAGCCAGGGCGCAACATCCCGCTCATCTTCGCCGCGAACGATGCCACCGCGCTGCGCCAGAGCATCATCACCGCGCAAGGCGTGCTGAAAACCGACGAGGTCGAAAGCCACATGCTGCCGCTGGCACTCGTGCCTGATGCCGAGGCGCAGAAAGCCAATCTCACCGTGCTGCAATCTCTCGCCCAACGTGAGGACACGCTCCGCCAAGCCGTGGATGCCGCCGGATTCACCGAGGTGGCCTTCGCGCTCACGCAGAACGTCTTCAAACAATGGCGCGAATGGACCACCACAAAACCAACGCTGCCGCTGTGGCCGAAGCCCGTCGTGCTGGAAAACCTCGGCGGCATTGTCTCCGAGCACGAGGAACACGGCTGGATGGCGCTGGGGTCTCTCCGACTCGCCGCAGGCCGCGATGTGGAAAAAGCCGCCGTGCTGCATGCGCTGGAGAAAATCCCCGGTGCCCATCCCGCAGGCTGGGCCTTTCTGCGCACCTCGTTGGAGCCGCTGTTGAAGCGCGAGATCCTGCGCGTGTGCGTTCCGACGGCCGCCATCGCCATCCTTCTGTTTTTCCTCGTGTTTCACGGCTGGCGGGAGCGTGGGTTTGCCTTCCTCGTGCTCGCCGCCAGCGGTTGGATTTTGCTCGGCGGCATGAGCGCGTTCGGCCTCACCTGGAACCTCATGAGCGTGGGCGCGGTGCCGCTTTGCCTCGGCCTAGGCCTCGATTTCACCATTCATGTGATGCACGCGCTGCGGGAGCCGGGCATGACGCGGGAACGCGTGGCCGCGCTGGGCCGTTCGCTCGCTTATTGCGGCCTCAGCACCGGCCTGGCCTTCGGCGCTCTCGCCACCGGCAGCAATCGCGGCCTCATCACCCTCGGCATGACCGCGATGATCGGCGTGCTCACCGTTCTCATCACCGCCGCCTTCGCCTTGCCCTGGCTGTGGTTCCGCAGGCAAGAACGCGCAACCGCGTGATATTCCCTCCAATCCGTTGGCGATAAAGCTGCTGACAAACCTCACGATCTGTGAATGATCTTCCATGTTAAGCGTCATGCGCAAGATAGCATCCATCAAGCAACCCAAAGACGAAGCGAAGCGTGTCATGCTCTTCGACAGCGGCGAGGGTGTTTATCTCTTTCTCTACAACAGCGAGCAGGACGGGGCATCCACGGGCGATTACTGGTTCGAGACCGTTGAGCAGGCGGAGGAGTCATGCACGGAGGACTACGGCATCACACCATTAGACTGGCAGACGATTCCAGACCCGCTTCCCGGTTGTCAGCACGACTGGATTCAACCTACGCGCGTCAGGCGAGACTCTGCTGGGAAGCCGCTTTACGGACAGTTTGAGCCCTACTCCAATGAACCCACGAACGCCTACCATGCGCTGCAGCAAACCCGGCCATCGCGCTCTGATTGCAATCCACGCCTCCCGCAGTCCGGGTCGCTGAGCTTGGGTCGGTTCGGCCAAGAAGCAGAATTAGTCAGTCGCGACACCCCCCAGTGATACAAGGAGTGAACCATGAACAAAGCCCAAGCCAAGAAGATCATCCTCCTGAACCTCGCGTTTTGGTTCGTCGCCATGCTTTTGCATCCCCTGATCCGGATGCTCCCGACGGGGTCTGGGAATCCACCGAAGATCTTTGAGCTGCTCATTCCTGTCTTTTTCATCATGCTCGCTGGCGGCTCCACCTACCTCCTCAAGGCCGCGATTGGAAAACCGAAGGACGACTGATCCTCGACCGTTAGATCACAGTTCAACGATGTCCAAAATGCGAAGCTCTTCCACCGGGCCATCGGCCCAGTAGGTGATCAAGAAGCCGTTGAGCCGGATATTCTCGAGAAATCGTCCAGCGCTGTCCGTGGTTCGGTAGTCACCGAGTCGCCAGGGTTGCTGGGCGAGCAGATTGATCCATTTGATGACCCGCTGCTGCCGTTTGCGGGAGAGAGAGCACAAGAACTCCCACGCCTTGGCAGACAACACAGGCTCGTAGGCATACGAGGCCATTTCAGGCACGGGCGAGAGTTTTCGGCAGCTTGAATTTCTTTCCAGCGTCCATCTCGGTCATGCGTCGGCTCATCTCTTTTTGCCAAGCAGGCGAGTCTTGTTTCAACCGATGTAAAAACGCCGCGACTTCCTGCCTCTGCTTTTCAGACATCTTGGAAAGCTGCTGCTTGAGTTGAAGCATCGCGGTAGCGCTCATGCTGGAAATTTGAGCCAAGTTACCTTTGATTCAACCTCTCACTTCACCAAACAAAGCTCTGGTTGCGTCGAAAAGGCTGAACCCGGTATGGCATTGTGGACAACCACCCCCTGAATTTTCGCTGGCGCAACCTTCCCGACCGGCTACTATCCGCGCACTCTCGATTGAGATGGTGGCCGTAGTTCAACGGTAGAGCCCCAGATTGTGATTCTGGTTGTTGCGGGTTCGAATCCCGTCGGTCACCCCACTTTTCACTGGAGCGCCAGTGTTCCAGCGGCTTGAGTCGCGCCACACATGGACAAGCTGGAAACCATTCTCGGGCACACCTTTCGCAGTCCCGCGCTGCTCCAGCTCGCGCTCACGCACGGTAGCGTCGGCTACGAGCACCAGCGCCCGCAGGCGGACAATCAGCGCCTCGAATTCCTCGGCGACGCGGTGCTGCAGCTCACGCTCTCGCACCTGCTCTTCCACCAACTTCCGCAGGCAGATGAAGGCGTGCTGACCAAGGCCCGCGCCCAGCTCGTCTCCACCAAGGCGCTCGCCCGTGTGGCCCGCCGCCTGAATCTCGGCCCGCATCTCATCATGGGACGTGGCGAGGAGGCCAATGGCGGCCGCGACCGCGATTCCTCGCTCGCCGACGCGCTGGAAGCCATCGCGGGTGCGATCCATCTCGACGCCGGAAACTTGGCCGCACAGCAATTCGCCGAGCACATCTTTGCTGAAGACCTGCGCTCTATCGGCAAGGGCGACCTGGAAGCCAATCCCAAGGGTTTGCTTCAGGAGCAGATCCAAGCGGTCAGCACCGAATGCCTCGTTTACACCATCGTGGACGAAGAAGGGCCGGATCACGCCAAACAATTCATCGCCGCCGTCTCCTGGCGGGAGGCCGAACTCGGTCGTGGCAGCGGTCGTAGCAAAAAAGACGCCGAAACCCAGGCTGCCCAAGCCGCACTGGACAATCCCGAGCTGAAAAAACGGCTGCGAACAGCCTGTGAACAGCAGAACCAACAAACCGTCAAAACCCCAGCCTGATGCCGACAACTCTGGGTTGTTCCGCTCCGCTCACAGTCTTCATCAAATCCATTCACAGCGGCGAAGGCTGTGGAACCCTTATGGTAGCAGGGCGGAACGCGGTTGTTGCACTTCTTCGCAGTCCTTACTGATATGAGGATTTGGCGAATTGATTAATCTCAATCATAAGAGCTGCGAACAACTTCAATCCACCTGACCCCAGACACGAGGAGTCTTGAATCCCTTTTCCATCGGGATGCTCTTCGGAGGAACAGCCTGTGCAGCCAGTTCAGCCAGCTTCGCACGCAGCTCGGCCACCTTCTCGGGCTGTGATGCGGCGAGGTTCGTCTTCTCGTTGGGATCACTTGCCAGATTGAACAGCTCCACGTTCTCGCCCTTGGTCGCAGCGTTCTTCTTTTTGCCCTTTTTCTTGGCCTCACCGCCGCCATCCTCGTTGTCGGCGATGTTGCCGCCCAGCACGAGCTTCCAGTCGCCCATCCGGATCGCGCCATTGCTGGGTGTGGTGTTTAGCAGGATGAAATCGTGCGGGCTTGCGGCGTTCTGTGTGATTGCAGGCCAGGCGTCTCGTCCATCCAGCGGAAGCTTCTGCTCCAGCTTGGCACCGCCGAGCTTCAACAGTGTGGGATACCAGTCCACCATGTGCAGTGGTGCCTTCACCGTGCTGCCTGCCTTGATGACGCCATCCCATGTGGCAAAGGCCACCACACGTGTGCCGCCCTCGTAGAGTGTGCCTTTGCCTGCGCGCAGAGGGCCGTTGTCCGTGATCTGGCCGGGATTCGGCCCACCATTGTCGCTGGAGAAGATGAAGAGCGTGTTCTTACGCATGCCAGCCTCGTCAATCGCTGCGCTGATCTGCCCCACGGCCTCGTCCATGGCTGCCAGCATGCCGGCGTACTTCTGACGGTTGCCCTTGAGCTGCGCGTACGGCTTCAGGTAGTCCTCCGGTACTTGATGCGGCGCATGCACCGCGTTGAAGGGCACATAGATGAACAGTGGCTTTTTGGCATCACGTTCGCGAATCAGCCGCACCGATTCCTTGGCGATCAAATGCGTCGAGTAACCCTCATCGTGATTCTCCCGGTCATCCTTGTGCCAGTCGAAGCCGCCGTCACGGATGTGCGTGAAGTAATCGAGCGCGCCGTTGTAGTGGCCGTACTGATGATCAAATCCGCGCTGCAAGGGCAGGTAAGCTGGCTGGAAGGTACCGAGGTGCCACTTGCCAACAATCGCTGTCTCATAACCCACTTCCTTCAGGGCTTGTGGCAGCGTGCGTTCCTCCAGCGGCAGTCCATACTGCGCCCAGGGCCGGACCACGCCGACTTGCAGGCCATGACGCATCGGGTAGCGCCCCGTCATCAGCGCCGCCCGTGTCGGCGAGCATACCGGCTGCACATAGAACTGATCCAGAATCGCTCCCGCTTTCGCCAGTTTGTCCAGATGCGGCGTCTGGATGTCCTTCCCGCCCATGAAGCCGCAGTCCGCGCGCCCCAAGTCATCCGCGAGGAGAAACACGATGTTCGGTCGCGGTGCCTCCGCAGCGAAAGTGGTGAGGGCGAGGCAGAGCGAGAGCAGCAGGCGTTTCTTCATGGTCGCGCTGGAACGAAGGCCCCAGGACTGGCCTTGCGCCGTATTGTCCGAGTATTGTAGTCCCGCCTTCAGGCGGAACTACACTACCCAATCAGCTTTCGCGCTTCGGCGAGGGCCGCATCGACCTTTGAGACATCCTTGCCGCCACCACGCGCAAAGTCCGGCTTCCCGCCGCCTTTGCCGCCGACGATGGGGGCGATGGTTTGGATGATCTTGCCGGCTTGGATTTTGGCTTGGTGGTCTTTGGCGACGCTGGCGATCAAAGCCACGTTGCCGCCTCCGGTAGCAGCGAGGACGACGATGCCGTTGAACGTGCCTTTCAAGGCATCGCTGACGGCCAGGGCGTTGTCGGCATCGACGTCGCCTAGGTTGGCGATGATGGCGTTGTTCTCGGCTTTGGTGAGGAGGTCTTTCGCGCGGCCGGAGGCTTCCCGTTGTTGGGCGGCCTTGAGGGCTTTCTCGGTGTCCTTGAGCTGCTGCTGGAGCGCTTCGATCTTCTTCTCGAGATCGTGCGCGCCTTGAGCGCTGACTTTGCCAGCGAGGAGCTTCAGCAAATCAGCATCCGCACGCGCGGCGTTGTAGGCTTCGAGTCCCGCGATGGCTTCGATGCGGCGGACGCCGGCGGCGACGGCGCTTTCGCCGACGAGGCGGAAGAGGCCGATCTCACCCGTGCCGCGTGTGTGGGTGCCTCCGCAGAGTTCCATGCTCCAACCATCGAGCTTGTGCGGCTGGCCGCCGATCTGCACGACGCGGACGAGGTCGCCATACTTCTCGCCGAAGAGGGCCATGATGCCGTTGTTGGCCTTGGCTTCGACGTAGGGCACTTCGCTCCAGGAAACGGGGTCGTTGGCGACGATGCGTTCGTTCACGAGGCGCTCAATGTCGGCGAGCTGCTGCGGGGTGAGCGCGGCGCTGTTGAAGTCGAAGGTGAGTTTGTCCGGCGTGACGCTGGAGCCCTTCTGCGTGGCATCCTTGCTCACGACTTCATGCAACGCCCAGTGCAGGATGTGGGTGACGGTGTGGTGGCGCTCGATGGCGTGACGACGAGGGGCATCGACGACGAGGCGCACAGTGGCATCGACAGCGGGTGTTTCATCGCCTTCGAGGAAGTGCAGCCAGGTGTTGCCGACCTTGGTAGTGGCGCTGATGGGGAAAGTGTTTGCGCCGAGGATGAGCTGACCTGCATCGCCGATCTGCCCGCCCATCTCGGCGTAACAAGTCGAGACATCCAGCACGACGGCGTTCTTGTCCTTCATCGAGACGACTTCCAACACGCGCACGTCGGCTTCGAGTGTGTCGTAACCGATGAACTTGGTCGGTGCCTTGGTTTCGATCTCGCTGACGGAGACGACTTGCTTGTTCTTCTTGCCAGCCTCGCGAGCGCGCTGCTTCTGCTCTTCCATGAGCGCCTCAAAGCCTTTGGTGTCAACGGTCAGGCCGCGTTCGCGGGCCATGAGTTCGGTGAGGTCGAGCGGGAAGCCGTAGGTGTCGTAGAGCTCAAAAGCATTCGCTGCGGGAACCACAGTGATGGGCTCTGCACGACGAATCTTGGTTGTTTCAGTTGTCGTCGATTTGCTCTTCTCCAAAACCTCACCAGTCCCTAGCTTGGACGTAATTGAAGCAGTATACTCTGTCTCTGTTTGAGTGGTCCACTCCATTGCCTCTACGACTTTATCGAAGAGCGCAATCCCACGATCCAAAGTCCGATTGAATGCCTCCTCCTCCAGCTTCAGCACGGCTTTGACTTGCTCCTTCTTCGTGCGCAGTTCGGGGAACACATCGCCCATGTGCTGGGCGAGGACATCGACGAGCTTGTAGAAGAAGGGTTCTTTGAACTCGAGCGTGCGGCCATACTTCACGGCGCGACGCAGGATGCGGCGGAGGGTGTAGTTGCGGTCGGAGTTGCCGGGCTGGATGCCGTCGGCGATGGCGAAGCTGAGCGTGCGCAGGTGGTCGGCGATGACGCGGAAGGCGACGTCGATCTTCTCCTGCTCGGTCACGGGCACGACGTGGCCTTGGGCGTTGGCCTTCGGCAGCGTGCTCTGGTAGGTCTTGCCGCACATCTTCGTCAGCTCATCAAAGATGGGTTTGAAAACGTCGGTGTCGTAGTTGCTGATCTTCGCGGTCTCGAAGTCGGTGAAGTTCTTCGTGCCCTGGATGATGGAGCACACGCGCTCGAAGCCCATGCCGGTGTCCACGTGCTTCGCGGGCAGCGGGACGAACGAGCCATCGGGGTTGGCGTTGTATTGAATGAAGACGTTGTTCCAAATCTCGATGCAGCTCGCGTCGCTGCCGTTGACGAGCAACGCTCCGGCGCGCTGGCGGTCTTCGTCGAGGTTCGGAGCGCCGGGCGTGAGGTCGATGTGGATCTCGGTGCACGGGCCGCAGGGGCCGGTGTCGCCCATCATCCAGAAGTTGTCCTTCTTGTTGCCGTTGACGATGTGGATGTCGGGATCGAGGCCGATGCTGCGAAACTTCTCGGCCCAGATGTCCCAGGCTTCCTGGTCGCGGTCGGCGGGATCGCCCTTCGATTTGTCAGGCTGATAAATGGTGGCGAACACGCGGGTCGGCGGGAACTTCCACTTCTCAATGATGAGTTCCCAAGCCCACGAGATGGCTTCCTTCTTGAAGTAGTCGCCGAAGGACCAGTTCCCCAGCATCTCGAAGAGGGTGTGGTGGTAGGTGTCGAGGCCCACGTCTTCGAGGTCGTTGTGCTTGCCGCCCGCGCGGATGCACTTCTGCGTGTCCGCCGCGCGTGTGGGCAAGCCTTTGTGCAGCACGCCGGGCCAGGTATCGACATCCGCGCTGCGCTCGCCGAGGAAGATGGGCACGAACTGGTTCATGCCGGCATTGGTGAAGATGCGCGCGCCGTCGCGGCTGGTGTAGCCGACGTTGTCACTGGGGACGATGGTGTGGTCCTTCGATTTGAAGAAGTCGAGGAAGCTCTGGCGGATCTGGGCGGCGGTGGGAACGGCGGACATGGCTGGGGAAAGGGAGCGCGGAGTATGGAGCGGAGGGCTACGCCGTCAAAGGTCAAGAGGGGTCAAGGCGGCGGTGTAGAGGCCAACCCATGTTCAAAGGAAACTGAATGACCGAACTATTGTGGTCGTCTGGCTCTGCCGAAACAATTCAGGCATGCAAACTGCGGCTTTCATCCGACCCAAAGTCCGCAGGGTCGAGTCGGGGCTCAGTTTGGTGGAGCTGCTGCTGGCCATCATGATTCTGGGCATCCTCGGCAGCCTGGCGATGATGACGTTCGGCAACGGCCTCTCTCAGGAGGCCGAGAAACAACGGGACAGGCGCAACGCCCAGGAAATCGCCAACATGGCCGCCATGGCCGGGGCCGCCGGAGCGCCGTATTTCGTGGCAGATGACGAGGAGGCCACGGTGGGCAACCTGCGCACCGGCAGCGCCCCCAGCCGGGGCATTTTCAAGAACCGCGTCTTCAAACTCCCCGCGATGAGTGACGAGGAAATCCAACGGGCCATGAGCTACCTGGTCCTGAATGACACGGACCTGATCTACGACTCCGCCGGGGGGCAATGAGCGGCCAGGACGGCCAGGCTGCGCCGCCCACGCGGCATGAAGAATCCCGCTCGCGGTCAAGATCGGGCTTTCTCAGCCGTATGACATTGCGTGATCCGCCCCCTCGTCACTCTTGCCCTTGTTTCCTCCGCGCTCGCGGAGCCGATCGACTTTTCCAAGCAGATCCGCCCGATCCTGTCGGAGAACTGTTTCTTCTGCCACGGCCCCGATGAAAAGAAGCGCGAGGCCGGTCTGCGGCTGGATGACGAAACGAGTTCCAAGAAGAACAACGATGGCGTCATCGCCGTGGTGCCTGGAAATCCCGACAAGAGCGCCCTCATCGAGCGCATTGTGTCGAAAGACCCCGACGAGGTCATGCCGCCGCCGAAGCAGCACAAGACGATCTCCCCCGCGCAGGTGGCGCTTCTCAAAGAGTGGATCAAGCAGGGCGCGAAGTGGGGGAAGCATTGGAGCTATGAAAAGGTCGTGAGGCCACAGGTGCCGACGCCGAGTTCCAAGTTGAATCCGATCGACGCGTTTCTGGCGGCGCGGCTGGAGAAGGAAGGGCTGAAGTTTTCTCCTGCGGCGGACCGCGCCACGCTCATCCGCCGCGTCGCCCTCGATTTGACCGGCCTGCCGCCGACGCTGGAGGAGCTGCAACGCTTTTCGTCCGACAAGTCAGACCTGTCCGACGTCGCGACGCACTATCTCTCCAAACCCAGCTACGGCGAACACTGGGCACGCCAGTGGCTCGATCTCGCGCGCTACGCCGACTCCTCCGGCTATCCCAGCGACCAACCGCGTGAAATCTGGGCCTACCGGGACTGGGTCATCCGGGCGCTGAACTCGAACATGCCGTTCGATCAGTTCACCATCGAGCAAAACGCGGGCGATCTGCTGCCGAATCCGACGGACGACCAACTCATCGCGACAGCATTCCATCGGAATACGATGACGCAAAATGAAGGCGGCACCGACGACGAGGAATTCCGCAACGCGGCGATCATCGACCGCGTGAACACGACCTTTGCGGTGTGGATGGGCACCACGATGGCCTGTGCGCAGTGCCACACGCACAAATACGATCCCATCACGATCAACGAGTATTTCCAGTTCTACGCCTTCCTGAATCAAAGCGCCGACAGCGACAAAAAGGACGAGGTGCCGCTGCACAGCTTTGACACGCCGGAGCTGAGAAAACAACGCGAAGCCCTCAAAGCCGAGATCGCGACGCTGGAGTCGAAATTCACGAAACCAGACGCGAAATGGCTCGCGGGGCTTGATGCGTGGGATCGTGGTTTTGCGCGGGATTTGGGCTGGCAGAGTCCGAAGCCCGTCAGAGTCAGCGAAAGCGACGCGAAGATCGAAAACGACGGCCACGTGTTGATCGCGAAAAACAAGGACACGGCGAGCTACACGGTCGAAGTGACGCTCACGGGCGACAAACTGAGCGCGTTGCGGCTCGAAACGGCTCCGCAGGCAGGTTTCGGCAATTTTGTGCTCACCAGCCTCAAGGCCGAGGTCGTGCCGCCGGATGCCAAAGCGGCTCCGCAGGCTCGATTCGTGCGCGTGGAGCTGCCGGGTGAGAAAAAGATGCTCCAACTCGCCGAAGTTCAGGTTTTCAGCGCTGCCGAAAATATCGCGCCGAAGGGCGTGGCGAGTCACAGCAGCCAGTATCAGGACGCCGCGGCGAAACGCGCCAACGACGGCAACACGAGCGGCGAATACAAGAACGGCAGCGTCGCCCACACGAGCGGGAACGACAACGATCCGTGGTGGGAGGTCGATCTGAAAGCCGCGAGCCCGGTAGATCGCGTGGTGGTGTGGAATCGCACGGATGGCGGCGCCAGCAAGCGCCTTGATGGTTTCCGCATCGTGCTGCTCGATGAGAAGCGCCAGATTCTGTGGAAGAGCGAGCCGACGCCCGCGCCGGAGAAGGAAAAGGCCTTCGCGATCAGTGGACCTGTCGCTTTGAGCTTCACCACGGCGCTCGCGGATTTCTCGCAGAGCGGTTTTGAGGCCACGAAGTTCCTCGAAGCGAAAAGCAAGGGCTGGGCGGTTGGTGGTGCGCATGAAAAGCCGCACACGCTGACGCTTTTGACAAACTCGCCCGTTGTGGTGCCTGCGGGTGCGAAGCTGCGCGTGACTTTGGAGCAGAAGAGCGAGTTCAAGCAGCACACGCTCGGTAATTTCCGACTCAGTTTCACTGGCGATGCCCGCGTGCAGCAGGCAGCGAAGATTCCCGCGAATGTGATCGCCGCGCTGGCGCAGCCGAAACGCACGCTGGAGCAGCAACAGGTCGTGGCGGATTATTATGTGCGAAACATCGCGAAGGAATCCGCCGCCGAGCGCACGCGGCTCGCCGCGGCGAACAAAGAGCTCGCGGCGATGAAGCCGGTGACGGTGCCGATCATGCGCGATCTCGATCCGAAGCAGCGTCGCGTGACGAAAGTGCAGCTTCGTGGCAACTGGCAGTCGCTCGGCGATGAAGTGAGCGAGGGCACGCCGGCGGTGTTTCATCCGTTGCCGGGTGCGGAGCCGAAGAATCGCCTCACGATGGCGAAATGGCTCGTGAGCCGCGACAATCCGCTCACGGCTCGCGTGACGGTGAATCGCCTGTGGGAAAGCATCTTCGGCACCGGCATCGTGCGCAGCAGCGAGGAGTTTGGGAGTCAGGGTGATCTGCCGTTTCATCCCGAATTGCTCGACTGGCTCGCCGCCGAGCTGATGGACAGTGGTTGGGACATGAAGCACCTGCTCAAGCTGATGATCACCAGTCAGGCCTATCAGCAAAGCTCCAAATCCACACCTGAACTCAACGAGCGCGATCCTGACAATCGTTTACTGGCACGCGGGCCGCGTTTTCGTCCGACAGGCGAGCTGCTGCGAGATCAGGCGCTCGCGGTGAGCGGTTTGCTTTCAGAGAAAATGTATGGAGTGCCCGTTCGGCCGATGACACCGAATGTCGGCCTCAGCACCGCCTTTGGTCGCAGCAACGACTGGGAAGTCAGCAAAGGTGAAGACGGCCATCGCCGCAGCCTGTACACCGAGGTGCGGCGCAACTCGCCGTATGCGAGCTTCACCACCTTCGACGCTGGTAATCGCGAAGTCTGCATGATCCGACGCAGCCGCACGAACACGCCGCTGCAGGCCTTCGTGACGCTGAACGACCCCGTCTTCCTCGAAACGCATCAGGCGATGGCGCGGCGGCTTGTTCGAGAGGCCAAAACGCAGCCGGAGCGGCTATCACGGCTGTTTAAGCTGTGTCTGGCGCGTGAACCTAGTGTGACCGAATTGACCACATTGACCCAATTGCATGCTGAGAGCGTGGCGATGTATCGTGCGGATGCTGCTGCGGCCACGAAAATGGTCACGGAGCCGCTGGGACCCGTCGAAGCCGGTGCTGATGTCGTCGAACTCGCTGCCTGGACCGCGGTGGCGAACGTGGTCATGAATTTGGATGAGTTTTTGATGCGCCGTTAACCTTCACCGATTGTTTTATGAACCCCATTCTCCACGACAAACTCCAGCTCACGACGCGGCGCACTTTTTTGGGCAATGCGGGGCAGTTCAGCCTGGGCGCGATTGCGTTGCACGCGATGCAGCAGGACTCCGCGGCGATGCCGCAGGCGGCGAATCCGATGCTGCCGCGGAAGTCACATCACGCGGCGAAGGCGAAGCGCGTGATCTACCTGCACATGAGCGGTGCGCCGCCGCATCTCGATCTGTTTGATTACAAGCCGGAGCTGGTGAAGCGCAGCGGGCAGGATTGTCCGGACTCGATCCTCAAAGGACGGCGCTTTGCCTTTACCACGGGCGTGCCGAAGCTGATGGGCACGCCGCGCACGTTTGCGCGTTACGGTAAGGCAGGCATGTGGATGAGCGATGCGTGCCCGAACTTTCACACGATCGCCGACGAGATGTGCATGATCCGCTCGATGAACACGGATCAGTTCAATCACGCTCCGGCAGAACTGTTGCTGTTCACGGGTCATGCGCGGCAGGGACGTCCGTCGATGGGTTCGTGGGCGACGTACGGTCTCGGCACGGAGAATCAGGATCTGCCGGGTTTTGTGAGCCTGATCTCCAGCGGCACGCAGCCGAGCGGTGGGCAAGGTTGCTGGGGCAGCGGCTTCATTCCGAGCGTGTATCAAGGCGTGCAGTGTCGCAGCAAGGGCGATCCTGTTTTGTTCGTGAGCGATCCGGCGGGCATGAACCGCGAGATGCGTCGCAAGACGCTGGATGCGCTCCAAGCGCTGAATCAGCAGCAGGTCGCGGAGTTTGGACATCCTGAGACGGTGACGCGCATCGCGCAGTATGAGCTGGCCTTCCGTATGCAAACCAGCGTGCCCGAAGTCATGGACATCTCGAAGGAGCCACAAAATGTGATCGAAGCCTACGGCGCGAAGCCGGGTGAATCGAGCTTTGCCAACAACTGCCTGCTGGCGCGCCGTCTCATCGAGAAAGGCGTCCGATTCGTGAATCTCTTCGACTGGGGCTGGGATTTCCACGGCACCGGGCCGGACAATGGCATCGAGGACGGCCTCACGAAAAAAATGGCCGCCACCGACAAACCGGTGGCCGCTTTGATCAAAGACCTCAAGCAGCGTGGCCTGCTCGACGACACGCTCGTCATCTGGGGCGGCGAATTCGGCCGCACGCCCTTCCGCGAAGGCCGCACCGCTGCCAGCAAGGTGCTGGGCCGCGATCACTACCCGGACTGCTACACGCTGTTCATGGCCGGCGGTGGTGTGAAGGCTGGATTCGACTACGGCAGCACGGATGAACTCGGTTTCAGCGTCGCCGAGAACAAAGTCCACGTGCATGACTTCCAAGCCACGGTGATGCACCTGCTCGGTTTTGATCACGAACGTCTCACGTATCGCTTCCAAGGCCGCGATTACCGCCTTACCGACATCCACGGGCATGTGGTGAAGGATTTGCTGGTGTGATGAGCTGTGTTTGTTCGGGAAGGCGCAGGCCATGTAACGCTCTCGTGACACGTCCTTCCGGGAGTATGTGCTAACGATGATGAAATCAGCGTGGAATGTCGCGCCAGCGTCCTGGAGTGCGGAGCTTTCCGCAGGCCGAGCGACACTCGAAAGCGCTGGAGGGCCAGCACACTCCAGGGCGCTATCGCGGTGTCGAAAATCTGTGAATCAAGATCACTTCTTCACCGCCCCGAGCACCTGAAGCTCGTGAATGGACCAGAAAGTTCCCTTCGCCTCGCCGAGCTGGGAGATGCGGATGGATTTGGCTTTTGTGGGCTTGGTGAGGAGGTAGTCGATGACGCCAGCCTCTCCGTTGCCTTGGAGCGTCGGCTTTTCCCATTCGGTGCCATTGGTGGAGAGTTCGATCTTGTATTGGCGCGGGTAGTCGTTCCGGGATTTGCCGGCGTCGAGGATGAGGCCGGTGATGTCGGTGGCCTCGGGGAGGTCGATCTGGAACCACATGTCGGGGCTCTGCGGCTTACGAGTGTCCCAGCGGGTGGCGATGTCGCCATCGATGGCTTTGGCGACTACTCTGTCGTTGTGACTGGAGGTCAGTTTCCACGCGGCTCGATTTGGCAATGGCTGCGGGTAGAGGGCGCGGAGTTCTTCGATGGTCCAGGGCGTGGTGCGCTTGCCGAGTTCTTTGCGAAGGGCGGCGACTTCCTTGTTGGTGATGAGCTTGCCGCTGTTGCCAAAGGCTTTGCGGATGTAGCTGGCGACATCGGCGATCCATTGGTCGTTGTTGGTGGCCATGGTGACCATGGCGGCTTCGTAGGTTTTGCCGTCGATGGGACCAGCGAGACCATTGAGCATGACGCGCACGATGGCATCGCCCTGCACAGCGGTGCGTGATCCGGCGAGCGGCGGGGCGAGCGTGGCGCCTTCGCGTCCAGCGATGGGCATGCCCGCGCCGTCGAAGCCGTGACAGGCGAAACAAAGCGAGCGGAAGATCTCCTGGCCACGCTCAAGCTGCTTCTTTTCGTCCTTGGTGAAGCTGCCGCTGATCTGCGGTGCCTCGACGAGCAACTGCGCGCCGATTTCCTTCACGCCGAGGCTGGCTGAGGTCATGAGCGTCATCTGTGCCTCGTCTTTCCACTTGGGCCAATTGAAGTGCTTAGCGGTATAGAGCGTCTGGAGCACCACGGTGGGGTCTTTGTCGGCCCTGAGAGCTTTGATGTCGGCGATCAAAGTGGTGTCGCCTTTTTTGAGGAGCGACTCAGTCACACGGATGGCGCTGGCGCGGACTTGCGCGTGCTCATCCTTCATGGCGCTGCGCAAAAGTTCGGGCGTGATGGCATCGAGGCCTTCCAGCGTCCAAAGCGCATGCAAGCGAGCGAGATGGTTGTCGTTTTTGAGCAGCGAAACGAGCGCGGGGACGACGGACTTGTCGCCTTTGACGATGAGCATGCGCTGCGCGGTATCACGCCAGAAGCCATTTGGATGCGTGAGATGCGCGACGAGTTGCGCAGGCGTTTCGCCGATCATTTTCGGCTGCGGGCCGGGTTTGAAATCCTTGTGAACAAGACGCCACACGCGGCCATGGCCGACGACGTGCTGCATGCCGGTGGGCTCGATGGCTCCGCGCAGGAAGCTGCCCGGCTTCACCCAGTTGCCTTCCTGAATGATGCCACGATACGCATCGACGATGTAGAGGCAACCATCAGGGCCGGTGGTCATGTTAAGCGGGCGGAAGTTCGGATCGCTGCTACGGATGAACTCGCTCATCTGCTCCTCATACGGGTTCGCGACCGTGGTGATGCCGTCTTTGATTTCCACCGTGGCACGGCGGATCAAACGACCGACTGGCTCAGGCAGGAAGACGTTGCCATAAAGCTCCTTTGGCAGGCGATCACCTCGATACACGGTTTGTCCGGCGCAACCTGTGAAGTGATTCAAGCGCTTGTCCTCCGGCGAATGGAAACGTCCGGGGCCACCCTGGAAATCACCGAGCGCGACGATCGGCCACACGGTGTCGAACTTCTCGCTCTTCTGCTGCTTCACATTGATCGCGGCATAAAGGATGGGCGCTTGGTAATTCCACAGGCCTTTCTCGCCGCCGGCATTGCTCCACCACATCTTGCCGTAGTCGTCTTGAGCCAGGCCCCACTGGCCACCATTCGGCGCGGTGTTTTCTTTGAGTGCAGGCTGCTTCTCGCCAGCCCAGCGCAGCCGGTAGCCGTTGTAGGTGGTGTAGATCCAGTTATCCAAGCCCCACACGAGACCGCTGGGTTGATGCTCCATGTTTCCACCACGAGGTCCGCCGACATACCAGGACGCTTGCTCATCGGCCACGCCGTCCCCATTCGCATCGCGATGCAGCGTGATGTCATTGGTGTTGGTGATGCCGACGAGCACCCGATCATCCAGCGGCAGCACCATGCGAGGCAGCAGCAGGTTATCCATATAAACGCTGTGCTTGTCGAAGACGCCGTCACCCTTCGTCGATTCATGCAGCGAGATGCGGCTCTTCGGCGTGAGTTCGTCCGTGCCATCAATGTCCTGCATGTAGGTGCGCATTTCGACGACGTACATCTTGCCATCGCCATCGAAGGCGATGGCCATCGGCTCCTTGATAAGCGAATCGCTCAAAACGAGCTCCAACGAATAGCCATCCGGCAACTGGATGGTTTTCAGCTCTTCCTCCGGCGTTTTGGCCTGGATGGGGAAGGTGTAAGTCGGATTCGTTTCGGCGAATGCGGCGCTGGCGAGAACGAGGAGGGTGAGAATGCGGAGATGCATGGCGGACAAAGAAGAAATGGCTTCTACCACATACTCAGGCTAGGCGCTCCTCGTTTGGTGACAGGCTGCCAATCTTTGTTAAAATCCGGCCATGCCGCTGCCACGCCTCCAAGCCGAATTCTTCGACCGCATCGCCGATCCGCAGGGAGTGCGGGCGATCTTCGAGCATCTGCCAGGCGTGTTCTTTTTCATGAAGGACGACCAGGGGCGGCACATCGCGGCGAACAGCGCCACGTTTGAGCGCTTCGGCATCAAGAGCGAGCGTGAGCTCGTTGGTGCGATGGATGAGAAATTCTTCCCGCCTGAAGTCGCCAAAGCCTACCGCGAGGACGACCAGAAAGTCATCCGCAGTGGCAAGCCGCTGATCAACCGCCTCGAAGTCTGGTATGACGAGCAGCGCAACCTGAGCTGGTTCCTCTGCACGAAGCTGCCCGTGCGTGACAGGCGCGGCAAGGTTATCGGCGTCATGGGCATCACGCGGCGTGATGAGGACCGCATGCGCCACCACGATGTGCGCGAAGTCACTGCCGCCGTGCAGTATGCCCGCGAGCACTGCCACGAGGTCATCACCACCGCCGAACTCGCCCGTGCCGCCGGTGTCTCCGAGCGCCATTTGCATCGTAAGCTCCGCGCCGCGCTCGGACTCAGCCCCTACGAGCTGTTGCTGCGCACACGCATCCAGTCCGCCGCCGAGGCTTTGGCCAAAACGTCCGCGCCGATCATCAATGTCGCGCTCGAGCACGGCTTCTGCGACCAAAGCGCCTTCACCCAGCAGTTCCGCAAACGCACCGGCATGACGCCGAAGGAATTCCGCCGACGGCATCAGGGCTGACAGCGTAAAACGAACTTCAGAATTCGTTCCCTGGCAGGGTTGCAAAGCTTGAAATCGGACTTGGAAGTTCGATTTACTTCTTCACGTCCGCCTCAGCGAGGATCTTCTTCGCCTCATCGGCGCCGATCTCGCGAACGAAGAGGTTTCTCCACCGGATCTCGCCACCATGGGTTTGCAGCATGATGGGGCCTTTGGCGGGGTAGGGGATGGCTTTATCGGGATAGTTCTCCATCGGGGCGCCATCGACGACGAGCTTGTCATTCAGCCACACCCAGGTGCGGGCGCCGATCTGGCGGATACGGAAGCTGTTCCACTCGCCGAAGTCTTTGTCCGCGATGACGAGGGGATCGCGGCCGGGAGTGTCGGGTGTGTTGTTGAAGAGGCCACCAGAGCCGAGGTGTGGGCGACGCGTAGGTTTCGCAGGATCAAAGACTTGGCTCTTATCCCAGATCTGCACCTGCGGCACGCCGCGCAGGTAAATGCCGCTGTCGGCCTTCGGCACCGTTTTGTATTCGATGAGGAATTCCATGTCGCCAAACTCCGCGTCCGTGGTGGCGTAGGGGCCGTGGCCGTCGTTCACGAGTTCGCCGTTCTCCACGCGCCAGTTGGTCGGAAACTCCTCGCGCATCTTCTTCAGCGCGGCGTCTTTCTTCTCGCCTTCGAGTTTCATGACGCTGTGTGGATTCAATCCATGCCAGCCGGTGAGGTCTTTGCCGTTGAAGATGGCTTGGAAGCCTTCCGGGGGCTCGGCGGCGTGGATGAGCGAGGCGGCACAGAGGGTGGCAAGGAGCAGGCGGCGTTTCATGGTGGTGAACTCATTCGGCCGTTGTGGCAACATTCTTTCGCGGCGCTTCCAACTGACCAATGAGCACGCGCGTGGTCATGGCTGCTTGCTTGAAAGTGCTGACGGGCTTGCGCTTTGCATCCCTGATGGCACTGCATGCCATGCGCCGCCTCGACCAACTGCTCTCCTCCCTCGGCTACTGCTCACGCCGCGAGGCCATGGCCTTCGTGAAAGAAGGCCGTGTGAAGCAGGGGGGCGTGGTGTTGAAGCGGTCGGATCAACGCGTCGATTCAGCGCTCATCACCGTCGATGACCTGCCGCTCGAAGCCCCCGAGGGATTGCTGGCCATGCTGCACAAACCGGTGGGCTATGCCTGCACGCACAGCGCGGATGAAGGGCCGAATATTTATGAACTGCTGCCCTCCCACTGGCCGGACCGCAATCCGGTGGTGACGAGTGTGGGCCGCCTGGACAAGGACACGAGCGGGCTGCTGCTCATGACGGACATCGGCGGCCTCGTGCATCGTTTCACCTCGCCCAAAGCGGAGGTGGAGAAAGTTTATCTGGCTGAACTCGACCGTGAGCTTGATCCGCAGCTCGTGGAAATCTTCGCGAAGGGCGATCTCATGCTGCGGGGCGAGGAGAAGCCGTGTCTCCCGGCCAAGTTGGAGATTGTTTCGCCGAAAACCGCACGCCTCACGATCACCGAAGGGCGCTATCATCAAGTACGACGCATGTTCGCCAGCCAGGGCTGGCATGTGGAGAAGCTGCACCGCGAACGCTTTGGCCCGCATGAGCTCGGTGACTTGGCGGAAGGCGAGTGGCGGATGATTCCGGTGGAACAAGCGTCGCGCTGAGGACGTTCTCAGCAGCCATGAAACCGCTGCTCTTTCTCCTCACGCTGGTCTTTGCCACGATCTCGTCTGCGGAACGCCCGAACATCGTCCTCGTGCTGGCGGATGACCTCGGTTACGGCGATCTGGCGTGTTTTGGCGCGAAGGACGTGCGGACGCCGAACCTCGACCGCTTTGCCAGCGAGGGGCTGCGTTTCACGAGCTGCTACGCCGGGCATGCGAACTGCTCGCCTTCGCGCACGGCGCTGATGACGGGCCGCACACCGACGCGTGTGGGCGTGCGCAACTGGATCCCCGAAGACTCGCCGGTGCATGTGCGGCGCAGCGAGATCACGATCGCCAAACTGCTCCAGCAATCAGGCTATGCGACCTGCCAGAGCGGCAAGTGGCACATGAACGGCGAGTTCAACCAGCCCACGCAGCCGCAGCCGGGCGACCACGGCTTCGATCATTGGTTCTCCACGCAGAACAACGCGTATCCCAATCACCGCAACCCGGACAACTTCGTGCGCAACGGCAAGGAGGTCGGCAAACTCGAAGGCTACGCCGCGCATCTCGTCGCCGATGAGGCCCTGCGCTGGCTCGACTCTCGCGACAAGGCGAAACCGTTCTTCCTCTACGTCTGCTTTCATGAGCCGCACGAGCCCATCGCCTCCGACGCGAAGTACACCGCGCTTTATCCGCATGACGATCCTGCCTACAGCGCGCATCATGGCAACATCACTCAAATGGATGATGCGTTTGGCCGCGTGATGAAGAAGCTCGACGATTCCGGTCTGCGTGATAACACGCTCGTGCTCTTCAGCAGTGACAACGGCCCCGCGATCACCGCGCAGCACCCCTATGGCTCCGCCGGGCCGTTGCGCGACAAAAAAGGCTCCATGTGGGAGGGCGGCATCCGCGTGCCGGGCATCCTGCGCTGGCCTGGAAAAGCCAAGCCTGGCATGACAAGTGACGAGCCCATCTGCCATGTCGATTTTCTGCCGACGATCTGCGCCGTCACCGGACTCCAGGCACCGCAGGATCGTGTGATCGACGGCGCAAGCTGGCTGCCGGCACTCGAAGGCGGCAAGGTCGAGCGCAAGACACCGCTCTACTGGCATTTCAACCGCGCCAGCGGCGATCCGAAGGTCGCCATGCGAATTGGCGACTGGAAAATCCTCGCCACGCTCGACAAAACACCGTCGCCACGCGGCAACGACATCACCGAGCAGGAGGAGCGCGATTTCAAAGCGGCAGCGCTGAAGAATTTCATGCTCTTTAATCTGCGAACCGACATCGGCGAGAAGAACGATCTCGCCGCAAGCGAACCCGCCAAGCTGGCGGAGATGAAAGCCCTGCTCGAAGCCAAATACACCGAGGTGAAGGCCGAATCACCAGCCTGGCCGGCGTGGACCTTCACCGGTAGCGAAGGGAAAAAGATCGAGTGGCCGGATTATGTGAAAAAGAAGAAGGCTGCTCCGGCGAATAAGCAGCCTTGATCACAGTTCAATGCCAACGGTGGCCACCAAAGCCGCCCGGACCGCAGGAAGGAGGCGGCGGGGCGCAGTGGGAATGGGAGCTGAAGCGAGGCGAATACGAGCGATAGCTGCTGTAGCCGTAGCTGCGGGTAGGGTAGCCATAGGAACGTGGGTAATAGCTGGGACGATATACTGGCGAGTTGTAGGGAGTGCTCCAGGTCAGCGGATCGTCATAGACGTAGCAGGAGGAGAGCCCGGTGGCGAGAAGGAGCGCACCGACGGCGGTGAGGAGTTTCCGTTTCATAGGTGCGGGATTCGACGGCGGTCCTGGGCGTCTATTCAGAGAAAGTTGCGCGGTTGTTGAAGCACGGCATGATCGCCGCACGCATGTCTGCCGAATCCGTCACCCCCGCCCTATTGTTCACCCTCAGCTCTGAGGAGGCGCGGGTGCTGGGATGCCTGATGGAGAAGGAAATCACGCTGCCGGATTATTACCCGATGACGCTGAACGCGCTGGTCACCGCCTGCAATCAGACGACCAACCGCGAACCCATCGTGCGCTACGACGAGCGCACCGTGCTGCGGGCTTTGGAGTCGATGAAGTCTCACGGCTATGTGTTCGAGGTGACCATCGTGGGCGGTCGAGCGGTGAAATACCGCCACAATCTCAAAGGCCGCCTGCCGGGCCTGGAGCGCCCGCACATGGCGCTGCTGTGCATGCTGCTGCTGCGGGGGCCGCAGACCGCCGGTGAGCTGCGGCAGCGCACGGAGCGCCTGTACACCTTTGAGGACATGCCGGGCGTGGAGAACACGCTGGCGGAATTGATTGGCTACAAGGAGGGACCGCTCGTGCAGTGCCTGCCCGCCGGTCCGGGGCAGCGCGTGGCGCAGTTCATGCACCTGTTCTGCGGCGAGGTGGAGGGCACGCCTGCTGCGACGATGGTTTCAAGCCCGGTGGAGGTTTCTGCTGTGAATGAAAGCGCCTCAGATGCCGATTGGCGTGCCAGGATGGAGGCGGAGATCACGCTGCTGAAGGCGCAGGTGAGTCGACTGCAAAATTTGATCGGCGCGGTGAAATGATCTGCAGCTTTCGCTACTCCAGACGCTTCAGGCTGCCGATGCGATAAGCGCCGCCGAGCAGGCGCATGTTGTCGCGCTCGGCGTTGAAGGTATCGAGGTGAAGGATGTGCGGGAAGTCGTCGAGCTCGATGACGTGCCATGTCTCCTTGGCACTTTTGAAGGCCTCGGCGAGATCGTTGAGGTCGTTGATGACCTTGCCGTTGACCTTGTTCACCACCTGGCCGCCGAGTTTGTCGTAACCCTGGGCGCCGGGCGTGGGAAGCACGAGACTGAGGAAGACGAGCTTCTTGCGTCCCTCCTCCTCATATTTTTCAGGATGGGTGGCGATCCGGGCCAGGCGCAGGATGGCGCCGCTGCGCTGCTCCTCGCCAAAGGCGTCAAGATACGGACGTGACAGCTCTTGGAAGAGCAATCCGCCCACCAGAACGTAGCGCGGGCCGCGGTCGAACTGATAAGGCAGCACGAGGTGGTCCTCGGGCTTTTTGCGGCTGAGCGTGCCGTTCAAGGTCACTTCCTTGCCTTCGCGGATGACTTTGATCTCCACCTTGTCGCCCACATAGGCGCGTCCGCGCACGAGATGGCCGGCGCTGAGGGCACCGTACTGCGGGTCTTTGTAGTCGCCGCGGGAGTCGATGGTGAAACCGTTGATCGAGACCAGGATGTCCCCTTTTTTCATGCCCGCTTGCTCTGCGGAGGCGCCTTTGACCACGGCGCTGATCAGCACGCCGGGTTCGTTGGGCTTGAGGCCGAGGTACTCGCGGAACTGCTCGTCCTGCGTGGCCTGCAACTCCATGCCGAGGCCTGGAAAGCCTTCGTAACTGCCATCGGCCACGTCTTTGAGGAAGTGCTCGATGATCGGCGCTGGCAGGATGGTGGTGACCTGGTTTTTTGAATCGTAGCTCAGCAGCAGCCCGGCGAGCTTGCTGCCCTTCACCACCGGTAACGTGAAGCTGTTCGCCTCGCTGCGGATGATACCGGTGGCCTCATACACGAGAAACCCGGAGCCTTCGACGATGTAGCGGCGTGACATCACCTTGCTGATGCTCAGCGGGCTTTCGATCAACTCGCCCACACGGCCGGTTTGAAGAATGGAGACCGCGTCGCCAATGCGGGCGCTGGCATCAATGCTCATGGGCTTCAATCCGGCGAAGAACGCCTTCTGCTTGTCCGAAGGCGGGGATTCCAGCAGCGCGAGATTGGCCTCGTAATCGACCGCCACGACCTTCGCGGGGATTTTCTGGCCGCTTTCCGGCAACTCCAGCTCCAGGTAAGTCGCGTCCGCCGCCATCTGGGCAGTGACGAGCACCCGATTGCCAGCCAGGACAACGCCGAGGCCGCGACGGCCGCTGGGGGACTCTTTCTGCCAGGGCAGATGCAGATTGTAGGCCTGGGAGGTGGCGTTCACCTTCACCAGCGAGCTGTTTTGCACGATTGGCTGTGCCGCAGCGGCTGTGGCAGGAGCCACGAGCACACGTTTCTTTTTTGGAACCGCCGGGCCGGGAGCCTGGGCATGCAAGCAGGTGGCGCTGAAAGCGAGAAGGAGGAAGGAGGCGAAAAGCTTCATGAGATCGTCGTGGCGAAAGGTTTCAGGACAAGTCGTTGGGCTCACTCTTCACCGAGGAAGGCATCTCCCTTAATGTTGTAGGTCTGCATGATGCGCGGGTGCGCGGCCTCGGCGAGCTCACGCTTCAGCACGAGCGGGCGGCTTTTTTCCAGCAGTCGGATTTCAATGAAGGCCTTGTCTTTTTTCTCCAGTGCGGTCTTCACATCCTTGAGCGATTTGATCTTCACGCCGTTGATCTCGTCCACGATACTGTGGGCATAGGGTGTGAGCCAGGTGTTCACCTCGTCCGGCAACACGCTGGTGAGCACCACGGGTTCCGGGCGCTCGACGTAGAGCTTGTCGGTGAGGAAGTTGTCGAAGACATAGTTCACCGTGCTATCGCGCATCTGGTGGGCGTCCATCAGGTTGCGGTCCATGGGTTGAAACACCAGTCCGGCGAAGACGACGTAACGCGGACGCTGGTTGTAGGTGGCTCCCAGGCGCACATAAGGATCGAAACGCTTCAGCGTCACAGTGGATTCCTGCTTCTTGCCGTCACGCATGAAGGCCAGCTTAATCTTGTCCCCGGCGAACTTGCGCTCGACGATTTCGTTCATGTCCATCAGTTCACCCTCGAAGCGGACGAGGCCGTTGTTGAGCACTGGATTATCGTCGATGCTCAGGATGACATCGCCGATCTTCAAAATCTCGCCCACGCTGCCGGCGGGCTCGACATCGGCCACCATCACGCCCACGCCGCCGCCATTGGTGCCCAGCGCCTTGGCCTGCGCCGGGTTCTCAATGGGGAAGTCACTCGCCGCGAGATCCACATAATGGTCGTAGCGACCGTCTTCGATGTCTTTGAGGAAGCGCTTGATCACCGGCACTGGGATCATGTAGCCCACGTTCTGCGCCACCCGGCCGCTAAAGCCCTGGAAGGCCACGCCGACCACCTTGCCCGCCTGCATTACCGGACCGCCGGAGTTTCCCGGATTGATGGCCGCATCCACCTGAATGGCGAGATGGGAATCAACACTCGTATGGCTGTAAGGCCGGAAGTCGATGCGCGAAACAACGCCGCGTGTCACCGAGATGCGGTCCCCACCAATCGGGTAGCCGACGGCAATCACCTCGGTGTTGAGCTGCGGAATGCCGCCAAAATCGAGCGGCTTGAGTTTTTCAAAGTGTGCGGGGTCCTCCGCCTCGATCAGCGCCAGATCGCAATCATGCGCGATGTGAACAATTTTAGCCGGATGGGGCTCCGGGTCGTTGCTGGTACGGATCAGAATGCGCGTGGCGTTGCTGACGACGTGCGCGTTCGTCAAAAAGCGGTTCTTCCCGATGAGAAAACCTGTCCCGCTGCCGCCGCTCGGCTGTCCCGCGTTCCATGGCTCGCGGTAATCGGGAAACAGCACCGAAACGTCGATGTTCACCACACCGTCCCAGGCTCCCGAGCTGAGATCAATGGCTTGGCTCGCCGTGGGGGGTTCCGGGGCCGGTTGCGCCATGACTGGCGGCAGCACGGCGAGGACGAGAAGAGTCAGGAGCGGTCGGATGTTCATGCAGGTGGCGGGAAGCCCCAAACATACGCGTCCCGCCGCTCCAAACACAAGTTTGGTGATGAAATATTGACCGGCTGAAGGGAAATCACTTCTTCCCGGCCTTCTTCCTCGCCTCCATCAGCTTCTTCAACTCTTCGGCACGCTTGGCATTCTGCGCTTCAACGCTGTTCGGATTCGCCGGATCAGTGATCATCGGGAAGTCATCCGTGCGGAAGGGCGTTACAGGCAGGCCTTCGGCAGAATAGACGTTGCAGACCGGGTTGTCGGACCAGGCATAACGCACGGCCACGGGCTTGGCCACGGCGGGGCTGCTCACTTCGATCTGGTTTGTGCCGTGCTTCGAGCCACCGAGGATGCTGGCCTTCGCCCACACCCACTTTTTGTCTTCGCCGCAGATCGCGAAGCCTTGAGGCTCGTCAATATCGACCGTGCGCAGACCGGATGGGGCGTGATCAAAGGTCAGCAGTGCTTTGCCGCCGTCAAACTTCGCGTCCTTCAGCTCCGCACTGTGGTAGGGCAGCTTCTGGCCGTAATCCTGCACCAAGGCCCAGCGCGCGAGGCGCTCGGCCACATCGCGTTTGTTTTTGGGATGGATGTCATTCGCCTCGCCGAGGTCGGTGATGACACACTGGCCGGTTTTCGGCAGTTTGCTCATGGTGAGCGTCTGCGCCTCGCGCAGCTCGGCCCAGTCGCTGTCTCCGGGTTCGGTCTGGTAGGGCTTGAAGTCGGCGAGCTGCACCCAGTAGAAGGGGAAATCGCCCTGCTTCCATTCCTTGCGCCAATGCTCGATCATGAAGGGGAACAGCTCGCGATACTCCTTCGCGCGGCTGGCATTTGATTCGCCCTGATACCAAATCGCGCCCTTGATGCCGTAACCAATCGTCGGATGCAGCACGCCCGCATACAGATTGCCCGGACGATGCTGACCGGTCAGCGGATTCTGCGGCGCACGCGGTGGATTTGCCGTGAACAGCTTGCCGGCCTTGAGCGCTTCTTTCCGCGCCAGCGCCCAGGCATCGACCTTGGCCTTGTGATCCGCCACCTGCTTGTCGAAGGCCGCCTGCGTGAAGGTCGCCTCGGTCTGCTTCCACTTCGCGATGATGGAGGCAAAGCGCGGGTCTTTTTCCAGCACATCGCGCTTCACCCAGGCCTCGCATGCGCTGCCGCCCCAAGCGTTGTCGATCAGGCCGACCGGCACGCCGAGCATTTCATGCAGCACACGGCCGAAATGATAGCCCACGGCGGTGAACTGGCCCGCATTCGTCGGGCTGCACTCCTCCCACTGGCCTTTGAAGTCGTCCTGAATCTCCTGCGTGCCGACCTGTGGCACCGAGATGAGGCGGATCTGCGGAAACTTGGCCTGCGCGATGTCCAAATCAGCATCCCAGGTGCTGCCGAGGTTGAAACCCATGTTTGACTGGCCCGAACAGACCCACACCTCGCCCACGAGCACGTTTTTCAGCTCACGCGTGTTGCTGCCCTTGATCGTGATTGTCGCTGGTTTCGCATTCGCGGGCACCGCATCGAGTTTTACGGTCCATTTGCCCTTCTCATCGGCCTTGGCGGACTTCGTCTGGCCTGCGAACGTCACCGACACTTCGGTGCCAGGCGTGTCCCAACCCCAGATCGGATTCGCCTGCTTCTGTTGCAACACCATGTTGTCGCCAATGATGGCCGGGAGTTTCAGTTCCGCGTGAGCGGTCAGCGCGAGGCTGGCGAGGAGGAGTGCGAGTCGGGATATCATGATCGGGCAGCCAAAACGACCGCCGAAGTCGCTTCATTGCGTGAAAAGAGCTGCCTGCCCTTCGATCCCGGAGGGATCAAAGAGGGTAGCCAGGGGCAAATCTGCGCAGCAGATGCCGCCCCTGGATGGAGATCGACGACACATTTGCTCAAGGGGGCATGCCGGAGGTATGCGAGAAGTCTGCGACCGCTGAACGTCAACGAGCAGACTGCGAACACCTCTCGCATTCCTTCAGGATGCGCCCTTGGGCAAAAAACGGTTATTTCGTGTTCCGGGGGTGGCGCTCGCTGCGCGAGCTTACCCCCGGCTACCTTCTTCGATCCCTTCGGGATCAAAATTGCCGACACAGCACCGCCATCTTTGTGCTGCGGACCGCCCCAAGCGTGTGCTAGCTTTTCGTGTGATTCGTTTCGTCCTTGCCGCAGCACTTCTTCTCGCTCTCGCCGCTTGCGGGAAGTCGCGTCCACGTGCGGATCTCGTGTTCATCAACGGCGCGGAACCGGAGAGCATTGATCCGGCGATTGTGACCGACCAAGTCGGCATGCGCATCGCCTCGGCGTTGTTTGAAGGGCTGTGCCGCATCGACGAGGCGGGCAAACCGCAGCCGGGCATGGCGGAGCGCTGGGACATTTCACCGGATCGCAAGACCTACACCTTCCACCTGCGCCCGAACGCGACGTGGAGCGATGGCCAGCCGTTCACGACCCACGACTTTATTTACTCCTGGAAACGCGTGCTCAGCCCCGAGTTCGGTGCGGATTACGCCAGCCAGCTCTATGTCATCAAAAACGCCCGTGCTTTTCACGAGGGCGTGCTCAAAGATTTCGCGCAGGTCGGCGTGACTGCGGTGGATGATCGCACGTTGCGCGTCGAACTCGAAAATCCCACGCCCTACTTCATCGATCTCTGCGCCTTCACCACGTTTTCGCCCGTGCCGCAGCGCATCGTCGAACAACACGGCACGGCGTGGATCAAGCCGGGCGCGTTGATCGGCAACGGCTCCTACACGCTCGAAGACTGGCTGCTCGACGACCGCATCGTGCTACGCCGCAACGAACGCTACTGGGACGCCGCGAACGTGCCCATGAAGAGCATCGAAATCCTGCCCATTTCCGAGCCGAACACCGCGATCAATTACTTCCTCACCGGCCAGGCGGACCTCATCATGGACAAGGGCATGGTGCCCACCTCGCTCACCGCGAAGCTCAAACAGCAGCCGTATTTCCACACCGGTCCGTTTCTCGGCAGCTACTTCACGCGCTTCAACGTCAACCGCGCCCCATTCACCGATCCGAAGATCCGCCTCGCCTTCTCGCTGGCGATTGATCGCAAGCGCGTGACCGAAAAAATCACCCAGCTCGGCGAACGCAACGCCTTCAGTCTCACACCGCCCGGCGCAGGTCAAAACTACCAACCGCCGCCTGGACCCGAGTTCAATCCGCAGCGTGCCCGCGAACTCCTCGCCGCCGCCGGTTATCCTGGCGGCAAAGGTTTTCCACGCGTCGAATACCTCTACTTTCCAAAACCGGTCGAGCGCAACATCGCCGTCGAACTGCAAGCCATGTGGCAGGAGCATCTCGGTGTCAGCGTCGATCTCGTGAAGCAGGAGTGGAAGATCTACCTCTCGTCGATGAAGGAGAAAAATTACCACCTCTGCCGCAGCAGTTGGGTGGGCGACTACAACGACCCCGGCACGTTCTTGGAGATGTTCCTCTCCACCAGCGGCAACAACCGCACCGGCTGGGCCAGCCCCAAATACGACGAATTCATCGCCGCCGCCGCCCGCGAACCTGATCTCAATCAGCGCAGCACGCTTTTTCAGCAGGCCGAAAAACTCCTCGTCACCGACGAGGCCGTCATTCTTCCGATCTACCACTACGTCGGCGTCCAGTTCTACCACGCCGACCGCCTCACCGGCGTGCAGCCCAACATGATCGACGATCATCCCTTCCGCTGCATGCGGTGGAAATAGCAGCCCCACTTGGCACCTGAACTCGATACTTGGTTGGCGGAGCCAATTATTATACAGAGCGGTAGTTTCACGGGCTTCCCGTCCATAATTTTTAAAATTCCATGGTGTTTAGAGTGAACAGGGCTTGATATTCTATGGAAATTTTAATAGACTCTGCTGAGTATGAGCCTTCCCCACTCCACCGCGACTCTGACACCTTCGACTTTGCTAGCACCTGCCGGGGAACATCTTTCCCAGGAACTGGCTTTGCTGATGGATGAAATCCAGCGCACGCGAGAGTGGTTCAACACTCAGATCGAAGCGCAGCTCAGCAGCCTGAACCAGCTCCGCGCCGCCATGCAGGTGGACGACTCAGTTTGCAGCGCGTCGATGGACACCTTGTTCCACCCCCCGCAGCCTGTCGAAGTGGAGACGCTGCCAGTACCTGAATCCAAGGGAGTTAAACACCAGCATCAGGCCATCGTGCTGCCACCGACGAAGATTATCACGCTGGACCCCGAGCTGGAACAAGCCACGCTGCGTGAGCTGAACGACGCGCTGGCACGCGCATTCTCGGAAATCTCTTCCCGGGGCGGGATGCTCGCGTAACAGCGTTATCGCCAGACAACAACGGGTTGGTGACGAATTCCGATGACGGAATGATGGGTCTTGTCCAGAATGGGAACGAGTCTTGGTTATTCGGCCGATGACCGCCGCATTCTCCAGCAAGCTGCCCAACCCAGTCAACGTACACACCCGCCCATGAACACCGTTCTCGAATCCGCACCCGCGTCCCGTCGCGATTTTCTCAAGACCACCACCAAGACAGCCGCCGGGCTGTCCGTGCTCTCAGGCATCAGCCTTCCGTATGTGCATGCGGCCGGCAGCGATGAAATCCGCACCGCGCTCATCGGCTGCGGTGGCCGTGGCACTGGAGCGGCGAGCAACGCGATGAACATCAAGGAGCGCGTGACGCGTCTCGTGGCGATGGCGGACGTTTCCGACAAGCGCTTGAAAGGCAGCTTTGAGGCGCTTAGCGCGAAGCACCCCGACCGCATGTCCGTGTCCGAGGATGCGAAGTTCATCGGCTTCGACGCCTACAAGAACGCCATCGACAGCCTGCGAAAGGGCGACGTGGCCATCTTCACCACACCGGTGGCCTTCCGCTGGGTGCATTACAAGTATGCCATCGACAAAGGCGTGAACGTGTTCATGGAAAAGCCGATCTGCACCGACGGCCCCACCGCCCGCCGCTTGCTCGCGCTGAACGAAGAGGCGAAAAAGAAGAATTTGAAGGTCGGCGTCGGCCTCATGTGCCGCCACTGCCGCGTGCGTGGCGAATTGTTCAACCGCATCCAGGACGGCGAGATCGGCAACCTCCTCCTCATGCGCGCCTACCGCATGCAGGGCCCGGTGGGCTCCGCCTTCACACTGCCGCGTGATCCGAACGTCGATCCGAGCGAGCTGCAGTGGCAGATTCAGCGCTTCCACAGCTTCCTCTGGGCCAGCGGTGGCGGCTTCAGCGACTTCAACATTCACAACATCGACGAAGCCTGCTGGATGAAGAACGACTGGCCCGTCGAAGTCCAGGCCAGTGGCGGCCGCAGCGACCGTGGCGATTACATCGACCAAAACTTCGACCACTACAGTTGTGAATACACCTTCAAGGACGGTGCCAAGCTCTTCCTCGAAGGCCGCACCGCCATCGGCACGCACAACCAGTTCGCCACCCAGGTGCATGGCACGAAGGGCAGCGCCATCGTCTCCACCGCCGGCCATTTCCCGTCGAAAGCGATGACCTTCAACAGCCAGAACATGCAGCGCTCGAACATCATCTGGCGCGGCAAGCAGCCCGAGCCGAATCCGTATGACCTGGAGTGGCAGGATCTCATCGAGGCCATTATCAAGGACAAGCCCTACAACGAAGTCGAGCGCGGCATCAAGTCCAGCGTCACCACCGCCATGGGTCGTGCAGCGGCCCACACCGGCCAGGTCATCCGCTACGACGATTATATCAACAGCGCCTTCGAGTTCGCCCCAGGCGTGGACAAGCTCACGCTCGACGGCCCTGCCCCGCTCATCGCCGACGCGAAGGGCAAATATCCCGTGCCGCAGCCAGGCATCCTCAAAGACCGCGAATACGCCATGGAGCCGCAGGCCAATCCATTCCCGCTCATTCCGATCGCTCCAGCTCCGGCACCTGAGCCGCTGTCTCCTCCTGAGCGGCCCAAAGCAGAGAAGAAAAAGGCCAAGTCGGCCTGATTGGACCTTCCTTTGACGGACCACTGGCCCGGCATGACCCATGCCGGCCAGTGGTCTTTCCTTTGGGGGACTGAATTCCGCTAATCCCAGCCGCGCAGGCGGCGTTTAATCTTGACGATCAATCCACAAAACGCTGCTCTAGCGCCAACCGTCTTCCGCCATGAAAACCGCCTCGCGTTTCCTCTCCCTCGCCGTCATCGGCCTGCTCTCCACTGCCAGCGCCCAGCTTGCTGAAGAATACCGGCCATGGACCAACACCGCCGGCAAGCAGATTGAGGCCACGCTCGTCTCCGTCGATGCGGCGGCCAAGACCTTAAAAATCAAAATGAAGGACGGGCGTGAGTTCGATGTGCCCATCGCCACACTGAGCCCTGCGGATTTCGAATACGCCAAGGCTCGTTATGCCGCCATGCAGGCCGCTCCTGCTGCGCCGGCCACTGCGATGCCTGCGGCCACACCGGCAGCCGCGCCAGGTACACCTGCTGCACCGAAGGCTCCGGCCGCGAAGGTCGCCAGCAAACCCGCGCCGCCCCGGCCGGCCATCGCGATCATCCCGGCTTCCAAATTCAAGGCCCCCGGCGCGAATGACTATCTCGGCGGCATTCAGAAAGTGCGCCCACGCTTGATTCATAACGCTGCCAGTTGGGCCTATCTCAAAGGCTTGATCGCCACCGATCCGGTGGCGGCGAAAATACTCGAAGCCATGAAGGCTTCTGGAGAGGATCTCCTCCAGGATCCCGGCCTCACCCGCATTAATGGCGACACCGGCGGCGAAGGGCCCAAGGCCATCTACCGCATGGGCCTGCTCGGAGCGCTGCACTACTGCGAGGGCGATCTTAAATGGCAGGACAAGGGCCTGCAGGAGCTGCTCGCTCTGACCGACCCGATTTCCTTCCGCGACTGGCATCCTGAACTCATGGACAATGTGGCCGACATGGTCGTGGCCACCAGCCTGGGCTACGACTGGTTTTATACTTCTCTGAACGCCCAGCAAAAGACCACCATTCGCACCTACCTCGCACAAAAGGGTATCGACGCGCTCGTGGCGCATCTTGAAGGCGAAGAAATCCCAGAAACTGCCAAAGGCACCTCTGGAGGCCAGTCCGATCCCGCCAAAGCCAAAGGTGGTGCCAAGAAAAAAGCCGCCCCCAAGGACGACGCCAAGCTACCCCCGGACAGCAAGCAGATGGCCGCAGCTTCCGCGCTGATCATCGCCGCCATCTGCCTGGTGGATGACGATCCTGCTGTGGCAAAAAAGGCGGCGGATGCAGGTGCCAAGGTCTTTGGCAAAGGTCTGGAGCGCTTTGCTCCCGCAGGTGTGTGGCCGGAAGGCTTGCAGGCGGGTGAGGACGTGATGGATTACATCGCCATGATCGCCCAGACACGCAAAGCGGCGGCTGGCAGCGACCTTGGCATCAGTTTGGTGGAAGGCATCCCGCAATTCGGCGTGGCACGCATGCACTTGATCGGCCCCAGCGGCCAGACCTTCAATTTTGGCGACAGCAAGGGGGCGGCCTCCACCCGTCCGTGGGTCGCCACCTGGCTCTGTGGCGTGCATGGCAATCCGGGCCTCCGTGCCGTCGCCGCCACTGGCAAGCAGGCCGTCTCATCCGGTTACTTTGGCCAGGTCGGCAACTTCCTTTACTACAACCCGCACGCCGCTGGTGACGGCACGGCAGACTCGCTCGATTACGCGTTGCCCGCCGGCTTCGTCGCCACCACGCGTTCCGGCTGGGACAAGGCAGACTACTTCGTCGCCGTCAAAGGCGGAGACAACGCGGACCACACCGCGCAGCTCGACATCGGCAGTTTTGTGCTTGAGGCCGGGGGCCAGCGTTGGGGCGTCGAACTCGGCGCGGATACTGAACGCGCACCCGGTCTGGAAGTGAAACCCGGTGCCGACCGCACCAAACGCTTCGAACTCTATCTTGAGAACACCCAGGGCCAGAACACCCTTGTCATTGATGGCAATCAGGATCTCGAGGCGAAGGCCAAAGTCCTCGTCGGTGCCTCCAGCCCGGAAAAAGGCCTCGCCGTTGTTGATATGACCGACGCCTACAGCAAAGCCGCCAAGGATGTGCATCGCGGTGTCATGGTTGTGCGCGGAACCAAACCTTACGCCGTGCTACAAGATGACCTGGTCATCAAAACCACCCAGACCATCACCTGGAGCATGCACACCAAGGCCGAGATCGCCGCCGAGGGCACCAAGGCCACCCTCACCCAGGGCGGGAAGACACTCATCGCCACCATCGTCTCGCCAGCCGGTGCCACCTTCTCTTCTGGCACGCCGCCCGAGCCTCCAAGCGAGCAGTCCCGTGACCTCGTGAAGGAAAAAGTGAACGTCCTCAAGGCCACCATCGCCGACGCCAAAGGTCCGCAAAGCCTCTGCATCACCTTCGCCCTCGACGAAGCTCCAACCCATACTCCTGCGCCGGTCGCAACCTGGGTGCCGAAGAAGTGAGGTGTGGCTGGGTGATCTCTGACTTCTCATTCCCCACCCAGTCCTACGCCCTCGGGTGTGACTTGTCATAGACCTCTTTCATCCGCTGCGTCGAGACGTGCGTGTAAATTTGTGTGGTCGAAAGGCTCGCATGACCCAGTAGCTCCTGCACGCTGCGCAGGTCGGCCCCGTTGTTCAGCAGATGCGTGGCAAAGCTGTGCCGGAACTTGTGCGGTGTGAGATGCACCGGCAGGCCTGAGGCTCGCCAGTATTTGTTCACCACATCATCCACACCCTGAATGCTGAGGCGTTTGCGCAGCTTGCTCAAAAACAGCGCCCCGTCATGTACGCCCGCTTTCGCACGATAACGCTGCACCGCCTCCAGAGCCTTGCTGCCCACCGGGCAGAGCCGCTCTTTCTTGCCTTTGCCAAAGACGCGCACCGTCTCGGTGTAAGTGTCGATGTCAGCCACGTTCAGCGCCACCAGCTCGCTCAAACGCATGCCGGTGCTGTAAAACAGCTCCAAAATCGCCGCATCGCGCTCCGGTGCCCAGACCGTGTCGCGTTTCGATTTTTCCAGCGTCAGCGGCAGGTTCAGCATCTGGTCGATCTGCGTCACGGTGAGCACCACCGGCAGTTTTTTCTCACGCTTCGGCAGTTGCACCTCCAGCAGCGGATTCGACTTCCAGCCCCGCCGCCGTGTCAGCCATTTGAAAAAACTGCGCAGCGCCGCGAATTGCAGCCGGATCGTCGCTCGCCCGCGCTCCTTTTTCATCAAGTCGAACAAATAGGCTCGAAAGTCATCCGCCGTCAGCTCGCTCCAGCCTTGAAACGGCACGCGCCACTCACGGAACTGCCGCAGAGCCAGCTCGTAGTTGGCCAGCGTGCGTTCGGACGAGCGCCGCTCCGAACTCATGAACTCCAGAAAAGCATCGGCCAGCAGATCGTCCATGCAGCTTATCCTCCCGTGCGTTTCGCCCGGCACTCGCTGCAAATTTCATCGCCCGAGTCCAGCACACGGAAGTCGAGCTGCGGATTGTCGATCTCCGTCTTCTTGCAGACCGAGCATTGGTGGAAAAACGCGTCCCCAGGCAGTTGGGCGGACTCAAAACGGCTGCGGCGCGCGACCACGCGCGCCTGCTTGGCACGCTCGCTCACAAAGCCGGGGCCAAACGCCACGAGATAGTTCAAATGGCAGGCCAGCACCGGCAGCAGCATCGCCGGATCGCGCATCACCAGAAACGCGGTCATGCCCGCGCTGAGCAGCGCCACCCACTTCATTTTGATCGGCAGGATGAAGTAAAAATAGATCTCCTCGTTCGGAAACAATGTCGCGAAGGCGAACAGCAGCGTTTGGTAGAGAAACAATCCCGGTGCCGGCCAGCCGAAGAGCAACGCGCCCAGCGTCACGACAAACATCCAGCCATAGACGTAAAGGTTCACCCGGAACGCGCCCCACGCCGAGTCCAGCCCGCGGCCGACCCACATCATGAACATCGTGCCGATCAGCGCCCAGATGAGCGAGAAATTGCCCGGAATGAACACATGCGTGATCAGCCGCCACACCTCGCCGTGCATCACACGCGCCGGATTCAGGTCCAGAAACATCAAATAGGCCGCCGCGCCCTCCGGTGACATGACCATGACCATGAAGAGCACCAGCAATTGAAAAATCGCGATGACCTGCACGAGGCCCGGAATCGCGAAACGGCCGAACTTGGACTCTAAAGTGGAAATGATGGGCATGAATGGTTGTTGGTAGCCGGGTTTCAGCCCGGAGCAAAGAGAAGAACCATCACTACGCATGCCGCCGCCAGCCAGTCGCGAGTTCCGAGACGATCCGCGTCGCCCGTGAAGCGCAGCAGCTTGAACAGCGCGCCCGTCGGGCAGCCGTAGCGGCAATATGCCAGCGGCGTGACCAACGACCACAACACACCCACGATGGCGATCACGATGCTGGCCCAGCCCGCGACGCGGAACAGATACGCGTCGAACGGCTCCAGCGCGTTCAAATCCACCGGCAGGGCAAACGCCACGCTCAAGAGCACGAACACGAGCAGCACGAACGGCAGCTTCGATAAAAACGCCTCCATCCGTTTCGACGGCGACCACTGAAACGGCAGCCGCTTGGCCAAAAGCTGCTGCAACGCGCCGTGCGGGCAGATGTGGTGGCAATAGAGCTGCTTGCTGGTGAAAATCGGCCCCAGCAGCGCCACCGCCGCCAGCAGCACCAGCCCATGCACATTGCGCCACGGCGTTCCATGCGCCGCCCAGCCCGCGAGCAGACCCTGCGAGAGCATTTCACCCGCCAGGAAGCCGCCATAGGCCACCAACAGTGCATGATGCAGATGCCGGCACCACGCACGACCACGCAACGACGTGAACGCCATCACGAACGCTGCCAGAATGATGATCACATGTCCCGTGTCCTGCCAGCGCCAGCGAATCAGGCTCCACCAGTCACGCTTCGCCTCTTTTTCTTTGAGGAGTGACTGCGCACGCACGCGCACGCCTTCCGCCACGCCATAACTCGTCTGCGTCGCACCGGAAACACCTTCCACGCCTGCTTTGGCGAAGTCGATGTTCGCGATCTTCTCCGTCGTCATGCCATCAAAGGTCTTCAAAAACGCCGCATCACCCGTGACGTAGCCGACATAGGCTTCGTTGTCGTAGCTGCGCCGCAACGCGATGCCACGCAGTGTCGAACCCGTCGCATCCATCAGCATGAACGTGTCGCTCGGCCCCTTGTAGCCCACCACGCCATCCGAACTCGGCGCTGTGCGCACCGCCAGCCCGATGAACGCACCCTTCGCATCGAGAATCTCCTGCGAACCCGTGTGCGCCTTCGATTCACGCAGCTTCGCGGCCTTCGGCTCGAGTTTCTTCACCTCATCGAGCGTGATCGTGTCTGGAAAACGCAGCGAGGTCGTCGCGCTCTTGCCCAAACGACGCAAAACACCCTCCGCAATCGCGCTGCTCGTCAAAGTCGCGCCAGAAACGGCGTCCACAGGCATGTTCGCCATCTCAGCGGCCTTCTTGTTCGTGAACTGCTTGAAGAATGCCCGCTCGCCCACCACCTCGGCCACATGATCGGTCGTGTCGCTGCTGTGCAGGATGCGCAGACCGAGTACTTTGCCGCGTGAGTCGAGCGCGATGAGCGTGTTCGTCGGCCCTGAATAGCCAATGATGTCATCCGCCTCCGGCGACGTCTGCATCACATGCCCGAGCGTGATGCCCGACTCGTCCTTCACCGCCTGCATGCCGTTTTGCGGCGTCAAAACAGCCGCAGCGGGAAAGAAGTCACGAATCCGCTCCACGGTGAGTTCTGCCGCCGTCGGCTGATGCGAGCGCCGGACCGCCCAAACCACCGCAACCAGCAACGCCAAGCGCCAGAAGCGCAGGGCGGCGGATTTCCAGCGGCGGGAGGAAGGCATGGGCAAATCGTTAGCAGCCGCCTGCTGAAAGAGAAGCGCGCTTTGCCGGTTTCTCTGCTCATGCAACGTGTCAGCCTCAGACGCCCCCGCCGTGGGGGAGGAAGAAAGAATTGCGAAATGCCCAAAAGGTAGGACAATGGGGCCGCTTTACCGGAGATTTTCCTCCACATGCATCGCATTTACCGCTTTTTCGCCGCGCTTCTTCTACTGGCTTACGTCAGCACGGGAACTGCGATCATGCCTGCGGTGGTGATGGTGCTCGCGAAGCTGGATGGCAGCCATGCGGTCATTGTCTGCCAGTCGGTAAGCGGAACGAAGGTGCTGCTGCATCATCGTGACGCGGAGTTTACTCCTGAGGTCAAAGATCATGCGTCAAAGCTGGCCCGGTGTCTTGTCTGCCTGTGCAAACCATCCAGCGAGGGAGATCACAGCCTTGCCACCATGGGGGTGGCATGCGGCCTCATTCATGCTCGCGATGATGTAAAGCGTGACCTCAAGGACACACCCATGCTGAACACCCAGGCCACGGTGAATCTGATCTTCCATCATTCACACCCAGCCAGTCTGTTCCACACGCAGCCACCCCTCTTCATGGCCATTCGCGAGAGTGGCAGGCAGAAGCCATGTGCGATGGCCACGGTGCAGCTTTTGATTTGAACCAGGCAGAACAGACGCGGCATTCCCCCCATGCGTCTGATTTCTAATCGTGCCACACAGGTTCAGCCTGGAATCAGGCACGACATCCTCCGGCAATGCCCTTTGCCCAAACGACTGCCTTTTTAATTCAATCTTCTTCTGTCTTTATGAAACTCATTCTGTTCTCTCTTTTGGTGGCAAGCTCCGTGCTGGCGGACACCTCCACCTGGTCTGGCACCAGCAAAATCACCTTCGACGGCACCTCCACGCTGCACGATTGGGGTGGCAAAGTGGCTGCCAAACCTTTCGTCACCAGGGTCACCACCGACGCCAGCGGCAATCCCACCCGCGTGGAGGCCACCGTCACCGTCGAAGCGGCCAAGATGGACACCGCCGAGGCCAAACGTGACGAAAACATGCGCAAGGCCATGAAGGCCGACGAGCATCCGCTCATCACCGGTGTCATCGACACGCCCTTCACCGCCATCCGCCAGGGCGATGCCACCCCCGCCTCTCTGCCGCTGAAGCTGACCCTGCTGGGCAAGACACAGACCCTCACCGGCAAGATCAGCAACTGGAAGCTGAAGGACGACAAGGCCTCCTTCGATCTCGATTTCGATCTCTCGCTCAAGACCAGCGGTATCAAAGTCCCCACCGTGCTGCTGGTCATCCGTGTGGGTGACGCGATCAAAGTCCACGCCGCCGTCGAATTGAAACGCTCTGCCAATTGATTCCATGCCCGCCTACATTCACCACATCGCCACGGAGAATCCGCCGTTCATTTACAGCAACGAATTCGCCTGTTCCCGGATGAAAGGCTGGGTCAGCGAACCCCGCGCCAAGCGCATGGTCGAGATGATCTACGAGCGCACCGGCATCGACACGCGTTACAGCGTGAGCGATGACTTCCTGAAGGACGACGGCGAGCTTTTTCACACGCTGCCGGACGGCACGATCAATTCGCCCACCACCGGCCAGCGCAACGCGCTTTACGCCAAAGCCTCGCGCGAACTCGCCGTGAAGCTCGCCCGCAAGACGCTCGCCGAGTGCCCGCAGTTCAAGAAAGAAGACATCACGCACATTGTCTTCGCCTCCTGCACGGGCTTCGCCAATCCAGGGCCGGATTATCACATCATTCGCGATCTCGGCCTCAATGAGAGCGTGGAGCGCTACACCATCGGCTTCATGGGCTGCTACGCGGCATTTCCCGCGTTGCGCATGGCGGCGCAGTTTTGTGAGGCGAATCCAAACGCGGTGGTGCTCGTGATGTGCCTGGAGCTTTGCACGCTGCATCTGCAAGTCAGCGACAAGCCGGAAAGCATCGTGGCGAACGCGCTCTTCGCCGATGGAGCCGCGGCGGCGATCCTTAGCGCCCGCAAACCAACCAGTGACCGGCCGTATTACCGCGTGCAGGGCTTCCACTCGGCCCTTGTGCCCTCCAGCGAGGCGCACATGGCCTGGGACATCGGCGACAACGGTTTTAACATGGTGCTCTCGGCTTATGTGCCCGATTTGATCGGCAGCAACATCCGGGAGATGCTCGGCGGCATTCTCGCGAAGCGTGACATGCAGTTCAGCGACATCGACGAATGGGCCGTGCATCCCGGCGGACGCGCGATTCTCGATCAAGTCGAGCAGCATCTCGAACTGCCTGCCGAGGCGCTGGAGATGTCCCGCGACGTGCTGCGTGATTACGGCAACATGAGCAGCCCCACGGTCATGTTTGTGCTCAAAGGCATGCTCGAGGAGGCCGAAACTGATCGCGCCACGACCTGCGCCATCGCCTTCGGCCCCGGACTCACGGTGGAAACGGCGGTGCTGGAGCGCTGCGGCGCGGCAATCACCTCACCAAAGAAATCGAAAGCCACGATCCGAGCATGAAGACGGATTTTGATGTGATCATCGTCGGTGGCGGCCCGGTGGGCCTGCTGCTGGCCTGCTTGCTCAAAAAACAGGCCCTGCGCGTCCGCGTGCTGGAAAAACGCACGCAACCCATCCCGCACTCCGCCGCCATCGGCATCACGCCGCCCTCGTTGCATATCTTGAACAAGCTTGGGCTGACTTCCGAGTTCATCGACGCCGGGTTGAAGGTGCGGGACTGCTTCGTCCACGGCCAAAGCGGCCAACTCGGCTGCATGACGTTCCGTGACATCCCGGACGAGCATCGCTTCATCCTCGCGCTGCCGCAGGTGACGACGATTGCCATTCTGCAAAAACATCTAGGCGCTGAATTCATCGAGACAGGTTGTGAAGTCACCGAGGTGAGGCAATTCACCGATCACTGCGTCGTGCGTGCCGACGAGCGTGAATGGACTGCGCGCTATGTGGTTGGTTGCGACGGCTGGCGCAGCCCCGTGCGTGAGTTCATTGGCATGCAAGCTCCCACGCATGCCTATGACCTCCACTTCGTCATGGGCGACTTCATCGACCGCACTGGCTTTGGTGAAGAAGCTCATCTGTTTTTCACCGCCATGGGTTCTGTGGAGTCGTTTCCCCTGCCCGGCGGTCAGCGTCGCTGGATCGTGCAAACCGACACGCGTCTCGATCAGCCGCCGAAAGGTCTCGTTAGCGAGCTCACACGCTTGCGCACCGGTTTCGACGTGCCGGTGGCGGATCAAGTCAATGAAAGCGTCTTCACACCGCGCCGCTTCAATTGCGACCGCTACTACGATGGCCGCGTCATCCTCTGCGGCGATGCCGCGCATGGCATGAGCCCCATCGGTGGTCAGGGCATGAACACCGGCTTTGCCGATGCGGAGTTCCTCGCCGAGGTGCTCAGTCATGGCGATCCATCCTCGCTGCTGCCCGCTTATAGCCGCTTCCGCCGCAAGGCCGCGAAGACCGCCATCTTCCGTGCTGAATGGGGCATGTGGCTTGGCACTTGGCGCGGGAAAACACTCTCGATGCTGCGCGACGCCATTTTGAAGTTCCTGCTTTGCCAGGGCCCCGTCGCACGCCGCATGGGACCGTTCTACGCCATGCTCACCATCCCCTTCAACACGCTCGCCCGCGTCCCGCAAGGCAGTTTGAAACCGCGCACCGTTTGATTCATGACCACGACTCTCGAATACACCCCCACCATCGACGGTGCTGCCTCGCACTACGACGATCTTGATCAATTCTACCGCGAAATCTGGGGCGAGCACGTCCACCACGGCGTTTGGTTCACCGGCAAGGAAACCGACACCGAAGCGGCGGAGAATCTGGTCAAGATGGTCGCTGAACTCGGCCGCACGGGCCAAAACACGGATGTTTGTGACATCGGCTGCGGCTACGGGGCCACGGCAAAAATTCTCGCACAGCGCTACGGCGCAAACGTCACCGGCATGACCATTTCGTCCGTGCAGCTCGCCTACGCGCAGGCCAACAACAACGTGCCTGGAAAAACGACCTTCATGGTGCGTGATTGGTATGAAAACCAGCTTCCCGACAATCGCTTCGATGTCGTGCAGACGGTCGAAAGCCTCGAACACATGCCGGACCTGCCCACGTTTTTCCGCGAGTGCTACCGCGTGATGAAACCCGGCGGTCGTCTCGTCGCCACCGCCTGGATGTCCTGCGAACATCCTGACGCATGGGCGAAACGTCATCTCATCGACGCGATCACGCGCGAGACCCAAATCGCCGGTGTCAGGCCGGAAAGCGAGTTCCGCGCCGCCACCGAGGCCGCAGGCTTTGTGAACTACCAATTCAAGGATTATGCGAAGCAGGTGAAGCGCACCTGGCCGCTCTGCGCCCTGCGCACGGTGAAAGGTCTCTTCACCAAGCCGCACTACCGCCGCTTCCTGTTCAGCTCGAAGAATCCGAACCGCATCTTCGCCCTCACCCTCTTCCGCATCTGGCTGGCCTATGAACTCGGCGTGCAACGCTACGGTGTCTTCAGCGCAGACAAGGTTTAAACCAGCAGCAGCACCGATTAAACAAAGCCATGCCCATCACCGAAGAACGAAAGCAGGAGATCGCCAAGTCGCTCAAGCATTGCAGCGAGGCCACCGTGGCTGCCGCGATGCGCTTTGAGGAAACTCGTGATCTGGACGAACTGCCCGCCATCATCCTTGGCGTGCTGGGCCGAGACACGACGAATCCCAATGCCGAGGGAGTGGCGGCCGCCACGGATGAATCGCGGCTCATCGAAGACATTGGCATGGATTCGTTCGGCATGATCGAGGTCGTCATGACGGCTGAGGAAGTGCTCGGCATCACCGTGGCCAATCAGGAGATGAACGACATCCGCACCCTCGGTCAGTTGAAGGCGTTTTTGCGAACCAAGCTCGCTGCATGAAGCGCGTCGTCGTCACCGGCCTAGGTTTCATCTCCAGCATCGGCAACAGCCGTGCGGCGGTGCTCGAAAGCCTGCGTGAGGGCCGCAGTGGCATCGAGTTCATGCCAGAACTCGCCGCCGCAAACGATCGCGTGAAGCTCGCAGGCACGGTGAAAGGCTTCACTTTTCCCACCGCCGATCCGCTCGACTGGACCTTCCCGCCGAATGTCCAGATCAGCCGCGCTCAGCTCCGCACGCTAGTGCCCAATGCTGTCTTCGCCATCGCCGCGATGGAAGAAGCCATCCGTGACGCCAAACTCGATGCCGCGCTCGTTTCAGTGCCGCAAACCGGTTTGTACTGTGCCTCAGCAGGCTCCGCGTGGATGACACATGTGGCGATTGAGTCTGTGCTTACTCGTGGCCCCGCCCGCACCTCAGCGCCGACTGTGGTGACTGGCATGCCGAACTCTCTTCACCTCAATCTCACCGCGAAGTTTGCCATCAAAGGCGCCTCTGTCGGCTTCAGCAGCGCCTGCGCATCGTCCGCTCACGCTTTGGGCAGCGCGTGCGATCTCATTCGTCTCGGCCGGCAAAAGATCATGTTCGTCGTCGGCGCTGAGGACTGTCATCCGTGCAACATCCTGCCCTTCGCCTCGCTGCGTGCTTTGAGCGTTCAAACCGATCCCGCATTGGCTCCTCGGCCCTTTGATGTGAATCGCGATGGTTTCCTCATCACCGGCGGCGGAACCGCCCTCGTCTTGGAAGACGCCGAACACGCCGCCGCACGCGGCGCGACGGTTTATGCCGAGGTCAAAGGCTGGGGCCAGGCCTCCGACGGCTACGACGTTGTCGCCCCTGATCCCACGGGCAGCGGTCTCGCCCGTGCCATGACGAACGCCCTTCAAGACGCGGTCTTGGAACCCTCCGCCATTGATTACATCAACGCCCACGCCACCGCGACGACAGCGGGTGATCTCGCCGAGCTGAGCGCTCTCAAATCCGTGTTTACTGGCGAGGCGAAGCCTAAAGTCAGCAGCACGAAAGCTCTCACCGGTCACGGCTTGAGCCTCGCTGGCGCTTTAGAGGCGGGCATCTGCTGCCTTGCCCTCCGCGAAGGTTTCATGCCCGCCTCCGCCAAGATTCAGCAGCTCGATCCCGCGTGTGAAGGCATCTCGATTCTCACGGAACGCTGCGATGAAGCCCCCGGCGTGGTCATGAGCAACAGCAGCGGCTTCGGCGGCGCGAATGTGGCGCTGATTTTCTCGGCTACTTGATCCACCGCCACTTCGCGAAGAGGAAATACAGAACCGGCAGCACCAGCAGCGTGAGCACGGTGCCAAACAAAAGGCCGAAGATGTGGACGGCGGTCAGCGGACGCCACAACTCGCCGCCAGTAAGAGCCAGCGGGATCAAGCCGCACACTGTCGCGAATACGGTGGCGAGAACGGCACGCAGACGCACGAGCGCGGCTTGCATGAGCGCTTCCTCGAGTTCCACACCGGCGGCACGTTCTTCCTCGATAAAGTCGGACAACACGATGATGTGACTCACGATGACGCCTGCGAGGCTGACAATGCCGATCAAGGCCATGAACCCGAAGGAGGCGTGCGTCGTCGCGAGACCGGTGAAGGCACCAATGAGGCCCAGCGGCACGGTGAGCATCACCACGAGCGATTTCATGATCGAGCGGAACTGGATGACCATGGCGAGGGCGATGAGGGCGAGTGAGATCTTCAAGACGTGCTCCATCTCGCGCTGGCTGTTGATCAATTCACGTTCCTCGCCGCCAAAGGCGATGCCTTCCTTCGGAAAATGCTCGCGGGCTTTGTGGAGGATGCGGGAGGCGAGTTCGCCGAAGGGTGCGAGGGCTTTGACGGTGACAGTGCGCTGCTGGTTGACGCGAGTGATGACGCTGGAATCGTCGTGGACCTTGTAGGCACCGGCTTCGCGCAGCGCGGTGGCGACTTGAGCGGTCTTCGTCTGCAAATTATCGCCACTGATCTCGATCTGGATCGGCGTTTCGAGCGCAGGACCTTGTTCAATTTGTTTGACGAGGCAAAGCGCGCCTTTGATTTCGCGGTCGAGTACTTCGCGCAGATGGACGATGAGCGTGGGCACATCCTCGGCATGGCGGGTATTGACGAGGACCTGCGCGACGTTCGCGGCCGGCTGTCGCGGCAGGACGTTGTAATAAAACATCGGCGTGCCGCCGCCGCTGACGACGATGGCACTTTGAATGGCGTCTTCTTTTTGCAGGAACTCGCTGACGCGAGTGGTGACGGCCATCGTTTGCTCGATGGCGCTGCCCTCGGGAAGTTGGATGTCCACAAGGAGCTGGTTGCGCTCAGCAGCCGGGAAGAACTGCTTGCCGAAATACGGGATGAGCGCGGTGCTGGCGGCGAGGAGGCCGTAGGCGGCGATGACGGTGAGAAGCGGTCGGCGCAGGGCGAGTTGCAGCGCGGATTTGTAGAAGGACACAAGGCGGTGCAGCGGATGCGTGCCGTTGAGAGCATCGAAGCCCTTTTGGCCGCGCAGCAGGTAGTAGCCGAGCAGCGGGATGAAGGTCATCGACACAATGCGCGACGACACCAGCGCCAGCGTGATGACAATGGGAAGCGAGATGATGAACGCGCCCATGTCTCCCGGCAGCAGCGCGAGCGGCAGGAAGGCGACGATGTTGATGATGGTGCCGAAGAAGATGGCACGACGTAGCTTGAACGGCCCGAGCCAGGCTGCGATGCCGCGTGGCTGGCCGTCAGCGAGTTCGCGATTGATGCCATCGGAGGCCACGACGGGATCATCGACCAACATGCCAAGCGAGATGATGAGCGCGGCGATGGAGATCTGCTGCAAGGGCACGCCTAGCGCCGCCATGCCGCCGAGTGTCATCGCAATGGTGAGCGGAATCGCCACGGCGACGACAAGCGCGGTGCGCCAGTCCATGAGCAGCAAGGCCACAAGCACGACGACGATGACGGCCTCGATGAAGCAGCGCAAAAACTCGCCGATGCGATGCGCGGTGGCGGCAGGTTGATCGGAGACGGTGATGACGCGGATGCCGGCCGGGAACTTCATCGAGTCGATCCTGGCCAGCACGGCTGTTTTGAAGTCGCGGATGATGCTTCCAGCCTTCATCTCGATGGCGACGAGAACGCTGGTGGAGGACTTCAAAGGCCCGTTTGGCTCGCGATGCAGTGTACGAACGCTGTAACTGGCTGCGGCCATGTCTTCGAAGGAGAGGATCTCCTCGGGTGCATGACCAAACTGGCGGATGCGGCCGGTGCTGGGCACGGTTTTGAGTTCTTTCTCGACCAAATCGGCTGCGGTGGCCGCTTCATCGCCGAGCACGGCAAAGAGCAACGTGGCGGGAAGCTGGTAGTCGGTTTCGAGTCGAGGATCTTCGCAGTCTTCAGGCAGTTTGACGGTGGCGAGGATCTCCCGCGCCTTTTTCCACTGCTCATCAATGACTTCTTTGCGGTCCGTCTTCAGCGTGATGACGAGGGTGGAGATGTTGTCCTTCGACTGCGACTGAAGTTTTTCGAGCGTGGGCAGCTTCGAAAGCGCGGCTTCGAGTTTTTGGGTGACCTCTTTCTCCATGTCTCCGGCACTGGCTTCCGGCCAGACCGTGATGAGCACCGCATCATGCGTCGGAAACGTCGGATCTTCCTGCTGCGGCAGGCTTTGAAAAGCAAACCAGCCCCAGACGAGCGTGGCAGCCATCGTGAACCAACCGAGCATGCGATGCTCGACAAAAAACTGCGTGATGCCGCCTCTTGGGTGGGGTTGTTCAGAGGATGGATCCATGCGTGCGTCCGTGAGCGGGCATTGTTCGATGCTCGCCACTTGTCGTGCAAACGGAGCTTCTGAAAAGCCAGGCTTCGAATGAAAATTGACAGGATTGGCCGACCCACGACGCACAATGGCTGCTTGCCAGCCGCCGACAGGCGTAGTTAACGGTGCAAGCCCTTTCAGTCATCGGCTGCCAAGATGAAACACCGCGACATCCAGCCTGAATTGCTCGACCTGCTTCCGCAGCATGATCCTGACGCGCTGCGTGCGCGTGAGGAGATGGTGCTGGTGAATGCCATCATGGGGAATCACCGCTGGATCGAGCGAATGCTTCGTCGTCATGGTGAGCCGGGCTGGCCGATCTCCGAACTCGGCGCGGGTGATGGCACGCTCTCTTTGGGCCTGCTGAAATTGAATTTATGCCGGGAAGAGGAACTGCACGCCGTCGATCTGGCTGCCATGCCGGATCACTGGCCCGCAGGCGCGGGATGGACTTGTGGCGACGTGCTGGCGCATCCTCTGCCGGAGACGCGAATCGTGATTGCGAATTTGTTTCTGCATCACTTCACGAACGAGCAGCTTCGGGTACTTGGCTCGCGCATATCACCGGCCACGCGGCTCCTGGTGGCGGTAGAACCGGCCCGGTGGTGGATTTTCACGATCCTAGGACGGCTGTTTTGTGAGTTTGCCGAGTTGAATCATGTGCATCGTCATGACATGCCGGTGAGCATCCGCGCAGGTTTTCGCCGAGATGAATTGCGCCAGGCGCTCGGTCTCGGTCAGGAATGGAAGGTGAGCGTTCAATCGCATCCACTGGGCGCTTATCGTTTCCTAGCGTGGCGATGACGCGCATTGCCCGCACGCGTTCATGCGTACATACTGCGCCGCATGATCCGGCCCCATACGCCGTCCGAAACTCCTGCCGAGAAGCCCGCGCATAGCGGGCAGAGCGGCGGTATGTGGGCATCGCCCTGGGAGTTGGATCACGAATGGCAGGACGCGCCCCCGGCAAAAAAAAGCCGGTGGATCGAGGAGGACGAGCCTGAGCCGGCAAGGCCGCGTGAGACCGAACCAAGGCCCAAGCCGGTGATCCGACCCACCCCGGCAGCAGAGCCCAAACAGGAGTCGGCCGCTCCGAATGGGGTCGTTCCTGCGCGACCGGCCACGAACGAGCAACGACCTCATCTGCCTCCTGAGCGCGAGGCCTCGTGGTCCAGCCTGGCGGTTTTAAGCCTGGGGCTGCTCGTGTGCGTGTTCATCGCCTGGGTGTATCTGGATGATCCTGAACTCGGCGCGGATGAGGATTTAAAGCTGCGGCGCCCGGTGGACCAGACGCTCACCCTTCAGACGCCGGAAAAGCTGCGGCGCTTCCTAGACTCCCTCGTCCCCTTCGAGGACACCACACTTTACGGCAAACCGCCCTGGCTGTGGGACACGCCGGCGCTCTCACGCGTCGTGCAGTCGAACGGCGCGGCGCTGGACAATCTGCGAGATCTTCTCGAAGACGCCGACTGGCATCCCGCGCACTCCGCCTGGCATGCGGCGGACCCGTGCAGCGATCCACGCTGGCATCAGGCGCTGCGTTTGAAACAAGCGGAGGCGGCCTACCTTTCCCGGCGCATGCAAGAGGAGGAGGCCTTCACGGCGGCGATTGATCTGGCGGAAATCGGCTGGCGGCTGGAGCCGCTGTGGGCCTGGCCTTCATGCTATCAGCGCTCGCTGGAGGCGCAGACCTGCGCCGCGCAGACTCTCGCCGATTTGCTGCGGCAGACGAAGCTCTCCGAAGCGACGCTGCGCCAGTTTCAGCGCCAGTTCAGCGTGTGCCAGCCGGGTGCCGAGCTGCTGGAGAGTGCGATGAACGCCTTCTATGTGCATGAGAAGAAGCTCATCCTCGGGCCGAAAAGCGGCGAGCTGGCCGACACGATGCCTGGCGGGGCGCAATTGCGGCGTCCGGGGCGCTTGTTCTTTAAGCCGAACGAAACGGTGCAGCTCTTTGCCCATGCGTTTCGTCAATTGCGTGACGAAGCCAAGGCACCGCTGGCCCAGACCTCCGAGGTGCGGCTCAAAAACGTCCCAGGTGGTGGAGGTTCCTTCCAGCCGAACTCGGAAGGACAGGCCTATTTCACACGCCGCATGAAGACCTACACGCCTCTGCCCGCCTTTCTCGGCCTCGTGCGCGCCCGGGGCAATTTGATCGTCACGCTGTTCGCCATTCGCCGCTGCATCGCGGAGCGAAAGACGCTGCCCGCCACGCTGGAGCAGCTCCGCACCTTCAATTACCTGCTCGATGTGCCCGTCGATCCCTACACCGGCGCTCCGCTGCAATACAACCTCGCCCGTGGCCTGCTGTGGTCCGTGGGCAACGATTTGAAATCCGCCAACGGCCTGCCCACCGAGCTGCCGTTGAACGATGCCACGGAGCCGACGGTGGAAATCGGCATCGCCGTGGCAGGGGTGGCGAAATGATCATTTCCATCACTTGGCGGTGGTGACGCTCCTGTGAAGACTGGGCGTCGCTGCCTTACTCCGCCTTTTTGTTCTTTCTGCCCTTCTTGGCAGGCTTGGGTTCATTCTTCATCGCGGACTCAAAAAGACGGTCGAGCTCGGCGGGACGGGCGTCCTTGTATTGGTCGAGCACGGCTTGGAGTTTGGCCCTGCTAGGCTGATCGCCGGTAAGCGGGGCTTTCTCCATGGGATCGGCTTGAAGGTCGTACAGCTCTCCGCTGCGGTACAGCTTGTGGCTGTGATCAAAGGCGAGTTCGCTGACCTTGAGGTCGAACTTCTGGCGTGGCGAATACCACATGTAGAGCGCCTCACGCGGCGAGCCGGTTTCACCACGCAGTTGAGGTAGAAAGCTCACTCCATCCAAATGGACGGGCACCTCAACACTGGCGGCAGCGCAGATCGTCGGCAGAAAGTCGGCGCAACTGATGAGATCGCGGTTCACGCGGCCCTGCTTCATCACGGCGGGCCAGCTTGCGATGAGCGGCACATGATGGCCGCTGTTCGTCGTGCTGCCTTTGCCGCCGGGGAAATCCGCGCCCTTGAAGCGGCTCGTCGCACCTCTGCCAGTGCCATTGTCGCCGGTGAAAAGGAGCAGCGTGTTGTCGCGGATATCTAGTTCGCCGAGTTTCGCATCGAGACGGCCGATCATCTTGTCCATGTAGGCCACCATCTCGGCGAAGTGCTTCACATCGCGCTGTTTCGCCTCGTTGCTGATTGTGGGGTCCCAGCCCGGGCTGTCCGGCGTGGGCTGGTAAGGATCATGCGTGAGAATCATCGGGTAGTAGAGGAAGAAAGGCCGCTCCTTGTGCCGCGTGACGAATTCGAGGGCGAAGTCGTTGATGAGCGTGGGGCCGTAGCTGCCCTGAGGATACTCTTTCTCCTCGCCGTTAAGTTCGAGGCCGGGATTCGCATAGCGGGGCGGCCGGCGTGTTTGCTGCCAGAGCAGCGACTCGTCGAATCCAAAGTGCTGCGGCGAGTCCGTCTCGTGCCCGAGCTGCCATTTGCCGCAGATGCCGGTGGCATAGCCCGCTTTTTTCATGAGATGCCCGAAAGTCGTCTCCGTGCGCACGAGCGTGCCGAAGTTCAGGTAGTTCCGCACGTTGTACTTGCCCGTCATGAGCTGCACCCGCGTCGGCGTGCAAAGCGGCTGCGAGTGGCAGTGCTCAAAGCGCATGCCGCTGGCCGCGAGGCGGTCGAGATGCGGCGTCTGATACGACTCGCCACCATTTGCAGTGACGCACTCGTAACCGAAGTCGTCGGCCATGATGAGGATGATGTTGGGCCTTCCCGTCGGAGCCTTGGCGGAGTCGGGCTGCGCCGAAAATGACGAATGCAGAGCCGAGCATAGCGAGACAGCCAGCATCGCGAAGCGTATGCTGCCCGGCAGGGGTGAGCGAAGCGAAGCAATGACGAATGACGAAAATAGACAGAGCAGCGGTTTCATGAATTTCTGTGTAGCAGGGTGAGTGTGAAGCGGCGCATATCCATCTCGGACTATAGCCGTTCTTTGGCGGATGACCCCAGTTCTGCGAATGTCAGTCCCAAGCTTTGCATCATCGTCCGGGGCGGCTTTCTACAGCGCATGGTTGAACAGTTGTTCAGAATGGACGCCCGAGCTTGAATTCATATTTGGGCCACGGTTGGAACGGAACACCGCCACCAGCGCCGGGATACCACTGCGAGTTGAGGTAAGTCAGTGGGTCTGCAACGATGTCCTCCCAGGTGGCATCGGGAAAGACGGTCAGAATCCAGTGATCGCAGTCCCATGCTCCGAACAGCCGGTCCTCCGGCAACCAAAGCAGGATGAACTCTGGACTGTAGCTGGCACACTCTCCGGAAAGGGAAACGGCTGGAATGGCGTAGTGACCATCATCGTCGTGGTGAGGATCGCTCTCAGACTCAGTGCCAATCCAGACCTCGCCAAGGGAGAGTTGGTCAAGTTGCTTGAGACCAACGCGACCCGCCTCGCACTGCGACTCGTCGTATTGGAGTTGCTTGCCAACTCGGAGAAAATCGACGGCGGATTCGGGTAGGTTAAAGCTCATTGAACGGGCGACTCCGGGTGTTGGCTCATGGCGTGAAATGAGAAAGAAAGCGGTCCTGCAAATCGGTGAGACGTTCGCCTGTGGAAGTGCTGAGACGGAACTCCTCGGAGTGACTGCCGAGTGAGGAACTGCCGTCGAGAATGCCGAAGACGTTCGACACGGAATCCACGGCAACCTGACGAAGAACGGCAAAGAAGGCTGGGCGCTGCGACTCGGGCAGTGAGGCGAACATGGCTAACGCCGCGCGCCAGTGTGGGTCGGACGCCTGCTCGGGGCGTGTGTCGCGAAAGGTGCTCTCGTAAAACGCAGAGTTACCGTCCACGACCTCGGTGATTATGCTCTGAGTGAACTCGTCGGCTGTCATGGTTCGTGTCGAGTTATCGGTGACTTTCTTGGTTTCCGTTCACGGGAGACGCGAGGAATCGCCGAACGTTTTTATCCGCGATAAATTGTGGGCGTATCGGAGTCGTCCACAACCAAGCTTGTGAATTTGTTTTTATCAAAGGCTAGGAATGCAGGCAAGACGCATTTCGTAGGCAGTCAAACAACCAAGAATCCCTGCTCATCTTTTTCACCGCAGCAGCGTGAGCGTGACGCGGCGCACGTCCATGACGGAGGCACCGGGGATGTCGAGGGCGCGGAGCGTGAGCGGGCCTTGGCCGGCTGGCAGGGTCATTTCGCCGAGTTTGAGCATTCGGAAATCCTTCATCTGGCTTTCACCATGCGGGCGTGGGAGGGTGTCCTGGTTCGTGTAAAGTGGTGGGTCCCAGCCTGGGGCGACTTTGCCGCTCAGTTGAGTGTTTTGGAAGGCCAGCTCGATGGTGGAGCCGACATCGGGCACCTTGCAGGTGTAGTCGATGGTCACCTCGTATTTTCCGGCGGTGTGGACATCGAGCAGCCAGACCATGCTGTCGTCTTTGCTGGTCCAGTTCACGAAATACGAGCAGTTAGGCGCGCCGCTGCTGCGCTGCACGCCGCCGCGTGGCTCGCCATCACGCGCGGGCAGCATGGTGATGGGGAATTCGCGATAACCGACCGGAATCGGCCGCGGATCGACGGCGTTGCCGCCTTTCTTCTTGTCGCCCTTCGCTTTGGGCAAAACCGCGGCAGCGCCGAACACATCCTGACGCCAGGCTTTGACCGCGTCGGTGAGCTTTGCGGCCAGCGCTGGCTCCCTGTCGTTGATCGGCGTGGTTTGGCCTGGATCGTCGATCATGTCGTAAAGCTGGCCCGCGTTGTCGAGCCGATGCGTTTGCGTGCGAACGCTCGCGTTCATGGCCCAGGTGGAGAAGATCATGCGCTCCGGCCATTCGACCGCCTGTTGCATGAGCAGCGGCGTGAGATCGCGGCCATCGAGCGGCTTGTCGCCGACGCGCTTCACACCGGCCAGCGCGGTGAGCGTGGGCATCAGATCAATCGCGCCGCTGATCTGCGTGACGGTATGCTCAGCGGGGAGTTTCGCGGGCCAGCGGATGTAGCACACGGAGCGCACGCCGCCCTCGTCCGTGGTGCCTTTTTTGCCCTTCATGCCGCCAGTCCAGCGCATGGAGTTGGGGCCGTTGTCGGAGAAATAGACGACGATGGTGTTGTCCTCGACGCCGTGCTGCTTCAGCCGAGTAAGCACGCGGCCGACGTTCATGTCCTGGTTTTCGATCATCGCCAAAGCACAGCGCGTTTCATCGGCCACTTCCTGTGCTGCCTGCGTGGCGGTTTGGGTGATGGGCTTGTCCTTGAAGCGCTTCCAGTCCGCTTCTGGAGCGGCCCACGGCGAGTGCGGCGTGGTGAAGGGGAGGTAGCAGACGAAGGGCTTGTCCTTGTGTTTGTCGATGAAGCCGAGGGCGCGATCCGTGCAGACATCCACGATGTAACCCTGCGTGCGGATCATGCGCCCATTCTCCTCCAGCGGCGCGTCGAAGTACTCGCCCCAGTGCCCCGAGGTGTGGCCGAAGTACTCGTCAAAGCCACGCGCCATCGGGTGATACGGCCACTGGCTGCCGTTGTGCCACTTCCCAAACGCGCCGGTGGCATAACCCGCGGCCTTGAACGCGTCCGCGATGGTTTTTTCACCGAGGTCGAGCCGCTCCTGCCCGGTGGAGACGCCACGCACACCACCACGCGGATGATACCGCCCGGTCAGAAACTCCGCGCGAGTCGGCGCACACACCGGACAGACATAAAAGCGGTCCAGTGACACGCCGCCCTTCGCGATGGAGTCGATGTTGGGAGTGGCGACCTGCTTGTTGCCGGAGTGGCTGTAATCGCCCCAGCCCGCGTCATCGGCCAGGAACACGACGACATTCGGCGGGGCCGCGAAAGCGGAAAGCAACGGGCAGAGAGCGAAGAGAAGAAGACGGATCGTGGGCATGGTGGATGGACCCGTGCTAACGACGATGCGGTGTGAATCCTTCGGCGATTGCAGGCGAATGAGGCGTCACTTCGCCACCTTGGCCTTCGCCTTGCCTTTGGCGGGCTTCTTCGAGCCGCGTTGATCCATCGGCAGCAATGCCCCGCCCCGCGCGTTCATCTCCGCATCGCAGAGCTCGCGCATCTTCTTCAAGGTCTCGGCGTGTGCAGGATCGGTGGCGAGGTTCTTTAATTGGTCGCGGTCGGTTTGCAGATCGTGCAGGAACTCGTAGGCGGGCTGTTGGTCAAAGTAGCGCGCATAAACATAGCGTTGATCGCGGATACCTTCCCAGGTGAGCGTGGGCGCGAGATCGACGTGCTCGCAGAAGAAGTGCGTGCGCCAGGGTTTGTCGCTGCCCTTGCCTTCGATCAAGGTGGAGAGGCTGCGGCCTTCGTAGCCCTCGGGGCGCTTCGCACCCGCCCAGTCGAGGAAGGTCGGGGCGAGGTCGGCATTCAGCACGAGATCATCGCAGACCTTGCCACGCCTCTCTTTCGGCAAACGTGGATCATAGACGACCATTGGCACACGTAGCGACTCCTCATAGTGCGACCACTTCCCCTGAAAGCCGCGATCTCCGAGGTAATAACCGTTGTCGGCGGAATAGACGATGATCGTGTTGTCCGCCAGCCCGGCCTCTTTCAGCGCGGCAAGCACACGCGAGATGCCTTTGTCGATGCCGCTGATCATGCGGTAGTAGGCGCGCACATTCGTCTCATACTTCTCCGGTGTGTCGTAGCCCCAGAAGAAGCGCTCGCGGTTGATGCTGTCTTTGAGGAACTGCGGATGCGCGTCAAAGATGGCCGCATCGCCAAGGCGCGGCGGCGGGATGCTGCGGTCCTCATACAGGCCATCCACAGACGGCGGCCACGGATACAAACCGATGCCGGGGCGATGATCGTTGTCCTCCGCATGAGCGGCGTTGAACCACAGATTGAGGCAGAAGGGCTTGTCCTTTGGCTGTGACTTGATGAACTCGATGCCTTTGTCGCACACGATGTCCGTCTCGTGTCGCTTCGAGCCATCCGGCATGGTCTTGAAATAGGGATTTCGAGTGACGGCCTCGTATTCGTCGTAATGCTCCTCGGGCTTGAAGCCCGGCGGGGCGATCATGTGCCACTTGCCGAAATGCCCGGTGCGATACCCCGCCTGCCGCAGCACTTCGGGAAACATCGTGCTCAAGGATTCCGGCAGCACCTGCGGCATCGCATCGCGCTTCGCATGCGTACGCACCCACTGGCCGGTGAGCACGACCGCGCGGCTCACCCAGCAGACGGCGGTGGTGACATGCGCATTGCTGAAGCGCACGCCCTCAGCCGCGAGACGATCAATCGTCGGCGTTTGAACGATGGGATGCCCAGCGCAACCCAGCGTGTCGTAGCGCTGATCATCGGCGAATAGGAAGAGAATGTTCGGCTTCGCCGCAAAAAGCGAAGGGCAAAGGGCGAAGATGAGGAGGATCAGAAGGCGCATGGTGATGCGTGAAACGCCATAGCATGGGCTTTCTAGCCTGTGCCCGTGGATTCACTGACTGAGACCACAGGAGAGATGCAACAACCGGCAAACGCACTTGGGAGTGTGGTGCAGCCGTCTCTGCTGCCACATGATCTGGCGCATGGTTGAAGTGGAATACGATGGCTGAACTTGGTTCTTGGGAGCGTAAGCTCCGGTTCGAGGGAACGAACGAATACTCCAGTCCAATTCGGTGCGTTTTAGCCGTTTTCCGGCCAAGGAGCGGCGCTTTTCAAGCGCCTCGGGGCGGTTACAAACCGCCCTTCCTTGATTGGATCTCGACGAGGCGCTGAGCCATGCGCTTCGCGATCTCCGGATGCTCATGGATCACGTTCGTCGTCTGACGTTGGTCATGGATGAGGTGGTAGAGCTGCTTCTCGGGCGCATCGGTCTTGAGTTTGCCGTTGATGAAGTCGCTGTTCGTCTCGCCGGTGAATTTCAGCGCTCCGCCGCCGCCGAGGGCGTGGTCGCCGGGTTTGGTGCCGCCGAAACCGCCGCCGCCGCGTGCGCCAATGTAGAGCCAGGGGCCGTCGCGGAGAGCGAGATGGGTTTTTCGATTCGGGGCGAGCACGAGCTCGGTGCGCAGGGGCTTGTCAGGCTTGCCGAGCAAGGCAGGCAGGACGTCGAGACTGTCCGGCACTGTGGTTTCGGAACCGGTGAGCGCCGCGAAGGTGCTGAGGAGGTCGATCTGGCAGATGAGTTGATCGGACACGCTGCCCGCCTCGATTTTCCCGGGCCAACGAGCGATGAAGGGCACGCGGTGGCCGCCTTCCCAGGAGTCGAACTTGAAGCCGAGAAGGTCGCCATTGAGCCGGTGATCCGCTTTCCAGGCCTGCTGGCCGCCTTGATTGAGCATGCCACCGTTGTCGCTGGTGAGGATAATGAGCGTGTTCTCGCGCAGCTTCAATTCATCGAGCGTGCGCATCACTTCCCCGACCATCCAGTCGAACTCCTGGATGAAATCGCCATACGGCCCGGCCTCGCTGCTGCCTTTGAACTTCGCGCCCGGCGTGAAGGGATGATGGATGTGCGGTGTGGCAAAATAAACGAAGAACGGCCGACCCGCGTGGCCGCGCATCCAGTTCACCGCTTTCTCCGTGAGCGTGGTGCCGTGTTCTTCCTCGTTGTAGAGGGCGTGCGCGGCTTTTCCGCCGGACATGGCCGGCGCGAGCATCTTTTCGGGAAACAAGCGCGTCTGTGCCTTGCCGCCATACTTCAGCGGATCAGCCGGATCGAGGCCGACGACGCGATGGTCCTCCACCCACACGAAGGGCGGATGGCTGTTCACCACGGGAATGCCAAAGTAGTGATCAAAGCCACACTCAACCGGCCCGGGCTTCAAATCAGCGTTCCAATCCGGCTTTGGCTTGTCGCCGAAACCGAGGTGCCACTTGCCAAAACAAGCCGTGGCATAGCCCTGACGCTTCAACATGCCCGGCAGCGTCGGCTTCGACACATCGACGATGAGCGGGCTCGGATTCATGACCGGTCGCCAGAGATCCTTGCGAAACGGATACTCGCCCGTGAGCAGCGCATACCGCGAAGGTGTGCACACCGACGAAGCCGAATGCGCATCCGTGAACTTTCGACCCTCGCTGGCAAGCCGATCGATGTTCGGTGTCTTCACCTTCGTCGCGCCATAGCAACCCACATCGCCATAACCGAGGTCATCGGCGAGAATCAGGACGATGTTTGGCGTTTCCGCCGCGAAGAGCGATGGGCAGAGGGCGAAAAGAAAAAACAGGAGGTGCTTCATGCAGACTGAAACGCGGATGAAGTGCTGAACTACAGCCCACGATGCTCATCCGACAGCCTGAAATCCACATGCCGCGTCATGGCACCGCTTTTCCGGCAAACTCCTCGCGGGTCACTTTACCGTCGCCGTTCTGGTCGAAGTTTTTGAAGCGATTCTCGACGTTATCCTTCTTCGCGAGGCCGTTGCGGTATTCGTCGAGTGTGAGAAGGGCGTCTTGGTTCTTGTCCCAGTTCTTGAAGGCACGGAGGCGGGTCTCCAGTGTGCTCTCGGCGGGCTTGGAAGGCTTCGCAGCAGACTTGGGCGCGGCTTTGGCCCGCAGCGCGGGATCGACACTTTTGGGGAGCGTGGCAAACCAATCGTCGATGGCCGTGGTCATGCGCTTCACGCGTTCCGGTTCGGCGCTGGCGAGGTTGTTGGTTTGGAAACGATCCGCGATGACATCGAAAAGCTCCACGCGCTGCTTCGCCTCGTCGAGGATGAGCACATGCGATCCTTCGCGCATGGCAAAGGCGGGCCAGTCATCGCCAGCGTGGCCGCCCTGCCACCACCAGAAGACGGGCTTGGTGCGTGCCTGCTTTCCGCCTTTAAACGCGGGGAGCATGCTCTCGCCATCGGAGGTATAACCTTTAGGTGTTTTCACGCCCGTGGCAGCGAGCACAGTGGGAAAGACATCCACAGCAGCGAGCGCGGTCTCCTTGTCCACACGACCTGCGGGGACCACTCCGGGCCAGCGTGCGAGAAAGGCCACATTCACGCCGCCCATGAGCAGGCTGCGCTTGCGACCACGCAGCCCGCCCGTGCTGCCCTGGCTGTGATAAAACTTCTGCCCAGGCTGCGAGTGGCTGTTCTCCGGTCCGTTGTCGCTGGAGAACATGACGAGAGTGTTGTTCGCGAGGCCCAACTCATCGAGCGTATCCAGCACGCGTCCTACCTGCCGGTCCGCACGTGAAACCGCCGCGTAATACGTCCGCTGCGGCTCCGGCACGTCGGGATAGGGCTTTTTGTCGTCCTCCGTGGCGGAGACGAGGTGATGCGTCTCATGCAGCCAGAGATTGAGGTAAAAGGGAGCGCCCTTGGCCTCGCGGATGAAACGCAGCGCGTGATCTGTGGCCGCCACGCTGATCCACGATGCCGCGTGCGTGTCATGCGCGGAGGCGTCGCCATTGGCGAACTCATACTTCAGCCCGTCAAAGACATGCGCGCCCGGCCCGGTCCACACCGCCGCGTCATCATAGCCGTAGGCGGCGGGCAGCGGCGCGCCTTCGATGTTGCCGCCGGAGAGATGCCATTTGCCGAAGTGAGCGGTCTTGTAGCCCTCTTCCTTCATCACACGCGGCAGCAGCGGTGCCTTCGGATCGAGCCAGTCAGGCATCTGACGCGCCACGTTTTGCTCATGCGTGGCAAAGTGCTGATGCACACCCCAGCGCGAGGGAAACTGCCCCGTCACGATGCCCGTGCGACTCGGCGAGCACACCGGATTCACCACCGTGAAGCTCCAGAAGTCAGTGCCTTCCTTCGCCATCCTGTCGAGATGCGGCGTCTGAATGCGTGGATGCCCATGGCAGGCCAGATCGCCAAAACCAAGATCGTCTGCGTAGATGAAGACGACATTCGGCTGTGCCGCAAAGAGCAGAGGGCAAAGGACGAAGAGGAAGACGCAGAGACGCTTCATGATGGAAGATTACTTTTTCGCCTTCTTGCCTTTGGCTTTGCCCTTCGGCTGATCGGAGAGTGTTTTCTTTACGAGCGTGGTGAAGTCATCGGTTTGCTTCTGCCACGCGGCTTCGAGTTCCTTCACCTTGTCGGGCATCTTGGCGGCGAGATCGTTTTGCTCGGCGCGGTCGGTTTTCAGGTCGTAGAGTGCCCAGGCATCGCCTTTGGCGGCGACGAGCTTCCAATCGCCAACGCGGATGGCTTTGTTGTCTTCATGCAGCCACCAGAGCGAGTTGCGGGCGATGGTCTCATCTTTCGCAAAAGCAGGCGCGAGGCTGTGACCGGGTGCTTCCGGGATCGGCTCACCCTTCCATTCCTTCGGCTTCTCGATGCCGACGAGTTCGAGCACGGTGGGCACGATGTCGATGACGTGGGCTGGAGTGGTGCGCAACTCGTTCTTAGCTGTGATGCCTGCGGGCCAGTGGGCGATGAGCGGCGTGCTGATGCCGCCTTCATGCACCCAGGTCTTGTGGCGGCGATGAGGTGTGTTGCAGGCGCTGGAGAAGCCGGGTCCGAGGCACAGATAGGTCGCGGCGCTGCCGGGAGATGCGGCGGGATCATGGCCGCCATTGCGCACCATGATCTCGGCGCTCGCGCCGTTGTCAGAGGCGAAAAAGATGAGCGTGTTCTCAAACGCGCCCATCGCTTTGAGCTGCGCGAGGATGCGGCCGATCTCGCGGTCCATGCGGTCCACCATCGCGGCGTGAATCGCCATCTTCGTGGCCTGGAAGCGGCGCTGCTCGTCGGTCAGCTCGCTCCATGGCAGCGGGCGATTCACTTCGCCAGAGCCGAGCGCCTTCATCGCATCTGGGAAAGCATACGGCGGGCCGACTTCACGCTCCAAGGCCGACAAAGTCGTGTTTGTGATGCCCATCTCCTTTTGGCGGGCGAAGCGGGCCTCGCGCATCTTGTCCCAGCCTTCGAGATATTTGTCGCGATACTTCGCGATGTCCTCCGGCAGCGCATGCAGCGGGAAATGCGGCGCGATGAAGGGGATGTAGTGGAAAAAGGGCTTCGCGTCATGATTCGCCGCATGGTCTTTGAGGCAATCAATCGCGTGATCAGCGGTGGCGATGGTCGTGTAGTAACCTTTTTCGTGCGCAGGCGGATTCACGGGCACGTCGTCGATGGCATTGCCTTCGGCAGTGAAAAAGTTTCCTTGATTGCGCGTGTCGAGCGAGCGGTCAAAGCCGCCGTCGAGCACCTTGCCGTCGATATGCCATTTCCCGCTGTGGTAGCTGCGATAACCCGCCGGTTTGAGGAAATCTGGCAGCAATCGTGCCCAAGACTGCCGCACGCCCTGACCACCACCGCCGACCTGGGGCAGCCCATCGCGATGAATCTGCTGCGCGTAGAATCCCGTCATCAAAGCACCGCGCGTGGGCCAGCAGCGGGCGGTGTTGTAGAACTGCGTGAAGCGCAGGCCGTTCTTCGCCAGCGAATCGAGATTCGGCGTCTCAATCTCGCCGCCGTAGCAGCCGAGGTCGGAGTAGCCGAGGTCATCCGCGAGGATGAAGACGACGTTGGGCTTCGCGGCGAAGAGCGAAGGGCAGAGGACAAAGAGACAGGCGAGGGCGCGGGCAAGCTTCATGGAGCGTCAGGAAACGCGGCATGGGCGAGCAGCTTGCGGCAAAGATCGGCGGATGCCCGTAGCATGGCATCACTTTCCATAATCCGCGCCGGTGAGGCTTTTCAGCACGCTGTCCTGCCACTGGCGGAGTTTGGTCTGAAGAGATTTCACGAGCTCAGGCTGCTGAGCGGCTAGATTTGTCTTCTCGGCGGGATCAGCTTTCAAATCGAAGAGCTCGATCTTTGGTGCGCCGTTCTTCTGCTCATGAATGACGAGCTTGTGATCGCCTTCGATAATGGAGCGCGGGCCGAGGTAGTCATCCTCAGTGATCACGGGGTGATGGAAGTTCGTGAAGTCGCGCGTGGCTTTGCCGCCCATCTTTTTGACGAGCGGTGTGGTGCCTTGTTGCAGTTCGGGAGCGATGTAGGGCTCCGCACCAGCCTTTTTACCCGCCGTCTGATATTCCCAAAAATGCAGTGCTGTAGGCCGAGTCGTCATCGTGCTATCGATCACTGGGCTGAGGTCGATGCCATCCAGCGGACGCTGTGGCAGCGGCTGGCCGACAATGGCGGCGACAGTGGGGAGGAGATCGCTGGTGGAGGCCCGCACACTCGTGCTGCGCGGCTTTGAGATGCGCGCGGGCCATTCGATGAGACCGGGGACCAGCGTGCCACCTTCATAAAAGGTTGCCTTCGCTCCACGATGCGGAAAGCCGAGCGCGGCATCGGGCGAGGTGCCGTTGTCGCCGCAGTAAAAGAGCAGCGTGTTTTCGCGCAGGCCGTTTTGGGCGAGGTGTTTTCTCAAGGTGCCGATGGCGCGGTCCATGGCGGTGGTCTCGGCGTAGCGCTCGCGCAGCACTTCGCCCTGCGGGCGTTTGGTGCCGCCGCCGGTTTCATTCGAGGTGAGTTTGACCTGCTTGGTGTATTTCGCAGGCAGATCGTCGTAGAGCGCGAGATCCTGCGGCAGGCCGCTGTAAGGCTCGTGCGGCGAGCCGAACCAGATGACCTGGAAGAACGGCTCCCCGGCTTTTTGCGCACGTTCGATGACTTCAATGGCCTCGCGGATGAGGATCTCGGAGCTTTCGCCTTTGAAAACTTCCGGCGGACCGCCATTGCGCGAGAGCGAGGGGTTCATCTCGAAGAAGTTGTCATGCGAGAGACACTCTTGGAATCCCATCGACAACGGACTCACGGGTGACGCCTTCTTCACCGCGCCAACATGCCATTTGCCGAGATGGGCGCAGTGATAGCCTGCTTTCGAGAGGAGGTGAGCGCTGGTGATCTCTTCTGGTCGAAAGGACCAGCCCGGTGTGAAGGTGCCCATGCGGTTTGGGTGCCGGCCGGTGAGGAAACTCGCGCGTGTGGGCGAGCAGCTCGGATGCGCGGCGTAGAAGCGCTCGAACTTCAAGGCCGTGGCCGCCATCTCATCCAGCACGGGCGTTTTGACATGCGGATGGCCGTTGTAACCAGTTTCCTCCCAGCCGTGGTCATCGCCCATCATGAGGATGATGTTTGGTGTGACGGCTTGGAGTGACGCGCACCAAGCAGTGAGACAGAGGGCGAGCAGCAGTGTTGTTTTCATGAGATGTGATGGATACGGGGATTCAACGAACCTTCCAGATCTTCACATCGTCGATCCAGACGGTGTTGTTCACCAGGAAGCTGAACCAGCGCTTCATCGGATGCGCGAAACCTTCGGAGCGATGCTTGGCGAGCAACTTGCCGTCGATGCTGAGGCGCATCTCATCGCCCTCGGTGACGAGAACGAGTTCGTGCCACTCTGTGTCGGCTTTGTAGGGCACGTTGATGCTTTTGGTCTTCAGCAGGGCTTCGAGATCGGCGGGAATTTTCTCTTTCTTTGCCACCGCGTCGTCACGACGCTTGCGGTTCTCCAAGTTCATGATGCCGGTCTTCTGATCGGTCAGCGTGATGCTGCTTTGCGAAAGGATGCCGTAACAGAGATGCCCCGCGTGAACGCCTGTGGTTGTCTCTCGATCCACGTAGCCAAGTTGCAGTGTCTCCGCTTTGTTGAGTCCCGGAAAGCGGAAGCGAACCACGGCACCACCATCCGCAAAACCCGCTTCATGGTGAATGTGCGCCGCATGTTTAGCCTCTTTGGAGGCACTGGCGATCTTGAGGATACCTTCGTCCAGATCCGACATCTTGATGTGCGGCACGCGATCCGCCGTGGCGCTGTTCCAGCCGTTGCCGATGGCTTTGGCGAGGTTCCCGTCTTCTTCACGCTCGAAGGCATCATGGAAGATCAGTGTGCCCTTTTCGCGAAGCCAGGTGGCGTCGTCTTGAGCGAAAGTGGTGAGCAGAGGGCAAAGAGCGAAGAGGAGATGGTAGAGGCGCATGGGCTGTAGATTGAGATGGGGGCTTCTTGGAGCAATCGGGAAATTTTCAACCGCTCATGGGACGCTAATCTGACGCTGATAAGCATTTATTAGCGTCTCATCAGCGTCATGTCAGCGGTTCAAAATGACGCCATGCCAACAAAGTCACGGCTTGCTCATCTCGAAGAACTTCGAGGCGAAGCGCTTCCCGATCTCGTTTTGAGCGGCGGTGTCGAAATGAACGGCATCACCGATGTGGGTCTTTAAATCGCGGGCATCGACGCAGGCGGTGTGGGGAATGCTTTTCGGCAAGGCGAGCTGGATCTCGTTCATTGCTTTGAGATTCGAGAGCGTGGGCTCTTCCTTCATTTCGCCGACGGTGCAGGCGATGAAGGGCAGATCGGGCTGGGCGAGGTCGGTGCGGAAGGCTTCGATCATGGCGCGGAGGCGCTCGGCGTGCAGGGGGAGTTCCTGGGCGTTCGCGTTGGCCTCGCCTTGCAGCCAGAGGATGCCGCGGAGGCGGGCTTTGACGGGCGCGGTGGTTTGCAGGGCGAGTTTGGCGCGGCGGAGGGCGTCGTCGTAAAGCTTCGCGCCTTTCTGCCAGAGCTTGATGGAGGATCCGCCGACGGCGCAGGGCACGAGGCCGATGGCGACGGTTTTGTCCTGCCCGGCGAGCACCTCGGCAAAGGTCAGCCCGGGGCCGACGCCGGCGTTGTCGTGGCCTTGGAAGGTCTTCGCGTCGCCCGTGAGATGCAGCGGATGCCGCGCGAGATACCACTGGTCGTCCATCTTGTGCATCATGACGATGCGGGGGGCGTTCTTCGGCTCCTCCGGCATGAATCCGCGCCCTTTCATGTTCGACTGCCCGCACAGCAGCCAAAGATCGAGATGCGTCGCGCCCACCAGCAGTTTCGTGATGTCCACGCTGACCAGCGGCGGCTTCGTCGGTGGCGGAGTGCTGGCTTTCTTGGCCTTCGCAGCCTTTTGGGCAAAGAGCGGAAAGCTGAGGGCGAGGAGACAGAGAAGAAAAACGCGGCGCATGGTGCGTGAACGGGACGCAGATGAGGATGTTGCAGCGCGGAGGCTGGGAGGCTGTTTCAAGCCGACGGAACCGGTGTGATCATGACATCGAATGGCAGAGGCAACCCCGTGTCGGTGACCAAGACGTTGGCAGGATGAATGTCCCAAACATCGAAGCCATCTTTGCGGACGGAGAGTGATTCTGCGTATCCAAGGCCACGCCAGGGCAGCATTTCGAAGCCAGCTTCGATGAACGCCTTCTCCAACTCTTCCAAGGTGGCTTTTCGTCCTTCCACATGCGGCTGCGTGGTGACGATGGACCAATCATGCGCTTGAGGATTCCAAAGGCCGATCAACTTCACGTTGTCACCAAACAGCTCGTTCTGTCGAAGCATGCGCTCCAAATAATCGAGCGGAAGAGCGTTGTGCAGCCAAGGAAGGCCATCATTCCAACTGACCGTGTAACCTGCCATGTTAGGCTTAGTGTATTTCCACCAAAGTCCGCTTTCGGCTTCGTAACGCACATCGTGCTCGCGTCCGCCGTCCTTCTCCGGTGGCTGAAAATCGCGTGGTAGGATCAAGCCACGGTCTTTGGCCCATCCGCGTAGAGCTGCCCATTCTTTTTCGGGTCGCTCGAAGTCGTCCGCCCCATCAAGTGATCCATCTGCGCATAGGCACGCTCGGAGGTGACCCGCGGCATCTGAGAGCGAATCTGGCGGAGCTTGGCTGACAGTTGTTGGAAGCTCATCTTTGATGCGGCAATGATCCTTGGTCGCGAGAGTCTGGCAAACAATTTCTCATGGCAGGCGGACCGACGAGATCTTTTCGCTCATGAGTTTGTCGTGAGCTTCACATTCGCGATCCTCCCCGCAAACCTCCCTCTCGCCGTGTAACTCGCCACGGGCACTTTGTTGTCGTGACCGAGGCAGAAGTCTTCTTTGGGCTGGGTGCGGATGAGGCTGGGGCTGGTGGCGGTGATGGGGGTGTTTTGATCGAGCTGGAGGGTGAGCTGGCCTTTTTGGCCGAGAGTGGCGGTGATGCGGTGGGGTTGGTTGTCGGCGGGGTAGTCGGTCTGGGCGGTGGTGAGGGTTTTGCCGTGGCGGATGGCCCAGATGAGTTTGCCGCCGCTGAGATGGAGCGCGTAGCCGGTGCTGGCACCGCCGTGGGCGATGAGGATGGCATCGCGCTGCGCGGTGGTGAGCTCGCAGGTGAGCGTGAAGGGCTTGTTGGCGATTTGCGGCGCTTTGTCGGCGGCGAGGGCTTCGCCGGGTTGGAGCTTGGAGAGGTCGGCGGGCTTCGCGCCGGTTTTGGGGGCGTCTTTGGACCGCGGGGCGTCGCTCGTGGGATAGAGCGTGACGGGGTTTTCGACTTCGCCGGGCGAGCGGCGGCTTTTGGGTTCGTTGCCGCCGATCTCGGCGGTCATCTTTTCGGCGAGCGCGGTGAGTTTCGCGACGATGTCGGGATGCTGCGCGGCGAGGTTGGTGCGTTCGTCGATTTCTTGATCGAGGTTGTAGAGGCGCGGGTTCGTTTTCGCGTCGTCCTCAGTCTGGCCTTTGGCGCGGGCGTTGCCTTGCGTCATGAGCGCGAGCTTCCACGGGCCTTGGCGCACGGCCTGGAGGTTGTAGCTGGAGAAGTAGTAGTGCGCTTCGCGCTGTGATTCTTTGCTTTGACCAAAGAGCAGCGGGGAGAGGTCGCGACCGTCGATGACGGGCTGTGCGGGCACCTCGGCTCCGGCGATTTTCAGGCATGTGGGCAGCACGTCGATGGTGCCTGCGACGGCATCGCACACGCTGCCGGGCGCGATCTTGCTGGGCCACCACGCGAGCGTGGGGACGCGCACGCCGCCTTCCCAGGTGCTGCCTTTGCCGCCGCGCAAAGGACCGGCGCTGCCGCCATCGGGGCCTTTGATGAGCCAGGGGCCGTTGTCGCTGGTGAAAATGACGAGCGTGTTCGTGTCGAGCTGCAGCTCGCGCAGCGTGTCGAACACGCGACCGACGCTGGCATCGACCTCCTGCACCCAGTCGCCAAAGCGGCCGTTTTGCGAGCTGCCCTGGAAGGCCTTGCCGGGATGGATGGGCGTGTGCACGGCGGTGTGCGGGAAGTAGAGGAAGAACGGCTGCGCCGTGTTCTTGGTGCCTGGTTCTTGGTTCTTCGTTGCCTGGGTGCTGCGGATGAACTTCACGGCCTCGTCAGTGTAGATTTCCTCGATGCGGTCCTGGTCCGCCTCGTCGAGCAGGCGCTCGACCTGCTCATCGCGCACGAGCGGCACGACGCGGCGGCCGTCCACTCTCGCGGTTTTGAGCATGTCATTGGAATACGGGATGCCGAGGTAGTGATCAAAGCCCTGCTTCGTGGGCAAAAACGCTGGTTGGTCGCCGACATGCCACTTGCCGATGCACTGCGTGGCATAGCCCAGCGGCCGGAGGCGGTCGGCGATGGTGTGCTCCTGCGGATGCAGCCCGTTCTTCGCCCCCGGCGGATATACGCCGGGCACGGAAACGCGTGCGCCATAGCACCCGGTCATGATCTGCGCCCGCGACACGCTGCACACCGGCGCGGCGTAAAAGGAGGTGAGCTTCATCCCCTCCCGCGCCATGCGGTCGAGATGCGGCGTCTTCTGCTTCACCGCGCCAAACGGCCCGATGTCGCCGTAGCCGAGGTCGTCGATGAAGTGGATGATGATGTTCGGCTGCGAAGCAGCGGCGCAGAGCGAAGAGCTGAGGGCGAAGAGGCAGAGGAGGAGGCGCATGGCGTCGGTGAACGACGGGCGCGGTCTCAAACCTTCAAGCCGAGCGAAAGCCGGACTTCTTCGCGAATCGCCTTCGCATCGGTGAGGGCACGGCGGGCCTGGGCTTTGCTGGCATCGTTGCCCGGATAGCGAATGAGCACACCGAAGGGCTTCAAGCGTCTCGCAGCCGGTAAAAGTGCCGACCACAGCGGCTCGACCGTCAAGGCGAGCGCGAGAATGGCCTCAAGATCATGCGTTTTCGGAAAGTGAATGCCAGCTTCCTCAAGGCGAGCCTTCAGATACTTCTCCGCCGACTGCTGGCAGTGAAAACACACCATGTCATGCAGTGGCAACTTCCGCCGCCGTGCGAGATCCACCGCGGCGAGATGATCGGCCTCCGCCTTCTCGATCCAGTCACGCGTGGCGGCTTTCATACATCACGCGGCCTTTGGTGGTGATCTCTTCGAGGAAGGTGTCGCCCTCATGCAGACGCTCACGGAGGAAATCTGGATCACGCACGATCACATCCACCGGAAAGCCCGCGGAGACCTTCTCATGAATTTTCTGCGTCGCGTCCATCCAGAGCCGACGGGCCTTCTTCATCACCACCAGCACATCCACATCCGAATCTGGCGTCGGCTTCCCGTAGGCGTAGGAGCCGAACAGCACGATCCGCTGCGGCTTGAAAGCCTCAGCGATCTTGTCGCAGTAGCGCTGGATGTCCGGCAGGGTGGGCATGGCAGTAAACTGATTGGGAGATTACTCGAAAAACGATCTGTGCATTCGATAAACTTGAGATTCAGGGGCTCATTTCATGAGTGCTTCGGCATTAGGCTGAGCCACTCCAAGCTCTTTGAATGCTGTCGCAAGAATATCGGCCAGTACACGCTGGCCGACAGGACGAACTCCGTCGGACCAAAACTCCTGATCAAACGTGTAGCCATCCATCTTCTCTTGAATGCAGACTTTGATTGCCCCCGGAACTTCTTCGTAATTCCGGTTATGCTTCCAATTTTTGTCCTTCTCAGGGGAAACGGTGTCTGGCAAGAGTCTCAAAACCACCTCAGACAGTTTCGTGTTGAGGAATGGACAATGCCTGAAGCGGTAAAGACGGGTTGCGAGTTCGTGACGAATTCGCTGCTTATCGAATTTCCAAACATATTTGGGGCCAAGCAACCCACCTTTCTCCCAAGAACCGAATGAAAACCATTCACTCCATTCGACCCAATCGAGACGTGCTTGCTTGCATCCCCATGGATTGATTCTGTTTTCATCTTTGCCGAAACAGTATTCGACTGGCCTGTAAGAGGTTGTGCGTTGCGCCGCGCACCATGCAAAGCCAAACATCTCTTCCCAAGAGATTTCGATGCCATCCAAGAACACCTTTTTGTTTCTGATGCACGAAAGCGATTCCGCCAACGGCAGTGCGTCGGATACAGATCCAGAACTGAAGGTGGCAAGATGCCAAGCCTTTTTCATTCTCTGACATGTCTGATAGCCGTCCGAAGCCTTTGCGAGTTCCAAGGCTTTGGAAAAGGTTGCGGCTGTTGAATCCGCGAACTCGATTACTAGCCCCGCCTTTGGTATATCAAAATCAAGCTGAACAGGCTCCTCTTTTCTCGATGACAGTGGCGAACCACACTTTGGACAAAAGCTGGCGTCAGGGCCGGAAGCGGTTCCACACGAAGGACAGGCTTTCTCTTGCTTTGAAAGAAAATCGACGACCTGCGAAATCAAACGGTCGAGTTGATCTTGGTAAATGCCGATCTTCTCGCAGAAGCCAGCGATAAGGCTGGATTCAGCCTGCTCAAGTTCTGCATCGGCATAAGCAACTCGAAGAATACATTCGAGGTTGGCCACTTGATCAGCAAAACTTCCTATCGGGGTGAGGTGGTAATCCCCTTGCTCGACGAGCTTCGCTGCTTTCGTGAAGTCACCTTTCTTAAAATTGAACTCTGAACGAATGACTTCGAGTTGAGCGCTCTCTCCTGTCGACAACTGGCCATTAGCATGAGCGACGGCAATAATGTTCGCCAAGAATGGAATTGGATCGGTTATCATGATCGAAGAGACAGGGGTGAGTTATCAAAGTGTGCCTGCGACCAATTAACAACATGGTTTTGACTACTTCACCACCGGCCCCGTGCCTTGCGGCCGGCTGGTGCGTGGTTTTTCGATCCTCGTCGCAGTGGATGGCAGTTTCGCGGGCTCGAAGGGCACGAGCGGCACTTCGGGCAGGACTTTGAGACGTAGGTCTTTGATCTCGACGCGGTTGGGGTTGCCTTTGTGGAGCTGGATGGCGAGCAGGCCCTCCAGCGTGCGTTTGTCCGCGTGGTGGTCGATGAGCTCGGAGGTGGGCTGGCCGTTGATGAAGTGCTGGAGGCGGTTCCCCTGCGCGAGGATGACATACTCGTTCCACTGGCTCACATCGACCTTCACCGGCGCGTGCTCGCCGACCTGCCAGAGCGCGCCCTCGGGGTCGAGCATCACATCCTTGCCGTTCAGGCCGAAGATGCCGCGACCGCGCTCCTCATACGTCATGCCCGTGTGCTCGATGGCCGGATGGATGTCGCACTGGTAACCGGTGATCACCCATGGCGCGACGTCCTTCAGCTCGCGGCTGCGATACTGGATGCCGCTGTTGTTATCGCCGATGACGCGGACGGTGGCACGCAATTCAAAATTCTTCACCGTGCCGCCGCGCCAGATGAGGAAGCTGTTGTTCGCCATCGCCTCAGGCGATGCATTCGTGCCGATGACGATGCCGTTTTCGACCTTCCAGAGCTTGGGATCGCCGTCCCAGCCAGTGAGATCCTGGCCGTTGAAGAGCGGGGTGAAGCCGTCGTCTGCGGCATTCAAGGCAGCGGAGGAGAGAAGGAGGGCAAAGATGAAGCGAAGAGGAGGATTCATCCGAGTTCAACGAGTGATGAACGGGGGTCTTTCCGTTGGCTCACTTACATCAGAGGCAACAGGTCAGATAAGCCGCCAAACCAAAATTAGCTGGTGGCCTTGGGTGTGTATGTTAGCCTTGCCGTACTGTGCCAAACAAACTGATGTCCAAAACCCGTTGGGGAATCGTGGCCTCCTCGGTGATTGTGTTGCTGCTGGCCTCGCTGCTGGGGTATATTTTTCAGCAACAGTCGGTCGAGATGGATGACAGTTATAACGAGGTGGAGCACACGCATGATGTCCTGGACAATCTGTGGGGACTGCGAGTGAAGACCCAGATGGCGGAGGGTTTGATGGACATCTACCTGCACTCCAGGGATCCGGACACGCTGAAGCAGTTCCATGACATTCGCGACGCGATTCCCGGAGCGATCCAGTATTTAAAAAGTCTGGAGCGGGACAATGCCCGGCAGTTGCACAGGCTGGGAATGGTGGTCGAAACCATCGAGTCGCGGATGCGGCTGCTCGAGTCTCATGCGAAGGAGAATGTGACGGCGGACAGGCTGCCCTTTCTCCGTGTGATGAGGGAGCGGTTGGAGAAATCCGACCGGCTGGAGGAACTCATCCAGGAGATTGCCCGTGAGGAGCGTTCGTTGCTCAGCACGAGGCAAGACCGGTTCAATCAAAAATCTCGCGCTTCCGTCTGGCGGCAGGCCTGACGATGGGAGTGGCTGTCATTTTGCTCGGCGGCATTGCCATCATGCTGTGCAAGGAACAGCACAAGCGAGACCATTATGAATCACGGCTGCTGGCCGCGCGTGACGCGGCGCTGGACTCGGTGCAGGCGACCTCGACTTTCGTGGCCACCGTCAGCCATGAGATTCGCACGCCGATGAACGGGGTGCTGGGCACGGCGGACCTGATGCTGCGTGATCACACGCTGACACCGAGGCAGCGGGAGGGGCTGGACACGATCCGCAGCTCTGGCAAGTCCTTGATGGCGATCATCAATGACATCCTGGATCTCTCGAAGCTCCAGGCGGGGGAGATGAAGCTCCACAACGAGTCATTTTCCCTGGAAGAGGTGGTGGAAGATGTGGTGGCCCTCTTTGCGGCGTCCGCCACGCGCAAAAACCTGGAGCTCACGCCCCACCTGGCCCCCGATCTGCCTCGGCAATTGATGGGTGATCATCTGCGGCTGCGGCAAGTGCTCGGAAACCTGGTGTCCAACGCGATCAAATTCACCGAACGTGGCGGTGTGACGGTGCATGTGGTCCGAAGGCCGGATATGGAGACCGACGGACGGGCCTGCCTGAGGTTTGAAGTGCGGGACACAGGCCCCGGCATTGCGAAGGAGGACCAGGCGCGTTTGTTCCAGCCGTTTTCCCAGGTGGATGTGAAGCTGGCGCAGCGTCACGGCGGGACGGGACTCGGCCTGGCCATTTCGCGTGAACTGGTGCTGCGGATGAACGGGGCGCTGAATGTGGAAAGTTCCCGAGGGCAGGGGGCGACGTTCTGGTTCACCGCGTGTTTCATGATCGTGGAGGAGGCGTTTGAGACGCCTGTGCTGGAGTCACGGCCGATCCTCATCGCGCTGGAAAACCGGCCCATGACAGCGGATGCGATACGGGATCATGCCACGGCCTGGGGTCTGAAACCCATGGTGTATGGTCATGTGGCAGACATTCCCCGGCAGGCTCCGTGGAATGCTCATGCGATGGAGCAGCCGACCCGCGCCGTGGTGATCATCTCCCACACAGCGCAGGACTGGCTGGAGCAAATCCGGCACCTGCGGCAGCTCGAATGGCTGAAGGGCGTGCCGGTTTTTCTGATGACCGACCAGGAGGACATCAGCGCGGAGCAAATGGCCCGCGAAGGTTTGCAGGCCACGCTGCACTATCCGTTCCGGCCTTCGGATCTCTATGATCACCTGGCCGGCGCAGACGTAGCGGTGGCAAAGGAAGAGGTTCCGAGCCGGCCACTTCAGCTTCCCAGGGCACGGGTGATCGTGGCGGACGACAATCCGGTGAATCAACGCGTGCTGGCGAACCAACTGGAGTACCTGGGATTGGAGGTGGTGCCGTGCTTCAACGGTCTGGAGGCGGTGGCCCGGGTGAAGGCCGGTGAGGGCGTGCTGGTGTTGATGGACTGTGAGATGCCGGAGATGGACGGTTACGAGGCCTCCCGCAAGATTCGCGAGTGGGAAGGGGCGAACAAGCGCCCGCCGATCCCCATCATCGCGGTGACCGCCCATGTCATGGCTGGCGCGTTGGAGCAGTGCCTGGAGTGCGGCATGAATTCCTACCTGACCAAGCCGATGGAACTCGAAAAGCTTCAGCAGATGCTGCTGAAATGGCTGCCTAAACAGGGGGGACAAGAGGTGGAGGCGGCCGCATCGCCCATGACCGCCGCCGCGCCGGCCGCCAGTGCTTCTTTGGAGGTCGTGAACGAGGCCCAACTGCGCTCCTGCCTCAAGGGGAACAGCGCGCTGGACCAGGATCTCGTGCAGATGGCCGTGAGCCAGATGGATAAGATGCTGGCGAAAATGCGGCAGGCTCTGGAGCAGGGGCTCGATGCCGAGTGGAAGCGGGCCGCGCATCGTTCCCGGGGCTCGTCTGGCACGTTGGGCTTTACGAAACTGGCCGCGTTGTTTCAAACAGCCGAGTTTGAGGCCACGTCCCGCGAGGCGCGGGGCGAAGTCCTGTCCCAACTGGAGCAGGCGCACGACGAGCTTGTCGCAAGGCTTGAGGAAATGAAAATCATGGACACAACGATGCCTTTATAAAAGACTCCATGGCTGTGCCAAACAAACTGATGTCCAATACCCGCTGGGGAATCGCGGCCGCCACATCGATCATCATGACGGTCGTTGTGATCATGGCGGTTCTTTTTCAACAGTTGGCGACCGAGGCGGATGACAGCCACGAAGAGGTGGAGCACACCTACGAGGTGCTGGAGAGCTTGTGGGGGCTGCGGGTCAAAATTCGGATGGCGGATGAGGGGGTCAACGAACACCTGCATCAAGTGGGTCCGGAAGGGATGCAGAAGTTTCACAAGACTCGCCGCCTCATCGCCGAAGACCTCCGGTATTTGCAGGGCTTGCTGAGCCGGAGGCCCCACCAGTGGGGAAAACTGAAGCAATTGGCCGAAATCGTTGAGTCGAATCTGCGGCAGTTGCAGTCAACGGCTGATCTGCCGAGGACAGCGGCGTCTCTTCTCCGTGCCGTGCAGGAGCACTTGAAGTTGGATGCACAGATGGAGGAAGTCCTCCTGGACATGGCCAGGACCGAACGTGCGTGGCTGCAAAGCCAGGAGCATCATTTCGTGGAACATACCATTCAGTTTCGTCTGCTGGCCTATGTGGTGATGGGAGTAGGAATCGTGCTGATGATCGTTCTGGGCATCACAGTTTACCGGGGACAGTGGGCACGGGTGCATTATGAGTCCCGCCTGCAGGAGGCGCGGGACGCCGCGCTGAGCGGGGTGCTGGCGACCGAGTCGTTCGTGGCCCGGGTCAGCCATGAGATCCGCACGCCGCTGAACGGGGTGCTGGGCACGGCGGATCTCATGCTGCGCGCTCCGAACCTGACGCTGAAACAACGGGACGGGCTGGAAACCATCCGCACCTCCGGCAAATCCCTGCTGGAGATCATCAATGACATCCTGGACCTCTCGAAGCTGCAGGTCGGTGATATGAAGTTTCACAGCGAGCGATTCTCCCTGGCCGAGGTGGTGGAGGAGGTCATCGCCCTGTTTGCGGCGGCCGCAGCGCGCAAGAACCTGGAGCTGGCCTCCTTCCTGGCCGCTGACCTGCCGAACCATTTCATGGGAGACCGCCTGCGGCTGCGCCAGGTGCTGTGCAACCTCCTTTCCAACGCGGTCAAATTCACCGAATGTGGCGGGGTGGCGATCCATGTGACGCGGCTGCCTGAGGTGGATGCGGCCGGGCGTGTCTGCCTGAAGTTTGAGGTGAAAGACACCGGGCCCGGCATTTCGAAGGAGGACCAGGAGCGCTTGTTCCAGCCGTTTTCGCAGGTGGACTTGAAACTGGCCCGGCAGCATGGCGGCACGGGGCTCGGCCTGGCCATTGCCCGTGAGCTGGTGCTGCGGATGAACGGCACGATGGATGTGGAAAGCAGCCTGGGGCATGGGGCGACGTTCTGGTTCACCGCGCGTTTTGCGATCGCGGAAGAAACGCCCGCGATCCCTGGGGTGGAGGGACGACCCCTCCTTATCGCCCTGGAAAACCGGCCGATCACGGCAGACGTGGTACGGGAGCATGCGTTGGCCTGGGGCTTGAAGCCGTTGATCTATGATCATTTGGCCGACATTGTGGAGCAGCCCCCGAGGGAGGCTCAAGCGATGGAGCTGGCAAACCACGCCGTGGGCATCATCATCAACGGCGCGTCAGACTGGTTGGAGCAGGTCCGGCGTCTGCGCCAGCACGCCTGGCTGAAGGACGTGCCGATTTACCTGCTGGTGGACCAGGATGACATCCGGGAGGAGCAGATGGTCTGCGAGGGGGTGAAGGCGGCGCTGCGCTACCCGCTCCGCCCTTCGGAGCTGCACGGGCATCTGATCACCGGATGTCATGAGCTGCCGACGCTCGAAAATATCCCGGGCACGCCTTTGCCGCTGCCCCAGGCACGGGTGATCGTGGCGGAGGACAATCCGGTGAACCAACGCGTGCTGGGCAACCAACTGGAATATCTGGGATTGGAGGTGGTGCCGTGTGTCAACGGGCTGGAGGCGGTGGACCGGGTGAAGGCTGGTGAGGGCGTGCTGGTGCTGATGGACTGCGAGATGCCGGAGATGGATGGTTATGAGGCCTCCCGCAAGATTCGCGAGTGGGAAAGGGCGAACAAGCGCCCGCCGATCCCCATCATCGCCGTGACCGCCCATGTTTTGGGCGGGGTCGTGGATCAGTGCCTGCAAAGCGGCATGAACGCCTATCTGGGCAAGCCCGTGGAACTCGACAAGCTTCAACCCATGCTGCTCAAATGGCTGCCCGGGCCGGAGGGGAAAGCCGCCACCACTGAGTCGCCCCCGCCTGAAAGTCCCGCCATTCCCGCCCTGAACGAGGCCCAACTGCGCGCCTGCCTCACGGGAGAAGACATGCTCGATCAGGACTTGGTGCAGATGGCCGTGAACCAGATGGATGAGATGCTGGTGAAAATGCGGCGGGCGCACGAGGAAGGCCCTGAGGACGACTGGGTGCGGTCGGCGCATCGTGCGCGTGGTTCCTGCGGGACGATGGGATTTGCGCAGATGGCCCTGCTGCTTCAAAAAGCCGAATCCGAGGCCACCAGCCGTGAGGCGCGCGACCAGGTTCTGTCGGAGCTGGCCGTGGCGCATGACGAGCTCGTGCAGAAGCTGGTGGAGATGAAATTTGCGGTCGTGCCAGCGTCCGTGTGAACCCGCTATGACCTGGAAGTCACTCCGCCGCCGCACCTGGACATCCTGGCTGTGCGCCTGTTGCGCGGGCCTGCTCCTGCATCTGCCCGAGACGGCTTTAGGACAGACGGGCCCGCATCTGACAGTACGCCTGCTGCCTGCGGGCGAGGCTCCTGCGGCGGCGCTGGCCGAATGGCAGCGGATGTTAAATCCAGACGGGCGCTGGAGCATTCTGGAACTTTCAGCGCAGGCTCAGGAGGGCTCATTGCCCCTGCCCGAGGGGCGCGTCGCATGGGCGGGCCTTTTCCCGGTGCCTCTGGCGGCCCAATCCTCCGGCGGCGTGCAAGTGGTGGGAGACCTGGGCGGCCCTGCGGCGGCCATTCGGGAGCTTACGCCATTGCAGCAGCCGAGCGTGCCCCTGCCTGCGCCCATGGGATTGAACCTGGCCGCGCACATGGACTGGGTGCCGTTTGGCATCGAGGAACGGGTGATGGCGGCCGAGGCGGGTTCAAACCAGGGCGGCTGGGTGGTGAAAGGCGGAAAATCGCCCGCAGGCCTCTACAGTGCCATGCCCTGGCGGCTGCCACGTCTGCCGGGGGCATCGACCTGGCAGGTGGAGATCACGCTCAGCGGGGCAGGCCGGTTTGAGGTCGGTTTGAGCGATGATCATGGGCAGGGGTTTGCTCCGCCTGAGGTGCTCATCGAGACAACGCTGACATCGGGTGAGCAGGGCTTCTGTTGCTGGGTACCCGCCCGGATGCAGGACGCGCAAGCACTTCGTCTGACCCTGGCCGCCACGCATGGCGGGGGCGGGGAGATTCGGGTGAGGTCGGTGGTCTTCCAGCCGGTTTTGACCCCGCAGGACGCTCCCGCCAAATGGGATGGCAGACTGGGCATCTGGGACTGGTCCGCCCGTCCTGAACGCTGGATGGAGCTGCGGCCTTTGTGGAAAAAGGCGGGCATCCGCGTGCTGCAACTGGCGCTGCCACGCGGCGAGCCGGGCGCGGCCTGCCTTGAAACGCTGCGGCAGTTGCGTGCGGAAGGCTTCGAGGTGGTGGCGGTGGAGGGAGACCCGCACATGGTTTTGCCGACGGTCCAGGCTTCGGTGCTGGAGCGCCATCGGCAGCTCTCCGCATGGCACCCAGGCGCCCTCGACGCGGTGCAGTATGACGTGGAGCCCTACCTGCTGCCCGGTTTCCGCCTGCAATCCGACCGCTGGCATGAGAACTGGGCCAAACTGTTCGAATCTCTCCCGGCGGCAGGCCTGGCACCGGTGGAGGCGGTCACACCTTTCTGGCTGCTCCATCAAGAGCAGGGTAAAAAGGTGCTGGAAGTGATGGCGGGAAGCACCCGGCGGGTGGTGACGATGAATTACCGCAGCGATCCGGTGGAAGCCGCCGCCTGGGGCGTCGCTTGGCTGGAATGGAGCGCCAAACATCAGCGCCCGGTGTCCCTGGCGATCGAGTGCGGCCCGATCAGCGACTCCCGCAGCTTCACTTTCCGAAAAGCGGACGCGGGGCGGCTGTGGATCTGCCCCTGGGCCGGGCAAGGCACCGCCGTGGTGCTGTTTGAGAACGACATCCGAGCTGGAGCACCCGCTGTGGTGCTCGCCCAGGCGCGGGAGACGGTCATTTCGGGCTCACGCACCACCCTGAAGGACCAGCCGCCGGAGAAGATCAGCCAGATGATCGAACGGCTGGAGGGCACGGCCAGACAAATGCGGCTCCCCGAAGCTCTGCGGCCCACCTTGCTGCTGCATGAGCCGGACGAGGCCGTGCTGGAGCATCTCAGCCGCCGTGCTTTTTCTCGTTGAAGCCCCGGCGCGTCATCTCCCCCCAGCCTTTTTTATTGCGCAAGAACTGCCAGATGCCTTTCACCCGCCACCAACTGTTCAACTGCCGGTAGCCGAAGTTCTCCACGATCGCACCGATGCCCAGCCGGATGAGGTCGCCCACGTTACGATGATGCTGAAGGGAGTACTCGGCCAGGATCATCGCGGAGAGGCTGAGGCACATGCCAAAACTGAAGACCACCGCGCAGTAGGCCAGGAAAAACTCCAGGCTCAGAATGCCAGCCAGGTAGCACAGGGGCACCATCACCAGGCCCAGCAGCTCCAGCAGCGGGCTGAGGATGTCAAAGACCAGGAATGAAGGCAGGGCCAGCATGCCCACCCGGCCGAATTTGGGCCTGAAGAGCATGTCACGATGTTTCCAAAGCGTTTCGCACAGGCCCCGCTGCCAGCGGGTGCGCTGACGGGAGAGGACTTTGAGGGTGGAGGGGGCTTCCGTCCAGCAGACGGGGTCCGGCACATGATGCACCGCATGGTGCACGCCTTTGGACGCCGCCCAGCGGTGCATGCGCACGACTAGCTCCATGTCCTCCCCCACGGTGCCGTGCTCGTAGCCGCCGAGTTCCAGCAGCGTCTCGCGGCGGAAAATGCCAAACGCACCCGAGATGATTGTGACGGACTCGGACCGCGTCCAGGCCATGCGCGTGAGCAGGAAGGCCCGCAGATACTCCACGGCCTGAAACAGCTCCACCCAGCGCCGCGGCGGGCGCACCTCCAGCACCAGCCCGGCGCGCACGGTGCAGCCGTTGGCCACGCGGATCGTGCCGCCCACCGCCATGGTCGTTTCCGGATGGTCGATGAAGGGCCGCACCGCGCGGATGAGCGCGTCGGAGTCCAGCAGCGAGTCCGCGTCCACCGAGCACACATAGGGATGGCTGGCCAGGTCCATGGCCGCGTTGAGCGCGTCAGCCTTGCCGCCATTGACTTTGTCCACCACCAGCAGGTTGGGCAGGTCTTCGCAGGCATAGATGCCGCGCACCTCCGCGTAGGCCACGCGGCGCGGCACGGCACGCTTCACCGGCTGCAATTTGAACGCCTCGATCAGGCTGCCCAACGAGTTGTCCTTCGAGCCGTCGTTCACCACGATGATTTCGTACTCGGGATAACGCAGTGTCAGCAAGGAGCGCAGGCTTTCCACGATGGTGGCCTCCTCGTTGTAGGCCGGCACCAGCAGGGAGACGGGCGGCGTCGCCTCCGAGGTGATCATCCACCACTCGCTCAACCGGGACGCCCGGGCGCGCGCGTGGATAAACTCGGGCAGCGCCAGGAAGATGTTGTAGAGGTAAACCGCATTTTGCGCGCTCTGGAGGATCAAGATGAACGTGGACGTCAGCCAGACGCTTTCGGTGAACCAGACGGACTGGGTCCATTCTACGGGCGGTGAGGTCATGAGCGCACGACGGGGGGCGAGGCGGCCTCAATGGCCTCCTCGATGAGCGATTCTAACAGAGGATCTTGATGGCATCCCGCCCGCAGGCGTTCCCAGAAATCGCCTTTGACTGAAGCCAGGCCGTGTGTGGCCACGCGCTGCACATCGAAATTTGCATCCTGGGCCAGTTGCCACAAAAGGTACCGGGCTCCGGCGTTCCGGCCCATGCTGACTGAATACTTTGCCACGGCGAGGCGCACCTTGGGGTCCGTGTCCGTGGTCAGAGCGGCCACCTGCTCCATGTGCTCGGGGTCCGAGAGTTTTTCGAGTGTGAGCACCGCCGCCGCACGTACGGTCGGGGCCGGGTGTGTGAGTTGCTCCGCCACGACGCCGGACTGGGCCAGATCACCCGCCACGGAGATCGCGTCCAGCAGCAGGACTTTCTCCCGCGCGGATTCCTCCCGTGTGAGCAGGCTGGCAAGCTCCCGGACCCGGGTGGGCGCATACTTGCGCACGATGTCCCGCACGCGCTCGGACTCCAGGCAGCCGCCCTCCCGCAAAGATTCCATAATGGCCTGCAGCGTCACCCCGCTTTCCTGGCGCAGGGACAGAGAATAGGCCGCCTCGACACGCACCTCCCCGTCAGCATCCCGCAGGCAGCGTTCCAGGGCGAAGTCCACATTGGGATTCAAGCTGGTCCATCCCAGCAGCGCGCATCCGCGCACGCGCTGCTGGCGGCTGCGGCTGCGGACCAGATGCAGCCCATAGTCCTCCCCGCCGATGTGAACGAGCACGTCCTTGAGCTGTTCCCGATACTGGCCGCGAAACCGCTCGTTTAACTCCCCCACCAGTTCCAGGACCGATTCCAGCACCGCGTGAGATTGGATCCGTGGCAGATGGGCCACCGGCTCCACCTCTTCCAGCACCGGCAGCAACAGTCCCAGCCAGTCGTGGGCGACTTGCTCACCCCGTGACGTCCGGCGGTTGTCCACTAAGCGATGCAGCAGCAGAAACAGCCACAGCACCAGGGCGATCCCTAGCAAAACCAGGGAGACGATGAGGAGTATGACCAGGGCGAACTTCATCAGGGGTTCAGATCACGTCAAAATCGGTACCCGCAGCCCGCCGCCATGCCGTAGCGGATCACTCCGTTCTGCACCTCCTCGCGTTCCAAATCCAGCCGCACATGCCAGAAGTCGGAAACCGGCATCACCATGCTCGCAAAAATCGTCCACGACCGGATGGAGCGTCCCCGTTGCAGGGTCTGGGTGGTCAGGGATTCCACCGCCTGGCCGGCGCCGATGCGGAACTGCCAGCGTTCCTTCGGCTCCCAGGCGATGGACATCAGCCAACCATCTGCCTCCATGCCCGTGTCGTAACTGAAATGCAGCCAGTGCGCATTGACCGTCCAGGCATCTGCCACCTGCTGCTGCCAGCCAAGCCGCGTGATCCTCACACCCACGCTGGTGTAGTCAGCCCAGCGCGCCTCGGTGAGCAGATCCCCCCGGCCCAGCGGACCCAGTTTCTCATACAGACGCCAGCTCACGGAAACATCCGCATACCAGCGGGCGCTGTAAGACGCGTCTGGTGTGACGCCGCCATAAACCGTGGTCCGAATCCCCTTCATCACCAGTCCGGACGTGCCAGTCTCCCAGGTCACGTCCTGCAGGTTGAAACGTTCTCCGGTTTCCACCCGGAGCCAGGCATCCCAGCCCCGGAACTTGTGTGAGTAGGAGCCATAGACGCCCCACCACTCATCCCGCTCCTGTCGCGCAAAGGTGCTCCCGCTCATGCCCATGTCGATCCGGCTCTGGGTCTGGCTTTTGGCCGCTTCCAGGCGCTGCTCGATTTCCGCCGAGGGCTGCACCGCCAGCGCACGTTCATACAGCGTCTTGGCCTGGCTCACATGCCATTCCTCCATTTCAATGTCTCCAAGTCCCATCAGCACCTCGGCCTGGTTCGGATCCTTCTGCAAAATGGCCTCGTAGCGCCGCCGTCCTTCCGCCAGATCCCCGCGCCAGACCGCGATGCGCCCGCGCATGAGCGCCACCTCCAGATTGCTGGGAAACTTCTTCTCCAGCCTCGCCAGGCACTCGTCTGCCGCAGAGTAGTCCTTGCTCCAGGCCAGCACCGTCGCCTCCGCCATCCCCAGATCATAATTCTCCGGCTTCCGGCGCAACCCCTGCCGCAGCGCCGTCAACGCCTCGTCATACTTGCTTTGCCACCCCAGCACCATGCCGTAATGCAGCCATGCCTCAATGTTGGACGGCTGTGCGCTGGTCGCCTTTCTCAGCAACCGGGCCGCCTCCTCGTGACGACCCGCGTTTTTGGCCTCCAGTCCCTGCTCATAGACACCCGCCCAGGCCGCTTGGGCGGCCAGGAGAGCGATCAGCAGGCAGCGGCGTTTCATGCCGCCGCCCCCTCCGGAACCAAGCGTGCCACCCGCGCCAGCAGCTCGGCCGGGCTGAAGGGCTTCGTCAGATAGTCGTTGGCTCCATCGTCCAGCGCGCCCACCACATCCGCCTCACGATTGCGCGCGGAGAGCATGAGCACCGGTGTCGCCTCAAAGGTCGGATCACGGCGCAGCTCACGCAGCGCGGCGAAGCCGTCCATTACCGGCATCATGCCGTCCAGGATGATCAGCCTGGGCCGTAGTTCCCGCGCCATCATAGGCGGAAACGATCTGCCAGCCATGCTGCGCAAGTTTGAAGCCCACCACCCGGTGGAGGAGTGGATCATCATCGGCGAGTAACAGCGTGTTGTTCATAGGAAACGTTGATCGTCCCGATTTAGGAAGCTCCGCGACCTATTTCAGCCTGTTGCCAGAAATGAAGCGGGCGCAAATGTGTATAAACGATCCGCCCCGACGGGGTAAAGTCAAAAAAGAGTTATCCAAGGATCCTGTTGCCTCGGAGGAGCCGTCGTGAAAATCCTGGCGCGGCTGCTTTACCTGCCCGGCCTCACTCTTTCGGAAGCAGTTTCTCACCCGTGGCTGGCATCGTCTTCGTCGGTTCGCCAGTGAGCAGACCGTGTTTCACGAGGAATTGGTCCGCAGCGATCAGCGTGACGGTCTGCCATGGGCCGCTGTTGAAGAAACTGTGCGACTGGCCGGGCGCGATCTGGAGATCGATGGTTTTGGTGCCGAGTGACTTCCATTTGGCGTGGGCGGTGTCCCAGCCTTTTTTCCAGGTGTCCTGATCGCCGAAGAACGCGATGGCGGGCGGCAGATCGGCCTTCAAATGACGCAGGATGTCGATCTCGGGGTCTTTGTCGTCATCGGTGGCAAAGGCGGGATTGAACCACACATAAGCGACGACGCTGGTGTCGATGTCCTTCGGGTCGGCGGGGTCGTTCAGGCCCGGATTCATCGTGGCGAGCGCGCTGATGTGTCCGCCCGCCGATCCACCACCGGTGATGATGCGCTGCGGATCGATGCCGAACTCTCCCGCGTGCTGCTTGAACCAACGAATGGCGCTTTTCGCGTCGGTGACGCACACACGCTTCTTGGTTTCGCCCGCAGGCAGCTTCGCTGCATCAGCCTTGCTGAGCATCTGATACTCCGACGTGGCACAGACAAGCCCGCGACTTGCAAAGTAGGCGCAGGCGATGCGAAACTGGCCCAGCGAGCCGCCGCCCCATCCGCCGCCGTGAAAGAGGATCATGCCGGGCACTTTGGACTTCGCTGGATCGTGATCCGGCGGGAAGTAGATCTCCATCTGGCGCGGTTTGCCGGCGCTCTCTTTGTAGATGTAAACTTTGCCGGGTGGCGCATCGGCGCCGATGCCACCTTTGGCTTTGGCGGGTTTTTCAGCGGCATGGGATGCACCACAGAGGACGCAGAGGATTAAAGAGAGGAGTTTCATGCAGTGGCGGAGATGAAGAGGTTACTTCTTGGATTTTTTGCCAGCTTTCCACTGCGGTTCCCACTCAGTCAGCGGTGTGCGTGCGGTTTTCAGGTAGTCGCTGATCTTCGATGCGATGTCGGGATGCTTGTCGGCGACATTGGTCAGCTCGGCGATGTCGTTTTGCTGATCAAAGAGCTGCACCGGAGCATCGGGGCCACCACTGCGGATACCTTTCCAGCGGCCTTGAAAAAGCGCCGCCTGCTTGAATCCGCCTTCGTGGAACTCCCAGTAGAGGAACTCGTGCTTGGGCTGCTCTTTGCCGGTGAGCGCTGGCACGAGGCTGATGCCGTCGGTTTTCTCCGGTGCGGGTGCTCCGGCGAGTTCGGCGGCGGTGGGCATGAAATCGGGGAAGTAACCGACATGCGCGGACTCACCCGGCTTCACTTTGCCCGGCCACCAGGCGATGAAGGGAACGCGGATGCCACCATCGGTCAGGCTGCGTTTGATCCCAGTGTAGGGACCGTTGGGATCGAAGCGTTCGAGGTCGTGCTTGCTCTCGTTGTGTGGTCCGTTGTCGCTGCTGAAGATGACGAGTGTGTTTTCCGCGATGCCAAGTGCTTTGAGATGCTCCATCATGCGTCCCACATAGCTGTCGAGGCGTGTGATCATGGCCGCCTGGCCTTTGTCCTGCTTCGGCCAGTCTTTGTCGGCATAGGGGCCGTAGTCGGGCACATGGGCACCATCGCCGAGGATCTTGCCGCGCTCGTTATTCGCGTGTGGGATGACCATGGCCCAGTAGAGGAAGAAGGGCGTCGCTTTGTTTTCCGTGACAAACTTCAGCGCGTCATCGGCGAAGAGATCATCCGCGTAATGAATTGCCTCCGTGGCATAACCCGCACCATCTTCGCCGACGGGCACGATGATGTTCGAAAGCGGTTCCTTGCTCTCATTACGCCAAAGATAGTCGGGGAAGTGATTGTGCGCGTGGTGCTGGCTCAGGTAGCCGTAGAAGTAGTCGAAGCCTTGCTTGCGCGGCAGGCCGCTCTCCGCTTCGCCGACATTGCCGAGCCCCCATTTGCCGATGAGCGCGGTTTTGTAGCCCGCTTTCTTCAAAACGGAGGCCACAGTGACATCGGCCTCCTTCAAGGCCTGTGCCGCCGGGTTCTGCTGGCCTGCATTGCCACGGATGCGGGTATGACCGTGATGCAAGCCCGTCATGAGCACGCTGCGCGATGGCGCACAGACGGTGGCACCGGCATAGAAGTGCGTGAAACGCATGCCCTCCTTCGCCATGTGGTCAATGTTTGGTGTCGTGATGACCTTCTGCCCGTAGCAGCCGAGATCGGCGTAACCGAGATCGTCGGCCATGATCCAGATGAGGTTCGGCTGCGCCGAAAAGGATGCATGTGGAATGATAAATGACGAAAGCAGGATGAGGACGCGAAACAGCTTCATGGGACGCCTGCCAACGAGCCGCGACGGTCTCATCTTCCATTCAATCCAGCCCGTAGCTCTTCATCCACCAGGCGAGACGCTCGGCATCCGTTGGCTCTGGCTTCTTGAGGCGTGATTTCCAGGTGCGTTGGTAGTCGGCGCGTTTGTCTTTTTGAATCTGCTCCATCGTCGGTTCGGTGGGTGGATCACCAGCAGCACCGCGATCACTGCTCGATTGAATCCAAGCATTGAGTTCACTGCGTATCTTGGCGATGGACTGGGCACGATCAGGATGCTGTGAAACATCATGCAGCCCGAGAGCATCGGTCTTGAGGTCATAAAACTCGATCTCGGGGCGAGTCGGCAGCAACCACTGCGCCTGGAAGGTGTCTAGCCCTCCGGTTTCATTCAGCACACGCAGCAGGGCCATTCCGGGATAGCTGGCTTCCTTGTAGCCGGACCAGTTCAGTCGCGAGAGGCTGGTGTTGAAGTTCTGCACGAGCCACCCATCGCAGCTGATCACGGCGCGGATGCGGTCCATCGCATCGCCACAGCGATCACGCGCGGCGAAGAGCGTATCACGCTCAGGAAAATCACCGCTGAGGATTGGTTTGCCCTCCATCCATGCTGGAACAGGCAGGCCCGCGAGCTTCAGCATCGACGGCGCGAGGTCGATCAAGCTCACGAGGCGTTCCTCGACACCTTTGGCATCAATCTGCGGCCCGCGCATGATCAGCGGCACCTGAAGCCCTTCAACGCTCAGCCATTGCTTTCCCCACGGCATCGGGCGGCCATGATCGGCGAAGAACATGATGATGGTGTCATCAAGCACGCATTCCGTCTTCAATTGATCGAGAATCACGCCCACACGCTGATCCACGACCTCGACACTGCGCTGGTAGGCATACCAATCGCGTCGCACAAGCGGATGATCGGGATAGTTTGGCGGCAGATCGATGGCGCGGAGCTTTGCCTCATCATAGCTCTCTGGAATCGGGAACGGTCGATGCGGCTCCGTGATCTGAAACTGCGCGAAGAACGGCTGCCCCGGCTTCCGTTTCCGCCAGTCGTCGCCATCGAACATCTCCGCCGCGTCATGAGTGAAGTTGTAGTGCGTCTTGCCCTTCTTGATCGTCTTGCCGTTGCGCATCGTTTCTGGTGCCGCCGCATTCGTGACAAACCAGCCCGCCTCGCGCAGCAGGCCCGGCAGGTGCTTGTATGGCGCGGGCAGCGGCTGCGGATTCTCTACATCATGAGGATGCAGACCCGTCGTGGTTTGATAGCAACCGAGGATAAAAGCCGAACGCGAAGCACTGCACACCGGCGCGGTGGCATAGGCCCGTGTGTAGCGCCGACCTTCAGCAGCGAGCCGGTCGAGATTCGGCGTGCTGACTTGCTTCAAGCCATAGGCCCCGATGTCCGGCGACATGTCATCCGCGATGATCCAGACGAAGTTGGGGGTTTGGGCGATAAGGAAAGACGGGAGAATGATGGCGAAAAGCAATGCACAACGCATGACGGTGAAACGAGCCGCCTGGGGCAATATTGCCCTGCTTGCCTCGTTGATTCCTGTCCATGAAATTGCCCGTCTGCCTTCTGCTCCTGCTTTCCACCGCTGCACACGCCGCCGACTGGCCGATGTGGCGCTATGATGCCGGTCGCACAGCGGCTTCAAGTGAAAAACTGCCCGCCAAGCTCCAGCTCGAATGGGAACGCCTGTATTCACCCCGTGAGCAGGTGTGGGATGATCCGCTGAACCACGATTTGATGCCGTATGACAAGGTTTTCGAGCCGGTGGTGATGGGCGACAGAATGTTCATCGGCTTCAATGATCGCGACAAGGTGGTGGCGCTGGATCTGAGCACGGGCGCGGAGGTGTGGACGTTTTTCACCGGTGGTCCGGTGCGCCTGCCACCGGTGTGCTGGCAGGGCAAAGTGTATATCACGAGCGATGACGGCCATCTCTACTGCTTGAATGCTGATGATGGCAAAGCGGTGTGGTCCTTCAGCGGCGCACCTTCGGCTCGCAAGGCGCTGGGGAACAATCGCCTGATCTCCGCATGGCCTGCGCGCGGCGGGCCGGTGATTCGCGAAGGCAAAGTGTATTTTGCCGCGAGCATCTGGCCCTTCATGGGCACGTTCCTTTACTCGCTCGATGCGGAAACGGGCAAGGTCGTGTGGGTGAACGACGGCACCGGCGCGGACTTCATCAAGCAGCCGCACAGCGCCTCATCCTTTGCCGGTGTGGCTCCGCAAGGTGCGTTGGTGGCGACGAAAGACACGCTGCTCGTGCCGGGTGGACGCTCGGTGCCTGCGGGCTTCGATCTCGCCACAGGTGCGTTGCGTTATTTCCATCTGAATGATGGTGGCAAGGGCAATGGCGGCTCCTTTGTGGCTGCTGGCGACAATTATTTCTATGTCCACACGCGTGAGCGCGGTGTGCGTGTCTATGACCTCAAAACCGGCACGCAGGGCAAGTCTGTGATGAACGAGCCGGTCATTGATGGCAGCCGCCTGTTCGACTCGGACGCGGACAAAGTGCGCGAACTCGGCACGAGTGAAAAAGTGCTCTGGGAAGTGAAGGCAGACGGCTCAGGCGATCTCATCAAGGCGGGCGATCATCTCTACGCCGCAGGCAAAAGCAGCCTCAGCTCCATCGCTTTAGGCGAAAAGCCACGCGTGGCATGGACACTGCCAGTCAAAGGTGAGGTGCTCCGTCTGCTGGCTGCGAATGGAAAGCTCATCGCGGTGACGCAAGATGGCCGCATTCAAGTGTATGGCAGCGGCAAGAACCTCGGAAGCCTCGCATCAAAGCCGCAAAAGCTCGCCACAGCGCCTGCTGAAGCCTCCAAGCTCGCGCAAGCTTTGCTGGAGAGGGCAGGGGACAAAGGCGGGCATGCATTGATCTTCGGAGCGAGTGAAACGGGCTTGCTCGATGCCTTGCTCAGCGATTCCCAGATGCAGATCACCGTGGTGGAGAAAGACGAGGTGAAGGTCGATGCGCTGCGTCGTCAGTATGACGCCCTCGGCTTGCAGGGCACACGCATCAGCTTCCATGTGGGCGATGCGCTTTCCTTCCAGGCACCACCTTACTTTGCGCATCTCGTTATCACGACGAGGCAGCACCTTGCCGCCGCTTACGCCTCTGTGCGGCCTTACGGCGGTGTGATGCTTTGTGATGAGGCGGCCGATGTCAGCACCCTCGAAAACGCCAAGCTGGAGAAGCTTGGTGCACATCAACTCATCATTCGCGAAGGTGCGCTCCCCGGCGCGGCCGACTGGACGCATCAGTATGGCGACATCGGCAACACGGTGAAGTCCGACGACAGCCGCGTGCGCGCACCGCTCGGTGTGCTGTGGTTCGGTGGCAGCTCAAACATGGACGTGCTGCCGCGTCATGGTCACGGCCCGCCAGAGCAGGTCGTGGGCGGTCGCCTCTACATCCAGGGCATGAGCAGTTTCAGCGCGCGCGATGTTTACACCGGCCGTGTCATCTGGAAGCACGACTTCGAAGACCTCGGCACCTTCGGTATCTACTACAATGAAACCTACGAGGACACGCCGCTGAGCACCGCTTACAACCAAAAGCACATCCCCGGCGCGAATGGTCGCGGCACGAACTACGCCGCCACGCAGGAAGCTGTTTATGTGGCGTTGAAAGGCGACTGCCAGATGCTCGATGCACAAACCGGCGAGCTGAAAAAGACCATCAAACTTCGTGAAGACGCCAAAGATCCCGCGCAGTGGGCCTTCATCGGTGTGCTGGATGATCTGCTCATCGGTGGAGACGACTTCGCTCACTTCAGCCTGCAAACCGGCAATGCCAAAAGTCGCGCCGCCGCGCCAATCGAGGACTATTCCGCCAGCGCGGGACTCGCGGTGTTTGACCGGCACAGCGGCAAATTGCTCTGGCGTGTGAAGGCGCGTCACAGCTTCCTGCACAACGGCATCGTCGCGGGCAATGGCCGCATCTACTGCCTCGACAAACTCACCAAACATGCCGAGGGCCTGCTGGAGCGTCGTGGAAAGGATCTGCCCAAGGACTATCGCATCGTCGCGCTTGATGCCCGCACTGGGAAAGTGCTCTGGGAGCAGGAGAAGGATCTGTTTGGCACCTGGCTCGGCTATTCCAAGAAGCATGATGTCTTGCTGCAAGCCGGAGCCAAGGCGAGCGACCGCCTTTCCACGGAAGTCGGCGATGGCATGATCGCTTACGAAGGCAAAACGGGCCGCGTGCGCTGGCAGGATCTCAAACGCGCCTACACCGGCCCCTGCATCCTGCACAACGAGCTCATCCTCACCGGAGCGAACTCCTACACCAGCTCCGGCGGTGCCTTCAGCCTGCTCACCGGAGATCCACATCTCGTGAAAAACCCGCTCACTGGCAACATGGAGCCGTGGCGGCTGAACCGCACCTACGGCTGCAACACCATCATCGCCAGCGAGCACCTGCTCACCTACCGCAGTGGCGCGGCGGGCTTTTACGATCTCGACAGCATGAGCGGCACCTCGAACCTCGGCGGCTTCAAATCCGGCTGCACCTCGAACCTCGTCGTGGCCAATGGCGTGCTCAACGCGCCTGATTACACCCGCACCTGTTCCTGCTCGTATCAGAACCAGACCTCGCTCGCGCTCATCCACATGCCGGAGATGGAGATGTGGAGCTACAGCCAGTTCGGTCTCGATGGCAAACAAGGCGACCGCATCCTTCACGCGGGTATCAACTTCGGCGCACCCGGCAATCGCCGTGCTCCTGATGGCACTCTTTGGATTGAACATCCTCACGTCGGTGATGGCAACGCGCCGCAACTGGGTGTTGAAGGCATCGGCAAGGACGTGACGTGGTTCCGCCGCCACAGCACGCAAATCGCGGATGCAGGCAAAAGCCAGCCGTGGATCATCGCCTCCGGCTTAATCGGCGAAGGCGAGATCGTCATCACGCCTTCGCTACGTCGTCCATTGCTCGTGAAGCCAGTTAAAAAGTCCGACGATGATGACGACAAGCCCAGCGGGAAAAAGAAGACGACGGAGAAACCGAAAGCCGTGATCGTTCCGACGCAGGAGCCGTTGCTCAAAGTCGATTACCCACCGCTGGCGCACACCGTGCGCCTTCATTTCAGCGATCCCGATCAACTCCCGCCCGGCGAGCGCGTCTTCAACGTCCTGCTGCAAGGCAAGGCCGTGCTGAAGAACTTCGACCTCGCCAAAGAAGGCGGCAGCGCCGTGCGCGAGTTCAAAGGCATCGTCATCGGCAAAGACCTGCGCCTCACGCTCCAGTCCGCGCACGGATCGAAAGCCAAGCCCGTCCTCAGCGGCGTGGAGTTCGTGGCGGAATCGAGGTGACTACTTGTTTTTCTTCCCCTTCGCCTTCTTCACTGGCATGGGAGGTGTGGGCAGATCATCACCGGGCTGATTCGAAAAGCGGAAGGGGTCGTCGAGACGGCGCATCTCGGCCAGCAGCAGCGCTTCCATCTCCTTGAGCTTGTCGGCGTGTTTGGGATCAGCAGCGAGATTGGGCTTACCGTGCTCGGGGAGCAGTTCGTGCGGGTTTTCGGCCAGATTGAAGAGCTGAGTCTGATTCACGCTTCGATCAGGAGACTCGTAGCGGATGAGCTTCCAGTCGCCCTGCTTCACGGCTCTCATGCCAGGCTTTGCGCCGCCAGCGTAGGTGCCGTAGAGGACGTCTCGGATGACTTTCTTCTCGCCGGTGAGCACGGGCTTGAAGCTGGTGCCTTCGTTCGTCTCGGGCGGAGTGACGCCGGCGAGATCGCAGAGCGTGGCGAGCACGTCGAGGAGGTAGATGTTCCCCTCCACGCGTTTGCCTGCGGCGATACCCGGTCCTTTGACGATGAAGGGCACGCGCCAGGTGTGCTGGTAGAGGTTTTGTTTGCCCATGAGACCGTGGCGACCGATCGACATGCCATGGTCGGCGGTGTAGATGATGTAGGTGTTATCGAGCTCACCCATGTCTTCGAGCTTCTTCAAGACACGGCCGATCTGGATGTCGATATTCTCGCTGCACGCATACTGGCGGCCGATTTCGTTGCGAATGCTGGCCTCGTCGCGACGTTGCCACACACCGCTGACGGCCACTTCGTCACGCACGCCGGAGTCGGTGGTGTCAAAGGGGTGCTTCAGCAGATGGTTCGGCGGCAAAGGTGGCTGCAGGGAGTGCAGCGAAGGCGGATTCGCCTCGTCGGTGTGATTCGTGGCACCATACTTTGCTAGAAGCTCGGGTTTGCCATCGCGCGTGTCGTGCGGATGCGAAAAGCCGTAGTAAATGAGGAAAGGCTTTGTGTCCTTCGTCGCCTCGCGATCCTTCAGGTAGTTCATGACCTGGTCTCCATGCCAGGCGCTGCCAGATTCATCATCACCGCCGCGTTTGGAGGCGTCTTTGCGCACGGTGAAGAGCTTGTTCGCCGCCTCGTAGCTGTTGCCCATTTTGCAGGTGCGCATGGTGGCGTAACCTGCTCGATTGAAGACTGCCGGGATCGTCTGCTGCTCCAGCGCAGGCGGGCTCGTCTTGGCTCCCCAAGGCGCTGGCGGTAGGTGCCAGACCGTGCGACCGCTCATGATCATGTGACGCGATGGCATGCATACCGCGCCACTGAACGAGCCCATGTGATACGCTCCGTCGAAAACCATGCCCTGCGCCGCCAGCTTGTCCAAATTGGGCGTTTGGAGCGTCGATTGCGGATTGTACATTTTCAAATCGAAGGGCGACTGGTCGTCCACGAGGATGAAGAGCAGGTTTGGCCTCCCATCCTTCGCCAAAGCTTCGGAGGGCCAGAGCACTGAAAATGACGAAAGGAGGATGAGCAAGACGAGACGCATGATCCGCAGTGAACGGCCCCGACTCCGGCACATTTCACCCAAGCATCATTCTGCCTTGTTCTTCCCCTTTTTACCTTTGGTCTTTGGCTCGCTCTTGTATTCCCAGCGCTTCTGCCATTCGGCGAGGTAGGGCGCGTAGCCGGGGTGCTCGGTCCATGGGATCGACGTCGGATCGGGCGGCGTGACTTTGCTTTCGGGGTAGTCTTTGCCCGCAAAGCTGGCGCTCACGCTTTCATTCCAGGCGAGCAGATCCTTTTTCATCTTTTCAAACACTTGCGGCTCCTTCGTGCTGAGGTCGGTTTTCTCATTTGGATCGGCGATGATGTCGTAGAGCTGGAAGCTGGCCTTCTCGATATTCTCCGTGAGGATTTTGAAACGCGGGCCGGTGAGCGCGAGCTTGCTGCCGAAGCGGAAGCCGAGGGGATTGGTGCGCTCGCCGATTTCTCCGGCGAAGAGCGGCTTCAGGCTGATGCCATCGATGGGCTTGATCATCACGCTGTCTGGCAGGCCGACGATGTCGGCGACGGTGGGGAAGAGATCCACCGTGCCGACGGGAAAGCTCGTGACGCGCGGCTTGATCATCGCTGGCCACTCAATGATGCCGGGCACACGCAGGCCGCCTTCAAACACGGTGCCTTTGTTGCCGCGCAGACCGCCCACAGTCGGCGGTTCGATGCCGGGGAGGCCGCCGTTGTCGCTGTTGAAGACGAGCATCGTGTTGTCGGCGAGTCCGGTGTCACGCAACTTCTGCCGCAGCGTGCCCACAGCGCGATCCAGCGCCACCAGCTCGCCGTAGTGCTGCTGGGAAAGGTTTTCGAGATGCGCGAAGGCCGCTTTGTCCTTGTCTTGCGCCTTGAAGGGGCTGTGAGGGCTGCCGAACCAGATGATGGCAAACATTGGCCTGTCTCCAGCGCGATGTTTGTCGATGAACGTCACCGCCTCGCCCACCGCGATGTCGGAGGAGTCGCCTTTGAACTCCACAAACTCGCCCATGCGGCTCATGAGCGGGTTTTGATCGAAGAAGTTCGTCACCGACACCCATTCATCGAAGCCGAACGCGCCCGGATTGCGTGGATCACTTTTCAAAACGGGTGCCCCCGGTCCTTTGAGGCCGTTGAGATGCCACTTGCCGAAATGCCCGGTCACATAGCCCGCGCCCTTCAGCGCCTGCGCGATGGTTTTCTCCTGCAACCGCAGCGCATATCCATGCGAGAGCACGCCTGCGCGTTCATTCGTGCGTCCCGTGAGCACCGTGGCCCGCGTGGGCGAGCACACTGGATTCCCTGCGTAAAACCGCTCAAAGCGCAGCCCGTTCGCCGCCATCGCATCCAGGTTCGGCGTCTTCAGCACCGGATGCCCGCGATACCCCGTCTGCCCCCAGCCCATGTCATCGGCCATCATGAAGATGATGTGAGGCTTCGCCGCAAAGAGCGTAGAGCCAAGGGCGAAGAGGGTGAGGCAGAGGAGCGCGGATTTCATGGTGCGCTGGGAACGTGGCAAACGGTGACTTGTGTCATGGTATGAACTTCTGCGCCTTCAGCCAGAACAGCAGATCCGCGAACCACGGATGCTCGGTGCCAATCAAGCCCGTTCCATGGTCGCCATCCTGGTAGAGATGGAGTTCGTGGGGGACGCTGTTCGCATGCAAAGCGGCGGCGTAGAGCTGGGCATGCTCCACGGGCACCATTTTGTCCTCCATCGTGTGCCAGAGGAAGACGGGCGGTAGGTCGGGCTTCACTTGCAGCTCGCTGGAGGTCTGGCGGACGAGTTTTTCAGCCGGTGAGTCGCCGATGAGCATCTTTCGCGAGGTGGCGTGCGGCTTCGTGATCATGCTGATGACGGGATAGCAGAGGATGGCGAGATCGGGACGTACGCTGATGTGATGCTTCCGCTCTACAAGCATGCCGTCCTCAGGCCGATTGATGAGCGTGGACACTAAATGCCCGCCTGCGGAGAAACCCATCACGCCGATGCGTTTCGGGTCGATTTTCCACTTCTCGGCATGGCCACGGATCTGAAACATCGCCTCCACGGCATCCTGAAGCTGCGCGGGATAACGATAGCCTGCGCTGCCGAGCCGGTAACGCAGCACGAAGACGGTCAAACCATGCTCATTCAGCCAAAGCGCGAAGGGCTCCGCCTGCCCTTCATAAATGCCGCTGTAGCTGCCGCCGGGGATGAGCAGCATCGCCGCGCCGCTCGGTTTGGCGGGGAGATACGGTGTGAGAGTCGGGATGTCCTTTGGCGAGGTTCCGAGTGCTCCGGGAGCGCGATCCGGCCAGAGGGTGATCGGCTTTTCAGCGGCGAAGAGCGAAAGACATGGCAAAAGCCATGTGGCAGCGAGAATCGAGAGGCATTTCATTCTGGTGTGGGCGAATCCTCACTCCAAACCCACGGCTTGCATGCGCTTGAGCGTGTAGGGCGTGATGGGGGAATTGGGGTGCAGGCCTTCGCTGCGTTTGTCACGCTTGCCGCCGGGGGCAGAGCCGGGTGTGTGAAAGGTGGCCATCCAGTTGATCGCATAGCGCGGGAACTCTTTCTGCATGATCACGGTGCGCTCCCAGTTGGCGAGCACACGGGCTTTGGCTGCCTCGTCCTTGCCTTTGCTGGCCTCGAGCTGCTGCATCGCCGCGCGGGTATCGACACAGAGCTTGGTGAACTCAAAGCCGCAGCGGGCGAAGTGCAGGCGGCGACGGAATTTTTCATCCGCAGTGACGAGCTTCACAGCAGCGGAGTCCAGATGTGCCTGTGCTTTGGCGAAGAGTTCGGCGGTGTATTTCTGGGGAACATCAAAAGCGCGGAAGGGACTCGGATTCTCGGCGACGAACTCCATGCGCGTGCGCTCCAGCAGCTCCCAGTAGGCTTTCATGTCCGCCGCAGCGGGGCCGTAGGTGCGCTGGTGGTAGTCGTCCATCAGCGCCTTCACATCCGTGTGCGGGTTCCACGCGAGATGGACCAGCGCGTAGTAGAGCGGCCCCTGCGTGGACCAGTGATACCAGAACATGTCAAAGTAGAGGCCGATGCACTGCGTTTTCGCCGCAAAGCGAAAGTCTTCGGCCAACTGCGTGATCGGCACGTCAGGCATGCCCCAGCTCACACCTGCGGGATTGCCGAGATTCGGCCGCCACATGATGTGCTTCGCTTTGGCAGCCCACGCAGTGTGCTGCTGCATCGGCACCTCGCGCTCTTTTGCTCCTCGCATCGCAAAGTTGCCGACGTTGGCAATGATGACGTTGTCATCCGGCACGGCCGCGATAGGCGCAGGGCGAGAGTAGCCGTAAGCGAGGAGCTGGACATAAAGGTCCTTGTCGGGATACCGCTCTTTGAGCATGCGCCCGAGTGTGTTGGCAAAGACGACCTGTCGGTCCGTCAACGCCGGGCGTTCCTCCTGCTTGCCGCGCCAGCGGAAGGTGAACTTTTCACCATCCGGGTGATCTTTGGCGAGGCAGTCCGCGCACACGCAATGCCCGAAGTCGTAGCCGTCGTTCTCGCTCACATTGAAAACGCGCCGCGTGGGATCTTCGCGGAGCTGTTCCTCGACCTCGGCGAGCCACTGCTGCCAGACTTTGGGATTTGATTCGCAGAGTTTGGTGTTGTTGGGCGTGGGATGCGGACTGCGCGAGCCGTCAGGCTGGAGGGCGAAGTAGCCGGGATGCGTCTTTGAATACTTCTCCCACCAGTGACCAAAACCGTGTCCACCATCGAGCTCCATGGAGTCGAGTTGCAATCGCTGCACACGCGCCCATTCCATGTCGGGGCCTTCTTTGTGATCACCCAGCTCAAGCTTGGTGAACAGACCCGCTCGCGCCCGGATCTGCGGATTAAAGCGCACCTCGCACGCCGCGATGGCGATGTGCTCTTTCTTGATCACGTCTTCTTCCCCCGGCCACAGCCACCGCACGCCGAGCTGGTCGCGGAGAAACGTAAAAACCGCGTTCGCCGTGCCATACTCCTGCTGCATGCCGGTCTTGGTGCTCAGTCGCCCCTTCGCCTCCATGTGCTGTGGGTCCCAGCGGTCGCGTCCGGCGATGACGACATGCTTTTCGTTCGCCACAATCAAGGTTTCCTCCGGATGTTTGAAGTCGAAGTCAGTCTCGGGAAACAACGCCTTCACCTCCGGCTGCACGCCGATCCAGATGGCACTCGCTGGCATCGGTTCCGATGCACCGAGCAACACGAACGGCTTTTTGCCGCTGATCTTCTCGATGTAATCCGCCAGCTTCACCGCCGCATCGCGGGTGCGCGGTGGTGCGTCTTTGAAAACGACGATCGGGATGGGCAGTTTGTCTTTATCGACCAGAACGAGGTCCACGGCGCTTGCAGTCACAAAGGCGGCCAGCAAAGCGGCGATGAGGGTAAGCGTGTGCTTCATGTTTGAATGCGTTTTCGGCCTCGTTTCACGGTTTCTTGACCGCCAGCTCGCCGAGCATCTCGACCAGCGCGTTCACCATCTTCACCGAGGCATCGAGCTGCACATGGTTCACGCCGATCCACGTCTCGTAGCCGCCGAGCTTGTGCTGTTCAGGCGTCGGCAGGTAGCCGTGGGCACCGTTGGCGATGGAGATATTCATCAGAGGCTGGATCGGGCTGCGCTGTTTCAATTCCAAACCGATCTCCGCGAAGACCTCGAACGGCATCGTGGCCACGGCGAGGTCGCCGATGCGGTGCGTCTGCACGATCACATCGATCGTCGGCGGCATATCCGGCGAGGCATAGGCAAGCACGGTGGCGTAGGTGCTATACCGGCTGGTGCTCATCGGCTTGATGCGCTTCGCCTTCACCGACTCCGCCCACGCGACCTCTTCCTTCGTCGGGTGGCGACGCTCAAAGGTCAACGTGCGCTGCACCGAGGCGAGCTTCACATGATCATGCCATTTCAGGGTTTTGTGAGCCTCCATCACCTTGCTGGCGCACAGATCGGCCACCTCGCGGGCTTTTTCGAAGGGTTGATACTTCTTCTTCGGCTGCGGCCCGCGCTTCGCCAGTTCCTCGTCGGAGTAGCGCTCCAGATTGTTCACGTCGCCACTGGTGCCGTTGGCCATGATGCCGACAAACGGCGGATCTTGATGCCGGTCCGCACCGAGCAGCTCACCCACGCGATCAGCAAAGATCGCAAAGTAGTCCGCCGAGATCGTATTGGGCGGCACGCCGCCAACATAGTGCAGCCCGTAGGACGCGAGCAGCGAGATCGGCTTTCCCGAAGTCGATCTCACCGAGACAAAGGTGATCTGCGGATCCACCGGTCCAGCGGCTCGCAACAAACCGCTGTAACCGGGATTCGTATCCACTTTCTCGACGTTGTCGTGGGCTCCGTAAATCGGGCCGCGCTCAGGCTTCACGAACCAACGGCGGTTGAAGACCTGCGTCGGCTCCTCGACAACGCCCCAGCCGATCTGCGCGGGTTCGAACTGATTGTGAGCCCGTAGCACACCGTCGGCGATGCGGCGGGTGAGGAAGGCGCTGTATTCAAAATACGGCTCGCCCTCGCGCTCCTCCAGCTTCGCGCCGCCCGTGGTGTGCGAATGCGTCGCCGAAATAACCACGCACTGCGGCGGGATACCCGTCGTCTTTTCGATGATCACTTTGGCCGCAGCCGCGACCTCCGCCGAAATATGCCGCAAATCGCACACGACCAGCGCCAGCTTCGCCTCCCCGTCGTCGAGCACAAGACAACGGGCCTGCAGCTCATCATGCACGTGCGTCGCCGGCGGTCGGCTGGTGCGAGCACCCGATTCGACGGCAATGGTCGGCGTGATGTTGCTCGTGGCCGCCCCCGCTCGAAAAACCGGCGCCGCAGCGACAAGATCCAGCGAAGCAAATGCCAAACAAAGGCTGGTGAGGATGAGCAGAGATTGGGGGAGCATGGTGTGTCCTGTGAACGGCCCAAGCATTGGCAACTTGCGGCGTGTCATTGTGGCTTTGGGAGAATGTTCGTGCTCTAACCCGTAGTTTAGCTCCGTGGTTAACATCAATACCAGGTGGTAGCTAAACTCCGTGTTGCAGAAAAAACTCGGACAGCGAATCGCCGCGTTGCGGAAGAAGCAGGGACTCACTCAGGAGGCTCTGGCAGAGGTGATTGGTTGCTCGGTTGAGTTCATCAGTCTGGTCGAGCGAGGTGTGAATGCGCCTTCAGTGGCTGGACTTCAGGGCTTCGCGGATGCCCTGAAAGTGGAGGTTCGTGATCTGTTCACCTTTGACGGGAAGAAACCAAAATGAATACCGCTTACCTCGCTAAATTGAAGGATACAGTGCCTGGAGTCATCGCGACTTTGGAGCGTAAGGGAATCGAAGCGAGGCATCTGGGATTCGGCGGCGAAGGCAGTCCACCTGCAAAGAAAATTACGGTGCCAACGGATGCGCGTTCGGAGTTCCTCGCGAATCGAGCGATGGGTGATTGGGCGGAGCACAGCCTGTCTATTGCGCTTCGTCCTGTGTTTCCGGAATTGAAGATCGTGCAGTATGGAAACACGGATCGGATTGCTGCAGGCCACCCTGACTTTAAGGCGAGGTATCTTGCGGGTATCGAGGAAACACGACGTTTCGGCAAGCGGCCCGACTTGCTTCTCTTGCCAGGCAATGTTGCCGCTCCAGACGATATTTCAGAACTGAGCCATGCTGACAGTGACGCCTTCGTGAATCAGGGTCTCGCATCCATCGAAGTGCGTTCCAGCAAGTTCGAGGCACTGACCTACATGCGAGTGCGTCAGCAGCAGCGTGAGGCTGGTAACAAGGCTGCGTGCGAAACCCCGAGCTTCACCGTGAAGGTGGAAGACCTTATCATCGTGTATCGATGGTTGGAACGTTACGGCGTCGTGCAGAGCTACTGTCAGGTGTTCTTCGATTCGATCTTCGCCATCAACTTCCTCGACATCTTTTCCATCATCTCCGGCGGCTCTGGTTTCACCATCGAAACACCCGCCAAGAGCCAAGAGAAGGCAACGATCATGATTCCGATCACCAGCGGTTCCAAGATCGGCACAGCCACGGAACTGCCTCGATTTGAAGCTGAGCATCGCGTCACTGAACTGGGGCGGCACGACGCTTTCGTGGTGCCCTGCGGCGGAGGTTTTTCGCTGGACCCGGAAGCGGCCCGGCGGGTGCTTCTGCCTGCTGTTTAGGTTCAGCAGGATTGATGACGGGCAAGCCCAGTAGCTCTGCCACCATACGGTCCATGATTTGGCGACGTTCGTCATCAGGCACTGATTCAAGCTCAATCAGACGGGCGGTGAGCTGCTTTGCCTGTTCCTTCGTTTGGGCAGGCAGCGTCGGGCACGGCATAGCTTCCACATCCTTCGGCTCAAGCTTGTTCAAGCCGTCTCCATAAAAACGGTTCACTTGCGAGAAGGCTATGCGACCCCATGAGCTGTTGAGGAATAAGACGAGCAAAGGCGCAAGACTGTTGTGGCCGTTGCGAGCATACAGGCCGTGGAAACAGGTGAGGTTCTTTGCTCCCGAGGTGTTGAGGATGAACTTGACGGTCTCACGCGAAAACACAGCAACCCACACATCTGCCACAGCACGGTTCTCAGGCTGATACCAAACTGGACGATGACTTGGCAGATGCCGCTCATGAATGCCAAGCTCTTGACCCACGCGAAGATAGGAATCGAGTTCAGATCCATTCGCTCGCGGACTGAGCAGGTAGCAGCGCCGATCCGAGTTCGCCAGTTGGGTCAGCTTGCGAGGAGTGAAGACCATGCCATCGGCATCGGTCGCCTTTGTGACGCAAGGTTCAATGTGCTCTTGCGACAGCCGATGCTCGTGCAAAAGCGATTCGTTAAGGCAGAAGAAGTCGTTGGCTCCCGTCGCGATGCCTCGCCGACACTGAAAGTAATCGCCAATCTTTTGAGTCAGATGATGAAGATCTTTCGATGGCTCGTTCTCCAGCAAGGCGTTCAGCCACTTCTCGCGGGGATCGAAGGTGCGCAGATCGTGGATGGCCGGGGCAGATGCAGCCACTGATTCTCCAAGCAACTCACCGACAAAATTCACCGCCGCTACAAGTGACGATGCCTTCATCGCCTTTATGGGACGATCCTTAGCGCCGCCACGCTCCAGAAAAATGATCGAGCTAGTGGTCAGCGCATCGGCAAACAAGTTCAACTCCGGCGCAAAGACGACCAGACCCGCAGGACGCATTTCATTGAGCAGTCGCTCTTTGATCTCCTCTCCGAAGTTAGCATTCATGAACTCCGCCGGCAGCAGCACCGCAGCCCGCCCACCGGGAGCCAAGTCGTCCCAAATCTTGAGCAAGAAGATCGCATACAAGTTCGTCAACCGATCCAGTGGCACACCGAATCGCTCATCAAAGTAGCGCCACTCGGCTTCGGAGTATTCAAGACGCTGTGACTTCACATACGGCGGATTGGCAATGATGCCCGTGAACTGCCCCGACTCGGCGAACAGGTAATCCGCAAGAATCAGCTTTGTGCCATGCGGTGCTGTGCGTTTTGCTTGCTGAAAAGTGTCCTCATCACGCTCCACGGCGACCAATTTGACGCCGTCGCGAATGTCAGCACAAGCATGGAGCAAGTTTCCCAGCCCCGCCGCCGGATCGAGCACGATTTCCGGCTTGGCGGACATCACCCACCGGGCCATGAGCGCGGCTACGGCAAGAGGCGTCGGCACTTGGCCCAGTCGTTTCGTCTCCCGCTGCCAAAATTCGCTCGAAGCCACGTCACGAGCCGACCCGGCCGCAAACTCGACCCGTCCTGGGTCGAGATACAGCGAGAGAAATGTCTGGCCTTCTTGGAGATTCATCATGGGTTAGCTACACGGAGTTAAACTACGAGTCAAGGACCTGGAGCCGGGCCTCACGGCACCATCGTGATGTCCTTCCGCAGTTTCAGACGGCCGAGCTTGTGTTCGCCGATGAGCCAGACTTGCAGCTTGCCGGGCTTTTGGAGCAGATTCGCGGGAATGGTGAGTGATCCGGCGCGGCGTTGCTCATCGGTCAGGAAGAGCGGATGACGGCCGTAGCTGTCGGCCTCGTTCCAGAGGTAGATGACGATGGGTTTGATGTTCTCCTCACTGAAAGCGACCTCCCAGCCGCCCTTCATCGACACTTTGTCCTTTGGCAGCGTGAGCTGGAGATCACACACGGCGAACTCACAGGCCTGACTGGGCTTTCCATCGCGATGGATGACCTGCGCGGTGTAGTCGCCGCAGATGTCCAAGGTGCGCTCATGCACGCCGGGGCCTTCGAGAGCGATCTCCTCCACCACCTGGTCGCCGCGACGGATGACGAGCGATTTCACACCGAGCTGATCGCGGTCCATGACGTTGAACTTCACAGGCTTGCTCTTCTGATACGGCACCCAGTCGCCGAGATCGAGGAGCAGAGCGCGATTGATCGTCGGCTTCGCGGCATCGGCCTCGTAGTTCGGGAAAAGCAACGGCTCAGAGCGATTCGAGCCGCGCCACGCCTCGCGATCCGTGATGCGAAAGAGCTGCTTGTTCCGCGAGGCGAGATGCGCGTTGAAGGCGACGGCGCTGCGCTCCGTCGTGGCGGTGGTCGGCGGGCGGCTTTCATCCACGCGCACGGAGATCACGCGACCCGCGGCATCCTTGATGACCGCCGTGACCATCTCCACATGCGAGCCGGAGGTCTCGGTGGCATGCGGCGTGTAGATCACATCACCCGGCTGCGCGGCGTCCGCCGATTGCGGCTCGACCAACCGGATGCCATCGCTGATTTGCGGACCGTAGCGGCGGCTCACCTCCCAGATCCCGCAGCCCAACGCATAGCTGGTGTAAGCGGAGCAAACGCTGCCGTAGTAGGCTGCGGCGTTCGAGACCTTGCCCGTGAGGTTCTCCGTGTAGAGCACGCTCTGCGGGTTCTCCACCGCCGCGAGAAACGTGCGCAATCCGATGTCAAAACCGATGTAGCGCCCCTCCGACCGCACGCTGGAGTATGGCACACCGACATTCTCCTTCCCCGCCTCAAAGAACCCGCCCTGCCGATTCGGCATCGTCCCCGCGACAGGCGTCCATTTCACCTGAGAGAGAATGCGAGCGCGATCCACGGTGCTTTGGAGCACGGCGTCGGATAAAGATGGCTCAGCAGCATGGAGCGAAGCGATAGCCAGCAGGAAAAGGAACGATTTCATGTGTTGGAGTGCAGGCTTTAGCCGAGGTTTGGGAGCAAAAGATCAAATCGGCTAAAACCTCGGCTCCAACGCACCAAACGGCTTCGGATCATTCAAATCGGGAACGCCATCCCCATCGGCATCATAGGGCTTCAAGCGGACCCACGGCTGAAACGGCACTTTTTCGAGCTTTTGCCAGATTAGAGCCGCGAACTGGCCCCGCGTGATTTTTTCGTCCACGGGCATTTCGAGGCCACATCGGCTCAAAAGGGCCTTCTGCCAGTCAGAAGCCGCCGGAGCATCGGGTTGGAGGTCCACTTCATCTCTCGCGGCGGGAATGAGGCCGCGAGCACTCAATCGATTGATCGCGACAAACGCCGCGTGATCGGCGGGAAGGTCGCGCCAGGGCCAGAGGAGCATGGGAGTGCCCTCGGTGCCGCCGCAGAGGGCGTGCTGGATTTCTTCGAGGTGCGTGCGGTTCCACGCGAGATCACGCGGCTGCTTTTGATGCTTCAAAGCGAGCACAGCAAGCGCACCGGCGGCCTGACCGATGTGCACGCGATGATCGTGCAGACGCACGGCACTGCTCACGATGCTGCTGAAGCCCACATTGCCCTGCGCACCGATGAGACCATTCATCTTCACCGGGATGAGACTGCGGAGCGGGAAGACGCTGCGCTCGCTGAGGTAGTGGATGTCACGCCCAGGCTTGCCGTAGTGCGTCCACGGGCCGGAGTCGCCCTCGCTATTTAAATAGGCGCGGCCGGTGTCGTGGAAGTCGTAGTGAAACTGCCACGCGAAGACGCCATCGGGATACATCGCCGTGGCAAAGGTCTCCTTCGCGGACTTGTCGCTCTGGCCCATGAAGCTGTCCTGCTCGCGCATCATGTAGAGCGCCTTCAGCCGCAGGCTCTCGCGAATGTAGGGCTTCATCGGCAGGCGGTCCGCCGTGCCAAACTCCGCGCTGAGGTGGTAATGACGCAGGCTGTTCGTTTTATCGGGCGCACGATCATGCACGGTCGTTTGCAAATGATGCAGCAGGCCCAGCGAGTGCGCTTTGCAGTCCTCGAACACGATCTGGCGCTGCTCGCGGCTCATCAGAACGAGGTTCTTCATCGACGCACCGCGCTCCGTGGCCTCCAGCGCGTCACACACATGCTTCGGCAGACGCTCCAGCGGATAGTCCTGGCCATTCGAGTAGCAAATGAGCGACGAAGTGATGCCATCCGCGCTCGTCGTGCCCTCGACGATGCGCCGCATGCTCAGGATGGTGCCCTGGCGTTTGCTTTCCGTGCCCTTCGCAGGCCACGGCGAGTTGTTGCCGATCTTCACCGGATGATCCCACTTCAACTTCGCGGCTTCTTTTCGTCCCAACGACGTGCTGCGCAGATAACGGCGCTCATCGTAATGCGGCGGCGCTGGAATCGGCGTGTCGCTTTGGCTTTCCTCGACAATGAGCGCCCACGTCAGCGGATTCATCTCATTCGGCGGATTCTTGGAAACATCCTCCTGCGCATGCGGCTCTCCATAGCGCGACTTCGGATCCGGACCGACCTCAAACTCGGTGCCACTGAGCTGCACGACATCGCCCCAATCACTCGCATCAATCGTGAGCGCGGCCTTCACCTCCAACGTGTCGCCTTTGTCCGAGCGAAACGTCATGCCGGTGACTTTTCCCTCCGACTTCATCGCCGCGACGGGAATGTGATTCAGCCTCAACGTCACCTGCCCGCTGCCGAGGTAAGGCTGCAGCATCTCGCGAAAAATCGCCTCCGCCTCAGCAGGTCGGAACGTCGTGGGGCCGTGCATCGGCCTGCCCGGCATCGGCGAGCCGTATTTCTTCGTGTTGAAGGCCTCAATGCGATCCATCAACTCCTTGAAGAGGCCAAAGCGATGAAACGAGCGCTTCATCGGATGCCAGTTCGGCCCCCAGCCGACCTCGCCCGTGCCTTTGCTCTCATCCACACACACCAGCCCCTGCTCCGTGTATTGCCCGCCGAGCCACGGCCCGTCATGCACGACCGTGATCGACTTGCACCCCATCCGCGCCGCCTGGATCGCCGCCGCCCATCCCGACTCCGTGCCACCGACGATGAGCAGATCCGTCTGGATGGTCTCCGCCGAGGCAAAGGTAGAGAGAAGGAAGAAGAGCAGTGGTTTCATGCAGCAGGGGCAAGAACGTTGCTGGAAGTCATCTCCATCGTCTTTCTCGCTGGCAATTCAGCGCATTGTGAAGGATGGCAAGGGATGTCGCACCCATTCAAAGAACTCGGAATCCCAGAGGACATGATCCGTGGCCTGGAGGAGCTGGGCATCGTCACGCCGACGGAGGTTCAGAAGAAAGTCATTCCCTTCCTGCTGACCGACGGCAGCGATCTCATCGCCCAGGCCCAGACCGGCACGGGCAAGACTGCGGCGTTTGGCCTGCCGCTGCTGACAAAGATGAACTCCAAGCACCGGGACATTCAGGGGCTCGTTCTGGCTCCGACGCGGGAGCTGGCGAAGCAGATCGGCAAGCAGCTCTTCCGTTTCACCAAGTACACCGACAAGATTTTCATCGAAGTCCTGAGTGGTGGAGACAACATCGACCGCCAGACGGAGGCGCTGAAACGTCCTACTCACATTGTCGTCGCGACGCCGGGGCGGCTGCTCGATTTGATCGAGCGGGATGCGCTCACGCTCGAATTCGTGCGCTATGTGGTGTTGGATGAGGCGGATGAGATGCTGAGCATGGGTTTCAAGAAGCAGCTCACGGAAATCCTCAAGCTGGCCGCCATGCGGCGTAGCACCTGGCTGTTTTCCGCGACTTTCCCGGAGGCGATCCAGGTGCTCATCAAAGGCTGCATGTCCCCCGACGCGCACTCGATTCAGATCGACCAGGCGAATGTCGTGAACCGCGACATCGACCACCGCTTTGCGATCTGCAAGCGCGAGGATAAGACTGCGTTCATCGCCAATTTTTTGAAGCGCCAGCAAGGACGCGGTCTCATTTTCTGCCGCACCAAGGCCGGCGCGAACGAACTCCACCGCGAACTGGTCGCGCTCGGACTGCCGGTCGATGTCTTGCAGGGCGATCTCATGCAAAAGGAGCGCGACAAGGTGATGCGCGCCTTCAAAAAGCAGCGCGTGCAATTCGTCGTCGCCACGGATGTGGCCGCGCGTGGCATTGATGTCGAGGGACTGACGTTTGTGATCCATCACCAGCTTCCCGACCAACGCGAATACTACACACATCGCAGCGGACGAACCGCGCGTGCCGGGAAGAAGGGCATGTCGCTCGCCTTGATCAACTCGAAGGAAAAATGGCAGCTCACCGAGCTGGAAACCAAGCTGCGGGTGAAGTTCAGCGAGTATCGGAAGTAGCGGTCACGGCTTCAGCTCCGTGTTCGCCACGCCCTGCGAGCCTACTGGCAGCAGGTTGTTGGAGAAATGCATGCCGCGCGGCGTATTCGGACCTCCGCCGATGATGACGGCGTATTTGTAGCGCGGTTTGCCGATGCTGTGCACGACGTTGCCAGTCACCACGACATCGGTGAGCGGCGGATCGTCGGGCTGCTGGCCGGTGTCGAATTTGAAGGGCGAGCGTTCATCACCCCAGATCCAGTGCGCGTCGCCGTGGCCGAAGTCGGAGATGATGTTGTTGGCGATGATGGAGCCGCCGTCGAAGTTCTCGGCGTTCGCCGCCGCACCGGGCATCAGGCCGATGGCCCAGAGGCAGTTTCGTGAGAACTGATTGCCGGTGATGAGCACGTTGCGGGAGCCGTGCATGGCCTTCATGCCCATGAAGGAGTTCACGATGATGTTGTTGCTCACGATGACGTGATCTGAGTGCAGATCGATGCCCTGCGCGGCATTTTCGATGTGGTTGCCAAGGATGCGCGTGAGGTTGCTCACTGCCGGCGCGGTTACGACGAGGCCGCTGCCTTGCTGCCAGTTGTCCGTGTAGCCTGCGTCCCAGGCCTGCTGGCTGAGCAGTGTGCCTTTGACCGGGTTCTTCTTCACATAGTCGCCCAGCTTGTGCTTTGCCTTGATCTCCGGCGTCGGGACGAGGTTTTCCTCAATGATACGATTGCCCTCGATGTGCGTTCCGGTGCTGTAACTGACGCTGATGCCGGTGCCGTCAGTGCAGTTGAAGGCGTAGCCCCACTCCAGGCTCTTGGTGCGATCATCAATGCTCACGCGCATGTAATTGCGCACCAGGCAGCGGCTGATGCGGCAGTTCTGGCTCGCGCGCAGCGTGATCGCGCCGGCAGGACTGCGATTGTCGATGACACGCACGTTGTCGATGACGAGATCGCGGCATTTGATCGCCACGATACCCTCCTGGCGCGTCTCCATCTTTCCCTCGGGTCGTGTGAGCGTCAGATCGCGGATTTCGGCCTCTTTGGCATCTTCGATCACGATGATGGGCTGCTCGGCGTTTTGTTGAATGATGCGACCGGGGCCGAACAGGCCGCTGCGCACGCCGCGGATGCGGATTTTGTCTGTGATCGGATAATCACCCGCAGGAACGAACAGCATGCGGTTCGGATTCGCATCCAGCGCCGCTTGAATCGACGGATACGCGCTGACAGACCGTTCAGCGGCGGAGGTATTGAGGGTGAGAAGAAAGGCAAGAAGAAACAGGGCTTTCATGGAGCGGGGACAGGTTAAACTTGTCCAATCCACCCAATTGCGCAGGAGACTTCCTCGATTCGGACAATTCCAGCCGATCACGCTGTCACCGGTTTCTTCGCCATCACCATGGCTTCTTTGGGCGGAGCGGGGGCCAACCAAGTGCTGATCTCGGCTTTGAGCCAGACCATGATGCCATCAAAGAGCAGACGGCCCGCCGAGGTGTCAGGAGACATGCTCATGCGCGGCGCCAGAAAGTGACCGTGATTTTTGAGGCCGTAGATGCCTTTGCGCACGCGCTCCTGGGCGATGCTGACGAGGCGGCGGTTGTAGAAGGCCATGAACCTGCCGAAGAAGCCGCCGATGGGGCCGTCGTAGGGCATCAGCTTCCATTCGTGGTCAGGATTGGTGTAAACGCCGCGCACCGGACCGAGGAAATAAGTCGAGAGATCCATCAGGAACGCGGCGTGCATCAGCTCGGCATCGCCAAGGTAGGTGTACTTGTCCTTGTAGAGCGCCTCGAACCAAGTGCGGTAGCTGCGCGGGTAGGCCATGTTCAGGTAATCGGTGATCTTTTGCGTGTCCTCCCCCGCGAGACTTTTGCGCACCAGCTCGGTGGCGGCGGAAACAGTGTAGCCGCAGAAGTCGAGTCCCTGGCTGTAAAGCGGGTCCATGAATCCGGCGGCGTCTCCCACCATCACCCAGCGGTTGCCGGCGATGTATTCGGCGTGGTAGCCGAGGTTCTTGTAATAGAAGGTGTCACCTTCATCTGGAATGGCGTTTTCAAACATCAGCCTGCCCACTGGGTGGCTCACGAGATGTGCTTGGAGCCGGGCCACAAGCGAAGGCCCTTCTGGCAGCGTGTACAGACGGCGGTCCCAGGTGACGCCGGCGCTGAAGCTGCCGTCGGAGAGTGGAATGATCCAGCACCACCAGCCGCGGCCCATGAGGTGATTGGTGGCCGTCGTCCGGATGCAGTTGGCCTGTTCCGTGAGTTTCGGGAACATCTTGCGGCTCTTGAAGCTGTCGAGGTCGTTGACGTTGCGGAAGCGGCACCAGACGGAGGAGGTGGGGTGCTCGTCGCCGATGGAATGCTGAATGCCGAGCTTTTTGGCGAGCAGGGCGGCCTTGCCGGAGGCGTCGATGATCCACTTCGTGGTCACGGTGCGCATCTGGCCCTCCTGCGGCATGATTTCGAGCGTGTGCGGCGCTTCGTTTTCGGACAGCGTGATCGTTTTGATCGTCGCGGGCCGCATGAGCTCGCAGCCGAAATCACAGGCCTCCTTGAGCAGATGCTCGTCGAGAATCGAGCGGTCGAGCTGAAAGGTCGCCAGGCGTGACTGAAAGCGCGGGCCGATCTCGGTGAGGTCGTCCACGGAATCCTGCGGCGTTTTGCAGAACCACATGCGCAGGCCGTGCTTTTGATAGTGCTTCGCGCTCAGGTGACTGGATTGGTGCAGCACTCGTGTGAGGAAGCAGCCCGCGACTTCGGAGGTGCTCTCGCCCACCTTGCGGTCGAAATGTGTCGTGCGCTCGACGATCAGCACGCGCATGTCGGGGTGGTCGCGTTTCAGCATCATGGCCGCCGCAGACCCGGAAAAGGCCCCGCCCATGATGATCACATCGTAATCCGTGGCGGGCATGTTCATGGAGAGGGCGGGGTGAAATTCTCAGTTGTGGGGGCGGGCGTGACGGTCGAAGAAGAACGACTCCCGCCGCTCTCTGTCCGCGCCTAAATAATGCCAATCGCCGAATCCGCAACCTTCCAGCCGCATGAAGAAACCGCTCCGGCGCGGATGGGTCTGCATGACGCGTGCTGGACACGGCTGATGCTGTTTTTCATGCGCTGGCTGCCCGCGCCGGTGATCACCGCGCTCACCTGGCCGGTGACGGCGGTGATCTGGCTGCTGGCCGTGCCGCAGCGCGAGGCGGTGCGCGCCAATCTGAGCGCCCTGCTGCCGGTGCAGGGCACCAGCGCCTTCACCAGCTTTCATGTATTTTACCAGTTCGCGCTGACCTACCTGGACCGTCTCTGGCATCTGCACTTTGAGCGCGAGGTGGAGTGGGAGATCATCGGCAAGGATGATTTCGAGGCATTGCAGCAGGAGAACGGCGGGGCGCTCGTCTTCACCGTGCATTCCGGCAACTACGACCTCGGCGCCGGGCTCTTCGCCCGCAAATTTGGCCGCACCATTCACACCGTGCGCGTGCCGGAGGCCAGTGACTCGCTCCAACAGCTGCGCAAAAAGGAACTGTGCGAGGAGGAGCGCCGCCACCCCAATCTGCATGTGCATTACAATGAGCCGGGCGGCCATCTCGGCATGGAATTGTGCCGCAAGCTCTTCGCCGGAGAAGTGGTCTGCGTGCAGGGCGACCGCGTGATGGGAGAAGTCGCCCCGGTCGAGGCGCACATTGACGGTGTCACCTATCGCATCCCACGCGGGCCGCTCGTGCTCGCCGAAGTGACCGGCGTGCCATGCTACCCAGTGTTTCTCAGCCGCAAAGGCCGCCTGTCCTACCGCATCGAGATCGGCAAGCCCTTCCACTGCGGCGGTCGCAAGCCCAAGGCCGCCGAAATCAGCGCCGCCTGGCTGCCGGTGATGCATGAGTTCCTTTTGCGGCATTGGGACCAATGGTTTGTGTTTGAACCGCTCGTCACTCGTGATCCGGCATGAATGCAGAAACCAGAGCCCGCTGTTTGCGCACGGCCTACGGTCGTTTGGTGATCGCTCTGCTGCCGTTGTTGATTGTGGGCTGGCTCGTCTCACGCGGTCAGATTTTCGCCGCCGGGCTGCTATTCTGCTCCGTGCTTACGTTGATGATGATCGGCACGCTCGTGCCGCGCTGTGCATTCTTCGGCCCCATGATCAAGCGGCTACCGCATGACACCGGCCACGCGTTGCTCACCATCGACGATGGCCCGCACCCGGAGCACACGCCTGCCATGCTCGACATCCTCGACCGTCACGAGATCAAGGCGATCTTCTTCCTCATCGGCGAGCGTGCCGCGCGCCACCCTGAACTGGTGCGCGAGATCGTCGCGCGAGGCCATGAGATCGCCAATCACACGCAGACGCACCCTGCCGCCCGTTTTTGGGCGCTGCGTCCGGTCGCCCTGTGGCGGGAGATCGCCGAGTGCCAAGAAACACTCACCAGCATCTGCCCGGACCACCCGCCGCGCTTCTTCCGCCCGCCTGCCGGGCATCACAACGCCTTCACCTTCGTGATTTCCCAGGCGCTCGGTCTGAAGATGTTGATGTGGAGCGCCCGCGGCTTCGACGGCGTCATGCAGGACGTGGAATTCATCACCGACCGCATCCGCGCCCGCCTGAAACCCGGTGCCATCGTCCTCATCCATGAAGCCACGCCCGTGGCCATCGAAGTGGCCGAATCCATCGCCCGCATGATGGCGGAAAGCGGCCTGAAGTGCGGCGCTAGCGCTCTGCCACGATCAGATGATTGTTGAACGGCGTCCCGCCCCACATGGGCGAGATTTGGACCTTCAAACCGGCCGCGCCGAGCACGGACTCGAACAAATCGCGGTCGGGATAGCACACCGGGCCTGCTTTCATCCAAAACGTGAGCTTGGCCAGCCAGTCGCCGGCCACGGTGATGCGGAAACGGGTGGAATCATCGTGCAGGCCACTGCGGATGACGAGTTTTCCTCCCTCGGCCACGCGGGCCGCCGCCAGGCGCAGCAGCGCCTCCTGCTCGGGCCGCGTGAAAAATTGCAGGATGTCGAGGATGACCACATTCCCACTGAAATCGGGCAATCCCGTGCGCGCGTCTGCCGCGAGGAAGCTCAATCCCACGTAACCGCCGCGCTGTGCCATGCATTGGGCGCTGGTGATCTTCCACGCGTCGTAATCACAGCCGGTGATGTTGGCCGTGACGCCGGATTCACGTAGATAAAAAGCCAGCAGGCCGATGCCGCAGCCGATGTCGAGCACGGGCAGCGCGGAGCCGCCGATCTCGCTCACCACCGCCGAGTAAACCGGGTCGGAACGCAGCTTCGACGGCACATAGTAGTGATTGTAGTCCCAAACTCGCGGATACAGCGAGGCGATGCGTTTCAGGGAGGCTGGGGAGAGAGGCTGGGTCATTCGGAGATCTTGGTGCCCACCCATCGACGCGGAACCTCCCAGGGGGCAAGCAGGGAACAGACGCGAGTTTTAAACTCCGCGTTGATCGCCGCCTGTGGCAGTTCGAGCTCGGCCACGATGTCCTGGCCGCGTTCCGGGTCCCGGCTGGTCGCGCCATAAATCTTCACACCGGCCAGACCGGCGGCCTGCTGGATCTTTTTCGCGATCTCGGCCGGGCTGAGTTTGCGCCCGGCCACGTTGATGCCAGCTCCCAAGCTTTGTTGAAACAGCAGATGGCCGTCGCGCAGCTCGATTTGGTCGCAGGTGGTGAAAACACCACCGCCGTAGCGCTCACCGGGCAGTGTTTGGTCATAGCCGAGCCCGGTGGAGCTGCTGGTGACGCTCAAACGTCCGTCCGGCTCGTTTTGCACCGTCACACCGGGCAGCAGCGTGCCGAGATCACGCTCGTCCTCGCGCAACACCGCCGAATCGTCCCACGATACGGTGCCACACTCGCTGGTGCCGTAGAGGTTGTGAATTTTCAGCGCGTGCTGCTCCAGTGCCATCCGCTCCAGTTTCAGCGTGAGCGATGACCCGGCGGAAATGGCGAGGCTGACATTGCCAAAGCGCACCTCGCCCATCAGCCAGGCCTTCCACAAGGCGGGAACGCCGGGCAGGAAGACGCGCGGGTGGTGATTCATCGCGTCCATCAGCGGCTGGGCGAAGGGCTGCGGTGCAAAGCAGGTCGGCACGCCGTGAAACAGCGTTTGCAGCACCGTCATCGTCAGTCCGAACGAGTGCGCGCAGGAAATGGCCGCCACACCGACGCCGCGCGCGCCGAGATCGAGCGCCGCGTGCAGACGGTCCACATCGGCGGCGATTTGCTCCAGCGTGAAGAACTGGCAGCGGCGCACGCCGGAGCCGCCGACGGTTTGTTTGATCAAAGCGGTGCCAGCGGGCGGTGGAATTGCGGGTACGCGGCGCTGGCGGTCTTTTTCGACCAATTGCACCGGTATGCCGTGCAAAAAGCCGGAGAGCAGCGCCCGCAGCAGGGCGGGCGTGTCGCCTTGGGCGAGGACGTGATCCCCCGCAGGCCTCACGGCTTGCGCTTCGGCGTCGAGTTCACGGAAAGTCGTGGCGCTGCCGTCGGCCCAATAAAAGGCCGCCTGCGCGCCGCGCTCTGCCACGATACGATCCCAACGTTCAGCAAACATTTGCAGTCCATGCGACGGCGGCGTAATCCATGAACCGCGTCGTGGCGTAGAATGAACACTTGAGTGGGCAGTTCAACCGCCGCGCCAACGAATCTTACCTGTCGCAGACCTTTTCCGTGTCGTTTTCACCCAGCCAGCGCATCGCCATCACCGGAGCGGGCATCGTTTCGCCCCTGGGGCTGGGCTGGGAGGCCAATGAGCGCTCGTTGGCGGCGGACCGCAGCGCGTTCCGGCCGGTCGATTTTTTTGACACCACCGGGCTCATCGCCAAAACCGCCGGTGTCGTCGATCTGCCCGCTGAAAGCCCGTTTCACCGCATTTCGCCGCACAAACAGGGCCATGTGGACCGTGGCACGCGCATGCTGCTGCTCGCCATCCGCGAGGCACTGGCTCAGGCCGGTCGCAGCGGCATGGATGGCATTGATGCGCTGGTCATCGGCACCTCGGCGGGGGCGATGCCGCTGGGCGAGGCCTACTTTGAGAGCGCCCGGCATGATCCAGGCCGCATTCCGTCCCAGCTATCACGTGCCGAGCATTACCAGCCGCAACGGCAGATGAACAGCATTGCCGACGAGTTCGGCTGGCGCGGCCCGGTCATCATCGTGTCCAATGCCTGTGCCTCCGGTGCCAACGCCATCGGGTGGGGTGCAGACATGATCCGCTCCGGGCGCTGCAAACGTGTTTTGGCCGGTGGTTTCGACGCGCTCGCGCGGCTGGTCTTCGCGGGCTTCGACAGCCTGCGCGCCCTGGCTCCCAGCGGTATCCCGCGGCCGTTTGATGCGCAGCGGGACGGCCTCGCGCTCGGTGAAGGCGCGGCGGTGATGCTGCTCGAAGCCGAAGGCGCCCGTCAAAGCGACGCGCTGGGCGACGTGGCCGGTTATTCGACCGCCACCGACCTGCACCACCTCACGCAGCCTGATCCCGAGGGCAAGGCGGCCATCCGCACGATGACCAGCGCCTGCGCCCAGGCCGGTGTTTCTCCGGCGCAAATCGGCTACATCAACTCCCACGGCACCGGCACGCCCTTCAACGACGTGGCCGAGGCCTCAGCCATCGCCGCATGGGCGGGGGACGCGGTTTCCACCATTCCCGTCAGCTCCACGAAGTCTGCCATGGGCCATCTGCTCGGCGGCGCTGGCGCGGTCGAGGCGGTGATTTGCCTCATGGCGCTGCGCGGCCAGTGGCTGCCCGCCAGCCTGAATGTGCGCACGATTGATCCCGCCGTGCGCTTTGATCTGGTGCAAAAGTTCCGCCAGGCCAGCTTCGAGCATGCACTGACGAATTCCTTCGGCTTTGGCGGCACGAACGCCACGCTGGTGCTGCAAAGGAGGACCGCATGAACCTCGAAGGCGTCCACATTCGCGGCGTCGGCGCGGTGAGCTCCGCCGGTTGGAGCGCAGGTGATCTGCTGCGCATCGTGCGCGAAGGAAATCCGCTGCCTGCGGTCAATTGTGCGCGTCCGGGCGATGAACGGACCTGGCCCTGCCCGGTGCGCCTGGTTCCTCCGCCACCGCCGGACAAAACGGCGCGGCATCCGCGCATGCGCCGGTCCAGCGCCATCACCCGCTACTCCGTGGCTGCCGCGCTCGGCGCGCTGGCGGACGCCGGGCACGATCCTGCGGCTCCGCCACGCGGTTTGGGCATCCTGTTCGTGATGATGAACGGCTGTGTGAACTACACGGGCCGCTTCTTCAACGAGGTGCTGCAAAATCCCGCGCAGGCCAGTCCGCTCATCTTCCCGGAAACCGTGTTCAACGCGCCCGCCTCGCACATCGCCTCCTTCCTCGGCATCGACGGCGTGGTCAGCACGCTGGTGGGCAGTCCCAACACGATTGTGGAGGCGCTGGACACCGCCGCGTTCTGGATTCGCAGCGGCATTGTCGAAGAGTGCCTGATCATCGCCGCCGAGGAATGCGACTGGCTCAGCGCCGAGGCGCTCACCTATTATCATCCGAAGCTCATCGCCACCGAAGGCGCGGGAGCGCTGCTGCTTTCAGCCAAAAGCGCCGGTCCGCAGGTGCGCGAGGTCATCGGCCCGCTCTGCTACACCTCCTGGGATGAACGCGCCGCCTTGCTGCCGGATCTCGCGGCCCAAACACGCGCCAAACTCACAGGCGACGCGATTCTCATCGACGACCGTTGCGGCATCGACCGCATCGACCGCGCTGAGCAGGCGGCGTGGTCTGGAGCGCAGTGGCAGGCCGTGCGCAGCCCGAAACTCATCCTCGGCGAAAGCATGGGTGCGTCCTCTGCCCTGCAACTCGTGCTTGGCACCCTCGAAGCACGTGACACGCGCCAGCCGGTGGTTGTTTCCATGCCCGGCGCCAACACCGCGGCCTACGCGTGCGTGATCACGCCGTGAGTTATTTCGGCAGCGCGGGCATTTTCATCTCGCTGTAGCCTTCGGGGGCGGTGAACTCTTTTGCGTCGAGCTCCTGCTCCTTGGCCGAGACCAGCGACGTGGAGATGTTTTTGCCCATCGTGGTCATTTCGGATTTCACCACCATGCCGCCGAAGTCGGCGGCCTGCGGTGCCATCTTCGCCATCGGGTTGCCCATGGCCTTGCCGAGCTTGTCGCTGACCGCGTTGATCTCGGCGAACTTGGGAAAGTCCTTCACCACCCAGAAGCGGCCTTTGCCCAGCGGGCCGTCCCAGGTGAAAATCTCAGCCTCCCACTCGCCGACTTTTTTCTTTCTGCCCCGTCGTCACGGGTTTGGCGGGCGCATGCTTCTCGAGAGGCACCGCAGCCTTGGCGGCCATTTCCATGGCGGTTTTCAGAGTGCCCGCATCCATCCGCATGAGCTTTTTTGGGCGTGCATGAGCACGGTCATGCCCTCGGCGCTCAAGATGGCGCTCATTTCCGAGCCGATGTCCACACGGGCGAGATCGCCTTTGATCTTGGTGGTCATTTCCTTCTCCTGGCCGTCGGTGTTGGTCTTTTGAACCAAGACCCAGTCGGCGCAGGCGATCGCGGTGGTGCAAAGCAGCGCGCCAAGAGCACGGAGGTAAGTTTTCATGATGCCGGGAGAGTACCCGAAAACGACTTCGGTGGTCAATCTCGAACGTCTGCGGCCTTGAACCGCGTTCTTCCAGCCCTCATGATCCACGCCACCGCATGAGCCGCCTCTTTGCCTTTCTCAGCCATCACCTTGCCGGTTCGGGCATGCTGCTCGCGTTGCTGCTGCTGTGCGCCTTCTTCAGCGTCGTGACGTGGACGGAGCAGCATCCGCAAGATGCGGCGGCGGCGAGGCAACTGGCAGCGCAGATCGCTCCGAGCGCGAAGGTGCTCATCGTGGTGCGCCCGCAGGCTGAGGACACTGTCTTTGCCGAGGCTCTGAACACCGCGCTCGGTTCTCGGGCCGAAATCGTGAAGGGCGAGCCGAAAGACGCCCGCGCGGCTTTGGAACGTGCCGCTGCTTCCGGCGGGCTCGATGTCATCGCCTGCAATCAAGCCACGGCGGCGTGGCTGGTGTTCAGCGAACTTGGCACCGACTTTCCGGCGCTCAAAAACACGCAGGTGCTCAAACCGAGGGCGCAGTCGTGGCCGGTCTTTCTGAAGGCCGACAACCTGCTCAACATTGCCAATCAGATCGCCGTCATCGCCATTCTCGCCATCGGCCTGACGATGGTCATCATCACCGGTGGCATTGATTTGAGCGTGGGCAGCCTGATCGCGCTCTCCGCCGTCGTCACGACGATGCTTGTGCGGGACTGCTTTGAAGGCACGAGCGCGAGCGTGGGAGGGATGCTGATCGCTGGATTGGGCGGCATTGCCTTGTGCGGTGTGTTCGGCTGGATCTCCGGCATGTTCATCACGCGCCTGCGCATGCCGCCGTTCATCGTCACGCTGGCGATGATGCTGGTGTGCAGCGGCCTGGCGTATCGTCTCGCGGACAATCAATCCGTCTATCAGGTGCCCGATTCCTTCGTGTGGCTCGGTCGTGGGTCGGATTTGCTCGGTCTGCCGAACGCCGTGGTGCTCATGCTGCTGCTGTATGGCGTGGCGCATGTCGTGATGACGCAAACCAGCCTGGGGCGGCATCTTTACGCCGTCGGCGGCAACTCCGAGGCCGCGTTCATCTCCGGTGTGCCGGTGAAGCGCGTCATTCTCATCGCTTATGTGATCTGCGGCCTGCTTGCCGGTCTGGGCGGCGTGGTCACCGCCTCGTTGCTCAAGAGCGGATCGCCCACCTACGGTCAAATGTATGAGCTGTATGTCATCGCCGCCGTCGTGGTCGGTGGCACCAGTTTGAGCGGTGGCAAAGGCACGATGCCGGGCACCTTGATCGGCGCGTTCATCATCGCCGTGATTCAAAACGGCATGAACCTCACCAACATCGGCAGCAACGACCAGAAAATCGTTCTCGGGCTTGTCATCCTCGCCGCCGTGCTCGTGGATCGGCTGCGAAAGTGAAACCCTCCGCTTATGTTCAACTCCTGGCTCCCTGAATCCCAAGACCGCCTGCCGCTGACGTGGTGGAAGCAGCATCCGGTTTATCTCGCCGCCATCATCGCGCTCGTCGCCGCGGCGAGCATGATCGTCACCGCCGTGCTCGGCTACGATCTGATGGGGCACTTCGTCTTCACATTCGACCGGGCCTTTGGCGAACTGCACCTCTGGACGCCACTGACCTATGTACTTTTCAATCCGCCCAGCCTGTGGACGCTGATCGGCTGTTACCTGCTGTGGAGCTTTGGCGAGGCCGTGGAGAGGCATCTGGGCCGCCGGGCCTTCGTGCGGATGTTGCTGCTGCTCTTGCTCGTTTCGCCGCTGCTCATCACCGTGCTTGGATTGCTCGGCATTCGCGGTCCGGGCTGCGCGGGCATTTTGCAGCTCGAATTCGGCGTGTTCATCGCCTTCGCCACGCTGTATCCACGCGCCAAGATCAGCATCATCATCCTGACCATTGATGCCTGGGTGCTGGCGGCCATTTTCGTCGGCCTCAATGCGTTGGGCAGCCTCGCGGCGCGTGACTGGCTGTCGCTGCTCCTCCTCGCCGCCAACGTCGGCTCCGCCTACGCCTTCATCCGTTATGAAACCGGCGAGTTGAAACTGCCCTCCATGCCGAAACCGGCCTTCAAGCCTGCCAAAGCCAAGAAACCCGCCACACCACACGCTCCCACGGTCGATGACATCCTCGACAAGATCAGCCGCGAGGGCATGCAAAGCCTGACCGCTGAAGAGCGCCGCATTCTCGACAAGGCGAGCGATGAGATGAAACGTCGTGCCCGTTGAACTCGTCTGGAGCGCGATCGTGTGACATAGGCTGCCAGCCTGTGGGTGAATCGAAAAGAACAGGCAAGGCTGCCTGTTTCACGCCCCCTGCCGCCTGAAACGCCTCGAAGGAACTTCAAACCGCTTGCCGCCCCTCTCCGGCATGACCATGCCCAGCCTAGGTTTGGCCCGCCCCACCCGGCTTATCACGCCGCCAAACCGAAGTTTGGTCGTACCAAACCCAGGTTTCACCACGCCAAACCATGGTTTGGCCGTACCAAACCGTGGTGTGGTGCCACCAAGCCTGAGTTCGGCCGCGCCATGCCTGGGTTTGACGCCACCACACCGTGGCTTCACATCATCAAACCGTGGTGTGGCCGCACCACACCGTGGTCTGGTGCCACCAAACCTGGGTTTGACGCCACCCATCCCAGGTTTGGCCGTGCTAAACCGTGGTTTGACGCCACCAAACTGCGGTTTGGCGGGGCGAAAAGGCGGATTCGGGTCCACGGGCCCAAGCGCGGTGCGTCCACGGGCCAAACGCCCCAATTCATGCAGCAAAGGGGCGGGAGTCGATCGTTGGCAGCAACGGCTGAACCAGCTTGGGCGGTTCTCAACTCACGAAGAGCCTAAGCCGCCGGGTTTTCGACTTGGCAACGGGCCTGCGTGTGGCAGCCTCGGCGCTGTGTTGAATGGGTTGCGGCAGCGAAGACCGGGCGGGAGGCTTTACCTCCTGGCCGCCGCCTTGCCCCTGCTGCTGCCGCTTTGCCTCGCCTCCTGCCAGGGCCTGCGGAAGAAGCCTGCCGCCTTCGAGCATCCACGCTGGCACATCGATGAGGAGCGCTGCGCCGCTGCGAAGCCGGGCAAGGTGCGCCTGGACATCTCCCTGGCGAGCCAGACCGCCCAACTCCTCGACGAGGATTCCTGCGTGCTCGTAGAGATGGATGTCTCCCCAGGGCTGCCTGGGCACGAAACTCCGACCGGCGAGTTCAAGGTGAAGGAAAAACTGCCGCTCAAACGCTCCAATCTCTACGGGCAGTATGTGCGACCGGGCACGGGCGAGGTCGTGGTGCCGCGCACCTGGGAACATGCGGGGCCGAAGCCTGAGGGCACCGAGTATCTTGGCATCGCCATGCCGTTCTGGCTGAGACTGACCGATGATGGCGTGGGCGTTCACGTCGGCGGTTTTGAACGCGGTCGCTGCACCAGCCATGGCTGCATCCGCTGCCCCGAGAAGCCGCAGCAGCAATGCTGGGAACTGTGCAGGCCAGGCGTGCGAGTGAGCGTCCATCGCGCGGTGCATCCGGTGCCATCGCGGTTGCAAGAAAGAGTCGGCGCTCAATAGCCGAAGGAGACTCCGTTTGTCACGAATCGATTCCCGGCCCTTTCCTGTTCGTGATTTGTTTTGTCAGCCAATTGCAGCATGACCTCGTTTTCGCTTCCCGAGGAGCAGTGTCGCGTGCTGGAGGCGGTGCTGGGCATGAAGTCTTGAAATTTTAGACGGAACCGCCATTGATCCAGCCCGCCATGTACAGGTTTCGTCTGCTCCTCATCTGTTTGCTCTTCGGCTGTGCCACGTCTCGGAAAATGGACATTACCCAGACCCTGCCACCACCCGCCGGCCTGCGCTCCGTGACGGCGCATGTGCAGGATGGGGCGGTGTGTTTTGCCTCGCAGCCTCCAGCCACCCTGCGCATCAGAGGCGGGCAATGCCTGCTCAAGTTCGGCGAGAATGAGGTGAGGCTGCCGATGTGGCCGTTTGCCGATGATGGCATTCCCACAGACGGCGCCTTCACCGTTGAATCCGGCGCCTATGACTTTGCCTGCTGGCAGAATGAAGCGGCCTTCGTGATCAGCATCGGCGGCAGTTTGACCGCCACGCGGGCCGAGGCCCGCTACCACTTTAGTGACTCGCGTTTGGTGCGGACCGAGCGCTTGATCAAGTCGATGGACGAACCGCTGCGCGTGGAGAGCCGGTAGCTCGCCTTGATCGCGGGTTGCTTCACTCCGCCTTGTTTAGGATTGGCCAGCCAAAAATCAGCGGGTTAACGCAGCACCACTCGGCATGGGGCGCCGTCCGCGCCTTCGAGTTTGAGGGGCAGGCAGATCAGCTCGTAATAGCCGGGTTTGATGTCGGAGAGGTTGAGGCCCTCGATCACCCAGATGCCGGCACCGAGCATGATCTGATGGGTTTCGACGCCGTCTTTGTTGAAGCCGCCGATGCTGAGGTAGTCCACGCCGACGGTCATGACGCCTAGGTCGGCGAGATACTGTGCGGCGTCGGCGCGGAGGGAGACGAAGTCTTTATCGAACTCGTTCATGGACCAGCTCCGTGTCGAATTGCGGGTCTTGAAGAGCACCCGCTGGCTGCTGGAGAGCCGGATCTTTTTGAGGTCGTCTGCGGTGATCTGGTCCTCGCAGTCGAGTTCGAAGACGCGGCAGCGACCGATGACGGCCTCGAAGGGCAGTTGCTCCATCGTCATGCCATCGGCGATGAAGTGCCGTGGCGCGTCCGTGTGGGCGCTCATGGAGAGGTGGGTCAGATTGCACACCGCGCCGTCTTCCATGCGGTTCACGCGGGTGATCTTGCACTCGGGATCGCCGGGCCAGTGAACCATGCCGTCCCGCAGCGGTGTGGAGACATCTTTCCAGGGGCGTTTCATAGGCGGTGAACGAACTCGCAAGCAGGCCGACCGCAAGGGCCACTTGTGGGTTACTTGGGCGAGACGGGGGCGGGTTCGGCCTGGGGCTGCCAGGTGAGGGTGCCGTTTTCGTCCTTGAGATAAATGACAGGGATGGACTTGCCTTTGGGGCCGTCTGGCAGCAGGCGGCCTTCGGCGTCGAAGTTGGCGATGCGGGCCTTGGCGTAGCGAATCCAGCCGAGGCGCTGGCCGGAATCGGGATCGTAGCGATACACATCGCGCCATTGCTTCGGTGTGGTGAGGCGCGGGCTGACGTAGGCGGGTGCGGTGGAGCGCTCCAGGACATCGGGGAAGAGCACCTGGCTGAGCAGGGTGAGATTGAGTCCACGCAGCATGTGACGCTCGCCGAGGGAAAGCTTGTCCGGCGGGGACATGGTGTCGATCTGGCCGGAGGCCTGCTCGACGAGGACGCCTTGCATGATGAGGCGGTGAAGCTCGGCGCGGACATCGGCGACGGCAGATGATTTGGGCGAGGCGGTGGCGAGCGCGTCCAGCTCGCGCTGGGAACCCAGGTAGAAGGGGTGAAAGCTGGCGATGGCGTGCAGGACTTTTTCGATGGTCTGGCGGGCGGTGAGGCCGGTGGTGTTTTCGAGCCGGGCGTTCACGGCGGTGCGGATGGCCTCGCCAAGCTGGGTGCGGAGCTTGCCGGCCTCGTCCTTGCGTTTTTCATCGCGTTCTGCTTTGGCGAGGGCATCCGATGGCTGTTTGAGGCCGAGGTAGAGCTTTTGCAGGCCTCCGCGTTCGGCGGGTGTGAGGATTTGATCGAGCAGACGGCTGCGGAGGTTGGTGTCCTTGAGGCTGAAGGCGAGGAGGACTTTGATCCAGCGTGGATCGGTGTCGGAGGCGGGGAGGCCGAAGTCGGGGTTGTGCGTTTGATAATGGATTTCGGAAACGCGGCCCTGCTCATCGTAGAAGTGCATTTCGTTGGGCAGCATGTAGAAGCTGAGGATGGCGGGGGCGCTGATGCTGGCGCCGTTGTCGGCGAAGAGGCCGATGTCGATGCGGTGGCTGCGGATGCCGGTGCTGTTGATCACCGGGGGCTGCCAGCGGACACGGATGCGCATGACAGGCTTGCCAGGGGTGCTTTCGATGCTGACGAAGCGTGGATCGCCTTGAAGCAGCGCGGCGCGCATCTGCAGCGGTCCTTTGACGGGGTTGAGGGTCTTTTCGAGGCTGATGAGCAGGCCGTGCTCGGCTTCGTTGCCACGCAAAATGCGGGCGATGGAGACGGGCGTGTCGGCGAGCTGCCAGGGATAGGGACCGGTGTGCTCGAAGTAGTTTTTGCCCGCCTCGATCTTCGTCTCTTCAAGGATCTGCATGATGACGAGGGGCGGAATTTTCTCCGGTGTCATCTCATGGGCGATGCGGACCATTTTTTCCTCGTCGATTTGGGTGCCGTCGAAGACCACGGGGTGCGCTTTGCCGGTGAAGTAGTCCTCGGGCGTCCGCACCCATTTGTTTGAGCGGCGGAAGACGGACTGGAGCGTGGGGCTGAGCAGGTGTTTTTCGATGAGGAGCTTCTGCGTGTCCGGCGGGAAGGCGGCGGTGGTGGAGAGCAGGGCCTGGAGGAAGGGCTGGTCGGTATAAGAGGAGCCTTGTGAGATGAGCAAGGCGGGCGTGTTCACCGGCAGGAGATCGCCATAACCGCCGATACCGTTGGCACCGATGTCGTGATCCTGATGCTCGGGGTAAATGAAGAGGTTGTTGGAGAGATACTGCTGGGCCAGGAAGCGGTTTCCGCTGGGTTCCATCATGTAGAGGCGCGGGAGGCAGCCGAGCTGCTCGGCACCGGAGGCCATGGAGCAGTTTCCGAAGGTGGGCTGCTGACGGACTTGCTTGGCGGCGCCGACATCGTCAGCTCCGGCCTTGTGAACCTGCAACTGTGGATAGAGCGCTGTGTTCAGCGGCGAGTGCTGGCCGTCGCGGTTCTCATAGCTGATGGCCTTGAGTCCGGCGGCGGTGCCGTTGATGAACCATTCGTTGAGCCACTTTGCGACCTCGTCCGTCCGGGTGGTGACTGGTTGCTGAGCATGAACGACCGAAATGCCCAGCGTGAGGAACGCAAGGAGGCGCAGGGCGACCGTGGGCGTGAGATGCACCCGCCATTGTCAAGGCGGCACGAGGGATGGTCAAGCGGCGTGGTGATTCAGAAGCCAGGAGGCGATTCGTCACCTCACGCGTCACTGACGACGAGCGGGAAGCGCAGACGGACTTCAGCGCCCTGGTCCGGGCTGCCCTGGACGAAAAGCTGGCCGCGCATCTGATCGGCAAAGACAGCGAGGATTTTGAGGCCGAGGCCGGTGCCTTCGCCGGGGTGGAAGTCTGGTGGCAGGCCGAGACCGTCGTCACGCACGGTGAGCTCGCCGCTTTCCTCCGTGTAGCTCAGTGTGGCGGTGATCTGCCCCTGGCGACCATGCGGGTAGGCGTGCTCGAAGCAGTTGGAGAGCGCCTCGTTGAGCGTGAGGGCCAAGGGCATGAGCCATTCCGGCAGCACAGGGCCTTCCTGGATTTCGAGACGCACGCTGATCTGCTCCGCCGCCACCTCGTAGCATTGACGCAGATGGGAGACCAGATCACGAGTGAAGTCGCTGAAGGTGTCGCCTTTTCCCAGGGCGATCTGATACAGATGCTGGTGCAGCGCGGCAATGGCGCGCACACGGTTTTGGCTGGATCGCAGGGCGTTGCGGGCGTCCTGGTCGCTCACGCCGTTGATCTGCATGTTCAGCAGGCTGGAGATGATCTGGAGATGGTTTTTGATGCGGTGATGCGTCTCGGTGAGGAGCAGCTTTTCACGCTCCAAATCGACCACGGGCCAGCGCTGGCTGGAGGATGAGATCACTTGGAAGGCCTGCGGCACGGCGGCGGTCAATGCCTGGACGCGTGGCGATGAAGCGACGTTTTCTGTCACGGCCACGTTCTCCGTGATTTGCGTCTGGACTTCAAAACCGCCGCTTTCCAACACTCGGGCACTCATCAGCACCTCACCACGGCTGCCATTGCCGCCAAAGAACGGATGCAGGATGAACTGCTGCGGATCGTCGGCCTGCTGGGCGAGGTCGGCGAAAAATCCCGTGGCGTCGGAAGGGCGGAAGAACTGGTGCAGCGGACGGCCAACGGCGGCGGACTCCTCAATATCAAAAATCTGCCGTGCGCGTTCCGTCCAGGTGCGCACGCGGCCGTTCGCATCGGTGGTGAGCAGCATCTCGGTGGTTTGTCGTGCGGTGGCCAGGTCTGGTGCGCGTGTTTCGATGCTGACGGGGGCTGAAGGCACAGGTTCGGCCGCTGTGGTAGGGGGCGGGGCAGCCTCCTGTAGGAAGTGAACCGTGCAGTGCATCTCACCTTGCGCGTCTGTCACGGTGGCGAGATGCAGAATGGCGTTGGCGAAGGTGCCGTCGGCGCGCTTGATGCGAACACCGAGCGCCTCGGCCTGACGGCCGCTTTTACCTAACTGACGCAGGGCATCACGCCGCGCCGTGGCGCTGTCAGGATCCAGCCAGGCGTCAAACGGGTAACGGCGCAGCTCGGCCTTCGCCTGGCCGAGCAGCGTCTCGGCATGCTGGTTGACCTCAAAGATGACCCCGGTCTTGTCCGTCAGCACCACGGCAACGGGACTGCCCATGAGCAGGGTCCGTAGCTTGGCTTCCATGCTGCGGAGCTGCTCCTCATGCCGCGTGTGCTCGGTGACGTCCTGAATGCTGACCAGCAGCCCGCCGCCTGGCAGTGCTGCGGGGTGAAACTCGAGTTCCTTGAGCAATCCGTCCGCCGTGGCGAGTGAGAGCGTGCGGGTGAGCTGGCGGCGCCACACGCTTTCACGCCAGACGAGCGTGACCTGCTCGCGGTGTTCCTCAGTGGGGCAGGCGTGAGAAAGCCACTCTTCGACAGTTTGTTCTTTCTCGAACGGACGACCGAGAAGGCGGGTAAGGCGCTCGTTTTGGAACAAGGGCGCGCCGCGTTCGTCGAGCACGAAGACGCCGCAGGGCACGCCTTCAAGGTAAGTGCGCAGGCGAGTTTCGCGTCGGCTGAACGCTTGCTGTGCCTCGGCAAGCGTGCGCAGCTCCTGCCGGGCGCGAAGCAACTCTTCTTCCATGCGTTTGATGGAAGCATCAGCCGCAAGGTGAGATGCCGAGACTGGTGTCGGTGTCGGCACCGCCTGCGGCATCTGGAGGGTGACCTGCGTGATCTGTTCTGCCGCCTGAGGAGGCAATCCCACCAACATGAAGAACGGGGATGCTGCGTCAGCGTTTTTCTCGTTCAGGACGGAAACCAGCCAGCGCGAGGGAGAGGTGGGATCGGCGGATAGTTCCGGACGCGTGGTGATGCATGCGGAGGACTTGCCCGGAACAGCAGACAGCTCGGCAAGCGTTTCGAGCACCTGCTGACGCAGCGCGGCGCTGTCACGGCCATCTCTCCAGACATCCCAAAAGCAGGTGACACCCTCCTGAATGCCTTTGTCGAGGGTCAAACGTGCGGCGGTGACATTAGCGCGTTGGATGACCCCTTGCGCGTCCAACAACAGCATGGGCTGGGCACACTCGATCAACTGCGGAACTTTGGGAATGGAGGGCGCAGACGCATGATTTTCGGTCGAAACGGCGGAGCCTTCCTCATCCGTGACCGGTTGAGGGGCGCTGAATTTCTCGCAGGTGACCATCAGACCACCGACGGAGGCATCGCGCTTCTTCCGCCAAGGACGCACTTCCCAGCGGTAAACCAAATGGCTGCCATCCGGGCCGTTCAAAGCATCATGCTCACTGCGTACGATGTGGCCCTGCAGCGCTCGTTCATAAACCTGCCGCCATCCAGGATGCAGCCCTGGAAAAATCTCATACTGGCTCCTGCCAACGAGCGGCTGAACCTGCTGGAGGCCAAACTCGCTGATCCACTGCCGGTTGGCCAGCATGTAACGCATGGCCCTGTCGAACATGGCCATCGCCACCGGAGCGTTCTCCACCAGCGCACCCAGCACCAGTTCCATGTCCTCCGTTTCCGTCCCGGAGGTATCGTGGCTGGTTGCGGCGGGAAAGGCGGCCGAACTGAAAGTACGGCGTATCGGTGTCTCCTCCCCTGCTTTTTTTTCCAAGGGCGCGGTTTGCGCCTTGGGTTGAATGACATTTTTGAGGATGGAGGAAGACATTGCCGATGAAACTCAGAACTTTTTAAAAGTTAACTTCCCCTAGATTCTCTACAAGGCGAAAATGGGACGATTTGCGACTCATTTCAGCAATAATCAGGCCGACAAGCAAGCCGCATCATTACCGAGTCATGCCATCAGCCTTCGCGATGGTAGGGCTCGCCACGCAGAATGGCGTGGGCACGATAGAGCTGCTCGGCGAGCACAATGAGCGCTATGTCGTGTTGCAGGGTGAGCGTGGAAAGCGACCAGCAGGCATCCGCGTTGGCCCGGAAGGAGTCGGAATGACCATCCGCTCCGCCAATCAAAATACTGATGCGTTTGCGAGAAGAAATCTTCTCTTTTTCGATCCAGCGCGCCAGCTCTACGCTACGCAGTTGCTTCCCACGCTCATCAAGCACCACACGCAGTGAATTTTCACTCGCAGTCATCATCTGTTCCTCGACTTGGAGCCTGCCACCTTCTTTGATCACAATGTGCTCAAAGCGGCCATGGTGCTTCAACCGCTGCCAATACAGATCCAAGGCTGTTCTCACCCAAGCATGCCCAGGCTTTCCGACAGTAATAATACGCCAATTCATGCGAGGCAGCTAAGCAGGTCAATTTGTATGGAAAATAAAGAAAAGATGAAAATTGTTGCCCAACATCACCATCGTTGTTGTTGCATAATTTAAAAAGATCGTTAAAATGAGAATGGTAGTTCAAAAATTAACCGCTTGCCATCGCATATGTCCCCAAAACTTCTAAACCCTGTTCGTTTAGTCGCAGCCAGTTCTGCGGCCCTCATGCTGGCTTCTTGTGCCATGCCGCCTCGTCAGGCTTGGCAGGAGATTCAAACTCGCGGCCTGATCACTTACTATTTAAACGGTGAGAGTCGGCCGCTTGGTACTAAGAGCAACACGACACAGGTGCTGGCTCAGAACAACACGAGCGCGCCGACATCTGCCAATGCCTCCCTGGTGGGGCCTGTCGCTCCTTCCACGCCTCCTCCTTCCATGCCGAACTCGTCTAGCATGCCGGTGGCCCAATCTGTCCCTGACCTGCCTGGCTATGTGCGTACACCTTTCACCAATCCTCCACGCTTGGTCGATGTGCGTGGTATGACAGCAGGTTCCAAGGTGGTCTGTCCTTATACTCAGCGCCCGTTCTTGGTGCCAGGCGGTGTTTCAATTCCATCCTCCAGCATCGCTTCCGCCCCAAGTCGGCCGAAAGTGTCAGAACCGCAGGAACGCCCCCGCACCTCTCCGGTGACGCCAAACACCTCCGTGGCGGCCATGAACAAGCCCACACCCAGCGCTCCGACGTCTGCCGTGACTCCTACAACCAGCCCTGCGGTTGAGCTTCCCTATGGCAGTTCGATTGCTGGACGCCCAGGATTTGTGAACAGCCCGTATGCTGCCAAGCATCAGTTGGTGGATGTGACCGGCCTTCCGGTCGGCATGGAGGTCAAATGCCCCTACACTGGCAAGCTCTTCCGCGTGCCACCGCAGTAGTCCAAAACACATTTACTTCCAAAACCCCGTCTGGTCTTCCGGGCGGGGTTTTCGTTTTCAGAAGGATGCGCTGTCTTCGACCACAGCACCAATTACTCCACGCAGCATGGACAAGGCTGCACGAAATGCCCCGGTGAGACTTCCTTGAGAGTGAGGTCCATGTTCACGCTGTCCTGCCACTTCGGATGCTTCATGCGGTGGCCGAACGCGCAGCCTGCCGGTGGATTGATTGGCGAAGGAACATCGCCGCGCAGAAGTCTGCGCTCACGGCGCTTCGTCGGATCGGCGATGGGGATCGCGTCGAGCAATGCCTTCGTGTAGGCGTGGCGTGGATTGCGATAAAGCTCGGCCGCAGGGGCAACTTCGACGATTTTGCCGAGATACATCACCGCCACGCGATCACTCATGTGCTGCACGACGCTGAGGTCATGCGCGATGAAAAGGTAAGCGAGGCCGAAGTCGCGTTGGAGCTCCAGCAGGAGGTTCAAGACCTGCGCCTGCACGGAAACGTCGAGCGCGGAGACGGGTTCATCGCACACGATGAGCTTGGGCTTCAAGGCGAGCGCCCGGGCGATGCCGATGCGCTGGCGCTGGCCGCCGCTGAACTCGAAGGAGTAGCGATGCAGCGCATCTACTGGTAAACCGACACGTTTGAGCAGCTCGGCGGCCCATTCGCCGCGTTCGGCACGCGTGCCCATCTTTTGAATGATGAACGGTTCTTCCAAGATCTGCCCGATGGTGTGGCGCGGGTTCAGCGACTCGGCGGGATCTTGGAAAACCATCTGCATTTCACGGCGAAGCGTGCGCAACTGGCTTTGTGACTGGGTGGAGATGTCGTTGCCGTTGAAGTTCACACTGCCAGCCGTCGGTTTGAGCAGCCGCACGACCGATTTGGCCACCGTGGACTTACCGCAGCCGCTTTCACCGACGAGACCGAGTGTTTCGCCAGCTTTGAGCTCGAAACTCACGCCATCCACCGCCTTGCACGTCGCCTTCGTCGTGTAAAACACGCCACCACGCACCGGAAAGTGCATCTTGAGGTTCTGGACGGTGAGGAGGCTCATGACGCGGACAGTTGTGAGGCAAAACACGCGCAGGCTTCGACGCCGTGACCGTGGCCGCAGTCTTTCCAAGGCTGACGTTGGTTTAAAACGCTGTCGTCGTGCTTGTTGGGGCAGCGGGAGGCGAAACGGCAGCCGACGGGCATTTCGCGGAGGCTGGGGACCATGCCGGGGATGACGGGGAGATCGGTCTTCGGCGGATGATCGAGTTTGGGCAGGCAGCGGATGAGACCCTGCGTGTAGGGATGCAGCGGTTTGGCGAAGATTTCATGCACGGGGCCGCGCTCGGCGATGCGGCCGGCATACATGACGGCCACGTCGTCGCACACTTCGGCGATGACACCGAGGTCGTGAGTGATGAGGATGACAGCCATGCCGGTTTCGCGTTGGAGACGCTTCAGCAGGTCGAGAATCTGCGCCTGCACAGTCACATCGAGCGCGGTAGTCGGTTCGTCGGCGATAAGCACTTTTGGATGACACGAGAGTGCCATAGCGATCATCACACGCTGGCGCATGCCGCCGCTGAGTTGATGCGGATACTCGTTCACACGTTGCTCAGGAGCAGGAATGCCAACCCATTCCATGAGCTCGACGGCACGCTTGAGCGCTTTGTCGGGAGACATGGGCTCGTGGAGCTGAATTGCCTCGATGATTTGCTTCCCGACACGTAGCACGGGGTTCAGCGCGGTCATCGGCTCTTGGAAAATCATGGCGATGTCGTTGCCGCGAATCTTCCGCATCTCCTCGATGGGCAGCTTGGTCAAATCGCGGCCTTCGAGCAGCACCTCGCCACCGAGAATGCGTCCGGAAGGCTGGGGCAGCAAACGCATGAGGCTCATCGCCGTCACGCTTTTGCCACAACCGCTCTCGCCGACGACGCCGAGCGTCTTGCCAGCCTCCAGCGTGAAATTGACATCGTCCACGGCGGTGAGCAGGCCGTTGTCGGTCTGAAAGCCGACGCGCAGGTTGCGAACTTCGAGCAGAGGCGTCGCTATCACTTGGTTCCTCCTGATTTGAGGTTGTGATCGAAGACCTGATCGGTCTCGGGGAAAGTTTTGCCGCTGCGGATCGCTGCTTCGGTCTCGCGTTTCACGTCCTCGTCGATCCAGTGGAGGTGATTGGACATCGGCAGCTCGCTCACGGCGACGTTGAAGGTCTTCTCCGGCCACTTCACCCAGCGCCAGTAAGCCACGCGGTAGTAGTTCTGCTCGTAGCCGGGAATCCACGCCGCTTCGTCATGAATGATCTGATCAGCGCCCCAGGAAGCGTTGCGAATCTCCTCGATCGTCGTCGCGCCGCGTTCGGCCTCGCAGAACTTGTCCATGCGCGGATCGGCGAAGGAGCACAGGTTGTTGGTGTTCGGCCGCGGCGTCTTGCCGTCCTCCATGAACGCGTCTTTGGAATGCCAGGCCTGGTAGTGATCGGGAATTGGCGGTGTGACGCTGAAGGCCACCGACGCGGCCTGATGTTTCTTCTGCGTGGCCTTTTGGAAGTAGGACGTGCTTTCGAGGCCTTCGAGCTTGTATTCGAGTCCGGCTTTGACCGCCTCTTCCTTGAGACGCTGCATGACCTTCTGAACAATCTCGGTCTTGCGATGCAGGATTGTCACGGTGAGGCGTTCGCCTTTGTCGTTCACGAGAACGCCGTCGTTGCCGAGCTTCGTGTAGCCCGCCTTGGCAAAGTGCTCGCGGGCGAGCTGCACGTCAAAGGGCCGCGCTTTGAGCGGTGGATCGCCGATGAGCGGGAAGCCTTCGCTGAAGGTGTTTAGGCGCTGGAAATCGCCGCGCAGGTCGAAGTCGATGACCTTTTGGTAGTTCGTGGCGTAGCTGAGGCCGAGGCGCACGTCCTTGTTGTTGAGCGGCGGCACGGCGCAGTTCAGCCACAGGCCGGCGTGGGAACCGGGCCAGATGTTGTAGAACTTCGTCTTGTGGATGTAGCCTTTGTGAACTTCGGGAATCTCCAGCTTCTCATACCAGTACTCCGGGATGCCCATCATGAGCTGCTCCACGTCGAGCTCGCCCTGGCGGAAGAGTTCCAGCACCTTGTCCTGGAGGCGAATCACGCGATACACGATGCGGTCCACGTTGAAGCGGTGCTTGTAGAATTTCTTGTCCCGCGCCCACCAGTTCTTCACGCGGGAAAGCGTCACGCTGCGGCCGAACTGGATGTCCTCCTCGTGAATCACATACGGTCCGGCGCTCGGGCGGCAGCGCCATTGATAGCGCTGCTCAAAGTCCGGCCCGAACTCGCGGTAGAAGTGCCGCGACATCGGCGAAGTGCTCACATAATACGGCGCGAGCGGCTTTGGATCCGTGAGCGTGATGGACAGCGTGCGGGCGTCGTAGCGGGCGATGTTGGAGTAGTTCGTGCCATACCACTCGTTGCCGAAGGGATTCTTCGGATACTCGCTGAGCTGCATGTAGAAGTGGTTGAAGAAATCATCCGCCTCGACGGGTGTGCCATCGGAGAAGGTCGCGTCCGGGTCGATGCGGAAGTACACGGTGCGATTGTCCGGCGAAACGGCCCACTGCTTCGCCACGCATGGGATCACGCGTCCCGTCTCGGGATGCAGATTGATCAGTGACATCTCCACGTCGTCGTATTGATAGCCGCGGAAGGAGCTGTTGCTGTTTTCCCCAAGCACACGCAGCGTTGGCGGGAAGGAAAGGATGTAATCCCGGATCGTGCCGCCCTTCTTCGCGTTCGCATCGCCGATCTCCGGCTCGTTCATGCCGTCCTCCCACTTCAAATCGGCCGGAACATCCTCCGGCTTGGCAAAGGTGAAGTACTCCGGTTTCTTCAGCCGCTCGCGCACTTTGACCAGTTCGGCCTCCAGCTCGGCTTTTTTGGCTGCGTCGGCTTCTTTGGCGATTTGAGCCGGAAGATCCTTCTCCTGGCTCTGCAAGCCCTCGAGCACCTTCTTGTTGTAGAAGCCCCAAAACGCCTCGCGCTCCTTCGTGCCATCGTAAGGCGGAAAATCGGCTGCATGCAGCGCCCCGCCAAGCAAGGAGGCGAGCAGAACTGCGAACAGCGAACTGGGAACAGAGAACTTCATTGGTAAGTCGTGAACTTCTTCGGATCAAAGGCCTCCCGCAGCGCCTCGCCGACGAAGGTGACGAGCAGGAGGATGAAAACCATCGCGGCGAACATCGAGGTGGAGATCCACAGCGCGGAGAGGTGGTTCACGCCGTCGTCAAACAGCCAGCCCCACTGCGGATAGGTCTCCGGCAGGCCAAAGCCAAGGAAGGCCAGCGCGGTGATGGAGGAGATGATGCCCGCGACGCTGAACGGCACCTGCGTGACCACGGTGGCGAGCATGTTCGGCAGCAGGTAACGAGTGAGGATGCGCCAGGTGCTGGCGCCTTGCAGCCGGGCGGCGGAGATGTAGTCACGCTCCTTCTCCTTGTAGGCCAGCGCACGCAGCGAGTAGGTGAGGCTCGTCCACGAAAAGAGGCAGATCACGGCCAGCAGGATGACGAGATTCATCTCCGCCACGGTGATGATGCTCACCACGATCATCACGATGTAGAGGAAGGGCAGCTCCTCGATGATCTCGATGATGCGCTGAAAGGTGATGTCGAACACACCGCCAAGGAAACCCATGAGCGAGCCGATGATCATGCCGACGCCGTAAGTGAAGGCCAGGTAGAGCACGATGGCCTTCAGATTGACCTGCCAGCCGCCATAAATCTGCGCCAGCACATCCCAGCCCTTGCTGTCCGTACCGAGGAAATGGCTCGCCTTCCACAACGGCGGGATCGGAGGATAAATCGTCACTTCATACGGTGTGACTGCCGCCTTCTCGAACTCCGCCTGCGGCATCTCGCCCGTCCATTTCTCGCGGTCCTTCACACCGGCTTTGTAGAAGGCCGAAAACGCCAGCGCCCCGTTTTTGGCAAAGCCCTGCGACTCGCCATCGGGCACGCCCTGGCGAAAACGCGTGTCCGTGTGCTTCTGCGTTGGCGCATCCACATACGAGGTGCGTGCGCGGCCGGAATACGGCTCGTCATCGCCGGGCTTGAACCATTTCCCGTCGCGCTGCTCCAGCGTGATGGATTGCAGCGTGTCGGAATCGAGCACCGGGTCCCACGGCACGACCGGCATGAGCACAAAGCCGCGCTTCTCCTTGCTCAACTGCTGCTTCAACTCGCGATAGCTCACCTCCTGCTCGCCTTTGAGGCCGAAATCCTGCGCTTGGTAGCGCTTTGTCACAAAGGCCGGGAAAGTCGTCTTCCCATCGCAGCGCACCATGAGCGCTCGCTTGCCGACGATGATCTGATCCAGCATCGCCAGCGCGATCAAGGCCAGCAAGATGCGGAACGACCACCACCCGCGCCCGATGCTGCGGAAGCGGCGGAAGCGCTGCAAGGTCACCGGCGTCCAGCGGATCTCACGCGGCAGGAACAGCAGCCCTAGCACGCCACCGGCGATCAAGAGCACCGAACTCGCCCATCCAAACGCGCGGCCATTGCTAAAGAACCACGACACCGTCGGAATCAGCAGTCCGCACAACTCGCCGAGGATCGCGAGAGCGCCGAGGATGATCGCGGTGATGGAGAGTTTGCGGTTCATTTTTGCATTTCGACCAGCATGAGGTCGAACATTTGTTCCAAGTTGGTCGAGCCCGGCCAGCTTGTGTGATCGAAGCAGCGCAGATGCAATCTCAGCCTCTCCAACCTCGACTCATCCCACTGCATCAGCGCGAAGGGTATATCGTGGAGTGCTTCCATGAGGTCGTTTGTCTGTTGTGCGGCGTCTGTTGAAGGCTGGATCGTAATGTTCCGCACATAACACAGAGTCCGATAAATCGTCCAAAGTGCGGCTTTCAGCACTGGTTCAGGAGCGAGAGTGGAAGTGGGCTCGTTCATACAGGTCACTCAAATCGAATGCGCGGGTCGAGCCGCGCGGTGATCATGTCGGAGAGCACGTTGCCTAGCATGAGCAGCAGTCCGCCGACCGTGACGGTGCCCATGACGATGGGGTAATCCTTCTCAAGTAGGGCGTTGAAGCCCATGAGGCCGAAGCCGTCGATGTCGAAGATGCGCTCGATCAAAAAGCTGCCCGCCACGAGCACCGTGAGCGCCTGGCCCATCGTGGCGGCGGCGGGGATGAAGGAATTGCGCAGCGCATGGCCGATGACGGCTTTTTTAAACTCCACGCCCTTCGCCACGGCGGTGCGCACATAATCGCTGGCGAGTTGGTCCAGCAGGTTGTTCTTCACCAGCATCGTCAATCCGGCGAAACTGCCGACCATGTAACAGCACAGCGGCAGGAAGGCGTGATGGAAGAGATCGTAGATTTTGCCGAAGAAGCCGAGTTCGGCGAAATCCGCGCTCACAAAGCCCTCCAGCGGGAACCAGCGCAGCCGCGCCGCAAACAGCACCATGAGAAACACGCCGAGCACGAAGCCCGGGATCGCGTAACCGAAGAAAATGAGCACCGAAGTGGCTGTATCGACCGGCGTGCGATGCTTGATGGCCTTTAGCACGCCCAACGGCACGCACACCATGTAAGTCAGGATGATCGACATCACGCCGTAGAAGAGCGAGATCGGGAAACGGCGCTTCATCATCGTCCACACCGGCTCCGAGTAACGCGTGGAGTCGCCCAGGTTGCCTTGCAGCACGCCCGCGAATTTCGGCTGGTAGATCAGCGCCACATAGGGCTGCGGTTTGTCGAGCTTCTGGCCGGGATTCGCTTTCTCCCATTCCTGCTTCTGCTTTTCCGGCGTGATGATGCGTGCCCGCCAGACGGAGGTGTCCACCTCCTTGAGCGGCACGATCTCTGCCTCATCCTTTGCATTGCGCTTCACCGTTACCACATTCGCCGTGCCAGGCAGTTTGACCTCGGTTTCGGTCTTCCCTTCGGCAAAGTCGGCGCGGGAGCGGTTCGTGTCCTTCGGCCAGGCACCCAGCCACGAGGCGTAGGCGGCAAGGAAGGGTTTATCATGCCCATATTGCTCTTGGAGCTTTAAGAGCTGCTGCGGCGTCAGTCCGCTCGATTGCTGACGATTGCTGCCACCGCGCTGGCCGTCGCTCTTCATGCGGGCCTCCAGCAGCGCCTGCTCCATCGGCCCGCCCGGCGTGAAGCGGATGATGAAAAACACCACCAGCGTCATGCCGACGAGTGTCGGCGGGATGAGCAGCAGGCGGCGGATTAAATAGGCGGTCATTCAGGTTGGTGAAGCGTAAACCTCCGACAGTACGTCTGTGCGCACAAGGATTTGTGTGCGATTTGCGCGTGTTGACAGAAATGCGTGCCGCGTGGATGGCTTGCGCCGCATGAACCGACCAACCTGGAGCACCGGACTGCGACTCGCGCAGATGATCATTGTGGTGCTGGGTACCGCAGGGTGTGCGGATTCTTTCGCGGTCAAAAACGAGGCGGTGTCGGCGGACATTCAAAGGCAGCTTCAAGCGCAGGCGGTGCCCGCCTCGGAGCTCAAAGTGAGCAAAGGCAGCCTGAACGTGCGCACGCGCAGCACGCCGCCGCCCGAAGGTGTGTTGAAGGTGCCGATGTATTATGAGAACGGCATACCGCACATCAAAGTGAGTCTAAACGGCCACAAGCCGAAGAAGTTCATGTTCGACACCGGGGCGACTTTCAGCGTGTTCGATGCGGAGCAGGCGGTGGAGTTTGGCATGCGCACCGTGCCGCAGGTTCGGCCGACCATGTCCGGCGTTTTGGGAAAAGAGCCAGGCATGGCAGCGCTGATTCCCACGGTGCAGATCGGTTCCTGGCGGCTGGAGAACCTGCCGTGCATTCTGCGCATGCAGCGCACGGCTTGGGGCAGCGGCATTTTGAAGGAACATCTCGGCATCTCCGTGCTCGGCGTGCATCTGGCGGCGGCGAACTGCAAATACCTGACGCTGGATTTCCTCGAGGATGAGGTGGAGTTCGGTTTCATCCGCAGTTTTGCCGGTAAAACCCGCAAGCACATGCACAAGTCCAGCCTCAGCATGAAAAGCGGGGTTCCGACGACGACACTCAAGTATGGTCGTGTTTCCTGGGAGGCTGTGGTGGATTCGGGTTCCGTCTTCGGTGTCCAACTCGATCATACGGTCGCTCGTCTGCTTGGCTACAAGAACGGTGGTTGGAATGTGGGCGGGAACTATCTCATCACCGGCGTGGGCGGAGCGCAAACCCCCACGCAGGCAAATGTCCGAGTGCTGGAGTTTCAAGCGCTGGGCTTGTTTGGTTCCTACTATCCCTTTGCCGAGGTGGATGTGATGCCCGGCCCCTCACGTTTGGGGACGTATTTGCTGGAAGACTATCGCGTGACGCTGGATTTCGAGCATGGGCTGCTGCTGGTCGAGTGGGGTTGAATTGGAGCGCACAGATCCGCATTTTTTTGCGACGGAATCGCAACATGACAATCTTGGCGCATAAAAGTTTAAAAAGATCAAGATGACGGTTGCAAACCTGCTCGCGTCTCCCTATTCTGGAAATCCTTGTGAAATTTTTCACAAGCTCATCTGCCGTCATCAATTATGGGTAACTTTTTTCCGCGTTGGACCAACTGGCTGCCGCTCAAGGTAGCCATTGCCGTCGTGTTCATTGCCTTCGGCGTGAGTGTCGGCGTCGCCTACTACTTCACACCGAAATACACCCGCGTGGGCTACGAGCCGACCCAGCCGGTGCCTTTCTCCCACAAAATTCATGCCGGTCAGCTCGGCCTCGACTGCCGCTACTGTCATAGCTTTGGCGAGGCCTCCAGCCACTCGAACGTGCCGACGAACCAGACCTGCTTCAACTGCCACGGACCAGGCAAAGGCAACATCCGCAGCAATTCTCCCAAGCTGGAACTCGTCGTGAAGGCCAACGAAACCGGCAAATCGATCCCCTGGGTTAAGATTCACAAGGCTCCTGATTACGTTTACTTCAATCACAGCGCCCACCTCAATCGCGGCATTTCCTGCGTGTCCTGCCACGGCAAGATCAATGAGATGGAAGTGGTCCGCCACGACCAGCCGCAGTCCATGGGCTGGTGCCTCGACTGCCACCGCAACCCTGAGAACAACCTGCGCCCGCTGGAGCAGATCACGAACCTCAATTTCAAGCCCGCTGACCTGAAACGCGCGGATTTCTACAAAGGCCTGCTCGACAAGAAGATTCCGGCCAAGGAAATCGCCACGGTGATTGGTGGTGAGGCTGCGAAAGCCGACGACCTCGACCAGCTTCTCAAGCTCGCTGAAACCACTTATGGCAAGGAAGTGACCCAGGCGGAAGTGGGCACCCAGCTCAAAAAGCACTGGCAGATTCAGCCGCCAGAAAACTGCACCGCCTGCCACCGCTAACCCCGCGCCTTTTTTCCCGACACATGAAACGTAATTGGATTCATCCCGAGGAGCCGCAGAACGCGAAGCGCTACTGGCGCAGTGTCTCCGAGTTGGAGCGTCGTGAGAATTTCCTCAAGGATCTGGGCCGCGAGTTCCCCGCTGGTGACACCTTGACGGAAGAAGAGCGTGAGAACGGCCGCCGTGACTTTTTGAAAATCATGGGTGCCAGCGTCGGTCTGATGGGCCTGGCAAGCTGCCGCCGTCCGTTGACCACCATCCTGCCCTACACCCAGCACGTCGAGTGGATGGTGCCGGGCAAGTCGCTGATGTATGCCACCACGATGCCTCGCAGCGGCGGTGCGACGCCCCTCGTTGTCACCACGCACGAAGGCCGTCCGACGCACGTTACTGGCAATCCACTTCACCCTCTTGGTGGCGGCATTGACAGCTTCGCGCAGGCATCCGTGCTCGATCTTTACGATCCTGAGCGCTCGCAGAAGCCGCTTGGCATGGGCAAGGAACTTTCCTGGGCCAAGGCGAATGAATTGCTCGCCGCTGTGTCCGCCGAGGCCAAAAAATCCTCCGGTGCTGGTCTTGGCATCGTGATCGGAGCCACCACCTCCCCCACATACCTGCGCCTGCTTGGCGAGGTGAAGGCCGCTTTCCCGCAGGCCCAGTTGTTCAAGTATGAGGCCGCAGGCGCTGATGGTAGCGCTGCCGCCAGCAAGGCCGTGCTCGGCGCGGGCGTGAAGCCCTTCGTCAAGCTCGGCTCCGCGATGCGCATTCTGGCGCTCGACTGCGATTTCCTCGGCCTGGACCCGGTTGCGGGCGAGCCGATCTCCGCTTTCACGAAGCATCGTGCCAAGGAAGCCAAGACGGCGGACATGAACCGCCTCTACGTTCTCGAAAACCGCTACACGCTCACCGGCGGCATGGCAGATCATCGCAAGGCGATTCCAGCCAGCCTGATTCCAGCAGCAGCAGCCCTTATCGCGGCTGAACTCGGTGACAATTCGGCCAAGGCGCTCGCTGACACCGCTCCTGCCGGTCTGAAAGAGTGGATCGCTCCGGCGGTTCGCGATTTGATCGACAACAAGGGCAAATCCGTCGTTCTCGCCGGTTCACGCCTCGGTGCGGAAGTCCACGCGCTCGTTGCCTCGATCAACAACGCGCTCGGCGCGTATGGTTCGACGATTGATTTGCTCCAGGAAGCTCCCGCGCCTGAATCGGGCGGTTTCGCCGAACTGCAAGCGGCGGTTTCCAGCGGTCAGGTTAAGACCGTGGTCTCGCTGACGCCTGCCAACCTCTATTACGACGCGCCTGACGCAGCGGCGTTCGTCAAGCTCGCCGCAGATAAGAAGGTGAAGCTCGTTCACGTTGGCATGTTGAAGAACAGCACTGCGCTGCACGCGGCGTTGCACATTCCCGCCGCTCATTATCTGGAATCCTGGGGCGATGCTCGTGCCGCTGACGGCACTTATTCGATCGTTCAGCCGATGATCGCGCCGCTCTATGACAGTGCGAGCAAGATCGAAGTGCTCCTCGCGCTCCTGGGCCGTAAAAAGCTCGGCCCGGTGGAGGCTGCGGCGGCTCCCGCAGCCGGTGCGCCTCCGGTCGAAGACGCGGCTTACACGGCGGTTCGCGACACCTTTGCCGCTGCGGCGGGTGGCCTCGACGAAACGAAGTGGAATTTCACTCTGCGCGACGGTTTCCTCAAAGGCTCCGCCTACGCCAAGGCCGCCGCGACTCCGAATGTGGCCGCTGCCGCTGAATTCATTGCCAAGGCCAAGCCTGCCGCCGCCCCGACCGATGAGGCGCTTGAAGTCGTGCTCGCCCCTGACTCCAGCGTGTTTGACGGGCGTTATATCAACAACGCCTGGCTCCAGGAAGCGCCCGATCCGGTCACGAAACTCACCTGGGACAACGCCGCCTGGGTTGGATCCGTCACCTTCCGCAAACTGGGCCTCAAAGACGGCCAGCACGTCAAAATTTCCGTCGGTGGCTCTGAAATCGAGATTCCGGCCATTGAAGCCCCCGGTCATGCGACCAATTCCATCACCCTCCCGCTTGGTTACGGCCAGAAGGGCGTCGGCGTGGTTGGCAGCGATCGTGGTGTGAACGCCTATGCGCTGCGCAAGCAGCCCGGCGTGTTTGTGCTGGGCGGTGCGAAAATCGAGGCGCTTGCCACAATGGCCGAACTCGCCGTCACACAGGAGCAGAACACGATGGAAGGCCGCGCGGTTTACCGTGAAGGCACGCTCGACACCTTCAACAAGGACGTCGCATTCGCGCAGAAGACCGGCATGGACGCCCACATCCCGGAGAACATTTCCTTCTACAAAGGTCAGGTCGGCGTGAAGTCTGCGGAGAATCCGGAAGGCTTCGATTACGAAACCAAGCACCAGTGGGGCATGGTCATCGACCTCAGCAAGTGCATCGGCTGCACTGCGTGCGTCATCGCCTGTCAGAGCGAGAATAACATTCCCGTGGTCGGCAAGGACCAAGTCCGCAAGGGCCGCATCATGCAGTGGATCCGCATGGACCGCTATTTTGCCGTGCCGAAGTGGGGCAAGAACAGCGTTGAGCAGCAGAGCACCTGGGCCGAGGACGATCCAACGCCGGAACAGCTCGAAAGCGCCGAGATGGTGACCCAGCCGATGGCCTGCCAGCAGTGCGAAGCCGCTCCTTGCGAGACCGTCTGCCCCGTGAACGCCACCGTCCACACCGACGACGGCCTCAACGCCATGGCCTACAACCGCTGCATCGGCACGCGTTACTGCGCCAACAACTGCCCTTACACCGCGCGTCGCTTCAACTGGTTCGACTACAACAAGCGCAACCCGCTGACCGAAACGTCCGTGCTCGGCATGAAGGTGAAAAACCTCTACGCCGGACCGCTCGGCGAGAAGAAAGAAGACGAAAGCCTTCGCCTCCAGCGCAACCCGAACGTCACCGTCCGTATGCGTGGTGTCATCGAGAAATGCACCTACTGCGTGCAGCGTCTCGAAAGCGCCAAGATCCTGCAGAAGCAGGTCCAGCGTGACTCCAAGAACTTCCGCGTGCCAACCGACACGGTCAAAACCGCCTGCCAGCAGTCCTGCCCGGCTGACGCGATCGTCTTCGGCGATTTGGCCGACAAAAAGTCCGCCGTGGTCAAGGCCAAGGCCTCCCCGCGCGACTACCAAGTCCTCAAATACATCGGCACCCGCCCGCGCACGAGCTACCTAGCCCGTCTGCGCAATCCGAACAAGAACATGCCCGGCGCGGAGAACATCGCCGTGTGGAGCAACAATCAATACTAACCCGGATTCATGGACGCTTCCGCCCCAGCCTCGAACACCCCGCGCATCCTCGACCGCGAGCCGTTGGTTCTCAACCAACGCTCCTACTCGTGGATCACGAACCGCATTTGCGGCATCGTCGAAAACAAGCAGCCCGCCCTCTGGTGGATTCTGTTCATCCCCTCGGTACTGCTGACCGGGCTGATGGTGTTCTGCTTTGTTTACCTCATCTCCACCGGTGTCGGTGTCTGGGGCCAGAAGCAGCCCGTCGCCTGGGCTTGGGACATCACGAACTTCGTGTTCTGGATCGGTATCGGCCACGCGGGCACCCTGATTTCCGCGATTCTCTTCCTCACCCGTCAGAAGTGGCGCACGTCCGTCAATCGCGCTGCGGAAGCCATGACGATCTTCGCCGTGATGTGCGCCGGCCTCTTCCCGGCCTTCCACGTCGGTCGTGTGTGGATGGTGTGGTTCCTGGCCCCGATTCCAAACGCCAACGCCATCTGGCAGAACTTCAAATCGCCTCTGCTGTGGGACGTGTTCGCGGTTTCGACCTACTTCAGCGTCTCGGCGGTGTTCTGGTTCCTCGGCCTCGTGCCTGACCTTGCCACGCTGCGTGATCGTTGCCGTCCGGGTCTGAAAAAGTTCCTCTACGGCCTGTTCGCCCTCGGCTGGCGCGGTGGCAACCGCCACTGGAGCCACTACGAGACGGCCTACATGCTCCTCGCCGCCCTTTCCACGCCGCTGGTGCTTTCTGTGCATTCCGTCGTGTCCTTCGACTTCGCTACTTCCATCGTTCCCGGCTGGCACACCACGATCTTCCCGCCCTACTTCGTTGCGGGCGCTATCTTCGGTGGTTTCGCGATGGTGCTGACGCTCATGATTCCGGTGCGCCGCATCTACGGCCTCGATGACCTCATCACGCCGAAGCACGTCGATAACATGGCGAAGATCATCCTGCTCACGGGCACGATCGTCGGTTACGCCTACTGCATGGAGCTCTTCGTGGCCTACTACAGCGCCAACCCGTATGAAGCCGCCGCCTTCACGCTCCGTGGCCTGACCGGTCCGTCCACCTGGGCCTACTACTTCATGTTCAGCTTCAACGTGTTCGCACCGCAGTTGTTCTGGTACCGTCCGTTCCGCCACAACATGTGGGTCGTGATGTTCGTCTGCATGTGCGTGAACGCCGGCATGTGGTTCGAGCGCTACGTCATCATCGCTACCACACTGGAGCGTCACATGATCCCGGGTTCCTGGGGCGTCTATCAGGCCACCTGGGTCGATAAGTACACCTTCCTCGGCACCTTCGGCTTCTTCATGATGCTGTTCCTGCTGTTCCTGCGCTTCCTGCCTGTCATCGCCATCGGCGAGGTGAAGGGCGTCCTGCCGCAGTCGAATCCGCACCAAGACGACCACGCCGAGCACGGCATCCAGGAGGAAGACCTCATGGAATACGCCGACCGCCACGTCCCGAAACCCGCCGCCGCCTAACTTTTCAACCGCACCCTGACTGTGAGCACCACCCTCAAACGAGTCCACGGCTACCTCGCTGAATTCGACAGCGTCAAGGACCTGTATCATGCCGCCGAACAGGTGCGTGACGCCGGCTACCAGCGCTGGGACGTGCATTCGCCCTTTCCGATCCACGGCATGGACACAGCCATGGGCAATCCGCGCTCGAAACTGCCCATCTTTGTCTTCTGCGGCGGCATCACCGGCACCACGATCGCTTTCATCCTTCAGACCATCACCCAGACGAACTTCTGGAGCCACATCGGCCTCGGTTTCCTGCAAAAGATCGTCGAAACCTATCCCACCGTCGTCCAGGGCAAGCCCACGGACATTTGGACGCTCCCTGCGTTCTTCCCGGTGATGTTTGAGCTGACGATTTTGTTCAGCGCCTTCACCACTCTGTTCGGGCTGCTTGCCTTGATCGGCCTGCCACGCTGGAACCACCCGCTGTTTGCCTCCAAGAACTTCCCGAAGTTCTCTGACGACGGTTTCTTCGTCTGCATTGAGGCCCGTGACCCCAAATTCTCCCAGGAGGGCACCAAGTCCCTGCTCGAAAAAGCCGGCGGCAAGAACATCGAACTCGTGGAGGACGAACTCTAAGCCGCGCCCCGCACACCATGAAGTACTTCTTCCTCAGCTACCTTTTTGTCGGCGCGATCCTTGTGAGCGCGTTCGGATTCCGTGGCGGCAAGTCTGAACTGCCGCCCCTCGAAGTGTTCCCGGACATGGACCACCAGGCCAAGATCAAATACCAGGCTTCCAGCGAATTCTTCGCCGATGGCCGTGGTGCCCGCATGCCTGTGAAGGGCACGGTGCCGATGGGCTTTGAAATTCCCGCCAAGCCTGTCGTGGACGGCGCGAAACCCGTGCGCTTCGCCTTCACCAACGGAGTTGGCTACTACGACACTGGCAAGATGGGTGATTTTTACGGCGACGGCCTGCCCACCGAGATCACCAGCGATCCGACGGTGTTCAACGACGCTTTCCTCAAGCGTGGCGAGCAGCGCTACAACATTCACTGCGCCATCTGTCATGGTGCTTCCGGCAATGGCAAGGGTGTGACCTCCAAGTATGGCATCCTCACCGCCTTCAACTTCCAGCAGCCGGGCAATCTTGATCCCGCCAACGTCGCCGCCTTCCGCGCGGACGGAGCGATCTTCGATGTCATCACCAACGGCAAGGGCCTGATGGGTGGTTACGGCGGCAATATCACCCTGCGCGACCGCTGGGCCATCGTGGCCTACATCCGCTCCCTGCAACTCGCCGCCAAAGAGGCCGGCGTCACCCTCCAGTAACGGCACGATCACGCGAATCCCGGCATGAGTCACCACGTCACCTTCAACGATCTGCCCCAGGGCGGAGAAAAATTTGAACCCGCCAAGGGCGGCAAGATCATCGGCGCGCTCGGCCTTGTCGGCGTTCTCGGGCTGGTCGCCTCGGCGTTCTTCTTCTTCACGAAGACGGACACCTTCGCCTACTCCTGGCTCTTCGCGGTGTTCTTCACCTTCACCTTTGTGGTTGGCGGCTGCTTCTGGATCCTGCTCCACAGCGCGTCGAACTCGAGCTGGGGCGTCGCCGTGCGCCGCATCTGGGAAAATCTGGCGAACATGATCCTGGCGATGGGAATCTTCGCCGCACCGCTGCTGCTGCCGCAGGTGCAGAAGCCACTTTACGAGTGGATGAATCATCACCGCGAGGCCGCCGTCCATGCGCATCACGACCACACCACGGTCAAAGAGGCCCTCCACCACATGTCGGTGGAGAACCCGCATCTGCACGCGCTGGTTTCCAAGTTCGGCTACATGAACCTGAACACCTGGTTCTCCTGGTACACCCGTTTCTTCCTGTATTTCCTCATCCTCTGGTACATTGCCCGCACACTGCGCGGCAAGTCCCTCAAGCAGGAGCAGGATGGCGACATCAAGCACACCATCTCCGCACGTCAGTTCTCGTGCCGCTGGCTGCTGTTCTACGCGCTCACCGTCACCTTCGCTGCCTATGACTGGCTGGTGGGCCTGGATTACCTGTGGTTCTCCACCATGTGGGGCGTTTACATCTTTGCCGGCTGCGCCTGGGCCTCGATGGGCCTGACCATCCTCGTCATCACCTGGCTGCGCGGCCTTGGTTACATGAAGAAGGTCGTCACCGACGAGCATTACCATCTGATGGGCAAGCTGCTCTTCGCCTTCACGGTGTTTTGGGCCTACATCGCCTTCAGCCAGTATTTCCTCATCTGGTACGCGAACATCACCGAGGAGACGCGCTTCTACCTCACCCGCAACACGGAAGGCTGGCGCTGGGTGTCGATCTTCATCGTGATCGGTCACTTCGTCGGTCCGTTCCTGCTGCTGCTCTCCCAGCCGCGGAAGAAGAACCCGGTCGTCGTCAGCCTCGTTTGTCTCTGGATTCTCTTTATGCACCTCGTGGACATTTATTGGAATGTCATTCCTGAGCGCGGCCCTTCCCTGGGCATCGGCGTGTGGGTTCCCGGAGCCTGGGTGCAGGACATCGCCGCGCTGTGCGCCGTGTTCGGCACGATGGGCTTCCTTTACCTGCGCGGTCTTGCCAAATACAGCCTGTATCCGTGGCGTGACCCGCGCCTCATCGAGTCCGTGAACGTCATCAACTGACCTGATCCCCGTTTTTTCCATGTCGCAGACCGAACAACCCAAAAAAGCCGGCGCCACATTCCTGTGGGTGCTGGGAGCCTTCGCAGGCTTCGCCGTGCTGTTCACTCTCATCCAGGCCACCGTCGATTCGAAGCTCGGTGATGATCCGCGCGCACCGGAACGTCTGGCCAACACCGCCGAGATCGTCAAGGCGCAGAACGAAAACCTGGCGAAGCTCGGTTTCAGCGATTCCGCGAAGAAGAAGGCTGTTTTCGACAAGACCGTCGCCCAGCTCGGTGCCAAAAAGCCCACGGTCAGCACCCAGGTCGTCCCCGGTTCTCCGACGCAGTTGAAACAAGCCGCTGCTGCCGCTCCAGCTCCTGCAGCAGTTCCTACTCCGGCCGCCGCACCCGCTGCCGCCCCAACTCCTGCACCGGCCGCCCCTCCTGCCGCACCCGCTCCGCCCAAGTAAGTCATGCAGACCACTCCCGCCACCTCTGACACGGAACTTCAGGCCGACAACCTTCGCCGCGCGGCGATCGACAAGTCGGTCAAAGGCCCTGTGCTGTTCCTCTTCACCAACGGTGCCTTCTGGCTCATGCTCTCCACGATCCTCGGCGTCCTCGCCGCGATCAAGCTGGTGGAGCCCGAGTTCCTCGGCAACTGCCAGTACATCTCGTATGGCCGCCTTCAGCCCGCGCACATCAACGCGCTCGTTTATGGCTGGGGCATCCAGGCCGCTCTTGGAGTCATGCTGTGGATCATGGCCCGCCGTTCCGGCCAGGAGTTGAAGCACGGTAAGAGCCTGCTCATCACCGCCGGTGTTTTCTGGAACATCACTATCACCGTCGGCATCCTGGCCATCTTGATGGGCAAGAGCACCTCCATCGAATGGTTGGAAATGCCGAAATTCGTCTGGCCGGTGCTGCTGACCTGTTTCCTCTGCTACGCCTGGCCGATTGCCCGTATGTTCGGCCGTGCCTTCCGCCCCGAAGGTTTCATGGTCAGCACTTGGTACATCCTGGGTGCCTGCTTCTGGTTCCCCTGGATCTTCATCACCGCCAACGTCGCGCTGCATTGCCTCCCCGGCCTCGGCGCTCTCGGCGCTGGCATCGACGCCTGGTATATTCACGGCGTAATTCTCCTGTTCTTCGTCCCCGTGGGCATTGGCGGTGCTTATTACTTCATTCCGAAGATCACCGGCCAACCCATCGCCTCCGCGCAGCTTGCTTCCGCCGGTTTCTGGACGCTTGCCATCCTCGGTGGTTGGACCGGCATGCAGAAATACATGGGCGGTCCGCTTCCTGCTTGGATGACCGCCATCGGTGCCGCCACCGGCGTGCTGCTGCTCATCCCGGTCGGTTTGGTCGGCCTGAACCATCACCTCACCACGCTCGGCAAGCACAGCGCCGTCGCCAGCAGCCCCACGCTGCGCTTCATTTTCTTCGGAGCGCTGTTCTACCCGGTTTCCGGCTTCATCCTGGCGCTGAACTCCGCCTTCTGGACTGGTTCCTCACTTCAGTTCACGCAGTCCTGGTACTCCTTCCAGGTGGTGAGCGTGTACGGCTTCTTCAGCATGTGCGTGTTCGGTGCCATCTACTACATCGTGCCACGTCTCTCCGGCTGTGAATGGCTCAGCGTGCGCCTGATCCGCAACCACTTCTGGTTCTCCGTTTATGGCGTAAGCACCATCGTGGTGATGAGCCTCGTCGCCGGCTGGCAGCAGGGCGCGGATCTGAACAATCCCGAGCACTGGGACCAAAGCTTCATGAACCACGTCGTGAACTCCCGCCCCTACGTCGTCTCTCGTGCGGTGGCCTGGGCATTGATCAGCTTCTCGAACCTCATGTTCCTTCTTCACCTTCTGCTCATGGTCGCCGGACTGGGCCGCCGCAGCTCGGCCCCCACGCTGCTGCACCGCGAGCATGATGAACACGATCTTCCCGCACACGCATGACGAACTTCCGCACCTTCATTCTCGGCCTCGCCGCCGCTTTCGGCCTGCCCTGGCTGTGCCTCATCGTTCTCCCAGTGATGAAGTACCAGCAGCTCACGCCCGTCGCCTATGACAAGGACAAAGACGGCGTCGAGGGCTTCTTCCCGCCTGCGCCCATCAGCGCCCAGGGACAGCTCATTTATGTCCGCGAGGGCTGCAATCAGTGCCACACTCAGATGATCCGGCCCTCCCAGCTCGGTCTCGACGGCTGGTACAAAGGCTGGGGCCAGGATCAGGAGGCCCGCCCGTCCGTTGCCGCCCGTCCGAACGTGCTGCATGACTACCTCAGCGAAAAATACGCTCTGCTGGGCATCCAGCGAGTGGGTCCAGACCTCGCGAACTTCGGCTGGCGCGCTCCGGAAGCCGCCGCGCTTCACGCGCACCTCTACGCGCCGCGTTCCGCGCATGACTGGAGCACGATGCCCGCCTATACCCAGCTCTACAAGCTGCAGAAGATCCAGGGCCCCGTTTCCGAAAACGCTTTGAAGCTGAAGAAGAAATTCGCGCCGCCTGCCGGTTATGAAGTCGTTCCAAGCGAGGAAGCCAAGCGCCTCGTCGAATACCTCCTCTCTTTGAAGAGAGATTATCCCGTTCCCGGCCAGAGCGCGGCAGTCGCCGCCTCCCCCGCCAAAAAATAGCCCCTCTCGCGACACGCACGCCCCCATGAGCGCCCCCGCCCATCCCGATAGCACCGACCTTGACCGCCTTCACTCCGCCGTGAAGCGCGAGAAGGCTGATCTCGCCCCCGAAAGCCAGCCCGCGCCGCTGTGGGCCGTGTTTTTGCTCATGTTCGTCGCCATCATCGCCGGCGGCCAGCTTGGCCCGATGGCCGGCGGCTGGAGCTTCGGTGTCAGCAATCCTTTCTCCGTGGCCAGCACTGGCGGAGGTGACCCGCGTCCGGGCGGCAGTGGTGCTGGTGCGGCGCTGGATCCTTTCGCTCTTGCCATGAAAAAAGGCGCGAGCGGCTACGCAGTGTGCGGTGGGTGCCATCAGGGCAACGGCGGCGGTATTCCCGGCCAGTTTCCTCCGCTCGCCGGTTCCGAGTGGGTCACAGGCGGCACGGAGCGTCTCGTTCGTGTCACACAGCATGGCCTCGTGGGTGCCATTTCCGTCAAAGGACAGGGCTACAACACCCCTGGCGGCATGCAGGCGTTCGGTGCGGCGATGTCTTCTCAGGATCTCGCCAACGTGCTGACCTATGTCCGCAATTCCTGGGGCAACGAAGCCTCCATGATCACCAAGGAGATGGTGCAGAAGGTGCGTGACGAGGAAAAACGCGCCACCCAGTGGACTGAGGCCGATTTGAAGCCCTTCGCAGAGAAAAACGTCCCCGGCGAGATTCCTGCCGGCCCGGGAGCCACGGCCGCCGCCGCTCCGGCCAAGTAATCGAATTGAAAGCTGCGATCATGTCGAATGTGAAGCAAAACGTCTCCCGCCAGGCACCTTGGGCTGCCTTTGGAGCCGTCATGCTGATCGCGAACGTGAGCTGTGGCAAGGTGCCTGAGTCTGCGGCGGATGTGAAGCTCGCTCCAGCCGTCGAGATCGCCACCAAGCCCAGCATCACCGGCAAGGTGACGCTCAAGGGCGCGGACTCGGCCCAGTTGCGCAAGATCGTTGATGTCGGCGGCAATCCGTTCTGTACCGGGCATGGTGAGATCGTTGATTCCACTTGGCGTGTCGCTGCCGACGGCGCTTTGGCAGACGCGGTGATCACCGTGCGTGGCAGCCAGCGCGCCAGCAATCTGCCGGAGACCGCTCCGCTCATCGATCAGACGAAGTGCGAGTTCGTGCCGCACACGATTGCCATTCAGCCCGGACAGAACGTGCGCTTTCATAACAGCGACCTCACCTTCCACAACATTCGCATCGCCCGTCATGAGGCGGGAACGCGTGGCAAGGGCGAAAACATCGACAACATCGGCCAGCCATCGCGCGGCGATGAGAACGTGAAGGTTTTCAACACGCCAGGCATCTACCGCCTGGAATGCGACGTTCATCGTTGGATGAGCGCCTGGGTTTTTGTGCATGAAGGCGTCCATGCCGCGGTCTCCACCGCCGACGGTCGCTATGAAGTCAGCCGCGCTCTCGCTGACGGCGAGTATGTCGTCGAAGCCTGGCACCCGCAGTTTCCGAAAAACCTGTCCCAAACCATCACTGTCCGTGATGGCAAGGCCACCGCTGACTTCGAGTTCGATTTCACGCAGGCCTTTCAACTTTGAACCTTTGAACTCTGACCTTTGAACGATCCCATGAGCGCCGCCGCAACTTCCCACGACCACGCGCATGACCATGCGCACGAGCACCATGAGCCTGGCTTCCTGCGGAAGTACATCTGGTCCACGGATCACAAGACCATCGGCATCCAGTACGGCATCACCGGTCTGATTTTCCTGCTGTTCGGTTTCTTCCTCATGCTGCTCATGCGCTGGAGCATCGCCTATCCGGGCGTGCCGCTGCCTGCGGTGGAGGTGATCCGCGAGCTTCCCGGCCTGGGCTGGGCGTTTGAGGAGATGTTCGGCCGCTGGTTGAACGCGGACGGCTCGCTCAATGGCGAGATTTACAACATGCTCGGCGCCATGCACGGCACCATCATGGTGTTCTTCGGCATCGTGCCGCTGGGCTTCGCCGCCTTCGGCAACTTTGTGATGCCGCTGCAGATCGGCACCATCGACATGGCGTTCCCGAAGCTGAATATGCTCAGCTACTGGTTCTTCTTCATCAGCTGCGTGCTGATGATGTACAGCTTCTTCGTCGGCACCGGCCCGGTGCAGACCGGCTGGACGATGTATTCGCCGCTCGCCACGACAACCTCCATGGGCGTGACCAGCATTTGGTCACACGGCCACACCTGGTGGCTGACGGCGATGGTGTTCAATATCTCCGCCTCGCTACTCGGCTCGGTCAATTTCATCGCCACCATCATCAACCTGCGCACCAAGGGCATGGGCTGGATGAAGATGCCCTTCTTCTGCTGGGCGATGTTTGTCACCGCCTTCCTGCTCCTCCTCGCCTTTCCTCCGCTCGAAGTCGCCGCCATCCTGCAGCTCTCGGACCGTGTGTTCGGCTCTTCCTTCTACCTGCCCACAGGCTTGATGGAAGGCGGCAAGCAACTCGACATCTCCGGCGGCGGCAGCCCGCTGCTCTACCAGCATCTGTTCTGGTTCCTGGCCCATCCCGAGGTGTATGTGCTCATTCTGCCTGCGTTCGCCATCCTCACCGATGTGATTCCGTGCAACGCCCGTCGTCCTCTGTGGGGCTACAAGTCGATGGTTTACGGCGTGCTGACGCTCGGCTTTCTCAGCTTCCTGGTGTGGGCGCATCACATGTATCTCACCGGCATGGGCACGATGATGTCCACCTACTTCCAGATCACCACCGTGCTCATTTCAGTGCCGTCGGTGGTTCTGCTGACCTGCCTCATGGTGTCGCTCTGGGGCGGTTCCATCCGCTTCAACACGCAGATGCTCTTTGCCTCCGCGTTCCTGCCCATGTTCGGCATCGGTGGTCTTACCGGTCTGCCCCTGGCCTTCGCTTTCATCGACCTCGCCCTGCATGACACCTACTACGTCATCGGCCACTTCCACTACGTTGTGGCGCCGGGCACCATCTTCGCCCTCTTCGCGGGCGTGTATCACTGGTTCCCGAAGATCACCGGCCGTTTCATGAGCGACCGGCTCGGCAAATGGCACTTCTGGCCCTCGCTGATCGGCATGAACCTCGTCTTCGCGCCCATGTTCATCCAGGGCATGGCCGGCTTCCATCGCCGCTGGTATGATGGCGGCAAGTACTTCGAAAACACCTCCGGTTTCCAGAATTGGAGCACCACGCTGACCCACAAGGTCGGTGGGTTCTTCGGCTTTGACATCCCGGACAACATGCTCTCCCTCAACATCGTGATGTCCATCGGCGCCTTCATCCTCGCCCTCGGTCAGGTTCCGTTCATCATCAATTTCTGGTTCAGCATCAAGGGCGGCCAAAAGGTGGAGAGCGACAATCCCTGGAACGCCACCACGATGGACTGGGCCACGCCCACCCCGCCGCCGCATGGCAACTTCCTCTTTGAGCCCGTCGCCCACCGCGGACCCTACGAGTACAGCGTCCCCGGCCACGGCGCCGACTTCTTCCCGCAATGGGAGACCGAACAGGGCAAGCCGGAAACCAAACCCGCCGCTGACAAAGCGCTCGCTCACCACTAATCGCGAACCTCGAACTTCTGCACCGAGATGGACATCCCTTATACCGTCACCTCCCGGCCTGACACGGGCCTCTACAACGCCAAGATCGGCATCTGGCTCTTCCTGGCCTCTGAAGTCATGCTCTTCGGCGGCCTGTTTTCCGCCTACATCTTCCTGCGTGTCGGCGCGGACTATCCCTGGCCTGTTTGGGACCTGGATGTGACACTGGGCTTCTGGAACACGGTGTTTCTCATCGCGTCCTCTGTCACCGTCGTCATGGCCTGGGCCTCCATCAAGCTGCGCAAATACACGCAGTACAAGCTCTGCATGCTCGCCACCATTGCCTGCGCGGCGATCTTCATGGTGAACAAGAGCATCGAGTACTCCAAGAAGTTCCAGCACTACTCGGTCAAGCTCACCGACGGCACCATCCTCACCGGCCATCTGCCGCATGGCTACCAGGTGAAGTTCGAGAACGTGGACGCCTTGGAAATCGCGATTATCGGCTCCAACAAGGCCGTCGATGCCGATCCCGTCGATCATGTGCTCACCAGCGTCGTTGGCGACGTGCCGAAGTTCAAATTCCCTTCCGGCGTGGAGCAGGAGTTGAATGCCGCCACCTTTGGCGAGCTTCGCAAGACCGCCCGTGCCGCGGCATATGCCAAGATGCAGGATGAGCGCAAAAAGATGATCGAGTCCGCTGAAAAAGCGGTCGCTGCGGCCACCACCGACTTCGCCAAGTACGAGGCGGCCAGGAAGCTGACCATCGCCAAGAACTATCACAGCATTCCTGACACCAAGGTGAAGCTGATCCCGGCCTCTCCGCTCAAGATCGCGGCGAAACCCTCGCAGTTCTTCGGTTACACCGCCACCAGCATCACTTTTGTGGACGGCACCACCGCCACCGGGAAGCTCGTTGACGACAAGATGACCCTTGAAGTCGATGGCGTCGATACCCGTGCGGTCGCGCAGTCGGACAAGTCTCTCGCCTTTGACCATCGTTACCTCGGTGAAGCCTGGCAGAAAGCCTTCGTCGCCAACCGCGACCACCACATCGCCGATTTCGAGAAAAAGTATCCGACGCGTGACAAGGCCAAGTCCGCCACGCTTCAGAAGGAATCCCTGTTCTACAAGCTCAACTCCGCCACACCTCCTGCCGAGGGTGCCGCCCATGGTGACAAGCACGGTGCCGAGGCCCACGCCCCTGCGGATGCCCACGGCCATGAGGCGCATCATCCCACCGTGGTGATCGAAAAGAAAGACATCACCTTCTTCTCCAACTTCACACCGAAGCTCAACACCTACTACGCCATCTACTTCACCCTCACGGGCCTGCATGGTTTGCACGTTGTCGCCGGGGCCGGGGTGCTGGCCTACTTCCTTTTCTTCAACGGCAGAATGCTGCGTGAAGACCCCGAGCATCTCGCCAATCGCGTCGAGGTCGGCGGTCTCTTCTGGCACTTCGTCGATCTGGTCTGGATCTTCCTCTTCCCATTGTTGTACCTCCTGTAAGACCTCGCTCACCTCTCACTTTCCCTCGTCATGTCTGACAACATCGAAGAAATCCAGAAATCCGTCCGGAAGTACATCATCATCGGCGTTGCCTTGCTGGCGCTGTCCGGTTTCACGGTGTGGCTCTCCACCGTCGAGCTGCCCACCCACGGGCTGAACATCCTCGTCGGCATGATTGTCGCGACCTTCAAGGCCAGCCTCGTCGCGCTGATCTTCATGCATCTCAACCACGAGCGGCCCGTCATCTACAAGGTGCTCGCTTTTACCGTGGTGCTGGCTCTCGTTTTGTTTGTGCTCTTTGTGCTCTCCGCCCGTGATCCACTGGTCTTCGAAGGCTTCTACAATCGTAACGAATAGCAGCACCACCGCCCCTTCCATGTCGCTCAAGCATTTCCACCTCGTCTTCCTGGCCTTCGCCATTCTGTGCGATGCCGGGCTCTGGCTGTGGATTCACTTCCTGCCGGAAGAAGCCGCGCGTGCCGGGGCCGCCGTGCTGAAGCCCTACGCCGGCCTGCTCTGCCTCGTCCTGCTGGCCTATGGCGTGTGGTATCTCGTCAAAAAAATGCGCACCATCATCGTCTGATCATGATTTTCGCGCCATCCACCATTCTCGCCTGCGCCACCTGCATGGCTGACAAGGGCAGCCTCGTCGGCCAGGCCCAGGGTTTTGCTATCCTCGTCATGCTCGGCTTCCTCGCCTTCATGTTCGCCTGCGCCACCGGCATCATTGTTTCCATGGTCCGTCGCCAGCGCAAATTTGCCAGCATGAACCCTGCTGTTTGAAACACCTCCTTTCCCCCTCCCCGCTATGAACCTCTCTTGGATCAATGAATTAATCGGTCAAACTCCAAACGCCTCTGAACACGGCGGCCTGGTCGATCACATGCTCGGCTTCGTCCATTGGTTCATGGTCGTCCTTGGCGTCGGCTGGTCCATCTACCTTGCCATCGCCTTCTACCGCTTCCGCCAGAAGAAAACCGCCCGTGCCGACTATCATGGCGTCCGCGGTCATGCCACGACCCACATCGAAATCGGCGTCGTCATCGTTGAGGCCATCCTGCTGCTCGGTTTTGCCTTCCCGCTCTGGTCCCGTCAGGCGGACGAATACCCGACCTCCCCCGACACCATCCGCCTGCGCGCATTGGGCGAGAAATTCCTCTGGAACTTCCAGTATCCCGGTGCCGACCTGATGCTGAGCACCTGGGACATGCGAAATGTGAACGGTGCCACCAACACCACCGGCAAGGATCTGCACGACCCGAACGGCAAAGACGACTTCGTCAATCCCGGCACCTTGAAACTCCCTGTCGGCCGCCCGGTCATCGTGGATGTCGCTTCCAAGGACGTCATTCACAATCTCGCCCTTGTTCCGATGCGTGCCGCGCAGGACGCCACCCCGGGTGTGAAGTCTCACATGTGGTTCAAGCCGACCAAGACTGGCAGTTGGGACATCATCTGCGGCCAGCTTTGTGGTCCGGGCCACGCCCAGATGAAGGCCATCCTCGAAGTCGTCGATGCCAAGGAATACGACGACTGGGCCAAGGAACAGTCCGCCTCCGCGCTCAAGAAGACCACTGAAGCCGCCTCCGCGCCGAAACCCGCCGCTCATTAATTTCCATCCTTCAGGATGGCAGAACCGAAGGGCAAAATAATGACCTCATTATTTTGCCCTTCTGCTTTAGCCACTCGTTCATGATCTGACCGTCATGCCCTCGCGCGCCTTTCACCGCTACTCGCTCTTCACCCTCGCCGTCGGCGTGGTGCTCATCTGGTGGGGAGCGGCGGTGACGACGGAGGATGTCGGTCTCGCCGTGCCTGACTGGCCGTTGTGCTATGGGAAGATCAATCCTGAGGGCTGGTACAAAGTGCCTGCGCTCCTGTTGGAACACGGCCACCGCTGGATCGCCACCACCATCGGTTTCCTCGTGTTGGGCATGTACTACTGGCAGTTCGCCAAGTTCCGTCCGGGTTTGGTCGAGGGAGTCGGCATTGTGTTATGCGCCGCTGGCTTTCTCGCACTGATTTTCATGGGGGCGATCAAAACGGCCGTGTTCATTGCCGTTCTCGGCTTCGCCTGGCTCGTGTTGAAATGGTACAGCCAGCGCTGGCCGCTGTTGCGCGGTCTGACCACGCTCGCGTTGATGCTCGTGGTGCTGCAGGCCGCGCTGGGCGGTTTGCGCGTGCTCAAAATGTCCGATCCGCTCGGCATCACCCATGGCACGCTCGGCCAGGTCTTCTACTGCCTGCTTGTCTTCATCGCCTTCGCCTCCAGCCGCACCTGGACCGAGGGGCGGCTGATCCTCAGTCCCAAAGCCGCCTCCCAGGCGCGTTTTTGGACGCTCACACTGTTTCTCTGTGTCTTCGGCCAGCTCATCCTTGGCGCGTCATTGCGCCACACTCAGCGCACGCACCTCGCTGCCAGCGATATTCTGACGACCAAAGGCCAGTGGCTGCCGCCCACCTCGCCACCCGATGTGTTTTTGCTCTTCGCGCACAAATACTGGGGCTTCTTCGTCGCGCTGCTCATTATCTTCGTGGCTGTGCGCGCCCGGGTCTGGCTGATCACGCTGCCACGGATGCGCCTGGCCGCCACGCTGCTCATGTTTCTGCCCACGGTGCAGGTCGCGCTGGGCATCTTCGTCATCCTAACCGGCAAAAGTTTCTGGGTCACCAACTTCCATGTGCTCAACGGGCTCGCCCTCCTTGCGCTCTCCAGCCTGCTCGTTGCCACGTTTTGGGGGGACCGGCTCACGCGTGGTGATGAGGCGGAGGAATAGGCCTGCAAAATCTGTTTCTGGTCGCGTTCATTGTAGCTGTCTCCTCTCATCCTGATCCCACATCCATGTCACACGCCTGGTACCACGTCGAAAACGAAGCCGACATCCCTTCTCCCGCGCTGCTCTTCTTCCGCAGCCGCATCGAGCACAACCTCCGGCTCATGCTCAAGATCGCGGGAGATCCCAACCGCCTGCGTCCGCATGTGAAGACGCACAAGACGGCGGAGATCATCGCGATGCAGCTCAAGCTCGGCATCACGCGGTTCAAGGCCGCCACCATCGCTGAAACGGAGATGTGCGCCGCCGTGGGGGCCACGGACGTGCTGCTCGCCATGCCCTGCGTCGGCATCAACGCGCATCGTCTTGCCGAACTGGCGCTCAAGTTCCCGGACACGCAGTTCTCCAGCATCGCCGATGACATGGACACTGTCCGCTTCCTCGCCTCCGCCGCTCAGCAGCACAACGTCACCCTCGGTGTCTATCTCGAGCTCGACTGCGGCATGTCCCGCACCGGCATCTTTCCCGGCGATGAGGCTGCCATCCTTGCCCATGCGATGAAGGACACGCCGCGCCTCCAATTTCGCGGTCTGCACGCCTACGACGGCCACATCCACGATGACAGCCTCGACGTCCGTCGTGAGCGCTGCAATGCCGCCTTCGAGCCGGTCCTCCAGTTCCGCTGCCGTTTGCAGGGCGAGGGCATCATTGTGAAGGAACTCGTCGCTGGTGGCTCCCCGACCTTCGGCATTCACGCCACGTATCCCGACCGCACCCTCAGCCCCGGCACCACGGTGCTGTGGGACTTTGGTTATGGCGACAAATACCCTGCCGACCTGCCCTTCCAGCCTGCGGCCATGCTGCTGGCTCGTGTGATCAGCAAACCTGGCAAAAACCGCATCACACTCGATCTCGGCCACAAATCCGTTGCCCCCGAGAACCCGCATCCCCGCGTCCGCTTCGAGGAACTGCCCGATGCCGTCGCCCTCATGCAAAGCGAGGAGCACCTCGTCCTCGAAACCGACCGCGCCCACGAGTTCACCATCGGCCAGGCCCTCCACGGCCTCCCACGCCACGTCTGTCCCACCGTTTCCATGCACGGCGAAGCCTACGTCATCGAAGGTGGCCAAACGACCGAACGCTGGCCCATCACAGCACGGAACCGGCTGATCACGGTGTGACAAGCATGTTCGCTTTCCCTTTTCGCGCCTTCCGTGTATTTCGTGGGCCATTCCCATGAATCACTGGCTCCTCAAATCTGAACCCGATGTTTTTTCCTTCGACCATCTGAAGGCTCGCCCGAAGAAGACGGAGCCGTGGAACGGGGTGCGGAATTATCAGGTGCGGAACATGATGCGGGATCAGATGGCGGTCGGCGATCTGGGGTTCTTCTACCACTCCAGTTGCGACGTGCCGGGCATCGCGGGCGTGGTGAAAATCGTGAAGGAGGCCTATCCCGATCACACCCAGTTTGACCCGTCCTCCGAATACTTCGACGCGGGCAGCAAGCGCGAGGAACCGCGCTGGCTGATGGTGGATGTGAAGTGGGAGGCCGATTTCAAGACCTTCGTCACGCTCGACATGCTGCGCGCCGATCCCAAGCTCGCGGACATGCTCATTCTGCGTCGTGGGAACCGCCTTTCCATCACCCCGGTCGAGGCGAAGCACTGGGAGCGCATCTGCAAGCTCGGCGGTCTGTGAGGCGCGGCCTCAGAAGCCGCTCGGAGCCATCGAATACAGGCCCATCGTCACATCGTAGGCGTCCAGCATCGCCATGCGCTTCAGCTCATGGCCAGCTCCCCAGGAGTCGGTGAAGAGCAGTTGGTTCTTGGCCAGGTTGTAGCCGATCACCAGGCGCATGTGGCCGCCGCTGACCTGCCCGCCCATCGGCAGCGGCGGATCCTCCGGCCTTTCGCCGAGCGCCAGGCCCCACAGCAGCGGCACGCCCCGGTCGATGTGCGCCTTCACATCGGCGACGAAGGCTTTCTCAGACACGCGGCGCTTGCGTCCGGCGGTGTAATACTGTTCCGGGTTCACCAGCGGTTTGAAGGTCACTTTGAAGGCGCTGTCGATCTTCGACAGGCTCTTCTGCATGTTGAAGACGTTCGCGCCGCTCTCGGCGTCCACGCTCACCAGCTTCGCCATCTCATGCTGATCACAGGGGATGCGCATGTACTCAAACAGGCGCTGGCAGCTCGCCGCCACGCAGTAGCCCTTCTGCCCCTGGTCCACCATCGGCACACCCGCGATGTAAACGTCCCCCTCCGGTGTTTTGGTCACGCGCTTGATGAGCTCCATGCGCTGCACGCCCACGGCCATCTTCCCCATGCTCCAGTCCGCCTGGTTCGGCGCGGCCAGCTTCAGGCGCAGGAACTCCGGCTTCGCGGTCTGGTACTCGTTGTGCTCCAGCAGCGCGATGCCCGTGGGCGCGCTCCACATCCAGCTCGTCACCGGCAGCGCCGCGTTGGCGGACATGAGCTGCCGTTTCGGGGCCACCTTCGTCACCTGACCGAGGTTCTGGCCGATCGTTTTGAGGATGCGGTCAAAGTCCGCCACCTCGATGTCGCCCGAGTCACCGCGATTGTAGAACGACACCGTCGCCCGCGCCGCCTTGCCGTTCACGAACTCCACAATCGCCTCCTCCAGCCGGATCGACCCGCCAAACATCGTCAGCTTCGTGTCCACGTTGCTGTACATCTTGCGGGAAAAGCGGGCGCGGTCCTTGGTGGTGTTCACCCACTCAAACTGCGGCGGTTTCTCCTGCTGCTCCGGGTCGGCCAGCTTCACCACGTAAGCCTTTTCAAAATCCTCCGAGCTCCATTGCCACAACTGCGTGAAGTTCAGCAGCGCGTCGAGGTTCGCCGAAAGCACCGGCAGCCTGCGCTCCTGGGCCTGTGCCACCAGACATGGGAGGCATGCGACGAAGGAAACGCAAAGGACGGCAGCAAGACGAAGCATGCGGCCAGTTTTACCCGCTTCGCACCACGGGTGTCAATCATTGTCCGCGTTTCGAGAAAGGTCTCAAAGAGCCGCAGAACGAGCGCATAATGCCAGGCAACTTCTACCGGCTGAACAAACCACTGTGCCTTACGCGCAGGCTTCTGGGCAACAGCGTTGCTAGATTGAGTCGAGCGGTGAGCCTGAAGCGAACCGCACGA